>NZ_DATEQZ010000064.1:0-47169 GCF_035272065.1 Binatus sp. (SeqCode)
GGGGATCGCTGACTGGGTTTTTGCCCCCCCCCTTTTACCGGTCGGCGACGGGCTGGCGTTCTCGCAGCGCTGGCCCGTTTCTTATTCGAACCGGCGATCGGAAATCTCTAGGCCGCGAGCTCGCTCACGCGCGATGACGACGTTGCTGTGCCGCGTGCACAACTCGATCTGCCGAACGTGCCGGCCCGCACCGTCAACCTTCTCGGCGATCAGCGTCGCGCGCTCGAGGCATCCGCGCCTTTTGCATTTCGAGACGTAGCCGCAGCGATGGATGCGGAGAGTCGTTGGTGCGGGATTGAAGTCGGGTTGCAGCATTTGGCTCAGCCGTTCACTTGTTGGGCTTAACAGCGATCCTCGCACCGCTGTAGGCAGTGCCCGGGTTGTCGCGATACTCGCCCAGAATGCGACGCGATATCGACTCCGCGATTAGCCTAATGTCTCGCTTGCCATCGAGCTCCCATCCTAGCGGTTGATGAAGCTTCCGCTCGAACGCGGGTAATTTCGTGTCTTCTTCAAACGTCACGCGGATCGTTCCGAGCTGACGGCTCTGCGACAAGAATTGTTCGATCTTGCCAGGGTCGGCGCCTTTTGCTCGAGGCAGGAATAGCTCGGTTGTCATCACGGCGTTCGCGTCGGCTTTCGCCTCCCGTATCCGAGTGTAGACCCGCGGCACACCTACCGCGAGCGCGAACCAAGGGTGTTGGTGGCTCTGGTGGGTGTGGTGGCTCTGTTTCCAGCCCTATGAGTTTCACTCTTGCTCCCAACCCGCCCGGCGACGCGACCTGTACAAAACCTGCACAATTTCGCCAAATATCGCCTGCGCGAGATCTCGCCGCAGATTAGGTGATTCAGCTAAGTACTTAATTTCAATAAAGTTTTTCAATGCCGGGGGCGGGGGTCGAACCCGCACGGAGCTTTCGCTCCAGAGGATTTTAAGTCCTCTGCGTATGCCATTTCGCCACCCCGGCCCCTGGTCGAACAGGATCGTTAAATCATAAACAGACCCGCACGCGAAGATCGTGCGCTGGTCCGCAATTGTTCATTCTGTCCGGCGCCTGATGCGTATATGCTCGACCTCGCTTGTCCCCCAAACGGTTCATTGTCGCGGTTCTACTAGCGCTAGTCGTTTCGGGTTGCGCGGCATACCGCCGCTACGAAGCCTCAAAGCCTGAGACCGTTCGAAAAACCGAGGCGATGCTGGCCGACGCAGGTTTCATCACGATCAAGCTGGACACTGACGACAAGGTCGGACTCGTCGAGGACCTTCCGCCGTACGAGATTCGCAGCTACGCGGCTCAATCCGGCACCGTTTACTGGTATTACGACCCTGACGTTTGCGTATGTGTTTATGAAGGACATCAGAGCGAGTTCGATCGCTACCAACTGGCGTTGACGCACGAAAACGACGCCGCGCAGTATGCCGCCGAATCGGACGACGAGCAGGTGGCGTCGTTGAACGCTCTAAACGGCGTATTTTTCCCTCCGTCGATATTCTGGATCGGTGGAATCGCCCCCTACCCACATTTCATTGGCGGTGGATATGGCGGCGGACACGGTGGATGGCATGGTGGTGGCGGGCACGGACGGGGACACGGTTTCGGCGGTGGCCACAGCGGCGGTCACGAGCGCTAGCCGGCCCGTAGCCATCTGCGGACTATTTGAATTGCAGCAGCGATCTCTACGCGGGCGAGCCGCGCCGTGTCAGCCGGGATTGCGCGCGAAAGTCGGCACGCCCGCAAAGTGCGGCGCCCACTTCGGCGCGCTGGCGACGAAGATGCTCGCGGTGAGCTGAAACTGATTCGGGTCGTCCAGGCTGCCAGCCTTGATCGCCGTGAACGGCATCGCTGACAGAACGCTCATGATAGGTGAGCCGCAATCGGCGCAGAAGCCGCGGCTGACCTTGTTGCCGCTGTCGCCCGTCACCTCGTAATGCTTCAACTGTCCGTTGGTCAGTTTGAACGCGTCCTTCGGCACGAGTAGCACCGGGGAGAAGGCGCTGCCGGTTGAGCGCTGGCAATCGCGGCAGTAGCAGCTTGCCTGCATGACGGCGTCGGTCGCGGACTCGTAGCAAACCGCACCACACATGCACCCTCCGACAATTTTTGCTGCCATTGCATATCCTCCTGTTCGATTTCATGCGAGCGCAAGGCGCTCGAATTGATCCTGAGGCGCTTCTATCTTAATCAACGCTGCTCGGAGTTTTTCAGCCGCTCGCTTTTCTTCGGCACTGCCCGCGAGGTTCGCTTCCTCCGCGGGATCGTCGCGCACGCGATATAGATGATTACCGCTGAACTTGCCCATCGCCCAGTACGGCAGCAAGTCGCCCGCGCGGAACGGTTGGCGGATGACCGGAGTCCTCGCGCCCGGCATCCGGTCGAGCACTGCGCGCTCGTCCGGCGGCGGCAACTGGATCTCCGGCATTCGATGTATCGGCATCGTGGACCATCGATTCGACCACAGACTCAGCGGAGCGTTGTCGCCCGACGGCGCGCGCGCATACTTCGCGTCCGCGTCGATCAAATGAACCTCGCGTCCCCAAACCCCCGCCAGCGCCCAGTCACGAATCGAGCGCGCCGCGCCAGTTATGAGCGGGAGCATCGAGCGTCCATGCGTGCGATGCGCCATCTCGACGCCGAAAATCTCCGCGAGGGTCGCGCAGATATCGACATTGGTCGTCAGCGCGTCCACGTTTCGCGCGCTGACGCCCGGCGCCGCGATCAACAACGGCGTATGCCCGAGCGGTTCGTAGATCGGCACCGCGGGCTTGCCCCAGATGTCTTTTTCGCCGAGGTAATGCCCGTGATCGGTGCATACGATCACCGCCGTGTCGTCGTAAAATCCGCCGCGCTCGATTGCCGCGAGCAACTTGCCCAGCCACGCGTCGATCATCGTCAGCTTGGCGCCGTAGCATGCGCGGATCTGGCGCGCCTGCTCTTGCGTGAGCACGCCGCGCGCCAACGCGCCGCGGACATAAGGCGGCCAGATCATGTGCGGGCCTTGCCACGACGAATCGTACATCGAGGCGTACGGCTCAGGCGTATCGAATGGCTCGTGCGGATCGAACTCGTCGACGAACAGCATGAAGCGTTCGTGGCTGCGCGCCGAGCGCTCGAGCCAGTCCGTTGCCGCCGCCATGGTGCGCGGTCCCGGAAAATCACTCTCGTCGCGAAAGTAACCGCGCGAGTTGTCGTACGGCGTATGCCCGCGCGCAAATGACGGCGCTCCGATCCAGCTTGGGTCCGGCCGCGTCTGCCACGGGTCGCTCTCATGCCCGCGCTGGTAGTCCCACGCGGTGAAATCGGTGTGATAGTTTTCGCCGCCGACTTCGAACAGATGCGGATGGTCCGAGACCAGCTTGGTGACGACGCCGGCGGCGCGAAGGTACGCGGTCAGCGGCCGTTCCCAGATTTCGATCGACCCCCACGGCTTCCACAAAAAATCGATCGCACCGCACAGGATGTCGTGACGCGCGGGGATGCATGGCAGCGAGCCCGAGTAGTGACGGTCGAAGCGAACCCCGCGCCGCGCGAAGCTGTCCAGGTTGGGCGTGGCAAACTCGCGCCCGCCGTACACGCCGAGCATGTGACGATTGAGGCTGTCGAGCAGGATTACGATGGCGTTTCTCGGACGCCGCGCCGTAGTTTCGCCCGCGCTCATCGATTGAATCCTAGCATTGGCGAATGTCGCCCGGAAAAGCGTTGAAACCTCGGCCCTTCCGCCACGTCTATAGATGCGAGCCAGCGGGTATAGACTTGCCTCGCGCCAAAGACTGAAATGGAATCGTGAAAGTGGCCCTCATGAAGCGCGTCAAAATTCGAATCGCAATCGCGGCGGCAATCGCAATTTCCGGATGCGCCGTCGCGCCCCCGCCGATAGCACATACCCCGAACGTCGTCGCCACTCCGCAACAGGGCCAGCTCGCGGTAAGCGTCGCAGCCGCACCGACGGTCGGCGAGGTCACCCCCGTTTATGTGTCGATCGCCAACGGTACCGATTCGACCCGATCAGTCGTGCCAAGCCAGGTGTTCGCGCTCAACGACGCCGGCGAGCGAGTCGCTCCTCTACCGCCGGGCGAAGCGGCGCGGCAGGCCGGCAGCGCCAAGGAGCTCGAAGGAGCGGTGAAAAGCGCGACCGTCAGCGGCGTCGGCGGCGCCGCCGTGGGAGCAGCGGCTGGAGCAATAGCAGGCGCGGCGGGTTCGGGTGGCGGCTGGTGGGGTTTCGGATCTCCGGGCTCGGGCGCTTTGATCGGCAGCGCGTTCGGCGGTGGATGGGGCATTATCAGCGGCGCCGAAAGAGGCCAATCGAAAGCCGACCAGCAGGCCAATCAGCAGATCGAGGCGGTCTCACTCAAACCCGAAGAAGTGCGCAAGGACTACACGGTCAGCGGCTACGTCTTTTTCCCGAAGGGGCAATACAACCAGGTCGAGATGCTGCTGGTCGATCGAGAGACCGGCGACACCCAAGTCGTCCGCGAACCCTGGCACTGACAGCTCGGCGCTTAGAGCAGCGACGAGATAATCACGATCGCGCCTTGTCCTTTCCCTTTCTCGGCAGGATCGCAAATCACCGCCTTGTTGCCGATAAACTTCATGTCCGTCGGATCCATCAGGCCCGAGGCGAATGGACGAGAGACATCTCGCTCGACTCGATAGATATTGCCGTCCCGCTCGTTGTCGTTCTCCGCCGCGAATTTGCCAGTGTCCGCGATCAGCAGCTCGTCGCCGTATGAGCCGAAGCCTGATGGCGACCACGCGAAGCCCGAGGGCCGCGTGAATCCGACCAGGTAAACCTCATCCTTCATTTTGCCGTCGGCGCCGACGATGGCGATGCGCCCGACCTTCGATGCAAAACCACCCTTCGCGCGCATCCCAACCAGCATCATGCCCGCCGCCTTCGAATCGGACGCGGGCGGAAATGTGATCGTGGTCAGCTCGAACGCTACCGGTTTGCTGTAGTTGCCGAATGTGCTCGCCTTGCCCGACGAATCGATCGAGTAAATCGTCGAGTTGCCGCTTACCGCCGCGTAGAGCTTGCCTGCGAACGGCGAACTGGCGGCGCCAAACTCCAGGTCGCGGCATTCGGTCGCAGCCGCGGCGGGCAGTTTCGCGAACGTGCTGACCGCGCCCGACTGGTCGATTCTCTCGACTTCGCACTGTCCCTTGATGCCGCCGGTAGCCGCGAGCACGAAAACATTGCCCCCGTACGACCCGAATCCTGCCGGCCCAATCGCGACCCCGGACGGGTTCTTGATTTTCGTCTTGTCCGCGAGCGCTGTCACCTTGCCGCCGAACGTGACCGAGTAAACTCCGCCCGCCTGATCGGACACCACCATCGCGCCATGGTTGTCTTGGAGAAAATACGGCGCGACCAGGCCGGGCGCTTTCAGCGCCTTGATCTCGAACGGTACTTCAACGTCGAGGCCGGCGCCCGACGCGCGCGCGATCGAGTTGGTCAAGCTCGGCAGAGCTGCGATCGTCAGCGCGGCGACACCCAACGCGGTGGCGAACACTGAAACAATTGAAAAACTACTTTTTCCTTTCGAGAAGTTCATCAAGCGCCTCGTTGACAACGTATTTTTCGTTAGGATCGCGGTCGTCCAACTCGGACTTGCGGCGCAACACCCACTCGGCCAGCCCAACAGTCGCGGCCTCCTCGGGATTCGAAATCCCCATCGCCTCGGCGACCTGCATGAGCTGCGCGAACAGCTCGTCGGGCACGTCGATCTGAATTTTCCTGCTCAAGCGGCCTCGCGCGATACACTTTCCGGCGATTGTTCGCCCTTCCATATAGTCTTAGCCCGCGGCGGTCGTCAAAATGAATTCTGACGTGTCATCACCGATCAAATACACCGGCACTGTCGTCGAGTACCTCGATCAAGGCCGACTCAAGGCCGCGCTCGTGACTCGCGAACAGGAACGCCATCTCGCGGTGATCGATTCCGCGGGGCACGAACGATTAGTCCCGCGCGATCTGGTCCTTATGCGCCATCCGGATCGGCGCGCCGATCGCGAAGACGTTGCCGAGGTGCTCGCCGAGCTGGAACGGGAACGCGCCGAACTTACCGCCGAGCTCGATCTCCAGTTGCTGTGGGAGGTCGCGCAGGAGCAGGGCCGCAGCTTTTCCGCCGCAGAGCTCGCCGAGCTGTTCTTCGGCCGGCGCTCGAACGCCGCCGCCTCCGTGATGCTCGAGGCGCTGCTGAACGACCGCACCTACTTCACCCGCCGCCACATGGACTTCGTGCCGCGCACGCCCGACCAGGTCGAACGTCTGCGGATACAGAATGATCGGATTCGGGCGCGCAGCGACGACTATCGCAAGATCCAGAAGCATCTGCGCGACGTCCTCAACGGCGCCGAGAAGCCGCCCGACGACGAAGCGGCCGCGCTTGTCGAAGAACTCTCGCGCTATCTCAAGAACCCGTTCACGCGCAGCCGCGACATGACCGCAATGCTCGCGCACGCCGCGCCCGAAGTCGATCCGGCCGAAGCGGCATTCGAAATTCTTGAGCGCCTCGGAGCGCGGCCGCGCGTACCGCGTTTCGCGTTCATCGCCGGGCTCAAGGACGAATTCAGCGACGCCGTGATGAAGGAAGCGGCCGAGGTGGTGCCCGGCCCGCGCGCGATTTCCGACGGCGGATACGCCGTCACCGTCGATGACGAAGACACGGTCGAGGTTGACGACGCTCTCAGTTGCGAGGCGCTCGCCGACGGCGGCATCCGTGTGCGCGTGCACATCGCGCTGGTCGCGGACTTCGTCGCCAAGGGCAGTGCGATGGATCAAGAGGCGGCCTCGCGCGCGACCACGGTTTATCTGCCCGAGACCACCATCAGGATGCTGCCTGATCCGATCTCATGCCGCGCCGCGAGCTTGATTGCCGGCGAAGATCGCCCCGTACTCACCACCGACGTGCGCTTGTCGGCCGACGGCGAGCTGCTCGACGCTTCGATTTATCCCGCGCGAATTCCAATCATGCGCCGGCTCGACTACGACCAGGTCGATCGCATTCTCGAGTCAGGGGCGTCCGCCGATGACACTGCCGCCACCGTCGCGCGACTAAATGCGGCCGCCGGCCAGCTTCGTCAGCGGCGCCGGACTGCGGGCGCGGTCCTCGTGCAGAGGCGCGAGGCGAAGGTCCGCGTGCGCGGCGACGAGGTGGAAATCACAATCATCGATAACGGGTCGCCGGGCCGCGCGCTGGTCGCGGAGTTCATGGTGCTGAGCAATTTCGTCGCGGCTCGCTACGCCGCCGCGAATCGGATTCCGATCATTTACCGCGTGCAGCCGCAACTTGGCGGCGGCGATATGGCGGCGATGCGCCCGCGGCTGTCGCTGCATCCGGAATATCACGCCGGAATCGGACTCGACTTCTATGCGCAGTTAAGCTCACCGATTCGCCGCTACGCCGACTTGGTCCTGCAGCGACAACTATTGGGCGCGCTTGCAAATCGCGACCACGAAGCGCCGATTTACAATGTCGATGAATTACTTGCCGTGCTGGCCGGCGCCGAGAATGCGGAAGCGTCGGGCCGCGAACTCGAACGACGCGCCAAGCGCTACTGGACTCTCCGCTACCTCGAACGTCACGCCCATGATGGCCCGATCCTCGCCTACGTTGCACGCGAAGGCCAAAGCGCGGAACTCGCCGACTTCGCCGTGCGCGGAACCCTGCACGGCGCGCCCACCTTGCCAAATCAGATGCCGGTAATGGTGCAAGTGAGCCGCGTCGATCCGCTCCGCGGATGGCTCGCGTTCGACTTCGTCGGCCCCGCCGACGAAGCCTCAACCGGCGCAATCAGAACGATCTGATCAGTTTCGCATTCGTTCCGTGTCATTCTAGAGCGCGGCGAAGAATCCCGGAAAAGTGCCGGCTCGGGCACAGAAGCCGGGATTCTTCGCTTCGCTCAAAATGACAAAGTGCGCGCCTTCGAAGCAGGCAAACACAGGCCGTCGTCGGCGCAATCGAATCAGGTTCGTCTGACGATGCCGGACTTACTCGCTACCTGCCGCGCAACATGCCCGACATTCATCGCGATGTACCACGGCGCGACCACCCTTAAGTGGACACCAACTGCCTTCACCGTTTGACCGACTTTGGCCCTCGCGTGCGTGCCGAGCGCCGAGTGGATCGCCAGCGACATGCCCATGATCAGTCCCGCTAGTATAGTCAGACGCATATTTTTTCCTCGACGCTCGCCGTCGTTCGTGACGCCCCGTAGTTAGCCACGCCGGGCGTCCTTGCGGACGCCCTTCTGCGTGACTTCCCTCTTTCGCCCCCCCCAGTCCCCCGCTACGCGTCCGGCGCTCCTACAGCTCCTTGAATGTGTCCTGCTCCAGGCGCCACCGGTCGATCGATTCAATATTGAAGCGCCAGTCGCTGCCGACCTTGAACGCCGGCAACCGCCCGCGCTTGAGCTGCCTGTATATCGTTGACGGATGAACCTTCAGGTAGTCCGAAAGTTCCTTGACCGTCAGTACGTGACTGCTGTCATTTTTCAGCATCTGCCAGCTCCCCTTTTCAGTTTCTCTTTATTGATTCGTGCGATTGCCATCCGACCCTTGAGTAGGCTTAACGCAAGCTGCGTGCCGTGGGAGCGCGGACCCAAATGTCACACGAATAAAGAGGTCTGCGGCCATGATTGACCGCAGCAGCCGGTAGGATTTTGCCACTACGCCAGAAAAATGCCGATCACACCGCGAACGCGACCTATCAATGCCCGCCGCCGCAGCTTTGGGACACCCGTCGTCCTATTTTAACTGCGCGCTGCTATCCGCTAACTGCGGGTTGACGCGCTCAGACTTTGCCGATCAGTTGGCGCCCGACCTCGCGAGCGCCCTCGAGCAGCGCCGCTTCGTCCGCGCCGCGCTGCAGCAAAATCAGCCGGCTCACGCCCAAGTCGGCATAGCACTTCGCAGTGTCGCGATCGACCTTCACCCGCGCGTGCGGCGTGATACTCACTTCGATGTCCTCGAACCGACGCCCCACCGCCTTGCACGCTGCCCGCAGCCCCTCGACGCACTTCGCCGTCCCATCAAGGTCCTGCGCAAAGCCGTACCATCCTTTCGCGAGCCGCGCCGCCCGGCTAAAGGCCTCCTTCGTATGCCCGCCGAAGACAATCTCGGGATGCGGCTTCTGCACGGGCCGCGGCATCGCGTTGACACCGCTGAACTTGATCCACTTGCCTCTGAACTCCGGCTTCGGCATCGACCACAGTGCGATCATCGCCGCCAGCCATTCCTCCGAGCGCGCACCCTTGTGATCGAACGGCGCGCCGATCGCGTCGAACTCCGGCTTGAGATATCCGACGCCGATACCGAAAATCAGCCGGCCGTTCGACAGCACGTCCGTCGACGCGAGCTCTTTGGCGAGCACCACCGGATTTCGCTGCGGCAATATGATGATGCCGGTGCCCAGCCGAATCGTCGTCGTGTGCGCGGCGATAAACGCCAGCGCGATTGCAGGGTCAAGCATCGGGTAATCCGCCGGCACGGGAGACGGCGGCGCCTGCGGGTCCGGCAGTATCACATGCTCGCCCGTCCACACGCTTTCGAATCCCGCGTCTTCGGCCGCACGCGCGACCGCGGCGGCGCACTTGGGAGACGCACATGGTCCGTTGTTGATTCCGAATAGTCCGAATTTCATGAGTTCGTCCTTCTTACCTAGACAGTGCGGCGTCGATCACAGCACCGGGTTTCTTCGCTGCGCTCAGAATGACACAAAAAAAAGACGACACAAGAAAGCTGGCCACGGCGTTGCGCTCCGAATATTGGGTGCAGGGGTCACCCCTGCAATTGACGCGGCGCACCGCGCATCATCATAATCGCATCGACTTCTTTCCGATGCGGTGGCAGAGGCGGGCGCGATGAGATGTCCCCAGTGCGGTAACGACACCCAGCAAGGCGCCGCCTTTTGCTCGCGATGCGGCGCGCGGATGTTCGCGCCCAAGCCGGCCGCCGTGCGCGAGTACGCGCTGGCCACATTCCGCCCCTCGCTATGGTACTACGCCAACGGCTTCCTCGTCGGTGGAGTTCTGATCGCCACCGGCGGGCGCCTGCTCTACCTCAAATTCCAGCCGGTGCAGGTAGGCTTCGCTGTAATCGGTCTCGGCGTGTTGATGTTCCTCGTCACCATGATTCGCGCGCGAACCGTCAATTGGAGTCTCACCTCGGATCGTTTGATCGAAAAGCGTGGGCTGGTCGCGTCGCGCCGGCGCGAGATGGAACTGGCCGACATCCGCTCGGTCGAGGTCAGCAAGCGTGTTTTTCAGCGGATGGTCGGACTCGGCGACGTCACGATCGCGTCGGCGGCCAGCGCCGACTACGCGATCCGCCTCAACGACATCTACGACGCCGACCTCGCGGCAGAGACGATTCGCAAGGCGCGTCTCAAGCGGTTGGCGTAACTGACGATGAGCAAGCGGCCTGACCTGCGCTACGAACGACGCCTGTGGAAACTCGGCATCGACGCCGTCGCCGGTGTCGACGAAGCCGGCGTCGGCCCGATGGCCGGTCCGGTGGTCGCAGCCGCGGTTGTCTTCGCGCCCGAGACCTTCATCAGCGGTGTGCACGATTCCAAGCAGTTGACTCACGATCAGCGCGAGGAACTTTTCACTCCGATACGCGAGCGCGCAATCGCCGTCGGCGTCGGCATCGCCGAGGTCAACGAAATCGATCGCCTCAACATATATTGGGCCACGATGTCGGCGAGCCGGCGCGCGCTTACGGCCTTGAATCTCGCGCCCGGCCACGTGCTGGTGGACGGCCGCCTGATTCCCGGCCTCGAACTGCCGCAAACAAAAATCATTGGCGGCGACCGCAAAAGTTTCTGCATCGCCGCCGCCTCGATCGTCGCCAAGGTCACCCGCGACCGCATGATGGTGATGCTCGACGCCCAATACCCCGGCTACGGCTTCGCGCAACACAAGGGCTACTGCACCAACGACCACATGCAATCGCTGATCAAGTTGGGCCCGTCGCCAATCCACCGCCGCTCATTCTCGCCAGTAGCGGCTTCAGCACAACGCCCGCTCTTCTGACAAGAATAGTTCCAATCAGGGACCCTCCGACTTGCCGCATCGCGTCCGCGCTTTGCTACAATCTCAGCATGGACGACAGCGAATTTCGCGAGCGCTCCGATACCGCGTTGACCAAAGTCGCCAAGTGGCTCGAGGACCTCGACCCTGACGAGGTGGACTACACGACCGCCGACGGAGTCGTGACGATTGAGTTTGCAGGCGGCGCGAAGTTTATCCTGTCACGGCAATCGCAGATGAAGCAGATGTGGCTCGCTGCCGGCTCGCACGGATTCCATTACAGTTGGGACCCGGCGCGCGGTTCGTGGCTCGACGATAAGGACGGCCACGAGTTGTTCCCGCGCCTGGCCCAGACGATATCCGAGCAATTAGGGCATACGGTCGAGCTTTGAAAAACGAGTGAGCCTCGACGCCGACGTAGTCGTGATTGGAGCGGGACCTGCCGGATGTGCGGCCGCGATAAGGCTCGTCGCCGCGGGCTACAACGTCATCGCGCTCGAGCGCAAGGATCGCGAAGACGGCGAGGATATCACGTCGGGCGAAGTGCTCGTTGTTCCAACGCAGAACGAATGCGCACAGTTGGGGGTCAACTTCGAAGGGGACTGGGTACTCGACCGGATTACCGGCTTCCGCAACGTCTATCCCGACCTTTCCTGGACGTACCATCCGATTCCGACTCCCACCTGCCCTGCGCAGGTTGACCGCGGCGGATTCAACGCGGCGTTGCGCCGCAGACTGGTTGAGGTGGGAGGGCGATTGATCTGGAACGCGCGAGTCACCGACCTGGAATTTCGCGGCGACGCCGCAATCGCAATCACCGCCGGCCGCAGCCGGCATTCGGCGCGCATGCTGATCGACGCCGGCGGCCGTTACGCACCGTCGCTGCGTGCTCTGAATCTCAAGTCCGAAGACCCCGAGTTTTCACAAATCGGCGTCGCCGTCTTTTTCAATTCGTTCGACGGCACTCCCCTGAATACCTGGGATCGTCATCTGTACGGGATGCGCGGCGCGATGATCAGCGGCTCGCGAATCAAGCCGGGACTGTATCGATACATCCTTGAAGCGGACCTGGCCGAGAAGCAGACCGACCGGCTCGGCGCAATCGAATTCTACGAGTCAGTCGCGCGAAATCACGATCGATGGCTCTACGAGCGCGTAATGAGAGAGCCGCGGGTGGGACGGCAATGGTCGATGGCGCCGTTGGGATATCGCGTCAGCGCAGTCGCACGCGACCGCCTGCTGCTGGTGGGAGACGCAGCGGGATATCTGTCGCCGATAACAGGACAGGGCAACGAATTCGCGCTCCGCACCGGACGGTTGGCGGCGATTGCCGCCGACAACGCTTTGCGCAGCGGCGACCTGTCCGCGAGCGCGTTCGCGTCGTACATCGAAGGCCGCAGGTATGAGGTCGAGCGGCAGGTCGACTACGTCCGGGCGCAGTTGCGAATCTTGCGCGATCGCGCCGCGCTTTTGAGGGCGTCGCGCGATGACGAGTACAGAGCATCGGTGTTCGGCCCATACGGAATCCCTGCGACCGAGCGCGGCTCGCTTGCGTGACGACGGGATCGGCCCGCTCAGTCCACCTCCTCGAAATCCTTTGCCTCTTTGGCCTTGTCCGTGTCCGGCGCGGTCAGGGTGATTGTCACTTTGTCGATCTGACCGGTAAACGGAAAGTGATCTTTCTTTTTGTAGTTGTTCGACACCGGCGTTCCGTTGTCTACACCTACATCGAAGGTTTCGCTGAGCGAGAAGCTTCCTGGAACCGTTTGATCAAGCGCTCCTTCCGCGACTTTGTTCCCGTTCACGTACAACTCCCCGGTGCCTTTCAGCATTCCGGTTTTGATGAAATTGAATTTCAGATCGACTTTGCCGGTGGGCAACGCCGGAGAGACGATCGCGTACCGCGCTACGTTAAAGTAGTTGTATTCGTAGTGCAGTTTGTGGTCGGCAATGAACAGCGTGTATCCGCCGTTCACGCCGCCGCAGGCCACGATCACTCCTTCCTCGTTACCTTTCAGATTGAGCGTCGTCTCGATAGAATGTGAAGTGTTCTTGACCGGGGCCGATGCGGCTTCGGGGATACGCTGAGCGCCGGGCCAGTAGTAGATGAATTGCTTGCGGTCGCCAAAGGCGCGGCTGAACTGCTTGCCTATCCGATTGGCCAGGTCATCGTAGAGCGGATAGACGTTGTTCTTCCAAGCGGCGTCGTCCCAGGCCTTCTTCAGCTCCTCGAGTTTCCGCGGATTGCTGGCCGCGAGATCGTTGGTTTCCGAAAAGTCCTCGTTGACGTTGTAGAGCTCCCACACGTCCTTGTCGAAGGGGAAGGTGCCCGCAACTATCCACGGCATCCGGTTGCCATGGATCGTCACCGCCTTCCATCCATCTTTGTACATCGCGCGGTTCCCCAATTGCTCGTAGTACTGCTCGGTGCGTGTCGACGGTGCGGAGGCGTTGTTGAAAGAATAGACGAGGCTCTTGCCGTCTATCGGAATTTGTTTGACGCCGTCGATCTCGTCCATGAATTGCGTGCCGGTCGCCTCGAGGGCGGTGGCCATCAGGTCGGTGATGAATCCGTATTGATTTCTGACCTCGCCCTTGGCCTTGATGCCCTTGGGCCACGTGATGATCAGGGGATCGGAGACTCCGCCGTTGTGCACGATCTGTTTGCAGTATTTGAACGGGGTGTTGCCGGCCATCGCCCAGCCCGCGTGATAGTGCGGATAGGTGTCAGGCCCGCCCCATTCATCGTAGTGCTTCATATTTTCTTCTAGGCTGGTTTGCTGGGCATTGAGCACCAGCGACTCGTTGAAGGTCCCGTTCAAGCCGCCTTCCCCGCTGGCGCCGTTGTCAGAGGTGGCCATGATGATGGTGTTGTCGTATTGACCGGTGCGCTTCAGGGCCGCAATCATGCGGCCGATCTGCTCGTCGGTCTGCGTCAGCATGCCGGCGAAGACCTCCATCTGATGCGAATACAGCTTCTTCTGTTCCGGACTCAGGCTATCCCACTTTGGAATCTCCGGGATGCCGTTGGACAGCTTGGTGCCGGCGGGTAGGAGCTGCATTTGCATCTGCTTCGCAAAAATCATCTCCCGCGCCTTGTCCCAGCCCATGTCAAACTTGCCCTTGTACATATCGATGTATTTCTGCGGGACCTGATGCGGCGAGTGCATCGCACTTGGCGCCCAGAAAACAAAAAACGGACGGTCCGGATAAATCGAGACGTGCGAGGTGACGCTGTTGATCGCCCGATCGGCCAAATCGGTGGTCAGATGGTAGCCCGGCTTGCCAATCCAGTTTTCCGTCGGATGGTGATCGTCCCAAAGCAAGGTTCGATAGTCGTCAGCGTCGGCTGCCATAAATCCATAGAAATGGTCGAAGCCCTCGCCGCTGGCCCAATGGAGGAACGGCCCGCTCTGCGAAGCTTCCGGCAAAGGCGTATGGTCCCATTTGCCCACCGCAAAGGTCTCGAAGCCGGCGTGCTGGAAGTCCTTGGCGAGTGATTTTGCGCTCTCGGGCGGGACGCCGTTGTAGCCGGGAAAGCCCATAGCGGTGAGCGCGTGGGAGCCCAATCCTATGCGATGCGGATTTCTCGCGGCCATCAGCGCGGCCCGCGAGGGCGAACACAGCGCCGTGGTGTGGAAGTTGTTGTAGCGCAAGCCGTCGGCAGCGAGCGCGTCGACGTTGGGCGTTTTGATCAATCCGCCGTAACTGCCCAGCTGCGAAAAGCCGACGTCATCCAACAGGATGATAAACACATTGGGCGTGCCCGGCTTCGGCTTCGGAACTTCGGGGTACCATTCCTCTGATTCGGCGTACGTCCGACCAATCTTGCCCTTGAACTCCTGGCCGTACTTGGCGAACGAATCGTCGCCTTGGGGCTCTGCGTTTTGAGCGTGCGCAACCAGCGCGACCAGCGCGCAAATCACGCTCAGGAGCGCGGATATTTTCAGCAGTTTCTTGTTCATCAGGGTAGTTCACTCTCTTTGCGATAACTGTCAGCAGATCGGTTTTTTTGAGGTGTTTCTCTTTCGATTTGGCCGCGCCGCATTTGCTTCTTGAGCGGCCAGGATAACAACGACCAGTAGAACAGGATCGCCTGCTGCCGACCAGTACCCCGGCCGTGCAGTCTTACCCACAGGGCTTGCATTTCTCCCGAATCTGGCTAAACTCCCGTTAGCACTCAGACGTTGCGAGTGCCAATTGACAAAGTCAGGACAGTAATTAACTTTCCGACGGGCTGGAATCGTCCAGCCTGGCAACACTTTTCAGCAAGCAAGGAGGCTGCTGGTCCCCAATGAAAATAAAGCCACTGGGAGATCGAATTCTCGTCAAGCGGATCAAGGAAGAGGAGCGGACCAAGGGAGGGATCATCATCCCGGACACCGCCAAGGAAAAGCCCCAAGAGGGCAAGGTCGTCGCCGTTGGCAAGGGCAAATATGGTGACGACGGCAAGCTTATCCCCATCGAAGTCAGAGCTGGGGACAAGATTCTGTTCGGCAAATACTCGGGCAGCGAGTTCAAGCATGAGGGCGAAGACCTGCTCATCCTGCGCGAGGACGACATCCTGGGAATCATCGAGTAGGCATTTCGGCCCGCCCGTGAACGAGTCCCAATCTGACCCGATGAAACCGCAAATATAGGAGAGGCAAAAAAACCATGCCTGCAAAGATAGTTCGTTTCGGACAAGAATCGCGCGAGAAGATCCTCAAGGGGGTCAACGTCCTCGCCGATGCCGTCACCGTGACGCTCGGCCCCAAGGGCCGCAACGTCGTGTTGGAGAAGAGCTTCGGCGCTCCGACCGTGACCAAGGACGGCGTAACAGTAGCCAAGGAAATCGAGCTCGAAGACAAGTTCGAGAATATGGGCGCACAGATGGTCAAAGAGGTCGCATCGAAGACCTCCGACGTCGCCGGCGACGGCACCACCACCGCCACCGTGCTCGCCCGCCAGATTTTTACCGAAGGCATCAAGATGGTCGCCGCGGGGCACGATCCGATGTCGCTCAAGCGCGGAATCAATCGCGCGGTCGAGGCGATTACCGCCGAGCTCAAGAACCTGTCCAAGCCGACCAAGGATCGCAAGGAAATCGCCCAGGTCGGAACGATTTCGGCCAACAACGATTCGACTATCGGCGATATTATCGCCGAGGCGATGGAGAAAGTCGGCAAGGAAGGCGTCATCACGGTTGAAGAGGCGCGCGGGCTGGAGACCCAGCTCGAAGTGGTAGAGGGGATGCAGTTCGACCGCGGCTACCTGTCGCCGTACTTCGTGACCGATCCGGAGCGGATGGAAGCGAAGCTGGACGATGTGTTTATCCTTATCCACGAGAAGAAGATCTCGTCGATGAAGGACCTGCTGCCGATCCTCGAGACGATTGCCAAGACCGGCAAGCCCTTCCTGATTATCGCCGAGGATATCGAAGGCGAGGCGCTGGCGACGCTGGTGGTGAACAAGATTCGCGGCACGCTGTCGTGCGTCGCGGTCAAGGCGCCGGGCTTCGGCGATCGGCGCAAGGCGATGCTCGAAGATATCGCGATCCTGACCGGCGGGCGCGCGATTTCCGAGGAGCTCGGACTCAAGCTCGAGAGTATCACGCTGACCGACCTTGGCCGCGCCAAGCGCTTGGTCGTGGACAAGGACAACTGCACGATTATCGATGGCGCTGGCAAGAAGGCCGACATCGAGGGCCGGATCAAGCAGATTCGCGCGCAGATCGAGGAGACCACGTCGGACTACGATCGTGAAAAGCTGCAGGAGCGGCTGGCCAAGCTGGTCGGCGGCGTCGCAGTGATTCGCGTCGGCGCGGCGACCGAAGTCGAGATGAAAGAGAAGAAGGCACGCGTCGAGGACGCGCTGCATGCGACCCGCGCCGCAGTCGAAGAGGGCGTGGTCCCGGGCGGCGGCGTCGCGCTGATTCGCGCGTCGGGAGTGCTCGACAACATGCGTGCCAGCGAGGCGGAAAAGGTCGGTATCGCGATCATCAAGAAGGCGATCGAGGGCCCGGCGTGGTGGATCGCATCCAACGCGGGATGGGAAGGCTCGGTCGTCGTTGACAAGATCAAGAACAACAAGGGGCCGTTCGGATTCAATGCGGCCAGCGAGGAGTTCGAGGATCTGATGAAGGCCGGAATTATCGACCCGACCAAGGTTGTGCGTAGCGCGCTGCAGAATGCGGCGTCGGTCGCGAGCCTGCTGCTCACCACCGAGTGCATGGTGGCCGAGAAGCCCGACGAAAAGGGCGCGGGAGCGGGCGGTGGCATGCCGGGCGGAATGCCTCCTGGCGGCATGATGTAACCAGAGAACGGAATTCATCACTCAAACAACGGCGGAGCCATCGAAGCTCCGCCGTTTGTTTTTTTGGACAGCACAGAGCGATCGAACAATGTCACCGCGATGCAACAAATCACTTAGATGCAACGTTGATTAGAAATTCCGATCGTACTGCAGCCGAACCGCAGCCGAACGGAGAGCGCCGAAATAGTCAATTAAGTGGCCCGCAATCGCACTTGGCTAGTTTGTTCGCGATTCGGGCAGATGCGTTCGAAGCGCACACTTCTTGGCCCCGCCCTTGCTGAATAGTTAAACGGGTCGCCGCTGTGAACGCCTTGGGGACTGGGCTGGCGCAGTGCTCGTCCAAAGGAGGAGCTGCTGATGGCAGTACGAGTGCTCATTGCGGACAGCTCGGGGATTACGCGCGACATCATGCGCAATCATCTCGAATGCGGTGGATGTCAAGTGGTGGCGGAAACCGAGACGGTCGCGCAGACAATCGATCTCTTTCGCACTACGCGTCCCGATGTCCTCACGCTCGACGTCGGGTTGCATAGCGCGAATGGGATGGAAGCGAAGTCGCTGTTCAGGATGATTCGCCGGGAGTCGCCGCATACGTCGATCGTGATCGTAAGCGCATCGCAGGCCCCCGACGACCAGCGAATCTACCTGCGCGAAGGCGCGCTGGAATGTATCGTCGAGCCGTTCGACAGCTACGGGTTGGAGCGGATGTGGCGCCGGCTGTCGGATATCTATCCCGAGCTCAAACGGCGGGACGAGGCGGCATCCGGGCGCTGACTGCTAACCGACCGTTAGTCTAACGCTCTAGGGCAACCATCAAGCGTTCGATTAAGAGGGGCTGGCCGGGAATGCAGTTGATCCACAGTACCCACCCGGAATTTTCGCTCGAATAGAGCGGGGCCGGCGTGCCGCAGTAAAAGGCGCGCGTCGAGCCCTGCGATACGTCGCTCAGCACGTGTACGTGGCCGAGCGCGACGTAGTCGTAGCGCGAGCGCTCGATTTCCGCGGGCGTGATCGGCGACGATCGCTCGATCTCGCCTTCCTCCATGAAAAATCCATGCGCTAGCGCGATGTTCCACAGCCCTTCCTCGCGCTCCGGTACGCCGCTCATCGGCCGGTAGTCCGGGGTGTGCTCGACCAGCGCGCGGCCCCATACGCGAGTCGCGAGTCCGGGGAAGTCGATCGTCCTGCCCTCAGGCTCGAGGATGAGGTGCAGATTTTCGGGGAGCGCGGCGGGCGCGAGGCCTGCGTAAATCGATCGCTCGTCGTGCGCGTCATGGTTGCCGGGAATCATCACGACCGGCATCCGCGCCCGCGCGATCGTTCCCAGCGCGAAGGCGAGACCTTCTTCGGTGACGCGCGCTGAATCGAACAGGTCGCCGACTATCAGCAGCATGTCGGCGTCGCGCTCGTTGGCGATGTCGATGACGCGGCCGAATGCGGTGCGCACTTTGTCGCGCAACTGCACGCCGCGCTCGCCGGACCCGAACGTGTCGGTCTCGAGATGGACGTCGGACGTATGAACGATGCTTAGTGGTCGATGCGGCGGCTTAGCTGGCAAAATTGCGTCCTTCGATGCGCCAAGCGGGTCGCGGGCGCTCAGTTCCGGTCGATGTGAACATGCTGTAGAGTCAGATTTACTAGAGTTCGAGCACGCATTCCATCGCAATAGGTTATCGCAGAGGGTTTATCACTTGATCGTCGTAATGAAAGCGCATGCCACCGAAGCTGAAATCCAGGCCGTAGCCAAGATGGTCGAGGAACTCGACTACAACGCGCACATTATCCGGGGCATCGAGCGCACGGTGGTCGCATGCGTCGGCGACGAGCGCGGCGAGCAGCATCAACTGACGCATCTCGAGTCGGTCGCCGGGGTCGAGCGGGTGATGCCGGTGGTGCGGTCTTTCAAGCTGGCGTCGCGCGAGGTGCGGCCCGAAGGCTCGCGCATCAAGGTCGGCAACATGGAGATCGGCGGCAAGCGTATCGCGGTGATCGCGGGACCGTGCGCAGTCGAGAGCGAGGCGCAGGTCGAGGCCGCCGCCGACGCGGTCAAGGCGGCAGGCGCTCATGCGCTCCGCGGGGGAGCGTTCAAGCCGCGGACGTCGCCCTACTCGTTCCAGGGAATGGAAGACGAGGGGCTGAGATTGCTCGAGAAGGCCGGGCGGCGCGTCGGGTTGCCGGTGGTGACGGAAATCATGGATCCGCACGATATCGACCTGGTCGCGGCGCATTCCGACATGCTGCAGGTCGGCGCGCGCAATGCGCAGAATTTTTCGCTGTTGCGCCGGCTCGGTAGAATCAAGAAACCGGTGCTGCTCAAGCGCGGCATGTCGATGAAGCTCGAAGAGTTCATGATGGCCGCCGAATACATCCTGTCGGAAGGCAATCCCAACGTCGTGCTGTGCGAGCGTGGGATTCGCACCTTTGAGACGGCGACGCGCAACACGCTCGACCTCAACGCCGTGCCGCTGCTCAAGGAATGGACCCATCTGCCGGTGATTGTCGATCCGAGCCACGGCACCGGCATCTACAAGATGGTGGCGCCGATGGCTCTTGCGGCCATCGCGGCGGGCGCCGACGGATTGCTGATCGAGGTCCATCCGAAGCCCGACAGTGCGCTGTCCGACGGCCCGCAGCAGCTGAAGCCGTCGCGCTTCGCCGCCCTGATGAAGTCGCTCAAGCCGCTGGCCGAGGCGGTTGGCAGAACGCTGTAGCCTCATAACGGTTTGTGCCAGAACTCCATCGCGACGCGGTTCGCGCCGACGACCACGCGATCGAAACCGACTTTGCGGTAGAGGCCGCGCGCGGCGCGGTTGTCCTCGCGCACTTCGAGCGTGATGCGGCAGCAATTCAGCTCGCGCGCTTTGGACTCGATTCGCGCGAGCAGCATCGCGCCGATTCCGAGCCCGCGCAGTGAAGAATCAACGAAGATGTCGTGGATGTTGAGCAGCGGGCGCGCGTTGAAGGTCGAAAATCCCAGGAAGCAAATCGAAAAGCCGACCGGCTTACCGTCGCGATAGGCCATGAATACGTAGCACGCCGGATGCGCGCGCAGGCCCGGCACCAGGTCGCGCTTGACCTGCTCCGAAGGGGGCACCCCGCCTTCCATCGGGTCCAGCATGTACGCGTCGAGCATCGTGACGAGCGCATCCTGATGCTCGGCGCGCGACAGGTCCGCCTCGACGATCGTCACATTTGTTACTGATGCAAGCGTCATGGAAGTTTGTTGCCATCCTTGTAGGTCTCTTCCCAGTTTTTGAAACCTTGAGGATCCCATCGCTTCCAAACGCCCTCTTGCTTGCCATCCTTGTACATACCCATGGCGGCGATTTTGCCGTCGGTGTACCAGCCGGTGTGCTCGCCGTCCTGCACGCCGTCCTTGTAGTGATCGACGGACTTCTTCTGGCCGTTGTCGTACCACATGGTCCATGCGCCGCTCTGTTTGCCGTCGTGGTATTCGCCCTGCATCATTTTCGAACCGTCGTCGTGATAGACGACGTACGGTCCCTCCTTGACGTCCTGACCGTTGACGTTTTTCACACATGCGGTCTCGGATCCGTTGGGTGGAGGATCGCCGACGAGCCGGGTGCCGAGCGGGCAGATTTGGGCAGTTTTGCAAGCTGAGAGGACGAGTAGAAATGCCAATTTATACCATATGTTGTTGTTTGGTAATCGTGGCACTACCATCGGTAGCTTCGTTCCGTCAAAATTAGTATTTCGCGCGAGCAGGTTTTGCCCGAAGATTCGGGATTTATGGGTGCGCGGGGAATGTGTGCGATGAGGGGAGTGCACGGTGATCATTTAGCACGTCCGGGGAGAAATGATCAGGCTGAAAAGTTCATCCCCCTGAAGTGCATCCGATGAAAATCCGGAGGCTCGCACGGCGATGTCAGCAGAGGATCGCTCCGCGATTTCAGAACCGGTACCGGCTTCGCTGGCGCGAAGCTGTCCGAGATCCTTCCTGCCGCTCGCGCTGCTCGCTTCGTCAGGATGACACAAAAAAATGCTCGCTTCGGCACCAATGTCGAGTTATGCAAAAGCTCTCCTGCAACAAGAGCTTTGCATAACTGCTCGCCGCCTCTTCCCCTCTCCCTGCAAGGCAAGGGAGAGGGGAAGCGCGTTGCCCAGCCGCCTGGCTAGTTCGAGCCGGTCGAGCCTAGCAGGTTGCCGCCGAGGGTTGCGTTGCCGACTGAGACGTCGCCGATCACGTTGATCAGCGCCGGCTTGCCCGACTTGAAGGCGCGCTCGAGCGCGGGCTTTATCTGCTCGTTGGTCTCGACCTGCTCGCCGTGACATCCCATCTCGGCAAAAATCTTGTCGTAGCGGATGTTCGGCAGCATGTTGAACGGATCAGTGCGGCCTTTCAGGCCAGGCATCTGATCGAAATTCGGGCCCCACGAGCTGTTGTTCCACAGCACCGTGATCACCGGCAGCTTGTAGCGCGCCGCCGTCTCCATGTCCCATCCGCCGATTCCGAGGCCGCCGTCGCCGCTGATCACGACGACCTGCTGGCCCGGCCGCGCGAGCTGCGCGCCGATGCCCATGCCGACGCCGTGACCGACGGGAGCGAGCGGGCCCGCGTCGACGACCTGGCCCATGAAGCGGCAGGTGAACGCGCGGCTCATCCACCCGGAGAGCGTGAAGCTGTCGATGACGGTCGTGGCGTTCTTGTCGAGCACGGTGATGAGGTCCTCGCAAAGGCGCGCCGGATGAATCGGCTGATTTTTCTGGACCTTCGCGTTCTGTTCCTTGATCGTATTGTCGAAGCGCTGGCGCGTCTCCCAGACCTGCTTGACCCACGGCGAAGTTTTGTTCTTCGAGAAGTCGAGCTTGAGTTCCTTGATCCGCTTGATCATCTGTTGCAGCACGATCTTCGGATCGCCGACCATCGGCAGGTCCGCGTTGACTTGCCATCCGATACGCGTCGGCGTGGGATCGATCTGGATGTACTTGGCCTTGTCGGTCCAAGTCGGCGGCTGCCCGAAATGCTCGCCGCTCCAGAAGCGGAAGCCGATTGCGACCACCACGTCGGCGCCGCCGGTGAACGGCTTTTTGAATGCGCCACGAATCGCCAGCGGATGCTCTTCCGACACGACGCCTTGGCCGGCGCGACGCGCGTAAATCGGGATGTTGGTCAGCTCGACGAATTCGCGCATCTCGGGGCCGGCCTGCGACCAGAACACGCCGTCGCCGCATGCGATCAGCGGACGCTCGGCCGCCACCAGCATCTCGAGCGCGCGATCGATCTTCGCGGGATCGCCGGCCGAGCGGACGTCGTCGATCGTGAACTCGCGCGCGCCCTTGCGCTGCCCCGAGTCTTCTTCGTGGTGATAGAGAATGTTCTGCGGAATCTCGAACAACGCGACGCCCTGCGGCGGGGAGATCGCCTCGCGGAAAGCTGAGCGCAGATCGAACTGAATCGTGGACCAGTCAGTCACCCGCTTGGTGAACTTGGAAAAACTGTCAACGACTTCGGAGCCGTAGGCCTCCTGGAAAGAGCCTAGATGATCTTCGGTGTTGGGATGCTGGCCTGAGATGCAGACGACGGCGCTGTTGGTCAGTCCCGCGACGCACAGTCCCGTCACCGCGTTGGTGAGGCCGCATCCCGCGGTCACCATGCACACGCCGACTTCGCCCGAAGTGCGCGCATAGGCGTCGGCCGCGTAGGCGGTGGCCTGCTCGTGACGCATGTGGATCAACTTGATGTCGTGATTGCGCAACTGGCCGAGGATAGGAAACAGATGCCCGCCGTTGATTGCGAAACAATATTTGACATGATTCTCGCGCATCACGCGCGCGATTAATTCTCCGCCGTCAGCTTTCGCCATTACTGAGCTCCTTTTGAGGAAATCTTTCCGCTTGCTCCGAATCCTTGCACATTTGCGGCGTCGCCGAAAAGCGCGCTCGCACATCGTGACGATCGGATTGCATGATGCAGTGGCGAGAAATGCATCCGAAGGGTTGATCGCGGCGTGCAAGCCTGTCAGCTTTGAGCATCGTTCGGTGCAAAGGGGCTCGGGAGAATCCGAGCGCCGGTTGTGGTGTGGAGCGGTGGAAGAGTAGCCGAAAGCCAACAGGCAAAGTTTAATCCCCAGGATCCCACGATGCGGCGCGCCCTCGCCTACCTTTTGCTAATCGCCACATTTGTTACCGCGGCGGCTACGGCGCACGCCGACTCGATCCCCCAGGTACCTTCGAACCCTTCGGTACCAACGTCTTCATCCAGGTTCTCGCTGCTCGACCCCAGCACCTGGACAATGCCGCAGTACGACTGGAAGTCTTTCAAACCGCAGGACCCCAACTCGTGGCCGTTCATCCCGGTGCCTGAAGTTGCGACCGATCCAAACGGTGGCGTCACTTACGGCGTGCTGCCGGTGTGGCTGTTCACCGACGACAAGAACGAGATCAGCAGCATCCTGGCGCCCGACATCAACGCCAACAGCACGCTCGGGCCGGGCGGCAATTTTCGCTACCTGGCGTATCCCTCTTCGGACATAAACTGGTACGTAGTCGCGGGCGCGCAGGAAACGATCGCGCGCAAGGTCGATCTCGACTACCAGGCCGGACGCGAACACAAGAAGTGGTGGTCGTTTGAAGGCCGCTTCTTTTTCGAGAAAGACCCGACCGAGCGTTTCTATGGATTGGGTAATCATTCTCACGAAGGCAATCAGAGCAACTACACGACCGAGCAGCTTTACGGCGAAGCGATTTTTGGCCTGAATTTCAGCGACCGGCTGCAGCTCTCGATGACCGAACGTCCGCGCTACGTGCGAATCCAGGAAGGCGGCTTCAACTCGGTGCCCTCGATTTTCCAGTTGTTCCCGAACCAGAAGGGTATCAACGGCGGCACCGAAATTCTGTCGCAATGGGTTATGCAATACGACTCGCGCGACTCGGTCGACATCCCGCGAGCTGGCCAGTTGGGGCGGCTCTATTACGGCGTTGCGGATCGCAGCTTCGGCAGCTCGCAATCGTACAACCGCTTTGGCGGCGAATTCCGCGAGTTCTATTCAGTCGGTCAACGCATCACCTTTGCCGGCCACATTTTCAACGAGTACGAGCCGGCGGGCAACGAGATGCCGTTCTGGTCGCAGGCGCGCCTTGGCGGCGACGAGAGCATACTTACTGATCAGCAAACGCTGCGCGGTTACGGCACCGGCCGCTACATCGATAACAACCTGTTCGTCATGAACGTCGAGATGCGCACGCGGGTGTGGGACAAGAATATCTTCGGCACCCACGGGATACTTGAATTGGCTCCGTTCGCCGAGGCCGGCCGCGTCGCGCATGACATGGGCTACAACCCGTTCTCCGATCTGCATCCGGTCGGCGGAATCGGATTCCGCGGAATCGCGGAGCCGTTTGTAGTTGGCTACGTCGATATCGGATGGGGTGGCGAAGGCGCCGCCGTCTTCTCCGGCATCAACTATCCGTTCTAATCTGGTCGAGCGCAGCTCGCTTTCCCCCTCAATCGAGAGTTGTTGGAGACTGCGGGACTCGTTTCGCACGCGAATCACGTTTGAGCTTCACCTCAGATGCGGCTTTCTGAACTAGATTACGATTTGCCCGAAGAACTGATCGCGCAGGAGCCGCTGGCCCGCCGCGACGAGGCGCGCCTGCTCGTGCTCGATCGCAAATCTAAATCGATCGAGCATTCCCGCTTTTACAAACTCGTCAAACATCTGCGCGAGGGCGACCTGCTCGTACTCAACGACACCCGCGTGCTGCCGGCGCGCCTGTTCGCGCAGAAGGAGTCGGGCGGACGGGTCGAGTTGCTGATGGTGCGGCCTGCCAGCCCGGCTGAAGGTCCTGCGGGCGCGTGGCTCGCGCTGATACGCACGCATCGCGTGCTCAAAGAGAACGCGCGCCTCCTCCTGGGCGACGGTCACGTGCTGAGAGTCGCTGGCTATGCGCGCCCTGGCCGCCCAATCGTCGTGGCTGAGGGCGATACTTCGATTGAACAGATACTCCAGCTCGACGGTACGCTCGCGCTGCCTCATTATATACATCATATACATCGCACGGTCGGCCCCGCCGACATCGACGACTACCAGACCGTCTATGCCGCGCGTCCCGGCGCGATTGCGGCGCCCACCGCAGGCCTGCATTTCACCGACGACGTCTTCAAGGCGCTGGCTGACGCGGGTATCCGCACGGCTACGGTCACGCTGCACATCGGTCCCGGCACTTTCGCGCCGGTGCGCGCCATCGAGGTCGAGAGTCACACGATGGAATCCGAGTGGTACACGATTCCGCCCGCGACCCGCGCCGCCATCGAACATGCGCGGCGAATTGGCGGGCGAATAATCACGGTCGGCACCAGCTCGACGCGCGCGCTCGAGTCGTGGGCAATCACCGGCGATGTCGAGGGCTTCACCGGGCTCTTTATTCATCAGGGCTTTCGCTTCAAGCTGACAGACGCGATGTTGACGAACTTCCACATGCCGCGAACGACAGTGCTCGCGCTCGCGATGGCGTTCGCGGGACGCGATCAGCTTCTCGCCGCATACCGCGAGGCGATTCGCCACCGCTACCGCTTTCTCAGCTACGGCGACGCGATGTTGATTCTCTGATGAGCGGGCCAATCCAATTCAGTGTCACTGCCGTGGACGGCGACGCGCGGGTCGGGCGGATTGTAACCCCCCACGGCGCGATAGCGACTCCCGCCTTCATGCCGGTCGGCACGCGCGCCGCGGTCAAAGCGATGGCGCCCGACGAGTTGTGGGCGATGGGCTACACGATGGTGCTTGCCAACGCGTACCATCTCGCGATTCGCCCGGGCGCGGAGCTCGTTCGCGAGATGGGCGGTGTGGCGCGTTTCATGGGATTTCCCGGCGCGGTGCTGACCGACTCGGGCGGTTTCCAGGCGATGAGCCTGGCGAAAATCAATTCGATCAACGAAGAGGGAATCCGTTTTCGCTCGCATCTCGACGGCGCGCCGCTGATGCTCACGCCCGAAAGCGCGATCGACATCCAGGAACAGCTCGGCGCCGATATCATGATGGCGCTCGACGAATGCACGCCGTTCCCGGCCGAGCATCGCCGCGCGCTCAAGTCGCTTGAGCTGACCGCGCGATGGGCCGGGCGCAGCCTCGCGGCGCGGAAAAGCACAACGCAGGCGCTGTTCGGAATAATACAGGGCAGCATTTTCGAGGACCTCCGCAAAATTAGTGCGGCGCAGATAACCTCGATTCCGTTCGACGGCTACGCGGCGGGCGGACTCTCGGTCGGCGAGCCCAAGGCCGCGATGCTCGAGATGGCGGCCCTGTCCGCATCGATGATGCCGGAGGACAAGCCGCGCTACCTGATGGGCGTCGGCACACCGTCGGATCTGCTCGCCGCAGTGGCGATGGGCTTCGACATGTTCGACTGCGTGTTGCCGACGCGAAATGCGCGCAACGGGATGGCCTTCACGAGCATCGGGCCCGTCTCCGTCAAGCAGGCTGCCCACGCGCGCGACTCGATGCCGCTCGATCCAGCCTGCGAATGCCGCCCCTGCCGGACCCATTCACGCGCCTACTTGCGTCATCTATATTTGTCGGGCGAGATACTCGCGGCGCGCGCCCTTACGGAGCATAATCTTCACTTCTTCGCGAGCTTGATGCGTGATTGCCGCGATGCTATCGCATCCGGGAATTTCAGGGCATTTGCTGCTGTCGCATCGGCGGGCTGGAACGAGGCCGCCGAGCCGGCCGAAGAATGACTTTTCGTTGCGGGAGATCTAAGTTTGATCGATCTTGAGGATGTGACCTGATGTTGTTCGAAGGTACCGCATGGGCGCAGGCTGCGTCCGCCAATCCAGCCGAAGCTCCGTCGTTTGTCCAGCAATTGCTGACCGGGCCGGGACCGATCATGGCGCTGGTCGTCGCCGTCATGTACTTCCTGGTCTTCCGGCCGCAGAGCAAAAAGGCGCAGGAGCAGGCGAAAATGCTGAGCGCGCTCAAGCGCAACGACGAGGTCGTGACGACCGGCGGCATCATCGGGCGGATTCAGGAGGTCGGCGACAAAGTGATCACGCTCGAAGTTGCGCCCAACGTCAGGCTGCGGGTCGAGCGCTCGCAAATCGCGTCGATGTCGAGCTACAAGGCGTCCGCGAAGAAAGACGACAAGTAGGGGCTTCACCATAGTGGAACAGACGCAAAGTTTCGGACCGATCCTGATTCTGCTCGTGCTGATCGTGTCCTTTCTCTACATGCATTTCACCAACGGAAGCGGCCTCACGCGCATCTACATCGCCGGCGCGATCGTGCTGGCGGCAGTTCTGATCCTGCTGCCCAGCCTCAATATCGATCTGCCCGACTGGTTCAAGGCTGGATTCGGCGCGACCAAAATTCAGCTCGGCCTCGACTTGCAGGGCGGGACGCATCTGCTGATGGCGGTGAAGCTCGACGAGGCGGTGAAAACGCAACTGCGCCGCCGCGCCGATGACCTCAAGAAAGAGCTCAAGAGCAACAAGATAGATTTTGACGATGTCGCGGTGGACGATTCGGGCAACCTGATCGTCAAGCTCAAGTCGAGCGCTGATCGCACGCCGTTCCTCGATCTCGCGCAGAAATCGTTCTCGGACTTGACCGTGTCGAGCAACGCCGATTCGTCAAGCATCGGCCCGGCGTACTCGCTCGCCTACAAGCCGCAGGAGTTGCAGACGATTCGCACCAACGCGATGGACCAGGCGCTCGAAACGATTCGCAATCGAATCGACCAGCTCGGCGTGCGCGAGACCACCGTCGCCAAGGAAGGCGACAACGAAATTTTGGTGCAGTTGCCCGGTATCCAGGATCCCGAGCGCGCCAAGGAACTGATTGGCAAGACCGCGGTGCTCGAATTCAAACTGGTTGACGACTCGAAAAACGTGCAGGACGCGATCAAGGAGGGTCCGCCCCCCGGCGACGAAATCCTTTATGGCACCTCGGAGCGCGGCGGCCGCGAGCCGTACCTCGTCGAGTCTCCGGTGCTGATGACGGGTGACGTTGTTACGGACGCGCGCGTGCGTCCCGGCGCGCGGCTCGAGGGTCCGTACGTGGCGGTCGAGCTCGACAATCGCGGCGCGGACATCTTCGATGCGATGACGTCGCAGAATGTCGGGCGGCGCCTGGCGATCGTGCTCGACCACACCGTCTACTCCGCGCCCGTTATCAAGGAGCGAATTCCCGGCGGTCACGTGCAGATAACGGGGCGCTTCTCGATGGACGAGGCGCACGATCTCGCAATCGTGTTGCGCTCGGGCGCGCTGCCGGCGCCCGTGGAAATCGAAGAGGAGCGCACCGTCGGGCCGTCGCTCGGCCGCGATTCGATTCGCCAGGGCGAGCTGTCATTCGTGATCGGCGCGGGCGCCGTGCTGATCTTCATGGTGCTCTACTACAGCGGCGCCGGCCTGCTCGCGGATTTCGGCCTGTCGCTGAATATCCTGCTGCTGATCTGCGTGATGGCCGCGCTCGGCGCCACCCTCACTCTGCCGGGCATCGCCGGGATCGTGCTGACGCTCGGCATGTCGGTCGACGCCAACGTGCTGGTGAACGAACGAATGCGCGAGGAGTTGCGCAACGGCAAGTCGCCGCGCGAGGCCGTGAAGCTCGGCTATGAGCGCGCGTGGTCGGCGATTCGCGATTCGAATATCTCGACCTTCGCGGCGGGATTGATCCTCTTCCAATTCGGCACGGGCCCGGTCAAGGGGTTCGCCGTCACTCTATGCGTGGGAGTGCTGACCGGACTATTTTCCTGTATCGTGGTTACACGAGCTTGGTACGATTACCGGATTTCGATGCGAAAGTTGACCAGAATAAGTGTTTAATTACCGTTAATGAAGCTAAAAGACGCAAACTGAGCTTTGACGATTTTGTGGGGCTGTGGGCAAACTTTCCGGTTCCTCGCGGCTCTTACCTTGACTTGGGCGCTGAGCGCATACTACAAAGTCGCGTCTCTGACAAAATTCCCCAAGTGAGGCGTCTTGTTGGACTCGCATGGCCGATAAAGACGACATACTGCTGAACTCCCGCGAAGTCGCGTTCATGCTCGACCTGAGTCCGGACACGGTGAACGAATTTGCGCGGCGCAATATTATTCCGGCCTTCAAGAAAGGCCGCCAGTGGCGATTTCGCAAGCGCGATATAACCTCCGTCAAACGTCAGTTGCGAGGAATCAACGCGGCGGCCTGACGCGACGCGCTGAAGATCCTGTCCGGCGCCGATCTCCTGGGCTGCGTCTAACCCCGAGGGAGTCTTTCAATGTCCCAACCGCATGAGAGCCGTGTCTACTCCGACCTGGCGCGCTTCTACGATTTTTTCTTCGGCCGGGTTTTTGTCGATCGCGAGCACGAGGTTATCGAGAGCTTGAATCTCAGGCCCGGCAACCGCGTGCTCGAGGTTGGCGTCGGCACCGGAATCGCGCTGGATGGATATCCGCCGTACGCGCACGTTGTCGCGATAGATCCGTCGGCCGACATGCTCGCGTGTGCAAAAAAGCGCGTGACCGAGAACGGCTGGAAACATATCGAGCTCCGCCAGGGCGACGCGCTGAATCTCGACTTTCCCGACAACAGCTTCGACTACGTTACGTCGTTTCACGTGCTGACGGTGGTGCCCGATCCGTACCGGATGATGTCCGAGATGGTGCGCGTGTGTAAGCCGGGCGGACGCATCGCCATCACGACGCATTTCCAGAGCTCGAACCCGATCGTCGCGGCGTTCAACACGATTGTGAATCCGATCACGCGGCAACTGGGATGGACCACCAAGCTGCGCAAACAGGATGTACTCAAGGGCCATCCGATAACGCTCGAGCGCAACGAAAAGATCAGCCCGATGTCAGTGCACACGGTGATCATCGCGCGCAAGAACGTTTGAGACAGCATTCCTCGTAGTAATTCCGCTCGATAATTCCGCGTCCGCGTCCCAAGCCGTAGCAGCAAGACCTGCAGAAGCGGCCCTCATTCGAACGGCCCTCGGGTGTTCGGCGAATCTACTTCCACCAGACTGGTTGCACCCAAAGGAAACACGTCCGAGTGACTTCCGATATACTTAATCTTGATGAGATCGAAATGAAGTCGGGGCCGCGTGCGTCTAAGAAAAGAAGGCACGGCATGGCAAATGCGCTGGAACATCGCGAGTGAAGAACCAGAAGACCCGGGCAAGCGAATGCACCCATGACAGGAGAGGAGAAACAATGAACTACAGACGTCTTACTGCTGGTATCGCAAGTATCGCTGGTATTTTAGTCCTTTCATCGATGGTGGCCTTTGGGCAGCCGGCCACTTCGGCGGCTCCGTCGCAACGAATGGGCATGGGCATGATGGGCGGCCAAGGAATGATGGGCGGGCCCAGTATGATGGGCGGTCAAGGCATGATGGGCGGACCGGGTATGATGGGCGGACCGGGCGGCATGATGGACATGCCTATGATGCAGATGATGATGAGCGACCCCAAAACTCGCGGCCAGATGATGGAGATCCACGGCCGGATGATGAAGGAGATGGGCGAGCTGATGGAGAAGCGTGGCCAGGAGCTGGAACAGGGCAAGTAGCATTTGCGACGCGTGCTTGGAGAAACCTTGAGCAGTCAAGTCGTCGATCCAGTGTGCGGGATGATGGTCGATCCGGCGAAGAGCGCTGGATCGTTTGAATACAAGGGCACGACCTACCATTTCTGTGGCGTCCGCTGTCTCGAGAAATTCAAAAGCGATCCTGACGGCTTCCTAGCTCGCGGGTTGCCGCCGAAGCCGGGGCCGGCCAAAGGCAGCGCGCCCTTGCCAGCCGCGGCGGCGAGTCCCCTGTACACGTGCCCGATGCATCCTGAGATTCGGCAGGACCATCTGGGGTCGTGTCCGAAGTGCGGCATGGCGCTGGAGCCGGTCGCGCCAATCCCGGCAGCCTCGAAAACCGAATACGTCTGCCCGATGCATCCGCAGATCGTCCGTTCCGCGCCCGGCAATTGTCCGATCTGCGGTATGACGCTGGAGCCGCGCGTCGTCAGCGCCGGCGAGGAGGTCTCCCCGGAACTGGCCGATATGACGCGGCGATTTTGGATAAGCACCGCGCTCACGATTCCGCTGATTTTGATCGAAATGTCGGACATGCTCCGGGGCCAGCCGCTTCAGCGCGTGATGCCCGCGTCGATGCGGACGTGGATCGAATTGGCGCTCGCAAGTCCCGCCGTGCTGTGGGCGGGCTGGCCGCTGTTCGTGCGCGGCTGGGATTCGATCGTCAACCGCAGTCTCAACATGTTCACCTTGATCGGGATGGGCGTCGGAGTCGCTTACGGTTACAGCGTGTTCGCCGCGGTCTTCCCGAATTTATTTCCCGATTCGTTCCGCACCGCCGACGGTAGTGTACCGGTTTACTTCGAGGCCGCCGCCGCTATCACCGCGCTGGTGCTGCTCGGCCAGGTCCTAGAGCTTCGGGCTCGAAGCAACACCAGCAGCGCGATCAGAGCGCTGCTGGGATTGGCGCCGAAGACTGCGCGCGTCATCATGCCCGACGGCCGCGAGGAGGATATCGCGCTCGAGCGCGTCGTCCCCGGAGATCGGTTGCGCGTGCGGCCGGGCGAGAAAGTCCCCGTCGATGGCATCGTAGTGGAGGGGACCAGCTCGGTTGACGAATCGATGGTTACCGGCGAGGCAATCCCGGTTGAAAAGAAACCGGGCGATCGGCTGATCGGCGCGACCATCAACGGCACCGGCGGATTCATCATGCGCGCCGAGCGCGTCGGCGCCGACACTCTGCTCGCGCAGATCGTCCGCATGGTAAGCGAGGCGCAACGCAGCCGCGCGCCGATTCAGCGGCTCGTCGACATAGTATCATCGTATTTCGTCCCAGCCGTCGTGCTGTCGGCCGTGATTACATTCATCGTCTGGGCGATCGCCGGCCCGCAGCCGCGGATGGCGTATGCGCTCGTGAACGCGGTCGCGGTTCTGATAATCGCGTGTCCCTGTGCGCTCGGCCTCGCAACTCCGATGTCGATCATGGTTGGCACCGGCCGTGGCGCGACCGCGGGCGTGCTGATCAAGAATGCCGAGGCGCTCGAGATTCTCGAGAAGGTGAATACGCTCGTCGTCGATAAGACCGGGACGCTGACCGAAGGAAAACCGCGCCTGGTCTCGGTCACCGCGCTCGATGGTTTCACCGAAGCCGATGTCTTGCGGCTCGCCGCCAGCCTCGAGCGTGGCAGCGAGCATCCGCTGGCGGCTGCGATCGTGGCAGGCGCCGAAGAGCGCAAGCTGACGCTCGCGACCGCCGAGGACTTCAAGTCGGTGACGGGCCAGGGCGTAACCGGGCGCATCGAAGGTCGCGCAGTCGCGCTTGGAAATCAGCACATGATGCGCGCGCTCTGCGTTGCGCTCGACACTGTCGCGGCCGATGCCGACGCGCAGCGAAAAGACGGCCACACCGTGATGTTCGTCGCGATCGACGGGCGCCCGGCTGGACTCATCGGCGTTGCCGATCCAATCAAGGCTTCAACCGCGGAAGCGCTCAAGTTGCTGCAGGATGACGGCGTCAAGATAGTCGTCCTGACCGGCGACAATCGAATCACCGCGGCGGCGGTCGCGAAAAAACTCGGCATCGATCAGGTCGAGGCCGAAGTGATGCCGGATCAGAAAGCTTCGGTGGTGAAGCGATTGCAGTCGGAAGGGCGGATCGTCGCGATGGCCGGCGACGGCATCAACGACGCCCCCGCACTCGCGCAGGCGCAGGTCGGTATCGCGATGGGCACCGGGACCGACGTGGCGATGGAGAGCGCGGGCGTCACGCTGGTCAAGGGCGACTTGCGCGGAATCGCGAAGGCGCGGCGCCTGAGCCGCGCGACGATGCGCAACATCCGGCAGAATCTTTTCTTCGCGTTTTTCTACAACGTGCTAGGGATACCGCTCGCGGCCGGCGTTCTCTATCCCACGTTTGGCCTGCTGCTCAGCCCGATCATCGCGAGCGCCGCGATGAGTCTCAGCTCGGTGTCGGTAATCACCAACGCGCTCAGGCTGAGGAGAGTGAGTCTGTAGCTCAGAGCCGTCGAGGTTTGGGTTACGTTGACAACTCGATCTCATGTTCGATAGGTGTTAGCCGCCGAGCGAGACGACAAGCGCAGCGTGGCTGAATCGAACAAACCCGACTCTGATTCTCAGGAGAACGACGAACGCGTCGAGCAGCTCGCCAGGGAGCTGGCCGACCGTCTGCGCGCGATGCCCAATCGGCAGGAACTCACCGACTACGCGGTGAGCCTGCTCAAGGAAAGCAACGAGGATGCGGGCACGTCCGAGCAGGCGGCGGCGATGGTCGAACGGGCAGCGCGGAACGATCCGTTCAACCCGATCGCGTTCGCAATTCCACTGTTCGTGATCGGCGCTGTGCTGTGCGCGACAGGAATCTTAGCGGGCGTCGGCCTCGGCGTGATCGGGATCGCGCTGCTGATGGTGCTGTGGGGGCTGATCGTCGCATTCTTCAGCCGCTTCCGCCGCGGCGCCGATAAGCCGCAGTCGTAAGGTCTTCCCGAGAGGATCGCTTCTTCCCCTCTCCCAATGGGAGAGGATCGAAGGTGAGGGACCTTATTCAGCGCGCGATTCTTTTTGCGCGCGGTTCAAGATTCTGAGCTCAGAAATTTCTCGATCTCGGAAAGAACTTCGTCAACGCTCCCGAGTACCTGATCATTCCAGAATCGAAGCACGCGGTAGCCGCGCGAGGAGAGATACGTTGTGCGGGTTTCGTCGTCCCCGGATTGACCCGCATGCTGGCCGCCGTCGACTTCTACAATCAACCGACGCTCAATTGAGCAGAAATCGGCGAAGTACGGTCCGATCGGAAATTGACGGCGGAACTTATACTTCGCACAATCGCCTACCTCGAAGATGCCGCCAGAGGATCTGTTCAGCCGGCGTCTGCTGGCGGCGTAGTTTTGGGCGGTTTGGTGCGATGTTTCGGCTTGCGGCATCGTTACGAGAATTTTGAGGTTCCGAGCGAAAAAGCAAGGCACGCGGAGAACCGGAATCTTGAATCGCGCGCGGGAACGCGCGCTGAATAAGGCTTTGATCCTCTCCCTGCTGGAGAGGGGAAGTGCGGGAGAGGGAAAGATTGGGGAGGAGAATGCAGGATCGCCTGGTTGAACATCAGATGTGCAAGATCCGTCATTCTAATGAGTCTTTTTTGTTGCAGAGATCGGGCAAAATTAGGTAGCCTTACGCCGGATTTCGAGCAGGGTTGCGAGTAGAAAGTCGCAACGATTGGAATTTTTTACAGAATTTTGCTCAGATTGCGGTGAGCGCCTGCGGGCGGCTCCATGGAGTTTTGGGTGGTAACGGATGGCTAAGTTTGACTGGAACGAAACGAAACGCCAGATAACCGATTCGCAGGCCTGGCAATCGATATTCAGGCACGGCTACGAAGACACCCCACGCAACCGGATCCTGATGGTCTCCGGCAACGTGTTCCTGCATCTGCATCCGTCGAAAGTGCAGAAGCATACAGTGCGCCTGCGCTTCACCTGGTGCATGGGCGGCATCACGTTTTTGCTTTTCCTCGTCACCGTCATCACCGGCGTGTACCTGATGTTCTACTACCGGCCGACGGCGGAATACGCTTACGCCGACATGAAGTACCTCGAGTTCGACATGCCGTTCGGGATGCTGATGCGCAACATGCATCGATGGGCCGCGCACGGGATGGTGATCGCGGTGTGGCTGCACATGTTCCGCGTGTTCATGACGGGCTCATACAAACCGCCGCGCGAGTTCAACTGGGTGGTCGGCGTGATCCTGCTGGTGCTGACGCTGCTGCTGTCGTTCACCGGGTACCTGTTGCCGTGGGATCAGCTTTCGATCTGGGCGGTGACGGTTGGATCGAATATGGCGCGCGCGACGCCATTGCTTGGGCATGGCGGGCCGTTCCACGAAGTGTTGGGTGTGAATCCGGTTTACGACGCGCGCGCATTTATTTTCGGTGGCGCCGAGATCGGGCCTCATACGTTGCTGCGCTTCTACATATTGCACTGCATCTTTTTTCCGTTGATCGCGAGCATCTTCATGGCGGTGCACTTCTGGCGAATCCGCCGCGACGGCATGTCGGGGCCGCTCTAGGATTGGTCGAGGCTGAGGATGGGAGACGTATTTTCGTGGTTTTTGCACCAGGGAATTGTGCGGGTGCTTTCGGTGCCGATTGGGATGTCGCTCTTGCTATATCTAATGTACAGGCTGGCAGCGCCGCCGCCGTGGAGCGACGACGAGGACGGAGCGCCTCACTAAGGGATTAATCATGGCAAGCCCGGAAGGTAACGAAGGCGGCATCGTGATGCGCGCGGCGGGCGCGGGTGCGGGAGCCGCGTCGAGAACTCCGCCGGCGGCGGGCGGCAAGCGAATCGAAGTCCCGATCAAGAAGGCGGGCAGCGGGGTCGAAGAGAAGCTGCACACCTGGCCGTTCCTCGTGCGCAACGAATTCCTGATGTCGCTCCTGGTCATCATCGTGCTGACGGTGTGGTCGCTGCTGCTCAACGCGCCGCTCGAGCAGCCGTCGAATCCCACCCGCACGCCCAATCCGTCGAAGGCGCCGTGGTACTTCCTGGGCTTGCAGGAAATGCTGGTGTTCTTCGATCCGTGGTACGCGGGCGTGGTGCTGCCGAGCTTCATCATCGTGGGCCTGATGCTGATCCCGTATCTCGACATCAATCCGAAAGGTAACGGCTACTACACGTTGCGCGAGCGATTTTTCGAGATCGCGGCTTTTTTCATCGGCTTCCACATTTTGTGGGTCTCGTTCATCATCATCGGCACGTTTTTCCGCGGCCCCGGCTGGAACTGGTTCTGGCCCGGGCAGGTCTGGGATCCGCACCTGGTCGAGGCGCTAACCAACGTCGATCTGCCGTACATGTTCGGCTTCCGCGACTACCTGGCGTCGGCGCTGTTCGGATTGTTCCTGATAGGCGGCTACTTCGTGGTCGGCTACGCGGCTTTATATTTTTGGATACGATCGCGGCCCGCGGGGGATCCGTGGTCGGCGTTTCCCGGCGGCGGTCCCGAGATTCTACAGAAGTGGGGGCCGGTGCGCTTCGGCATCACGGGATTTCTGCTGATAGCGATGGCCGGCGTGTTCATCAAGATGGCGTTGCGGCACGCGCTCAACATCAAGTACATCCTGGTCACGCCCTGGATTAACATCTGACGTGGCCGCGACGACCCCGTGTTCATCCTCTCCAAAGTATTGCAGGCGCTCGGACTCGCCGACGTCGGGTTCGCGCTCTACGTCGGGATCACCCAGGCGCACGGGATGGGCAACGAATACAAGTTCACCGGGATCGGAATTTTGGTTTTTCTCGTCGGCTACATCATCGAGGGGCTGTGGGTTCGCGCGGGCAAATGACTACTGACTATTCGACTGAGTATTTGGACGGTGGCCGCGCGGCGGCTTTTGGAGTTGAGGGATAGGTAGAGCAGATGGCTGGCAGACCGGGGCTTGATCCCACCGAAGAAGGGAAATCATACAGCGCGTTGTTCGTGCTGCTGGTAGCGGTGCTGCTGGTCAGCGCGGTCTGGTCGATATGGGACGACAACATCTCGCGCCGGCCGTGGAAGCAGTATCAAGTCCAGTGGGATCACCTGGCGTACGACAAGTATATGCAGGATGCGGCCGACGAGCAGAAACGTCTCGACGCCGATCCTGAATACCAGAAAGTCAGCAAGGCGCTGGCCGAGGCGCAGAAGGAACTCGACTCGGGCGCGACCGCCGCGAAGCTGGCGGATCTGCGCGGGCAGTTGGTCGATCTCAACAATACAGCCAACGACAAAGATCAGCTGGTGCGTTTCACCAAGTCGTATTTGACCGAGCGATGGTACGACTACAACCACGCCGTCCAGCACAAGGAAGACCCGACTCCTTATAAGAAGGAAATCGATCAGCTCGACGCGGAACTCGCGCAGGAAAATATCGTCTCCGACAAGGCCAAGGCCAATCTGCAGGCGGTGAAGGATCAGATCGAGGCGCTCAACTCGAAGGTCGACAGCCTGACCGATCAGATGAAGAAGCTGACCACCAAGCGTGACGACTTCTTCGACAAGGCCGACTCGTGGATGATCCCGGTCAAGTTCCGCAACACCATCCTGTTCCGCTATCCGAAGATTCCGAAAATTCAGCAGACTGCGATCGACGACTTCGATCGCAACGCCTTCGACGAGGCGATCGCGCGGGTCGATCGATGCCAGAGCTGCCACATGGGCGCCGACAAGAAGGGCTTCGAGAATGCGCCCGAGCCGTTCCGTACCCATACCAACTTCGATCAGATCATATTGAAGCATCCGCCCGACAAACTCGGATGCACGCCATGTCATGATGGGCAGGGACCCGCGGTCAGTTCCGTGCGGCTCGCGCATGGCGACGATCCGGATTGGGATTCGCCGATGCTGCGCGGCGACAAGATGCAGTCGCGATGCATCAAGTGCCATATCGACGTGGGCTCGCTCGACGACGCCGCCGGCAAACCGATCGCGACAAACTGGGTCGAGGGCGAGCGCATGTTCCAGCAGATGGGATGCGCGGGATGTCATCTGGTCGCGGGCTACGAGGACATGCCGAAGATCGGTCCGTACCTGAAACTCGCGTCGGCCAAGCTCGACCCGTCGTGGACCGTGCGATGGATCACCGACCCGCACACCTTCCGGCCGCACACGCGCATGCCGAACTTCTACTTCTCGCATGACGAGGCGACAGCGCTGGCCGCGTTCATCATGGACAGCTCGACGAAGAATTCGAAGGACTGGCTGACGGCGCATCCTGAGCTGCCGACGCTCGAAGCCGACATCAAGAATCCGGCGTTCGTCGAAGAGGGCAAAGGGCTGTTCGAATCGGTAGGCTGCAAAGGATGCCACGCGATCGAGCCGGATCAGTATGGGACTCCGGTCGGCGTCGCGGAAGGCTTCAAGCCCGCCGAGGCGCGCACGACCAAGGACTTCGCGCCCAACCTGAGCAAGATCGCGGAGAAGACGTCGGCGGCGTGGATCTACACGTGGCTGAAAACTCCGCGCGACTTCTCACCGCATACCGCGATGCCGTCGCTGCGCCTGAGCGATCACGAAGCCGAGGCGCTGACCGGGTTCCTGATGACGCACGGTGAGAAGAAGGAAGACGCCGGCGTCGAGACAGCACTGAAGGATCCCGAGAATATCAAAAAGGGCGAAGCGCTGGTGCGCAAGTATGGATGCTTCGGATGCCACGAGATCGAAGGAATGGATAAGGAGTCGCGCATCGGCGTCGAGCTGACGACGTTCGGCTCCAAGCATCTCGACGAATTATTTTTCGGCAACCAGACCCAGATTCCCGAGACGTGGGATCAGTGGACGTTCCACAAGCTACAGACGCCGCGCATCTACCAGACCAAGGACGTCGAGCAGTTGATGCCGAATTTCGACTTCGACGACGCCGACATCATCAACCTGCGCGTGTTCCTGGCCGGCATGACCGACGGCAAGGTGCAGGAGCGGTACCGGATGCCCGGCTCGGAGCATCAGACGCAAATTGTCGCGGGCGGGCGAATGGTCAATTACTACAACTGCGTCGGCTGCCACATAGTAGATAATCGAGGCGGCTATATACGCCGCTTCTACTCAGAAGATCAAATCAACTTTGCGCCGCCAATACTCAATGGCGAGGGTTTCAAAGTACAGCCCGAGTGGCTATTCACATTCCTGCAAGGACCGACGCCGATTCGTCCGTGGCTGAAGATCAGGATGCCGACGTTCCATTTCACCAACGCCGAAGATGACACGATCGTGAACTACTTTACGGCGCTGTCGGACATCAACGTGCCGTTTATGTTCATCAACACGAACCTGACTCCGACGGCCGAGCTGCAGGCGGGCGCGAAGCTGATGACCAACGATTATTTCAACTGCTTCAGTTGCCATCAGCAGGGAGACAAGAAGCCCGAAGGACCGGAGTCGGGATGGGCGCCCGATTTGGCGCTGGCGCATCAGCGCTTGAATCCGGACTGGATACTGAAGTGGATCGCAAATCCGTCGGCGCTGCAGCCGGGGACCAAGATGCCGTCATTTTACCCGGGCGGCCCGGACGACATTCTGGGCGGCAACCAGGACGACCAGATTCGCGCGCTGCGCGACTATATTTTCTGGTTTGGGACTCATCCGGGAGAGACAATACCGGGGCAAGTGGCAGCGGTGCCGGCCAAAGTGAGTAAAGCGGCGACAGCGGCGACGAAAGTGACTAAGAAGTAGGTTATGATCGTCTAATTGATTGAGTTGGCGACTGAGTATTCGCTAAGATGAATGATTGTTTAACTGAGTAAAACGATCCGGGTAACTTCCCAGGAGGCAATGGTAATGAAGAAGTATGCAGTTGTACTGGCGGCGTGTGCCGGTGTCGCGCTCAGCATGAGCGTCGGCGCCAGCCTGGCGAACGCGGCAGGCGGCACGATTAGCGGAACCGTCAAGTACGACGGTACAGCGCCCGCGCCCAAACCGGTCGAGGTGACCAAGGACAAGGAAGTCTGCGGACTTCATCAGCACTTCGCCGAGGACCTGGTCGTTGACAGCAGCGGCGGAATCGCCAACGCGGTTGTGATCGTGAAGGGCGCCAAGGGCGACCTGAAGCCCGGCGATGTTACGTTCGATCAAAAGGGCTGCGACTACGTGCCGCACGTGCTCGCGTTCCCGGCCGGCAGCACCGTGAACATCGTGAACTCGGACGGAATTCTGCACAACATCCACACCTATTCGGAAAAGAACCCGTCGTTCAACATGGCGCAGCCCAAGTTCAAGAAAGTGATCAAGCAGAAGATCGATCAGCCCGAAGTAATCAAGGTCACTTGCGACGCGCATGGCTGGATGCACGGCTGGTGGGTCGCGACCGACACGCCGTACTTCGCGGTGACGGACGACAAGGGCAACTACTCGATCGCGGGCGTGCCGCCGGGCGACTACACGGTCGAAGTGTGGCAGGAGAAGCTCGGCACCGAGGACCAGAAAGCCAGCGTGAAAGACGGCGCGACGGCGACGACCAATTTCTCGATGAAGCCGAAGGGCTAGTCGCGGGAAGCACATAGACGAGTCACGGGGCTGGAGCAATCCGGCCCCGCTTTTTCCGCAACGATGATTAAAGGCCTCGACACGCTCGACGTCGCGACATCAGACCTCGCGGATGCCGCGTCGATCTACGAAAAGAACTTCGGTTTTTCAGTGTCCAGAGCGGCTGACGGGAAGTCGGCAATGGTGAAAGTCGGCGGCGCGGAGATTCGACTCGTCGGCGGTGGCGTCGAGTCGTCGAGCGAAGGAATGATCGGCCTGTGGCTCGAAGCGGAGGACGTCGATCAACTAGTAGCGAATTTTCACATTGCCGGTCTTGACGCTGGCACGATTCAGATCGAGTCGGGACGCCGCATCCTGACGATCGATCCCAAACTCGCCAACCAGGTCCCGCTGTTCATCTTCGATCGCAAAGCCTAGCCGCAAGCGAGCCTAGACTTCGGTTGTGAATGTTGCGCGGACCGCTTCTTCGAGCCGGCGTGTCAGCTCGGCGCGGTCGGCGCTGCGCATTCCTTCGGTGGGGATCGGCTTTCCGATTATCATGCGCATCGGCAGGCCCGGCGTCACGACCTTTGCGCCGCGCGGAAAAAAGACGCCAGAGCCGCTGATCGACATCGGCACCGCCGGCAACTTGGACAGGATCGCGAGCCACGCGGCGCCATCGTTGAACTCGTGGACGATGTTGTCGTTGAAGCGATGCCCTTCGGCGAACACGCAGACGTCCATGCCGCTCTGGATTATCTGAATCGCCTTGCGGATTTCCCTGCCGCCGGCATCGCGGTCGATAATGACATGACCGCCACGCTGCATCGCGTAGCCGATCACCGGGATTTTGAGCAGTTCCTTTTTGGCGACGAAGCGCGGCTCGCCCGGCATGTACGCGGCGCAGGCGAAGATGTCGAAGAAGCTCTTGTGGTTGGCGACCAGCACGTACGACTTCAGGCCGGCAAGATTTTCCAAACCTTCGATCTGTACTTTGACCCCGCAAAGCCCGATTATTACTCGGCCCCATACGCGAGAGATCTGCGTGACGGCATGCATTTTGCCCATCGTGGCCGCGATAGCCGCGGCGATAGCGCAAGGCACCGTCCACAGCACCGACAACAGCGTCGCGACTACACCCCACGCAAGGTTGAACACGCCGCGCGGAGCAGCAGCGGTGTAAGATGAAGTTTGCGGCTGACCGGCCATGCAAAAATACTCTGCCCGCAGGCAGCGCCGCCCTGCAAGCGCGTCGCGGATATGATTAGCATAATGCATCCTTCGGACCCCAAAAGTTGACACCGGCTAATGGCGTTGGTACCTCTGATTGTAGAAAGACTGACCAGAGCGTCGAGGGTTCAATCGTGCAAATTACCGGGTTTCAACAGTTTCTCGAAATCCTGACCGTTCCCGACAACATCCCGATCATCGCGATGATGATCCTGGTGATGTTTTTCACGTATGTCGCGCTCAAGCAGGCCCGCCGCAACGATCAGCTGATCGAGCACGGCCATCGCGAACGTATCATCGACGAGATGAGGAAGTAGGGAGCAGGGATGCCGTTTACAATCATCGCCGAGAATTGCACCGGATGCAGCGCGTGTGAAAAGCGTTGCCCGACCGGCGCCATCTCGGGCCTGTCGAAAAAAGTCTATTACATCGAAGCCGCGATGTGCATCGATTGCGGCGCGTGCGGGGTGATCTGCCCCGACGACGCGATCATGAACAATCACGGCGAGATAACCCACGTGCTCAAGCGCGCCGAACGCCCGGTCGCCGTCGTCCATCCCGACAATTGCAACGGATGCGGCGTGTGCGTTGACGTTTGCCCGTTCGATTGCATCTCGCCGTCACCGGAGAACACGGCGGTCTATCTCGGCAAGGTGCAGGTCAACGAAAAGACTTGCGTCGGATGCCTGCTGTGCGAAGAGGTCTGCGGATGGGACGGAATTTACATTATGCCGTCCGGCCAGAAGGAGGCGTTCCTGAGCTCGCTCGGCTACGAGCCCCGCGAGGAAGACGCCGCCTGATTTTTTCAGTATCCACGCGGGCGGTTCTCGTTTCCGTCGTTGTGCTGGGTACTTTTCAGATCACCCTCTCTGCGGATTTGTCGCCGGGGCCCGAGAATGGCGCCGAGGCGGCATGCGGTGAGATCAAAACCGCGCTGCATGCGCTGGCCGACGCGGAGCACGACGAATCGTTCGCGCTCGATCTTGCGGCGGGCGGCGGCAATTCAACCGCGATAGTCGAGGCGCGGCTGTCCGTGCTGCTCGATCGCACGAATGATTTGCGCGTTACGCTCAGGCGTGTGCGTCAAAGCGCAGTCGCGCGCGATCCGATGGTCGATCAATGCACGCGGATGGGATTTCGCGCGTTGGTTATATCCGAGAAGTTGAGTTCAGACGTGGAGACTGTGCTGTTCGACGGCGACGATTCTTTTGCTCAGGCGCCTGCGCTCAAGCCTGGCGCGCCCGCTGCATCTCCGCCTGCTCAGCAACCCTGACTTGCCGAGCTGCGGCGTTGCGCGGAACGAACACTGCCGCCGCCGCGAGCATCAGCAGAACAGCCTGCGCGCCGAGCGATTGAACCGTCGGGAAAATACCGAGCATAGGGATCGTCGGCGCGTAGTTCACGAACGTCGCCGATACGACCGACGCTTCCTGCAAGCTCGCGACGCCCTGGCCAACGAACACGATCGCCAGCGCGTAGAGCATCGTGGAAGTCGCGTAGAAGAACAGCCTCATCGGGATTCGATCCGCCGCGCGCTTGATGACCACGAAGGTTGCGGCCAGCGCGACCGCAGCGGCTACGATGCCGGCTGTGACCGCGTGACGCTCGGCAACTTCGGTCGCGCCGTTGGTTAGCGCCTGGAAGAACACTATGGTTTCCGCGCCCTCGCGCATCACGGCGAGAAACGCGGTCAGCCCGAGTGCGATCCCGGGAATCGTGCTGCGCTCGGCGCTCTCGAGTTTGTGCGAGATAAACCTTATCCAGCGATCGGCCTGTCCCTTCGAGGTCATCCACGAGCTGACGTAGAAGAGGGTCGCGGCAGCGAACAGTTGAAAGACGCCTTCGAGCGTGTCGCTGGCGTCGTCGGTGATCAGATGATTGACCGCCCATGCGAGCATGATGCTCGCGACAATCGCGGCAACCGCTCCCGCGTAGATGTCGCGCGCGCGGCCGATTCGTCCCGCACCGCGCGTGCCGGCTGCGAGCGCGACGACGACGAGCATCGCTTCCATGCCCTCGCGGAAGAGGATGCCGAGCGAATAGAAGAAGTAGGCGACGGCGGTTTGAGTCATGACGCAGTAATTCTGAGAATGATTCTCAATTACGATATTATTCCACGCCGGTTTGCGCTGTCAACGCCGTCCTTGGCAGGCTCGTCCGCTCATACTTGCGACCATCTAAAGCCGGTAGTAGCCTCAGAATCGAAGCGGGCCCGCCGATTTTTCGTGCGCACGGCCGCTTCAAGCTTTTTTCGGGGATCGGGCTCGGGGTCACTTCCTGATGCGATGCGTATATTGCAGCGAACGCGCGGGCTTGCTTCGCCGTGTATGCACGCCGTGCGCGAAAGTGGTCGCGATCGTGGACCGCGCCGGCGGCGAAGTCGGCCTGGCCGGGCTGGTCGATATTTTCGTTGCCGAGAGGCTCACGCGGGAGCAGGTCGATATCGTGCTCGACGCTCAAGTCGGGGTCGAGCCGACAATCCGCGACCGGCTGACCTCGAACATGACCAACGTCCTGATGCGCAACCTCGGGATGCCGGGGCGCCAATCGCCTGAAGACGTGATGAAGGTTCGCACGGCGATGCGCAGCGGTGGCGGCGCTGGCACGTGGGTCGGCGGCGAGGAACCGCCGGAGCATCACTGATAACGAATCGACGATGGAAAAAGATCGCAGCGACTTTGCCGTGATGAACCGGATGATCGATCACATCCGGCTGCTGATCGCCGTGGATGACGAAGCGATTCCGGTCAAGAAAAAGCTCGAAGCGCAGGCGATTCTCAAAGACTTCCAGGCGATGCTGGCCGAAGCGCCGGAAAATCAGGAGCGCGGCCGTATCAAGGGTTACTACGAAATCTTGTGCCGCAAGCTTGGCGACGAGGCCGACGTTGCGGCGTTGCTTAGCTCGCTCAAGAATTATATCCCGTACCTCTAGTTCGGGGCTGACTAGCTTTCGGAGAGACGAATGAGTTTGCAGCAGATCGGCGTCATTGGGGCAGGACAGATGGGCGCGGGAATCGCGCAGGTAGCGGCGCAGGCGGAAATCGCGGTGGTGATGCACGATATCGCGCCAGAGTTGTGCAAGCGCGGCGTCGATTCGATCGCGCGCAACCTGGACCGCATGATTGAGCGCAGGCGCTTTAAGCCCGAAGAGCGCGACCGCGTGATGCGCCGGATCGAGACCACCACCAATTTCGAGGACCTGGCCAAGGTCGGCTTCGTAATCGAGGCGGTGATCGAAAACGAAGACGCGAAGATCGCGCTGCTGCAGAAACTCGACAAGGTCTGCCCGCCGGAGACGATTTTCGCCTCGAACACGTCGTCGATTTCGATTACCAAAATGGGGGCGAAGACTTCTCGCGCCGACCGCGTGATCGGGATGCATTTCATGAACCCGGTGCCGGCGATGAAGCTGGTCGAAATTATTCGCGGGCTGGCCACCTCGGAAGCGACGTTTCAGCAAACCCGCGCGCTCGCCGAGCAGCTCGGCAAGACTACGATGACCGCGCAGGATTTCCCGGGGTTCATCGTCAATCGCGTGCTGCTGCCGATGATCAACGAAGCGATTTACACGATGTACGAAGGCGTCGGCGGCGTGACCGATATCGACACCGCGATGAAGCTCGGCACCAATCAGCCGATGGGCCCGCTCGAGCTGGCTGATCTGATCGGGCTCGACACCTGCCTCGCTATCATGGAGGTGATGCATCGGGTGCTGGGCGACGACAAGTACCGTCCGTGCCCGCTGCTGAAGAAGTACGTCGACGCCGGATATCTGGGGCGCAAATCGGGCCGCGGTTTTTATGTATATGATGAGAAGGGGACTTTGATTCCGCCACCGCGTTAACTGCGTGCCGGTTACCGGCGCGCGCCGGGAGGACACGAGTATGTCCGTAAAGGCATTCATTCTTATCGACACGTCGCCGGGGAAAGCGCGCGAAGTCGCAGCCAAGATTCGCGGCGTGGCCGGGGTTTCCGTGGCGCATGCGGTCACCGGGCCGCATGACATCATAGCGATTGCGGAGGCCGCGGACGTGACCTCGCTTGGCGAGCTGGTGGTGCAGAAGATTCAGAGCGTGACCGGCGTGAATCGGAGCCTGACGTCGATCGTCGCGGATTAGGCGCTCGCGCGCGCGGCGAATCGTATAGAATAAAAAGAAGACTGAGTTCAGGAAGAATGTATCGATGGCTGAATTACCGGTAATCAAGCGGCTCAAGAAAGACCTCGAGACGCTCAAGCGCGAACTCACCGTGGACCTGCCCAAGGAACTCGAGCGCGCGCGAGCGCATGGCGACTTGTCGGAAAACGCGGAATGGGCGATGGCCAAGCAGCGGCAGGAGTTCCTGCGCGCGCGGGTGGGCAACCTGGAGACGCGAATCGCGGAGCTCACGATGATCGATCTCGAGACCATCCCGCGCGACACCGTCGGCCTGGGCAGCCGCGTCCATCTGGAAGATCTCGATGAAGGCGGTGTTGCGGTGTTCGAGATCGTCGTGCCGGAGGAAGTTGACGGCGCGCAGAACCGCATCTCGCTGTCGTCGCCGCTTGGCCGCGCGCTAATCGGCAAGACCGCGCAGGACGATATCGAGGTCGTCACGCCCAAGGGCAAGCGCGCGTACATGGTGAAGAAGCTCACTACGATTCACGTACTGATGGCCGTGGAAAACGGCGAAAATAAGTAGCGGACAATCGAAGAGCGGGCTCCGCGGCCCGCATTTGATTCTTGGATCCTCAGTCTCCATACATTGAATCGATCTGATCCTTGAAGTGCGCCTGAACGACTTTACGGCGCACCTTGAGCGAGGGCGTTAGCTCGCCGTTTTCCTGCGTGAACGGCTGCAGGACGATCGTGAAGGCGACGACCGCTTCCACGTCGGAGAGCTTCTTGTTTATTTCGCGAATACGTCCATGGATGAACGTCTTCAACTCCTTTGATTTCGCCAGCGCGTCCGCATCTTTTGGATCGAGGTTGTTCTCTTTCAGAAAATCCACGAGATTTTCGTAATCCGGCACTATCAGTGCCGCGAGATGCTTGCGGCGGTCGCCGATCACGCAGGCCTGGCTGATGAATTTGTCGCCGACGAGCTTGCTCTCGACGTACACGGGCGAGATGTTCTTACCGCCCGACAGCACGATGATTTCTTTTTTGCGATCGGTGATCGAGATGTAGCCCTCGACGTCGATCTTCGCGATGTCGCCGGTATGGAGCCATCCGTTTTCGTCGATCGCTTCCTTCGTCTCAGCCTCGAGCTTGTAGTAGCCCTTCATGATGTTCGGTCCACGCAACAGCAGTTCCCCGTCCGGCGCGGTTTCGACCTGGATGCGCTTCAACGGCAGTCCCACCGTGCCGATTCTAGTCTTGCCGTTGTGCAGATTAACCGACACGACGGGCGCCGCCTCGGTCAGGCCGTATCCTTCGACGATTGGAACCTCGGCGGCGGACAGGAAGCGGTTGATCTCGGTTGGTAGCGGCGCGCCGCCAGAAATCAAGTAGCGGATTCGCCTCCCGAAGATTGCGCGCACTCGTGTGAAGACCAGGCGGCGGAACACCGCCATCGAGAGTGCCAGCAGCGGCGGGACCGGTTTGCCTCGATGCCGATACTCCGCCGCTTGCTCGCCCGCATTGAGCGCCATTTT
>NZ_DATEQZ010000065.1:0-4391 GCF_035272065.1 Binatus sp. (SeqCode)
GGGGATCGCTGACTGGGTTTTTGCCCCCCCCCTTTTACCGGTCGGCGACGGGCTGGCGTTCTCGCAGCGCTGGCCCGTTTCTTATTCGAACCGGCGATCGGAAATCTCTAGGCCGCGAGCTCGCTCACGCGCGATGACGACATCGCAGTGCCGGCGGGCACAGCTCGATCTGCCGCAGGTGTCGTCCGACCGCATCAACCTTCTCCGCGATGAGAGTCGCGCGCACCTGGCAGTGCGGCCTTTTACATCTCGAGACGTAGCGCCGCACCGGTGGGCAACTATTGTTTCCACAGTCTCATCCCTTGGCTGCCACGTTCACCATCCACTTACCATCCACTCCGTGCTTTCACACGATGGTCCACCCTAACAAAAGCCCTTGAATTTACTAGCTGGATTACCCACCGTAACCCTGTAAAACCCACTGCTCACGTTTTCAAGACCGGTGCCTTCAACCACTCGGCCACCCCTCCATTCGTTACTTCACTTCGTCGCGACGGCTTGATCCTGCCACAGCTTGATGCCGCCGAGCAGGCCTTCCGTATTGCTCACCACCTTGACGTTCGACGGCAGCTTGAAGTTTATCGTCGCCGCGTTGCCACCCCCGATGTACAGCCGGTCGTAGTTGAACGTCTTCGCCATCTCGTCAATCGCTTCGCGCAGGTGCTTGTTCCACTTCTTCTTGCCCTTCTTGATGAACGCGCGATTGCCGAGCTCGTCTTCGTAGGTCTTGCCTTCGCGGAACGGATGATGCCCCAGCTCGAGATGAATCCTGTGACCGTCCACGAACAGTACCGAGCCAAACCCGGTACCGAGCGTGATCACCAGTTCGTCGCCGTGGCCGGTGACGCATCCCAGGCCCTGCACATCGGCGTCGTTGGCGATTCGTACGGGCGCCTTGAGCTTCTTCTTGAGCGCCGCTTCGAGCGGAAAGTTTTTCCATCCCTTGCCGAGATTCGGCGCAGTGTAAATGACTCCATTCTTGATGACACCCGGAAATCCTACCGACGCCCGATCGAACGCGCCCGCCATCTTCGCCAGCTCCGCGATGATTGCGATCACTTTCTTCGGCGTCGCGTTACGCGGCGTCTTGATCTTCTGCCGCTCGGTAATCATCCTGCCTTTTTCGTCGAGCGCAGCCGCTTTGATCCCCGTTCCGCCAACGTCCACCGCGAGCGTGGTTATCGACTTGGTCGCTGCCGGCTGGGGAACCGCTGCCGGCTTCGGGGCCACGAGTAACTTCGCGGGGGCCGGTACGTTTGCAATCGGTTTTGGCGCCGCCATCTTCCGGGTTTGTTCTTCCTTCATCTCGTCACTCTTGGTTGATCCCTGACAGCAAAATCCGGGCTCGCGATTCGTTCCTTATATACCAAACCGCATTTACGCGCATTCTTGTGGCGTGTGCTCGGCGCGGCGTGATAATTCAGGCGTCTCGGATCGGCCGGGAACGCATTGCAATCGCGCATAGCAAATTACTTCGGGCTCGAAGCTGCCGGCACAACGTTTCGGCGCGAGGTGCTCGCCGGCGTCACTACCTTCGTCACGATGTCGTACATAATCGCGGTCAACCCGGCCATTCTGCAGGCCGCCGGCATCCCCGAAGGACCTTCGATGGTCGCGACCGTGATGACCGCGGTGGTCGGAACCCTCGTGATGGGCCTGTATGCGAATCGTCCGTTCGCAATCGCGCCGTACATGGGTGAGAACGCGTTCGTCGCGTACACGGTCGTGAAGGTGCTCGGCTACAGTTGGCAGACCGCGATGGGCGCAGTGTTTCTCGCGGGCGTGATGTTCACGTTGCTGACCGTCGCGCGCGTGCGAATCTGGATGGTCGAGGCGCTGCCGCCCGGCCTCAGCTACAGCTTCGGCGTGGGAATCGGGCTGTTCCTCAGCTTCATCGGACTCAACGAATCCGGCATCGTCGCGATCGGCATGCCGGGCGCGCCGGTTCGGCTCGGCAACCTGACGACGCCTTCGGTAGAGATCGCGATTCTCAGCTTCGTGCTGATCGCGATACTGATGGTCCGCCGCGTGCCGGGCGCGATCCTGCTCGGGATTTTGATCTCGGCCGCGATTGCGTTCGTCACCGGGGTCGCGAAGGCGCCATCGGCGTGGGTCAGCATGCCACCGAATCCCGCGCCCATCATGCTGCAGCTCAATCTGCGCGGCGCGCTCAGCGTCGGATTTTTCGGCGTGCTGCTGACGATATTCGTGATGGCGTTGATCGACACGATGGGCTCATTGATAGGAGTCTCGGCGCGCGCCGGATTTCTCGATGCCGACGGCATGCTGCCGCAGATCGAACGCCCGATGCTCGCCGACGCGATCGCAACGATGTTCGCGGGCCTCGCGGGCACCACCACCGCCGGCGCGTATATCGAATCGGCGGCCGGCGTTCAGGTCGGCGGACGCACGGGGTTGACGGCCGTGGTGGTCGCCGCGCTGTTCGCGATGTCGCTGTTCTTCGCGCCTATAGTCGCCGCGATTCCAGCCGCCGCGTACGCGCCTGCGCTGATCGTAGTCGGCGCGATGATGGTCGCGCCGATCGTCAAAATCGACTTCGACGACTACACCGAGCTGATTCCCGCCTTCACGGTGATTGCGTTGATGAGCTTCACTTACAACATTGGCGTCGGCATCACGGCCGGCCTGGTTCTTTATCCACTTTTCAAGCTCGCCGCCGGCCGCTACAGGGAGATTCACGCCGGATTGTGGATTTTATGCATTCTATCGATGCTATTTTATGTTTTTTATCCCTACCAATAGCGATGCTGGATAGTTCCTGAGTCTCCCGGATTGCATCAGAGCGTCATTACGCCTACTCTGAAGGCATTAAAGCCTACTTGTTGTTATTAGGGGGCTGTGATGGCTATTTTCACCAAGCGGTTCGCCAACGCCGACGACTATGAGGATTGGCTGGAGAAAGCCAATGGACGGGTCAACGTGCTGTCGATCAACAAGTCACCGACGATCTTTGGTTCATCGATGCAGCGGCCGGCCGGCCCGGTCGTTTTGAAGTACCAGACTCACGACAATTCTTTCGCTCCTTCCAGAGGCAAGGCCGGAAAGGCCGTCGAGTACGCGGTCGTAGGGGCGGCGTTTTTCGCGCTGTTCGCCTATCTGATTGCGGAACTTTAGACCGCTCCACGGAACCTGCTGCTTGCGCAAACTTGCTAGTCGGTGCGGACTCCGCGGGCCGGCGCTGGACTCAGCGAGCCGGGCGCGCGCGCGATATGTTCGGGTGTCAGCCGCAGCTTGCGCGTCTGCTCGTTGAAGAGTTGAGAGTAGACGCCGGCCCGCTTCACCAGCTCGACGTGCGAGGCGACCTCGACGACCTTGCCGCGATCGAGCACCACGATTACGTCCGCATCGACGGCGCTGGCGAGCCGATGGGCAATCAGAAACGACGTGCGCCCTTTCATCAGGCGACGCACGGCGTCGTGAATCAGGTTTTCGACTTCTGAGTCGAGTCCCGACGTCGCTTCATCGAGAATCAGGATAGGCGGGTTTTTCAAAAACACGCGCGCGAGTGCGAGGCGCTGCCGCTGACCCGTCGAAGGACGCACACCACCCTCGCCTATCATCGTGTCAAGCTTGTCGGGCAGCGACTCGACGAAGTCGCGGATGTTGGCCTGCTCGAGCGCTCGCCAGACATTTGCGTCGGGCGCACCGGGCCGCCCGTATTGCACGTTTTCGCGAATCGACGCGCTGAACAGGATAGCGTCCTGCGGGACGATCCCGATCGAATCGCGCAGCGACTTGAGCGTCACGCTCGAAATGTCGGTGCCGTCGATCAGGATTCGGCCGGCCGCCAGTTCGTAGAAGCGCGGGATCAGGCCGGCAAGCGTAGTTTTGCCAGCGCCCGAGCGTCCTACCAGCGCGACGGTAGTCCCGGCCGGCACACTGAGATTCACGTCGTCGAGCGTGATGCGGATCGGGCCGCCGTCGAGCGGCTTGTAACCAAAGCGCAGATGCTCGATCTCGACCAGCCCACTTTTCACTCTGAGGGGAGGGGCGCCGGGGCGGTCGTGGACCTCGGGCGTCTCGTCGAAGAAGGCGAAGATGCGCTCAATCGCCGCTAGCGCCGTCGCCACAATTACCGACAACTCCGAGAAGCGCTGCAGCGGCAGGTAGAGCGCGGGGAGAAGCCCGAAGAACGCGACCACGGTTCCGATGGTCATTTTGCCATGCATGATCATCAGTGCGCCTGCCCAGATGACGATCAGCGGCGCGCCGCGCGAGATGAACTCGGTGAACATCTGATGCGTTGACGAAAGCTTCACGCTCTCGATCGTCAGGTCATACATTTCGGTCGTGCGCTGATGGAACCGGCGCGCCTCGTCGGCCTCGCGCGCGAACGATTTGACCGTCGAGATTCCCGCCACGCGCTCTTG
>NZ_DATEQZ010000066.1:0-55324 GCF_035272065.1 Binatus sp. (SeqCode)
CTGACGCGGCCGCCGGCGCCCCGCCTTATTCCAGTTCCACGCCGGGCGATTCAAATAGTGGCGCACGGGTGTATGCGTCAAACTGCCAATCGTGTCATGGGCCCGACGGCAAAGGCGGAACCGCCGGCTGTGTCGTCGATCCCTCTTACCTTGCGCTCGTCAGCAACCAGTACTTGCGCACGATTGTGATCGCGGGACGCCCCGATCTCGGCCATCCTGATTGGAAGAACGCCGCCGCGGGAAAACCGCTCACGCCCCGACAAGTCTCTGACGTCGTGGCATGGCTCGCATCGAAACGTTCCGCGTCGCCCATAGCTCAGAGTGATTGAAATGGATACTGAAAAGACTTCGCGGCGCACGTTTTTATTTCGCCTCGGAATAGCTATTAACGCGATCGCTGTCGCACTATTCGCTATACCAATTGTCGGCTACGTACTATCGCCCGCACGGCGCTTCACCTGGCTCGACTGGATACCGCTTGGCCCGCTGACCGACTATCCGGAACATCAGACGCGCCTGGCTGAGTATGTAAACCCGTTCAAAAAAGCATGGGATGGCGAGACGGCCAAGATTCCCTGCTGGGTGCGGCGCCTCGCGGGCGACGAGTTCCAGGTCTTCGCCATCAACTGCACGCATCTTGGATGCCCGGTGCGATGGTTCGCCGAATCCGAACTGTTCATGTGCCCCTGCCACGGCGGAGTTTTCTACTCCGACGGCAGGCACGCGTCGGGACCTCCGCCGCGCGCGCTGTATCAATACAAATACAAAGTTGACGCAGGCAAACTTTGGATCTACGCCGGTCAGTTGCCGACGCTGGGCGAGCCGCAAGCATGATCGACGCGCTCAAGTCTGTCGGCCGATGGCTCGACGCTCGACTGCAACTCGGTAGCACGATCGCTGAGGTCGCAGCGCATCCGGTGCCGCGCAGCTCCGCCAGCTGGTGGTACGTCTTCGGCAGTGCCACGCTCGTCGTATTCGTTTTGCAAGTAGTCACCGGCATCTGCCTCGCGACTGTCTATACGCCCGCCGCCGACCGCGCCTGGGACAGCCTAATCTACTTGAACTACCAACAACCGCTCGGATGGTATCTGCGCGCGCTGCACGGCTGGGGCTCCAACTTCATGGTCGCCCTCATGTTCGTGCACATGATCCAGGTCTTCCTGTTCGGTGCCTACAAATTTCCGCGCGAACTAACCTGGGTTGCAGGATGCGTCCTGCTTTTGTGCACGCTCGGCATGGCGTTCACGGGGCAGGTGCTGCGCTTCGATCAAAACGCATACTGGGGGCTCGGCATCGGCGCGTCGATCGCCGGTCGCACTCCTATCATTGGCTTCAAGATCGTCGATCTGATTCTCGGCGGACCGATCATCGCCGGCGAAACCCTGTCGCGCTTCTTCGCGCTGCACGTGTTCGTGATTCCCGCCCTGCTCATAGGCTTCGTCGGCCTGCATCTCTTCCTGGTATTGCGACTAGGCATCAACGAATGGCCAATGCCCGGTCGAATAGTCAGACGCAATACCTACTTGCAGCAGTACCAGGAGTTAGTACACGCCGACGGTGAACCGTTCATGCCATTCGCCGCGCAAAAGGATCTGGTCTTCGCCGGACTGATTATCCTGGGTTTGCTCGTAGTCGCCGCCATCGAAGGCCCGATCGGTCCCAACGGCCAGCCCGATCCGACCATCATTCAGACCGTGCCGCGCCCCGACTTTTTCTTCCTCTGGCTATTCTCCCTGTTCGCACTATTGCCGCCCTGGACCGAGACCTTTCTGATGCTCACCGGTCCGGTCGCTGTAATCGGACTCCTCTTCGCCCTGCCCTTCATTTCCGGCACCGGCGAGAAGAGCTGGCATCGACGACCTTTCTCAGTCGTGATCGTTATTCTCGCCGTCACGATCATCGGCACACTCACCTGGCTCGGGACGTTCTCGCCATGGTCGCCCGTGATGGACGCGTGGAGCGCCGTGCCGACGCCCATCGATTACGTCAAGGGCCGCACTCCGCTCGAACTGCAAGGCGCGATTCTCGTGCAGAGCAAGCAGTGCCGCAACTGCCACTCGCTCGGCGGCACAGGTGGGATGCGCGGGCCCGCGCTCGACGACACCGCCACGCGCCTGACCCGCGATCAGATCGTGCGCCAGATAATTCAAGGTGGCGGCAATATGCCGGCCTACGGCAAGAACCTCACCCCCGCAGAGGTCAACGCGCTCGTCGCATTCCTCGCCACGATGCATCCACCGGGCGAGCCGCCCGCACGAGCATCTTCGCAATGAACTCGCTAGTCCAAGCCGCCTTCGATTCGTGGACGCCACCCGTCGCCACGATCGCGATGCTGCTCGCCACCGCCGCCATCTATGCGCGCGGGTTCCATCGCCTGCATCGGCAGATGCCGACACGCTTCCCTGTCTGGCGACTCGCTGCGTTCATGGGCGGAATCGCGGCGCTCTTCATCGCGATCGCGTCACCGCTCGAGGCCTTCGACGACCTGCTGCTGCAAATCCACATGACGCAGCATCTCCTGCTGATGATTGTCGCGCCGCCGCTCCTCCTCGCGGGCGCTCCGGCTATTGCGCTCGTCCGCGGGATCCCTCCGCGTATTAGCAAGGCCATCGTCGGCCCGCTTCTCCGCTCGAGTGCCGTGCGACGCCTCTTCGCATGGCTGACGCAGCCACTGGTATGCTGGCTCGCATTCGCCGCCGCGACCTGGGGATGGCACCTGCCCGCCGGCTTTCAGCTCGCGCTCCGCTCCGACGGATGGCACGTCGCCGAGCACGCATGCTTTTTCACGACTGCGCTGATGTTCTGGTATCCGGTCGTCCAGCCGTGGCCGAGCGTCGCGCGATGGCCGCGATGGGCCATGATTCCGTATCTGCTGCTCGCCGACGGCCAGAACACCATCCTCGCCGCGCTCTTCATGTTTTCCGGCCGCCTGATTTACCCTTACTATGCGACCGCGCCGCGCATCGCGGGCTTCACTCCCCTTGGCGACCAGATTGTCGCCGGCGCTATCATGTGGGTGCCCGGCTCGATTTTTTATCTCGTGCCCGCCACGCTCATCATGTTTCAGATGCTCGCGCCGCAAAACCTCACGCGCCAATCCGCTCGTGAGGCTGAGATTCATCGCCGAGTCGCCGGCGAACTTCCGGCGGCGCCGCATTTGTAGTCTGTAGAAGGAGACAACGATGCCAGCACCAACGATTTCGCTTACCGAGCGTCCCGCATGGAAAGCCCTGCAGGCGCACTACAACGAAATCCAAAGCCGCCACCTGCGCGCTATGTTCGACGAAGATCCCAAGCGCGGCGAGCGCCTCGTGGTCGAGGCCGCCGGCCTGTACTTCGACTATTCCAAGCATCGCGTGACCGACGAGACTCTTCGCCTCCTGCTCGCGTTGGCCGACGAAGTGGGACTCAAGGCGCGCATCGACGCGATGTTCCGCGGCGACAAGATTAACGTGACCGAGAAGCGCGCTGTCCTGCATATCGCGCTGCGCGCACCGCGCGGCGTTTCAATCGGCGTCGACGGCGACGACGTCGTGCCCAAAGTCCACGAGGTGCTCGATCGCATGGCGGACTTTTCCGCGCGCATCCGCGACGGCTCGTGGAAGGGTCACACCGGCAAGCGCATCCGCAACATCATTAATGTAGGCATCGGCGGCTCCGACCTCGGCCCCGTCATGGCCTACGAGGCGCTGCGCCACTACAGCGACCGCAATCTGACGGTGCGCTTCGTCTCCAACGTCGACGGCACCGATTTCGCCGAGGCCACGCGCGACCTCGACCAGGCCGAAACCCTGTTCATCATTTCGTCGAAGACTTTCACCACGCTCGAGACGATGACCAACGCGCACACCGCGCGCGACTGGTCTCTCGCCGCGCTCGGCGATGACAAAGCGGTGGCGAAGCATTTCGTCGCGGTCTCGACCAACGCCGCCGAGGTGACGAAGTTCGGCATCGACACGAAAAACATGTTTGGCTTCTGGGATTGGGTCGGCGGCCGCTACTCGATGGACTCCGCGATCGGCTTGTCCACGATGATCGCGGTCGGCGCCGACAACTTCCGCGCGATGCTGTCGGGCTTCCACTCAATCGACGAGCATTTCCGCACAGCACCGTTCGCGCGCAACCTGCCGGTCCTGATGGGACTGCTAGGTGTCTGGTACAACGATTTCTTCGGCGCGCAAACGGTCGCCGTGCTGCCTTACGAGCAATACCTGAAACGCTTCCCCGCCTACCTGCAGCAGCTAACGATGGAATCGAACGGCAAGCACGTCACGCTCGAAGGTGCGCCCGTCGACTACCAGACAGGACCTATCTACTGGGGCGAGCCCGGCACCAACGGCCAGCATTCGTTCTACCAGCTAATCCATCAGGGCACGAAGCTAATCCCGTGCGACTTCATAGGATTCTGCCGCGCCCTCAACCCGCTAGGCCGCCATCACGACCTGCTGCTCTCAAGCATATTCGCACAAGCCGAAGCGCTGGCATTCGGAAAAACCCCCGAACAGGTAAGAGCCGAAGGCACCCCCGACTGGCTAGTCCCAGCAAGAGTATTCGAAGGCAACCGCCCGTCGACAGTTATACTAGCCGACGAACTAACCCCCGAGACCCTGGGCAAGCTGGTAGCTCTGTATGAGCACAGCGTCTTCACCCAAGGCGCAATCTGGAACATTGACTCATTCGATCAATGGGGCGTAGAGCTAGGCAAAGTCCTGGCGCAAAAAATAATCCCAGAACTGGAAGCGGCCAAAGAACCGCCACTCTCGCACGACAGCTCCACCAACGCCCTGATAAGAAGGTACCGCGCCCGCCACAAGAGATAGTGACAATAAGCGCGGTAGCCCTTCTTTCTTTGTGTCATCCTGGGCGCAGCGAAGGAACCCGGATCCGGGATTCTTCGCTTCAGCAACTTCGCTCAGAATGACACGAGCACTCCTATCGGCACTGTAGATGTGGCCGGGTACGAAGTAGAAAGGGCCAACATGCCGCTAGAAGAGCTGATGACGGCTCCAAACAAATGAAATCGGACGTGCAGCGCGCTTACCGGATGCGGCCTCGGTCAAATCGAGCGCTATCTGAAGGATCGCAGCGCGCAATCGGTATTGACCTGCCGACGGGTAAGTGGACCGCGAGCGCTGCGGCGAGTAGTAGTAGCTGTAATTTCGATTGATGAGGTGGAAGTTAAGCAATGTTTCTGATCGGGGACCGGATGACGCGAAAAGTTGTCACCGTAAAGCTAGCCGATACACTCGCCGCCGCTGCAGCCAAAATGAAGGCGGGAGCATTCCACCGGGTGCCGGTGGTCGAGGCAAACAAGCTGGTCGGAATCGTGAGCGAATTCGACCTGAAGCGTTACGCGGACGCGCTCGACTCGACGCCCGTCGAAATCGCGATGACGCGCGACCCGATCACCGTGATGCCCTCGGACACGCCGCAACATGCGGCCGCCCTGATGAGCCAGCACGAAGTCGGTGCCCTTCCTGTTATCCACGGCGGCAAACTCGTCGGCATCGTGACGACGAAGGACCTCATGATGCCCGAACCGCACCCACTCCCCGAATGGGATCCGCGCACCCAGCGCAAGACCCGCGACGAGTAGAACTAGCTGTTATGCCGATTGAGTCTTCTATCGTTGGAGCCGCTGGGGCGCCTATGGTCAGCGAGATCGATTCGCGCTGGACTATGGCGTATGCGGCAGCGCTTGGCGACTCGATGCCCTGTTACATGGATACCATGCGCGGCGTGATTGCGCATCCGATGTTGCCGGTCTGCTTCGAATGGCCGGTGCAGGTTGCGATGCGCGCGCAGTTCGAGAAAGCCACCTCGCTCACGCGTGACGAGGCGATGCGCGGCGTGCACGCGACGCATGACACCGTGCTGTATCGCGCGATTCGTCCTCCGGAACGGCCGACGACGCGGCTCACCGTCGCTGGAGTCGAGCGCCGAAAGCCGGGTGCGTACATGGTCACGCGGCTCGACACTGTCGATGAGGCAGGCAAGCCGGTTTGCACAAGCTGGTATGGCGCGATTTATCGCGGTGTCGAGGTCATCGGGTCTGACGCTCCGGCGAAGATTGCACCCGCGCCGACGCAGCCGATCATCGAAGAAGGCGAGCCGCTCTCGGAGTGCCAGGTCGATGTACCCGCGGGCATGGCGCATATCTACACAGAGTGCGCGCGAGTCTTTAATCCGATACACACCGACGCTGCGGTCGCGCACGCGGCCGGGTTGCCCGAGATCATCCTGCACGGAACCGCGACGCTCGCGATGGCGGTGTCGCGAATAATCGAGAGCGAGGCGGGCAAGGATCCGGCGCGCGTCGAGCGGGTCGCGGGACGTTTCGGCGCGATGGTGACGATGCCGTCGACGCTGACCGTGCGCATGCTCGCGCGCGAGGGCGCGGTCGTATTCTTCGAGGTGCTGAGCCGCGAAGGCCGCCTCGCAATTCGCGACGGCATGGTCGTGCTGCGCGCGTAACTTCTTCAATTGCCTCGCCCGTTGTCGGGAGAGGCCGACGCTCGTCTTCGAGCGGCGGGAGAGGGACCAAATTTGCTGAAGATTCCGGATGTGCGGCGCAACCGACAATCGCGCCGCACAAGTGTCCCTCACCCTAACCCTCCTACCGACAACCGGGCGAGGGGACTCGGACGTAAAAGGAAAAGGATTAAAATTCGTCGGACGGTCTTACAGCGCGGAACTGGATTAGCAGCAGGATGTCGTAGATCGTTTTCAGCGTTCCTGCGCAAATCAGCGGCCAGCCGAACGACGAATGATTCAGCATCGCGCCCGCCGGCAACGGCGCTAACGCCGACGCGAGGCTGCGCGGCACGTTCGTGACCGTCGCCGCGGCGGCGCGTTCCTCTGGCGGCACGACCGCCATCACGTAGGACTGCCGCGCAGGCACGTCCATCTGCGACATCGACGAGCGGAGCAGCAGAAATGTCATCGCCAGCGCCGGCGTCTGCACCAGCGCCGCGAGTATCAGCATCGCATTCGACGGCAAATGGCTGAACACCATCGTGTTAATCCGTCCGAAGCGCGCAGCGAGTGCGGCCGAAATGAACTGCGAGAACGATCCGAGCAATCCGGCCGCGAAGAAGAACGCGCCCGCCACCTGCACCGGCAGGTTGAAGCGGCGGAACAGCCACAGCGCCAGCAGCGACTGAATCACGAATCCGCCGCCGAGCGCGTCGATACTGAACAGCGCCGAAAGCCGGATCACAATTGCTCGCGATTTCTCCAGCGGCGCGCGCTTGACCGGTTGGCGCTCGACTTCGACAGATGCCGAGAGCCGCCGATAAACCGAAAACGCGATGACCGCGAGGATCGAGTATGCGACGAAGCCCGATCGCAGCGCCGGCGCGAGCGCCCACCCGTGGCGCGCCGCGAGTATCGCGGGCACGCCGCTGGCCAGCGCGCCGAACGCACCGGCCATCGCGCCCGCCACGTTGTACAACGCGAACATCGCGGTCAAGTCGCTCGGCTCGGCTGCTTCCGCCAGCGCCGCCTGCTCCACAGGCAGGAACAGACTGACGTCGCCGGCTGAAGGATTCAGCGTGCCGACCACGGCGACGACGAACAGCGGCCAGAAGCTAGTCGTCGTCGCGAATCCGATTCCCGTCAGCAGCATCAGCGCACACGCCGCGAGCAGAACTCGACGCCGGCCCAGCCGATCGGTGGCGAGACCCACCCACAGCGTCAGCGCTGCCGAGCCGAGCAGCGTGCCGAACACGATTGCGCCGACGCGCAACGGACTGAATCCGATCGCCGTCAGGTAACCCGGCAGTAACACGCTGACCGCGCCGTCGGCCAAGCCGCGGAGCGCGCGCGTCGTAAGCAGCAGCCGCGCGTCGGCAGTCGCGCTCTGAGGGAACCATCGATTGATTGGAGTCGGCATTACGTCGCAGAAACCTAACCTCACGTGCGAAGCGGAACAATCGCTTAAGAGGCAGAGAGTGTCAGGCGTCCAAGTCGGCGAGAACGGCCTCCCGAACCGCACCCAACGCGGCCAGGTCGTTGGGTACCCTGAGCCGCCTGACGGGCACGATGGCCGTGACTTTTTCGATGAGCTGGAAGTGACGCGTGAGCATCTCGGAGTCGGTGAAGTCGAGCAGAAACGAAGATGAGAACAGTTCGATGAACGCCTCGCGCGCCTCAATCCGCTCGACGACGGGGCTAAATATTTACGGCTCCCCTTCTTTGGGACGGACGACCCGATAAATTCGGCTGAGCAGGACGGGTTCGCGTGGAAAGTTCTTCGCGCTCGGCAGCGCGAGTGCGCGCCGCTTGGAAGTATAGTCGGCGACTGGGGCGGTAACGCCGGACGCGGCCGAGAGCGCCTCGAGCGCGTCGCGCCCGAGCCGCATCCCCGGATAACCCGGCAGCACTTGAATCGACCCGTTTTGCTCCACGAGGGGAAGGCAGTCGTCGCCCAGCGCGCCGAATCCTGCCAGAAAGAAACTGGCGGGGAGAGTCGATTTGCCGGAACCTGCAGGCCCAGAGAACGCACAAGCTCCTTTGGGTGTCACGATTGCGGTGGCGTGAAGCGCTTCCCGGCCGCGGCGATTCAAGACCATCGGGAGCGCCTGGTCGAGCACCAGATGGCGGATGGTGTCGGCGGAAACCCCGGGCTCGACGCGCCAGCATGTGAGCTGGCTGCCGGCACCGTTGAGGATGAAGTCGGCCATCCCGGCATATCGGAGCAGATAGCCGTCACCAACTCTTGCTGATGTCAGCCACGGAGTTCCGTTGGGCGTCGTGGTTGTTTTCAGTATTTCTGAGAGCGGCGGCATCTTCGCTCGCGGCACGCGTAAACGAATTCGAACGTCCGTCGCAATCCGATCGGCAGGTTTCTCGAGTCTGGAAAGCTCGGGGAAGCGAGTGTCCGATTCGATCGTGAGTCCATAGACGCGATAACGAAACATTCTTAAAGTTTAAGCCGCGCCGCGGGGCAACCCAAACATTTTCGACTAATCGCTATGACGAAGCGCCCTGTTTTGGAGCAACCCGGTCGAGGAGATCTCCGCCGTCGCGGAAGACGACGTTGTACCAGACCTCGATCGCGAATGCGTTGATCAAAGGCCAGAGGTTTGAGCTCGGATCGCTCAGCCGTTTTCTCGCGAAGTCGCGTGCCAGGTCGCTGTCCACCCAGCCATTTTCGGCGATGGTGAGATGATCGTAGAAGTTTGCACCACCGAGTCGATCGAAAAGACGCAGGAACGTCGCCGAAAACTCTCCCTTGGTGAGCCTTAGGCGAATGCTCTCGGGCAAAATACCCTTCATCGCGTTGCGCAACACATACTTGATAAAATTATTTTGCGTCCGCTGATCTTCGGGAATGGCGAGGCAGAACTCGATGATCCTCAAATCGTAAAAGGGATGCCACTCCTCAATCCCCACCCGCGCCGAATGACGGTCCTCCAGTTCCATGACGTGAACCATCCACCCGTCAATGAACATGTCGTAAACGGACCGCTGCGAGAAGGACATCCCGGCGGGTCGATGGCGAGCGACACGCAGTCTGCCAAGCAAATCGATTCGACGCGCGAATTCCCTGGGGATGAAGGCCGGATAGCGTTCCCGCGGGACTAAGTCACTCAGCCGGCGGCGCAACTGGTCGGGCAACATCGGCCGTAAGCCCCACCAGAGCAGATTTTTGAGCCGGTTATGCCCGGCGGAGCCTGGGATGCCGAACCGCCAGTCGGTCTTCAATAGGCGCATCAGCTTGCCCAGCCTGAGCTCGGACAGCAGTTCCGCGTAATAGAACTCGCTGCCCGTCAGCCACTGATCGCCACCCATACCGGACAGCAGAACTCGCATCCCCTTGTCCGCGACCGCTTGTGAGAGGTTGCGGAACTGCGCGCCATTGGGAGGATCGCCCCATTCGCGGCAGCGGCGGGCGCCGTCGATCGCCGCCTGCATGTCGATCTCGAAGGGCTGGATCCAGTTTAGTTTGACGTCCCACATCGAGACGACTTCATTGGCATACGTGCGCTCGTCGGAAGACGGCTCGTCATATGCAAGCGAAAAAGTCTCAAACCGCGGTATGCTCACCTCGCCGGCTCGAATCATCGACTCCGCCACGCATACGATCGAGGACGAATCGAGACCGCCGCTAAGCTGGGCCGCCACGCCGTCACGCGCGCGAATCCGGCAGCGCACAGCGTCTTCGAAGATTTCGAGGAAGTGCGCAGCGTACTGGTCGTCGGTGCCATACCTGATAGCGCGCGATGGATTGAGATCGTAGTAACGTGAAATTCGCGGACCGCGGTCGGTAACAACCATCATGTGAGCCGGCGTCAGACGCATCACCCCGCGATAGAGCGTCTCTTCTCGGGTAATGAGCTTGCCAGTCAGGAATTCGCCGACGAGTCCTTCGTTCGGTTCCTGTGGGATGCCGGGATAGCGGAGTATTTGTTGTAGCTCGGAGGCCGCGAGGAACGTTTTGGAGTCGCAGTAGTAGTAAAATGGACGGATGCCCGAGTGATCGCGTGCGCAAAACAGGCGGCGCCGAGTGGAGTCCCAGACTACGAACGCAAAATCGCCAAGCATCCTGCGCGCGCAGTCCTCGCCGAGGAACTGGTAGGCTTTCAACACCAGCTCAGGATCGGTATCGGATCGCACCTGCGCGCCAGCCGCCTCGACCAGCTTGCGAAGCTCGACGCGATTGTCGATTCGGCCGTCGAAGCAAAGTAGCACCGCGCCGGTTTCGTCGCCGAGAGGCTGGACCTCCTCGAACGACTCAGGCGTGACGCACAACATCGCATGACCCAACGCGGCCTGACCGCCATAGAAGCGGCCGATGCCGTCGGGACCGCGATGCGCCATCGCATCGATCATCGGTTCGAGCTGCTCGCGTCCGACCGGACGGCCGTCGAGATTGAATACGGCGGTAAAACCGCTCACGGATTGAAGCCGTTGGGAACTGTGATGACCAGCGTGAAAAAATGACCGAATCGGATGTGGCCGGGTCGCCACCGGCAATCGATGTCGGGTACTCGCATCATCGATCTCTTCTTGTTCTATTCAGGATTTGCCCGGTGCAGCGAGGCCCCGAGCACTGTGAGGTCAGTGCGCGGCGGCTTCATGATGCCGCTATTCAAGCTCGGTTGGACAGCCCCTGGATCATGACACAACCATCCGATGCGAGTCAGCTTTCAGATTTGAGCCGCGTCTGCGAGAAGCCGTCGGCATTGGCAATCGAAACTTCCCATAAAGCGAACGCCGGACAGCCGTCGGAATCAGCAGGAGTCCCGCCAAGGCATGCTCGCGGGCCTGGCGCCACTGCTGCTGGCCGCCGTAAAGGCGGGCTAGGCGCACGCGGACCGCGATACGGTCATAGCCACCGGCGATCGCGATGCGGTAGCCTGCGGTCGCGCGGTTCGTGTCGCCATTGCGTTCATAAATTCGTGCCAGTGCAGCGTGGACGCGCCCATGGTCCGAATCAAGCATGAGCCCCGCACTCGGATCGGTGGCGATGGCATCATTCACGGGTCGATGCCCGCGCAATGCGAGCTTGAGAAATTGTTGGTACGGTTCGATCGCTTCCTGTGAGCGGCCTTGCTTCTCCAACGCTTGGCCCAGACCCCGATGCGCGTCAATCAGGTCCGGCCGAAGCGCCAAGGCCGCCCGAAACTCAGTCTCGGCCTCTGCCCAACGCTTACGTCGAGCCGCGATCCATCCCAGTCCCAGGTGCGGAAATGCGTCGGCAGGATCCAGCAGCACCCCGCGACAAAACGCATCACGCGAAGCATCATCGTGCTTCGCCCGGTACAGCGGTATCCCTGGACCCGCATGGGCGGTGCGGTAAGAAGGATCCATCGCGAGCACCTGTTCATAGCAATGACGGCCCTCGTCGGGCCGTCCGGTTTCAGCCATGAGATACGCCAGGTGAAAATAGGGCGCAGCTCCGAGCCTGTCGCCGACGGCGCGAAAAATTTTTTCCGCCTGTGTCAGATCGCCCTGGAGCCTTGCCACGATTCCTTGCCGGATACGCTGGTACGCATCCGGCAAGTCTTTCTCATCAGGACAGCGTAGTCGCGTAGCCAGTTCGTCGCCGAGATATTTCCACGCAAGCGGTGTGTATCCACCCTCTACCGAGTACGCGATGGTGACAAAATCGGTCGTGAGCGCGGCCGCGCGAAGAAGTTCCGTCAGTTCTTCCGGCGACCGCCATGGAACCGGGTCCAGCACATCCTCCGTGCGGTAGGAAACCCTCGGAATGGTCAGATAGTCGGTATCAATGTCCAGGAGCACATCCTCGGAAAACGACGGCAGTGTATCCAGCGAGCAAATCACCAAGGGGCAACCCAACACCGAGGTGCGCAGACCATGATGTTCCCATTGCGTGTCAGCCGGGTTCCCGGGGTAACTCCTCAGAATCTCCTTCAGATGACTGCCAAGCGCCTTGCGACCGGCGGAGTTCTCCCAAGTGCCATCTGGCACAATCCAGTAAACTTCCCGTACAATTCGCTCTCGCAGCGCCAGGCAGACAAAGTTCGCGATCGTCAGCTAGCGGTTGTCGTCAAGCCACCACATGTCGTGATGAGCATCGATGTGCACCAGGATGCGGTTCTTGAAAGCTGCGTCGCGCCAGAGGTGATAGGACTGGTCGTGATTCTCCATCAGGTGCACTTGCCGAATCGGGTCGACTCCGACCCGGGCGGAGGAGTGCGCTGCGAGGGAGGATCCGGTCACAACGATGGCGCTTGTAAGGCCAGCAACTGCGAATAGTGCGCGACCTCGCTGGCACTGCTCAACAACGCTACGCCCTGGTGCTCGACCCACGCATGCGCCTCGAACCCGCCACCCGGCGCCTTCGCGACGCCGATATGGATGCCGGATGCGTATCCGGCGCGAGCGAGCAAATAATGGAGTGCCAGCGCCTGAGTTAGGCAGGTAGCGCGCGGAATCGGGCGGCTGGCGGCGCGAACCGCCCATTCCATGCGCTCAACGCTGAATCGGCTAGCGCGTGACGTGACGGTCGACGGTCGCAAAGCAGCCACGCGATGCCACGGCAGCACCCACAGCGCGACCCGATAAGCTGCGAGCAAGATACCGGCGTTGAGCAGCAACCCCCGCTCGGCTGAGCTCACTTGCCGGAACTTGCGTATGGCGTTCATGCCTGGATATCGATCAACCCTTGCTCTGAAAGCTGCGCCAGGAGGGCTTGGAGGTCGGACTCGACCTGTGCGCTATCCACCTCGTAGATGCCCAGCAGAGCCTCTCTAATCTCTGCAAAGGTTCTGGGTTCCTGGATCAAACTCCAGAGGCTGGCCCCGATGAGATCGAGACCGTAATAAACGCTGTTGTTCAGATTCAGAATCGCAGCCTCTCCGGCGAGATCGCACGATATCTGATTCGCCGAGACAGCGATCCGAGACTGATCCGACAATCCAACCGCAGCCATATTAGTCCCTATGCGCCGAAAGAAATCCGATCGAAGGAGCAAAGGACCGTCTGATGTGGGATCAGCCGACGCCCCGTTTGGTAGTGTTCCCCTGACCCGGATCCGTGTTCGATCCGCCCACGCCTGCGGTCAGTTCGGCGAGTTTCCCATAGGTAGTGAGCTGTGGCTTCTTGTACGGTTTACGAGGTCTTTTGCCGGACCCGGTCCCGGCACCTTCCTCCATTTCTGGATTGGGCTTTCTCATCGATTTAGTAAGTTGCCCCTGATGCCTTGCAACGTTAAAGCATGTACTTTGTAGACGCAAACGCATCGTATGACAAGTTCTACGTGAAAAAAGAAACTCGATGGTTGCTCTTCGAGCGCCGCTCGAACTTATTGTTGGTAACTCTGTGGCACTCAACGCTCTCCTCGACCATTCCAAATCATCCAGCGAAGCGGCCCTCGTGCTCTGCTGCGCGACCTTGGCGACACCTGCGCGCAGTGCGTTAGCCTCCGAAATTGTTGCACGTGTGCACAGTTGGGATAGCGTCGCCGAGATTGCAAAGCGCCATGCGGTGCTCCCGCTGGTGTATCGATATCTAAACCTCGAATGTCAGACTTCGGTGCCGGAGGAGGGTTTGGCGAAGCTGCGAACGCAGTGGCAGTTTGTCATCCTCTACAACCGCCACCTTACGGCCGAACTTGTGAGACTGATGGGCCTGCTGCACGTGGCTGGAATCGCGGCGGTCACGTTCAAGGGTCCTGTGCTCGCTGCGATGGCATACGGATCGATCGAGCTACGCCAGTTTGTCGATCTGGATATTCTCGTGCGTCAGAGCGACCTGCCGCGGGTCGCTGAAATACTCACAGCCGAGAGGTACCTGTCGCCTCATACCCGGCGCGAAGGCCTGGCGACCGGCTACTTTCAGGAGTACGAGGACGCCCTCTTCAGGCCCGACGGGATGGGGGCAGTGGACGTTCATTGGAAGGTCACCCCCCGCTCGTTTCGCTTCGGCCCCGACGAGGAAACGTTCTGGCATCGCGCACATCAGATTGATCTCGAGTTCGGCACCGTGAACGCAATCGCGCCCGAGGATCTGCTGTTGTACATCTGCGTTCACGCGGCGAAGCACGGATGGGTCCAGCTCGAATCGATCTGCGACGTTGCGGAGACGATTCGCGCCCGGCCGGGAATCGATCTGATGGCGATACTCGACGAGGCGACCACACTCGGCAGCCGCAGGATGTTCCTGACAGGCATCTATCTGGCGCACGAGCTGGTCGGCGCGCCGGTTCCGAGTGACCTCGTCGCGATTGCTCGCAACGACCGCGCGGTGCGGGCATTGGCAAGAAAAGTCGCGAACCAACTGTTCAGCGGTGGCGCGCAGGGGAGGGCAAACTTCGATCCGTGGGCGGTACCGAGTCGTTCGATCGAAGGCGCCCGCGCCCGAATTCGTTACATCGTCCGGCGAGTGTTCGCGCCAACGATGGGCGACTACGAATTCATCCCGCTGCCGACAGCGCTGTTCCCGCTCTATTGGGTAATCCGGCCGTTTCGGATGGCGGCACAATACGGCCCGCGCCTTCTTCGCCGCTCCGCGAACAGTTCAAACGTCTGAAGCTCGTCTATTTTGGGTGGATTTGCTGGCGAACAGGCCGGGACTCGAACTCCGGGGGCACGCCGAAATTTGGGAAGTCGCCGGCGAAGCGGAAGCCGTCGCCGCTACGAGAGTAGATTCAGCACGCGCGACCTAAAAGTGCTCGAACGGTGGGGGCTCGTTGGTCAGGGCGTTCGGATTCACGACAGGTATGCGCGCGGAGGCCGCCTGGCTGTTGCCTATGGAAACAGGAGGAGGCGTCGCCTCGGCCGTCTCACCCTCGTCAACTGGAATGCTTCTGACCACGGCCGCTGCGTCATACGCATGGAGGTCAGACTCAGGTTTGTTGCCCTTGAACATTTTGATCGTCGCGCCCGCGCTGAATTCGTTATCGACTTTCGCGCCGTCAATATTGGTAATTCCTGCACTCGGCTCCACCAGCACGAAGTAATTGTAGCCATTTTGCAGAGTTACATCTGCGCACCTTCTGAGCAGGTATGAATGAAGCATCTCCGGTGAATTGAACCTATTGCCGCGGAAAGAAACTTGCGCGGTGTTGCCGTCCAGCCGCTGATCGGAGTATCCCCCCGAGACGCCGTCGGGCTGGTATGCCGTAGCACAACCAGTGAGTAAGCAAACGGCCGACAACGCGACTAGACTGATGCGAACTCGCATAGACGTTCTCCCCCTACAATAAGTAATAGTTAATATACCCTGCGTATGATCAGCAAACAACCGGCCCGATTTGCGCGCAATTTCCAAGCCGCGCTTTCGCGCGCGCTCGACGAAGCGTGCTCCGCAGCGCACAAACCTAGCCGCGAGAAGAAAGAACCCTCCCTCGAAACCGTTTGCTCTTTGGCTTCAATAGGGCCATCAAGGAGGGTCTAGTATCGTTAACTTCCGCTAACATAGAGAGAACAAAACACATGGCGTCAGGCAAGCCAATCGGCGAATTTTCATTGAAGATGGTCACTCAAACCAACACTCCCGGACCTGCCGGCAGCGTTCTCATCCAGGTGAATTTCGAAGGGACGGGGACCGGGTTTGGAGCGATCTTCGACACTTCCACTTTCATCGGCGGCGGCAAGGATGGGACTTTCAGTCAGGTCGGGTCGGCCTATCTCGACAATGGCGACGTCCTGAGCGGTGTCGGTCAAGGAACCTACGAGAGCAAGGGCAAACACCGGTGGTCCACCGCGTCCATTGTCCAGCTCTCCGATGGCCGCCGGCTGGCCACCGCGGGCGAGATAGATTTGGCTGCGCGCACCTGGAAGGGAACTCTTTCAGAGATCTAAAACTGCGCGACGGAGTGAAAGCGGACGCCGCGCAAGCGGCGTCCGCCCAGCTTAGGCATCCGAGGGGCCGGCTTCCCAGCCGGCCCCTCTCCGTTTGCATCAGCTAAAGCGCAGGCCCTTCATTTCGCCGGATTCGCGCCATTTGCGGATCAGCTCGTGGAACTCGACCGGGCCGCCGCCGTATAGCTCGCCGGCGAGACCGAAGCCTTTTTGCGGCTTGCCCTCATTGTTGTAATAGCCGGGAGTGCACGCCTCCAGAAAATCCTGGTTGTTCATCGCCTTCTCTTTGATTGTCGCAACCCACTCCGCTTCGGCCTCGGCCGTCGGCTCGATGCATCGCGCCTCTTGCGATTTTGCGTGCTGAATAAGCGCAGTGATGTGGCGTGCCTGCTCCTCGAGCATGTGCGGAAAATTCGCGGTCAGCGCGTTCTGCGTGATGCCCATGTGGAAGCAGTTCGGGAAACCGGCGCTGCAGAAACCATGCAAGGTTTTCACTCCATTCGCCCAATTGTCGGTCAGTGATTTGCCGTCACGGCCGTAAACCTCGAAGCCCGCGCGCCGCGTGTACGCCGTGCCCACCTCGAATCCGGTGGCGAAGATAATGCAATCGACCTCGTACTCGACGCCGTCAAACACCAGGCCCCTCTCTGTGATGCGATCGACGCCGCGGCCCATCGTGTCCACCAGCGTGACGTTCGGCCGGTTGAACGCCGGCAGATACTCGTCATTGAAGGTCGGGCGTTTACAGAACTGGCGGTACCAGGGCTTCAGCGCCTCCGCCGTCCTCTTGTCCTTCACCACTGCGTCCACGCGCGCGCGAATCTGATTCATCTTTTTGAAATCCGCGATCTCCGCCAGACGCATGATCTCTTCCGGCGATACCGCAGAGTTGGTGTTGTTCCGCGCGATGAGCAGACCGCCGAGGTTGCGGATGATGTCGGTCCATCCGTCGTTGACGAGATCCTGGTCCTGGAAGCCGCCCGTGACCAGCACGTTGAAATTCTCCATGCGATGCTTCTGCCATCCCTGCTTCAGCGTCTTCACCCATTTGGGGTCGGTCGGACGATTGCCGCGTTCGTCGATAGAGGAGGGAGTGCGCTGGAACACGTACAGATGCTTCGCGTACTTCGCGAGAAACTGGACGCACTGTACGGCGGTCGCGCCAGTGCCGATAACGGCGACGCGCTTGTCGCCGAGTTTGTGCAAATTTCCGTTGGTATCGCCTCCGGTGTATCCGTAGTCCCACCGGCTGGTGTGGAACGTGTGGCCCTTGAAGGTATCGATGCCGGGTATCGCGGGCAGCTTCGGCCGGTTAAGCGGCCCGTTGGACATGATGACGAACCGCGCGCGCATCCGGTCGTCGCGGTTGGTGGTGACGATCCATCGGCACTCGTCCTCGCTCCAGGTGAGCGCCTTGATCTGGGTCTGAAAGCAGGCGTCGCGATACAGATCGAACTGCTCGCCGATGCGCCGCGCGTGGGCCAGGATTTCCGGCGCGTACGAGTACTTCTCCTTGGGGATGTAGCCGGTTTCCTCGAGCAGCGGCAGATAGATGTACGACTCGATATCGCATTGCGCACCGGGATAGCGATTCCAGTACCAGGTGCCGCCGAAGTCGCCGCCCTTCTCGATGACGCGGATATCCTTTACGCCGGCCTCGCGCAGACGCGCGCCTGCCAGCAGGCCGCCGAAACCGCCGCCGATGATCACAACGTCAACCGCGTCGTTCAGCGGTGGTCGGGTAAAGCCGTGATCGACGTAAGGATCGTCCACGTAACGGCTGAAGTCGCCGTTCACTTCGACGTATTGTTCGTTGCCGTCGGGGCGGAGGCGTTTGTCGCGCTCCTCGCGATACTTGGCGCGAAGCGTCTCAGGGTCGAAATCGAATTCCTGCTGGCCGTTGCCGGTGGTCGGAACTTTTTCAGCGTCACTCATCGCACAATCTCCGAACTGGATTTTTGGTGAGCCCGGTCGGGTCGTGAACCCGGACCCCGGTGGTTAAAGGTCAGTCGAGGCTTATCTTTCAGTAGTCGTCCGTAGCGTTCGTTTCAATATTCTTCTACTAGGTGCGAAATTTGGTGAGCCGGCCGGGACTTGAACCCGGGACTTCGGCGAAATTAATCCACTCACCTGACCCGCCCTTATCGCCTAACCCCGCGCCGCACACCGCGGATTGGCACCGGAATCTGCATGCCGACTATCGCGTTGGTGATGTCGAAACATCCCTGATCGCCATCCGGGTTTTCAAGTACCAGAGAAAACGGCCCATTACCCAGGGGCGCGGAGTCGACGCCTGCGATCTCGATGTTCAGCGTCCACTCACCGCAGGCTGGCGCCGCCGGCATCGGCAGCTCGACCATCCTGGCCGAGACGGTCGCCGCCAGCGGATCCAAGAAGAGAGTTCCGTAGCTCACGTGGTTGACCGTGTGCACCACCCAGGAATCCAGCGACAGGAACAGTCCGGTGTGGTCATGAGTTTCACAACTGCCTGCCAGAAGACTGACATCGATTCCGTTGAACGCATCGTCGGCCGCGTCGCACGTCGGGAAGCCATTCTCCGTGAAGGTAAACGCCAGGTTGACCTGATCTGAAATTGGAGTGGTCGAACGCGCTATCTGCAGCCTTTCGCTGTTCGGCGCGAGCACGAAGGGCGTCGTCTGCAATTCGAAGGCACCGGCGTCGCAAAAATTGAGGTTGCTGGGATCGGGACGCGGCAAGCCGCGCTGGTCGTTCATTAGAGGTAAGGCAGTCGGCGACGATTGGTCGGTGCAATCGGCGACGGGAATAAAATCGATCGCTTGGCTGTTCGGCTCAAGCGCGATGGTCTGCGTCGGTCCGCCGTTGTTCTGCAATCCTGCCGGGTCAAGATGCAGAGTCGTGCTGTTATTGACGCTGGGACTGCTGAAACCGCAGCTATTGTCGTCCGAGATGTTGTAGCCCACGTCAGTAACCGCTTTACCGCCGCAATTGCCGCCGGTGCTGGCCGCCAAAATGTTACCCTTAAGGCTCACTGTACCCTCGTTGTGGATGGCGCCGCCCGTGCCGCCCTGGAGGGCCTCGTTGCCGGAAAACGTGCTGTTGGTGACCTTGAGCGTGCCTTCGCTGTAGATGCCACCGCCGAATCCGTTGGAGGCTTGGTTGTTCGAAAACGTGCTGTTGGTGACGGTCAACGTGCCTGTGGCGTCGTTGTCGATGGCGTCGTTATCAGAAAACGTGCCGTTGGTGACGGTCACCGTGCCACTGTTGTTGAAAATCGCTGCGCCGCCGAGGCTGGCCTGGTTGTTGGAAAACGTGCTGTTGGTGACGGTCAACGTGCCACTGTTGTTGATGGCGCCGCCGAGGCTCGCCGAGCCGTCCGCAATGGTCAGGTTCTGCAGGGTTAGCGTGGCGCCGCTATCCACTTTTGTAACTTGGTGGCCGCCGCCTTCGAGCGTGATGCCCGGCGAGCCGGTCGGTCCGGTGATGGTCACCGTCTCGCCGCTGACGATGTCGGGAAGTGTGCTGACCAGGTCGATTCCGCCGATGAGGCCGGTCTGAAAGACTATGGTGTCGGTGCCGGTTCCTGCCGCGCACGCTTGAACACCTGCCGTGGTGTTTGCCGCCGTTATAGCGTCAGACAGGTTGCAGTGACCGCTGACGCTGGTGGAACTGAGCGTGTCGACGGTAATAGTGGCGGCACGCGCCAACCCCGCCATCACCAGGAACAAAAGCGGCAGCGCAACTGCCGCAAGCGTGAAGCGCCGATTTCGAATCTGCCATGGACCCCTTCCCGCAGCGCGTTCAGCCGCGTCGGCAAATTTTCGTGGTCAACTGTTCCATCTGCATTATGCACTGTCAATCCGGCGGCGGCCGTCGGCAACCTCAAAAGGTGCGGGCATTGATTGGGTGCGGCGAGTTCGAACGCCTGAGACTTCGTCAATTTCGAGTGGATTTACTGGTGAGCCGGCCGGGACTTGAACCCGGGACCCTGTGATTAAAAGTCACATGCTCTACCACCTGAGCTACCGGCTCGCCTGCGGGATTCCAATGCTTACAGGTAATTCAATGCGTTGGAAATAGGCGAGTACGCGGCGGGCCAGTCACGAGCGCGATGCGCCGCCGAACAGCGGCGCGAACGCCGCTCGATAGTGCCATGCCAGGATGACCTCGAAGGCGGCCACGATGAACGCGACCGCCAGCTGCATCGGCACCGGCGAGAGATAGAGATGGAAGGCGATGATGTTCACGATGATCGGCGCGAGAATCACCAGCGCAAACGGTACCGCCATGTTCAACAGAAGTAGCGCTCCTCCTAAAACCTGGGGCCCGAAAATCAAGGTGAACATGTAGCCGGTGCCAATCAACGCACCGAAAAATGCACCCGCGGCGGGAGTCGGCGGGGGATTGGGCATGAAATGCAGGAAGCCGTTCAGGCCGAAGATAAAGAACACCAACCCCAGGAGAATGCGAGCGACGAGGACTACGACCTTCATCTTTAATTCCTCCCGCGCTAGTCATAGCAATCGTTGGCGTGCTCGACTACCGGGAATCGGCGCGCGCTGCACTTTTTGACCGCATTATTAGGCCATCATATCGATGCCATCTTTGCGCCGATTGATGGAAATCGAGGCATCACAACGGGTGCAATCGGCTACTGTGGATAAGCCGTAAAAAGTTCGATTTTTCAATAGGTTAAGGCGATCGAAGGTTGATGCCTTTCATAGGAGACGGCGAGAATTAGTGCGGCGGGGAATTGGGGCTATCATTTGCTGTGGAACCCCGTCATGATTGCCCCGCGCTATGCACGATGGAAAGGGCGATGGCAAGACACAAGGGGACTCGCCTTTGCTAAAGTCAGACGGTAAAATTCGTGCGCAACGGCTTGACACACGAGCCACTGCTCGATTATATCCAAAACCCTACAACTAGTAGAGCAGATTTAGTAACTGACTGTAGGTCGAAGATAAGCAGCGGAGAAGGAACCAAAGATGCGCCTTCAAGAGTACTCGGCGAACGCAACGCCGGTCGCGGCTGCGAATAATCTTCGCAGCGAACCGGCGGCTGCCGCGTGCGAGTGGTTGAGCCTGGAGCTTCTTGCGCATGGATCGGAGCGGGTTGGCGGGATGGTGGTGCGGTCGGCGCAAGTGCGCAAGGTACTGAAAACCATTTCACGCTTGAGCCCATATAAGGCAATCGTTCTGATTCACGGCGAGTCCGGAACCGGCAAGGAGCTCGTAGCGCGAGCACTGCATACGCTGGGCTCGGCCCCGGGCGGCCCGTTCGTGACCTTCAACTGCTCCAACCTGGTCGAATCGCTGGCCGAGTCGCAGCTTTTCGGCCATGTGCGCGGCGCATTCACCGACGCCCGCGAAGATTCACTCGGCTACTTCCGCTCCGCCAATGGCGGCACGCTGTTTCTGGACGAAATCGGCGAGCTGCCGCTGCGGCTGCAGCCCAAGCTGCTGCGCGCCGTAGAGACGCATGAGATCCAGCCAGTCGGTTCGTCGCGGTGCTATTCGGTCGATATTCGGCTGGTAGCGGCGACTAATCGCGACCTGCGCGCGATGGTCAAGGCCGGGCAATTCCGCGACGACCTGTTTTACCGTCTCAATGCGGCCGCAATCCTGGTCCCTCCGCTGCGCGAACGCCGCGATGCAATCCCGGCCTTCATCGCCCATTTTATCGAGCATTTCAATCGCCTGTTCGGCAAGGACGTTAAGCTGGTGTCGCGCGCCGCATTAGACGCGCTGTGCTCCAACCAGTGGCTCGGCAACGTTCGCGAGCTCGGCCATGCGATCGAGAGCGCGGTCCTGATGACCGAGACCGACCGCATCGATGTGGACGACCTGCCCTTCAGCCACGAGGTTGCGACTCCAGAGGCGGTCGGCGTTCCGACCGACACGATGCTTCCCAATGGGACGCTCGACCTGGTCGACGGCGGCGCCAATGCCACCGCCAAGGACTGGCCCTACTCCCTCGACGCCGTAATCCGCGAGGCCTCGAAGCTCGCGCTGATTCGGGCGCTGCAGGCAACCGAGGGCAATTGCCATCGCGCCGCCGAGCTGCTTGGCGTATCGCGCTACACGGTCTACCGGATGCTGAATCGTTTCGGCCTGGCCGAGGGGCGCACATACAGGACCTTCCGCAAGCCAACCGCCCGCCGCGCGTAGAAGGGCAGAATTCCATCGTAGCGAAACCCCTCCGTGGGTTTCGCGCTTCCTTGGGGAGGGGTGACCCCTGCACCCAGTATTAAGACAGGATGCAAGACTTCGTGCCTGTCAGAAGTCATTTTGGGAAGAGGCGGGCTGCTCTTTTTCGTGTGTATTCTCTCATTCTAGAGCGAAAGCTGCTGTAGCGAGGAATCCCGGTCTTATTTGTCTGCTCCTATTTTTGTGTCATCCCGAGCGTAGCCGAGGGATCCCGGATCTTTTGCGATGCGGAGCACTTCGACTGCACCGAGGCACGCGAAGCTGAGTTACTCCGAATCCCGGCCTCCGCTATCTCGATGCTGTTCACGAAGCCCGTTGAGCAGGCTGCCACTTGGCGTGTAACCTGTCGCCATCGGGCCTTCGCGGCCGGTCAAAAGACCGCAAGAGAACCCAACTAAATCGTGCCTCGCGTTTCTGTAATCATTCCCGCGTTCAATGCGGCAGCGACTATCGCTGGCACCGTGGACAGCGTCCTCGCGCAGACTCTTCAGGATTTCGAAATAATCTGCGTTGACGACGGCTCGACCGACGCTACTCTCGCAATCATCAAACAGTACGACGACCGCGTGCGTCTGATCGAGCAGGCCAACAGCGGGCCTGCGGCGGCACGTAACAACGGCGCGCGGCATTCGTCGGGCGAGTACGTCGCGTTTCTCGACGCCGACGACGTCTGGATGCCGCAATTCCTCGAGCGTAGTATCGCGGCGCTCGATGCCGACCCCGCCCTGTCGCTCGTGTACTGCAACTGCTCGCTGGCGGACAGCGAGGGCGTCTCGCTCAACACGTCGCTGGTCGGGAAAGGCTTCGACCATGCTCCGTCGTTGAACGAACTGCTGACGCAGCTGTGGCCGATCATGCCGAGCGCTGCCCTCGTCCGTCGCTCCGCGTACGATGCGTGCGGGGGCTATCGTGACGCGTTAAAGGGCGCGAGCTTCCGCTTCGAGGACGTGGATTTCTGGATCAAGCTGCGCGAGCAGGGGCCGTTCGGCTATATCGACGAGCCGCTGATCATGTGGCGATTCGCGTGGTTTCCCAGGCAGCTCAAGCGGCTGCCCGATTACTCGAAGGCACTGCACGTTTTCGAGGCATATCTGCAGGAGCGCTACGGGGTCTCGGCGGCGCCGCTGGTCAATGCGCGCGCGCGCGCGCCGCGGAGTATCCTCGCGACGATCGGCCTCAAGGCGCTGCGCGACGGCAATCGTCCTCGCGCGCGGGCTGCCTTCGCGCGCGCGATCAGGGTCGATCCTTATCGGCTCAAGAACTACCTGCGCTGGATGCGGACGTGGCTGCCGCATCGGCTGGCGCAGAGCCTGTCCGGCGGAAGGTCCCGGCGCACTCGATCTGATCGCGCATATCAGGAATAACTAGACAGGATATTTCGCTCTTTACCGTTGGAGGCATTTTCGATGCGGGTGATTGTAACTGGTGGGGACGGATACCTCGGATGGCCGCAGGCGATGTACTTGTCCAAGCGCGGCTACGAAGTATGCGTGGTGGACAACTTCAGCCGCCGTCTGTGGGACCTCGAATGCGGGACCGAGAGCCTGATTCCGATTTGCTCGTTGCAGGACCGGTTGGCGGCGTGGCGCGAGACGACCGGCAAGTCGATCCGAATCGCGGTCGGCGACCTGACCGACTACCCATTTATCAGCGGCGTGGTGCGCGACTTCAAGCCCGACGCAATCGTGCACTACGGCGAGCAGCGGAGCGCGCCGTTTTCGATGATCGATCGGCGGCATTCGGTGCTCACGCAGGTCAACAACCTGGTCGGCACGCTCAACGCCGTTTACGCAATCCGTGAGCACGTGCCCGAATGCCACCTGGTCAAGCTCGGCACGATGGGCGAGTACGGTACGCCGAACATCGACATCGAAGAGGGCTTTATCGAGATCACGCACAACGGGCGCACTGACACGCTGCCGTATCCAAAGCAGCCGGGCTCCTTCTATCACCTGTCCAAGGTCCACGACTCGCACAATATCCAGTTCGCGTGCAAAATCTGGGGAATCCGCGCGACCGACCTCAACCAGGGCGTAGTGTACGGCGTCGACACCGACGAGACGACGCTCGACGAGCGGCTCGCGACGCGGTTCGACTACGACGGAATCTGGGGCACGGTCCTCAACCGCTTTTGTATCGAGGCAGCGATCGGCCATCCGCTGACAGTGCACGGCAAGGGCGGGCAGACCCGCGGTTACCTGAATATTCGCGACACGATGCGATGTATCGAAATCGCGATCGAGAAGCCCGCGAAAGCCGGGGGATACCGCGTGTTCAACCAGTTCACCGAGCAGTTCTCAGTCGCGCAGCTAGCGGACCTGATCCAGGCGGCGGCGAAGCATCAGGGGCGCAACGTCGAGATTCAGCATATCGCGGACCCGCGCGTCGAGGCCGAGGTCCACTACTACAACGCCAGACACACCAAGCTGATCGACCTGGGCCTCAAGCCACGGCTGCTGTCGGAGACGCTGATCGATTCGATTTTCGACAAAGTCGAGCACTACAAGCACCGCGTAAAGAATGATCGCATCGATGCGCTGGTGAACTGGCGGCATACCAGCAACGCCGTCGGGTACGGCTCGATGTCGTCGGCGCCGGAAGCGGAAGAGGTTGAGGCGAAGCCGAAGGCGCGTATATCGCGCGCACGCTAGTCTGATACCTCGCCCGTTATTTCACGGGAGAGGTTAGGTGAGGGTTCTGCGATCCAGCACGTACGTTTGGTGAATGCGCCGCAGCACCCTCACCTGCCGACGAGGCAAGAAGACCCTACCCGCCGCGGGAGGCTTTGCCGCCCAGCGCGCGGCGGATCGGCGCGGGCAGGTACGTTCGCGCTATCCGCATGTAACTCTTCACGTGCCGCGGATCGTACTTCAGCACGCGTACAAAACATCGGCGGGCGCCTTCCATGTTGCCGCGGCTCATCTCGATTACGCCGGCGTTGGCAATCATTCGCACGCGATGGCGGATGAAGTCCTTCACGAGTCCGTCCGCGCGCGTGCCATATCGTTGGCGAATCAGATCGACAATTGCGGTGGGGCCGATATCGCGGTTCAGCACCTTGGGAAACAACTGGCCGTAAGTGAAGCGGACTAATTTTTCGGGCAGGTAGATAAAATGCCCTTGCTCGCGCATCAGCAGCCAGAAATGAATGTCCTCGGCGCTGATCAGTTGTTCGCAGAAACCGCCGGCGCGATCGAAGGCGTCGCGGCGCATCACGACCGTGCTCGGCGTGATCGGCCAGATGCGCGCGAGCATCTCGTCCATCGTGGGCGCGTGCGCGGTGTCGGAGCCGATCTGCGACCGGCGGAACTCCTCGCCGGCCTCGTTCACGACGATCATGTCGGAATAAAGCAGCGCCGCGCCGGGATCGGCGCGCATCGCGGCGACGGCAAACTCGAGCTTTTGCGGGAGCCATTCGTCGTCGTGATCGATCAGTGCGAGTAGTTCGCCGCGACTAGCGGCGATGGCAGCGTTGCGCGCGGCGGGCAATCCGCGATTGGCCTGTCGCACGACGCGAAGTTTGTCGCCGTACTTCGCCAACACTGCGGGCGTGTCGTCAGTCGAGCCGTCATCGACGACGACGACTTCGTAGTCGGTGAAGGTTTGATCGAAAACGCTCTTGAGCGCGCGCTCGATCGTCGCGGCACCGTTGTAAACCGGGATTATTATCGAGACGCGCGGGTTGCGTTCGCCCTGCTCGGATGTTGACGCGGCAGATGTCATCTTCCCAAGTCGGCCCCAGCGAACCGCGGCTCAAACTCCCGGCAAGTCCGAGCTCGAGGACACCCGCGGCGTGCGCGCCGGAAGGAAGGTTTTTAGATATCGGCGATATGCCTTCGGTGAGGCAGGTTGATAGTAGATGACGCGGGCGAGACATCGGCGCGCATCCTTGGGTCCTCCCTCGTTCATCAGAACGCGGGCCATGTGCTGCATGACCTTCATCCGGCTGAGCCGGAACTCGCGGATGACGCCGGCGGCCGAGGCGCCATAGCGTTCGCGGAGCAGCCTAACGTACAAGTCGCATTGCGGTTCGCGGTTGAGCGCCTTGGGATAGAGCGGGCGCGTGGTCTTGCGCACGAGAGATTCGCGGACGCGTAGGAAATGTCCGAACTCACGCGCCCGCAACAGGAAAAACAGATCTTCGCAGGAAGCACCCAACCGCTCGTCGAATCCACCCGACCGCTCGAACGCCGATCGTCGCACCACGAGCTGACTGGGCACGACATTCCACGGGCGCGCGAGCATTTGTGCCATCGTAGGCGAATCCACGCCGTCGGTCTGGCTCTCCTGATTGGGCATCGGCAGCCCTTTTAGGTCAACCTTGAACGCGTCGGTGTAGACTAGCCCACAGGCTTTATCTTGATCGAGTACGGTGACACATCGCGCGAGCTTTCCCGCCATCCATTCGTCGTCATGGTCGAGAAATGCGATGTACTCGCCGACCGAGGCGCGTACTCCAACGTTGCGCGCCGCGGATACACCGCGGTTGGACTGGGTGATCACGCGGATTCGATCGCCATAGCGCGACAGCACTGATGCGGTGTCGTCGGTCGAACCGTCATTGACGACGACTACTTCGTTGTCGGTGAAAGTCTGGGCAAAAATGCTGCTCAGCGCACGGTCAATGGCGGCTGCGCCATTGTACACGGCAACAATTGTCGACACCTTCGCCATCGCGAACTACTTTCCCTGAGTGGCAGCGGCGCTGCCGACGGCGCGACCGCTTTTGGCGCGAGGACTCTTCCACGCCGATAGATCGCGTCCGATCATTTGCTCGAGCACGTCGATTTCGGGGCGCATGAGTTCGTGCAGGCGCGCCTCGATCTCTGGATCGAGCGGTGGAAACTTTGGTCCGCCGCCGAAAACCAGCTTCCACGCACCAGCTTGCTCGAGAAAATTGCTGGTGGTGTAGGCTTGTTTCTCCTCGAGCCAGTACATGAAGTGGCGCGCCTTGCGGGCAACGCGCGGAAATCTCGGCAGATCGTTAATCGAGTTGATCATCTCACCCTCGGCGGCCGACGCCGGCACCGGATAGCGCTCGATGCCGATGAAGTCGCAAACGCAGTCAAGGTAGGTTTGCGGATCGGCGCGCAGGTCGTCGTTGAGCAGCACTAGCACGCGGTCGTCGCCAAAGCGCGCGCGGTAGTCGGGCAAATGCGTCGCGTAGCGCGTCACTTCGATGATCTGCGGAACCTTTACCAGGAACACGTCGAGTGGATCGTTGGTCAGCGTGTAATGACGCCAGAGTTTATAGGCCGAATAGATTCGCTCGACGGGGTTGCGAAACGAGCAGATGATTTTGCAGCGCGGAATATGGAGCGCGATACGCTCAGCGGCCTCGGGGAAGCCGAAGTATGGATTGACCTCGCCAGCTGGGCGCGCGCGGTCGGCGTCGCGGAAGTGATGCGCGTACCAGTCGATGCCCTTGTAGTAGTTGGTGGTGAAGAAATCGGTCTCCTTGATTCCGGCAGGTAGATTTACGCGGCCCTTCAGAACTTCGTGCAGCCACGTGGTGCCGGTGCGGCCGGGACCGACGCCGATGAAGTCGGGCAGTCGCAAGTCGCGCGCGTTGTTGGAAGATTGAGTCATCTATTTAAGCAACGGTTACGCGGCGCACTTGCGGTTTTTTCCACGCGGAGAGATCTATCGCTAGCAGTTCCTCGAGCGCCTCGACTTCCGGCAGGTAGCGCTCGCGCAAGTGCTGTTCCTGCTCGGGCGTAAGGCGGCCGAATGGCTCGCCGCGGCCGTAGCAGAAATCCCACACGCCGGCGCGCTCGAGCAGATTGATTACCCCGTATGCCTGATGACTCTGCATCCAGTACATCATCTTGCGCGCGTTGCGCGCGAGCTTGCGGTTGCGTGGAGCGCGCGCAAACGAATGGACATCATCACCGATTTCGGGGCGCGCGGAAAGTGCGATGCGCTCGATGCCAATGAAATCGGTCACTCGATCCAGATACGACTGCGGCTGCGCGCGCAATTCGTCGTACATCGTTACCAGCACGTTCTCGCGGCCGAACAAGTCGAACCACGTCTGGAGATGAGAGGCGTAACGATTGCCGCTGCCAAGATTGGGGCGTGATTTCAGGACCTCGTCGAACGAGCCGCGCGCCCATGCAAAGTGAACGACGAGCTTGTACGCGGAAAAAGCGTGATCGACGGGATCGCGCAGCGTGGTGATGATACGGCAATTCGGGATGTGGGTCTTGATGCGATCCGGAGCGAGCGGATGGAAAAAGTACGGACAGATTTCGGCGATTTTGCGCTCGCCGGTCGCGTAGCGAAAATGATGCGCGTACCAGTCGATGCCCTTGTCATAGAACGTGTTGAAAAACTGCGTCTCCTTGACGCCGTAGGGCAAATCGACGCGGCCCTCGAGCACGCGATGCAGCCACGTGGTGCCGGTGCGGCCGGGACCAGCGCCGATGATTTCTGGCAGCCGTCGAATCATCCGACGGCTAGCCGCGGAGCGGGACGCTCGGCGGCCCGCGGCTTTTTCCACGCGGAGAGATCGATGCCGAGCAATTCTTCGAGCGCCTCGACTTCAGGGATGTAGCGTTCGCGCAGTCGCTCCTCCTGTTCGATGGTGAGACGCGTATACGGCTCGCCGCGTCCACCGCAGAACCCCCACACGCCCGCGCGTTCGAGCGCCTTGATGAGGCCGTACGCCTGATGCCCCTTGAGCCAATACATCAGCTTGGTCGCGTTGATCGCGAGCCGGCGATTTTTCGGTGCGCGAGCGAACGAGTTCACGTCGCCGCTGAGGTCGGGGCGCGGCGCGAGCGCGATTCGCGGGACACCGATGAAATCGCAGACGCGATTGAGGTAGGCCTGCGGCTGGTCGCGCAATTCATCGTACATCGTGACGAGCACGTTCTCGCGCCCGAAGGTATCGAACCAAGTCTGGAGGTGTGCCGCGTAGCGGTTGCCGCCGCCGAGATTGGGCCGGGATTGCAGGACCTCGTCGAGGGTTCCGCGACGCACCCATCCGTAGTGGCGCATCAGCTTGTACACGGAATAGATCCGATCAACGGGATTGCGCATCGTCGCGACGGTTTTGCAGTTCGGAATGTGAGTCTTGATGCGTGCTGGCGTCTCAGGATGGAAAAAATACGGCGGCGAGATTTCTGCGATGGGACGGCGGCCGGTCGCGTAGCGAAAGTGATGCGCGTACCAGTCGATGCCCTTGTCGTAGAACGTACTGAAAAATTGCGGCTCCTTGACGCCGTCGGGCATGTCCACCGCGTCGCGCAGCGCGTTGTAGAGCCAGGTCGAACCAGTGCGCGGCGGCCCGATTCCGATAACGTCGGGGAGCCTCATCTGCCATATTTCATATGAATTAGGTGCACAGTGCTAGCGGAGGTCGGCGAGCGAGTGCTCCAAAATTGTCATGCCTTCGTCCATCAATTCGGGAGACGCGGTCAGCGGCGCGAGGATTCGGATGACGTTGGCGTGGATTCCCGCGGTCAGCAGAATCAGGCCGCGCTCCGACGCGCGCTTCGCGAGGCGGCTTGCCAGTTCGGGCGCCGGTTCCTTGGTTGCGCGGTCGCGGACCAGCTCGATCGCGAGCATCGCGCCAAGTCCGCGCACGTCGCCGATGAACGGGAACTGCTCGCGCATCGCGTCGAGGCGCGCGCGGACCAGCGCGCCCTGCTTTTCCGCACGCGCGAGCACCTGCTCGTCGCGGAATATGTCGAGCACGGCGAGCGCGGCGGCGCATGATACGGGACTGCCCGCAAACGTGCCGCCGAGACCGCCGGGTGCGACGCTGTCCATGATTTCCGCGCTGCCGATGACGCCCGAGAGCGGGAATCCCCCGGCCAGGCTCTTGGCGGTCGTTATGAGGTCGGGCTCGACGCCAGCGTGCTCGACGGCGAACATCCTGCCCGTGCGTCCGAAGCCAGTCTGAATCTCATCGGCGATGAAGACGATGCCGTGGCGGTCGCACAGGGCGCGGAGCTCGCGCAGAAACTCGAATGGCGCGACGTTGAAGCCGCCCTCCCCTTGCACCGGCTCGATGATAATCGCGGCAACGCGAGACGGCTCGACCGACGACTTGAACAACGCCTCGATCGCGGCGAGGCTCATCTCCGTGCTGCCGCCGCGATATGCGTCGGGGAACGGCGCGTGAAACGTATCTGCGGAAAATGGCCCGAAGCCGGCTTTGTATGGATTCACTTTGCCGGTGAGCGCCAGCGCCATCAGCCTGCGCCCGTGAAATCCGCCGGTGAACGAAATGATCGCGGACCGGCCGGTCGCGTGCCGCGCAATCTTGACGGCGTTCTCGACCGCCTCGGCGCCGGTGGTCAGAAAGATGGTTTTTTGGGCGCCGCGATCGGCGCGAGCTGGTTCATCCGCTCGGCGAGCTTGACGTACGACTCGTACGGCGTCACGCCGAAGCAGGTGTGAGTAAAGGCGTCGAGCTGAGCCTGCACGGCGGCAATGACGTACGGATGGCGATGGCCGACGTTGAGCACCGCGATTCCGCTACCGAAGTCGATGTAGCGGCGGCCGTCGGCGTCCCAGATTTCGGCGCCCGACGCGTGATGGGCGAGGATCGGAATCGGTACGCTGACGCCGCGCGGGATTGCGGCGGCGATACGCTCGGACAGTGGTGTTGCGATGCTCATGTTTGACTCCCGGCAGGCTGGCCCGGTACCTATCTCGCTGCGCCAGGCCTCCTCTCCAAAATGACTGAGTAACAGTTTCGGACCCGCCAGCAAATCAGTAATAATTGACTCGACGAGCAGACGATAATTGCGGATGAGTGCGCACCCCGAAAGTTCAAAGCTTTACGAACCGATCGTTCCGTCGGACCAGATTCAGTTTCGCGAATACAAGCTGCTGCTGAGGCCGGAGCTGTTCCCCGACGAGAAGGCGTTTCACAAATTCTGGAAACTGGCGCATCACGCGGCCAAGTCGCTGGGCATCAAGCTCGGCAAGATGGACGAATCGATCAAGGCTCATCAGCGCGAAGTGGTCTTCTACGACACGCCGCACTTCAAGCTCTACAATCACGGTTTCATCCTGAGAAAACGCACCTTCTACCATCATGGCGTGCCCGACGCGCGGCACGAGCTGGTGATCAAATTTCGGCATCCGGAAAAGAAGGTGGCGCTGGCGGTGGATCCGCGCCCGCTGCTGCCGTGCGAATACACGCTGAAGTTCAAAGAGGAAATCCTCCTGCCCAAGGACGGCGCGCTCGGGATGCGGCTGGTGTATTCGCACAATTGCGAGCTCGACACGCCCAACATCATATTGACGCAACGATTCGAGACGACCGCCGAAGCGTTTCCCGCGCTCAAGCATATCGACGCGAATCCGAAGGCGCCGCTAAGCGTGGTGAACGGCGTATCGATCCAGGAATACCTGGTCGATCTCGGGATGCTGGACTTCGGCCACAAGCTCGAGGCGAAGGCGACGCTCGCCGTGTGGCGCGTGCGCAGCTCCAATTCGCCGATCGTCGCGGAGTTCGCGTACCAGTTGAAGTTCGACAGTCCCGAAGCGGTGCGGCGCAAGCAGCGCGAACTTTCCGAGTTCTTCTACACGGCCCTGCAATCGCGGGCCACAGACTGGGTGCAGCGTGGAACAACCAAGACCGCCCTCATCTACGGATACAGAAATACCAGTCTCAAACACGAAGAGTGAGCCCGATCTTCATCCGAGCCTGCTGACACTGTTCAGGATCTTCCTGCTCGCGGGAGGGCTAAGCTTCGGCGGCGGCGCAGTCGCCTATCTGCGCGAGTACCTGGTGCGCGACGAAGGCTGGCTCGACGACGAGGGCTTTCTCGGCGCGATGGAGATCAGCGAGACGCTGCCCGGGCTCAACGCCGTCAACATGGCGATCATCATGGGCGACAATCTGCGCGGCATCGCGGGCGCGGCGGTATCGGTCATCGGGATGCTGCTGCCGGGGTCGATCGTCGTGATGGTGCTCGGGATACTGTATCAATCGAATCACAGCAATCCCGAGCTGAAGCGTTTCCTGCTCGGGATTGCCGCGGCGGCGGTCGGTTTGCTGTCGGCGGTGACGTTGCAGATCGGGCGGCGGCAGTTTCGCCAGCTTCCCGACATCGCGATCGTCATCATCACGTTCCTGGCGGTCAGCTCACTTAAATTGCAATTGTTCGTGGTGCTGCTTGGTATCGGGCCGATATCGGTGTGGCTGTACCGTCCGCACGTTTCGAAACCGCGTGCGGAGGACGAGCATCTGCCGTTTCATCGCGGCGCGCGCCATCACTTGTTCCGTCATTAGCAGTTGAGATCAAAATCCACATGACGCGATTGATCCACCTGTTCCTGGTCTTCTCGCTGCTGTCGGTGCTGGCGGTCGGCGGCGGCACGGCGGTGTTGCCCGAGATGCAGCACATGACGGTGCACACGTTTCACTGGCTCACCGACGGGCAGTTCCGCAGCATCTACAGCCTCGGGCAGGTCGCGCCGGGGCCGAACATGCTGATGGTGCTGGTGATCGGTTACAAGCTCGCGGGATGGGCAGGGATGGTCGTGGTGGGAATCGGATTTTTTCTGCCCGACTGCATCATCACACTGTTCGTCAATCGATGGTGGGTGCGTCTGGGCGGATGGCCGTGGCGCACGTCGATTCAGCGCGGGCTGGCGCCGGTGGCGATAGGCCTGATGATGTCGGGCACGTATGCGATCGCGAAGCTTTCGATCGTGAACGCGCAGACGCTGGCAATCGCGGTTGTGGTTTTCGGGATTCTGCTATGGCGCCACATCAACCCTGGCGTGCTGGTGCTGGTGGGCGGCGCCGCCTACGTACTATTGAGCTAGGCGCGCGAAGAATCGACCCCGGGCGCTCGACAGAAAAAGAAAACGCCGACAGGAGTCGATGCTCCTGCCGGCGTTCGTGTGATCAAGATCCGATCGCCAGGCTACATGTGGCCGACTTCTGACATCTTCACCATCGCCTCGGTGGTGAAGAACGCCTTGTCCACCGCACCCATGTTGATGTACCAGCATTCACGCTCGGGCGTCTCGATGCCGGGCAGGTAGCACATGGTGGCCTCGGTGCTCTGCACATCGGTGGAGCAGGCGCCGACGACGAATTCGCGCTTGAAAGGATAGATGGCGACTTTCGCGTCGGGTACCGGACGGTCGCGATACGCGAGCCAGTAGATGTGGTTGCGGAACAGCTCGCCGCGGCGATCATACGTGTCGATGTACGGCTCGAACCACATTTCAGAATCCATGTAGATGACGGTCTTGGAATCCAGCGCCGCCGCGTTGTTCACGCTCCTGCGTGGCTCAGCGGTCACGATGTACACGTGGCGCATCTGCCAACGTTCCGGGCACGCACTGGCGCCGCCGTCGGTGGCGCACCGGATTTCCGGTGAATGCTCGGCGTCAACCGTCGCGAGCATCTCCTTCTCGCCCAGGAACTTGTAGTTGTACTGCTCGGTCTTGGGATTGAAACCAGAATAGTGATCGGGATCCCAGGTCTGCGCGCCAGTCGCGCTCGAATTTATCGACTCGTTCAGACGGCGCAAACGCCGCGAGCCGGTCTGCCAGGTCCAAGTGTCGTCGCCGTGAGCCGGATCCCCATAACGATAGCGCAGCAGGCTGGTGCCGCGAGCGTCCTGGGGCGCGAGTTCGGGACCGAGCAGGAACAGCCACAGGCGGTTGGTAGTCTTGAAGTCGGGATCGACGGGCAGCGGCTCGACTTCGGTTCGGCCGACGAGGTCGTAACCGGCGTAGTGGCCGAGCTGTCCGTATGCAACTTCAAAGAACGGCTTGTTGTAGCCGGTGTAAACGGTGTCACAATCGAAATAGCGGAGATCGTAGTCGTCGGATTGAATCGGGCGCCACACGTTGTTCCAGATGACCTTGGTCGCAACGTCAGGATCGTTCGCGTCGATCAGCGGGAACGGCTGGCCGGCGACATAGCCGACGACCGTGCGATGATCCTTCGAGAGCTGCACTTGCGACGAATATTTTTCTGTCGCATCCTTATAAGGAGGCGGCCAGTCCACGCGCAGTGTCGGGACGATTTTCATCGTCATCCCGTGCTGCACTTTGTAAAATACGCCCGGTGAAACGAGGTCCTTCACCTGCGCCGCGTTGTCCGGAGTAATGAAGTCGCCCGGCTTGACGCCTGCCTCCCCTGGCAGGCTCATTGCCACGAGGGCCAGCAGCGCGATGCCCCCGACGACGACCGTTTTGCGAATCCCCAATGTCCCCAATAACATTCGAACCTCCGTGAAAGCCCTGAAACGTTTTTTCCCTGGCCCGACTTAATGCCTTTGGCGTGAATTTTTCACGCCCGTTGTCTCGTATTAGAACGGTCAGATGCAGATGTCAATGCGTCTAATTACGCTTCGGCTCAAATTTACCTATTGCGTTCCGCGAGGCACGGCTCTATACGAGGCGGATTCAGCCGATGCCGTACTGTCGGCGTTTGCGCCAGAGCGTCGTCACATTGATGCCGAGTGCGGCCGCCGCCTGGCCAAGAGTCGGGCTTTGCGCCAGCGCGCGCAGAATTTGCTCACGCTCGAAGTCTTTCAGCCTGGTTCCGCGCGCAGCGGGGGCACACATCGGCGAGACGCGATGACGGACCGAGTCCGGCAGGTCATCAAGGGTGATTGTTTCGCTACAAGCGAGGTCGGCTGCGCGCTTCAGGGCATTGTGAAGCTCGCGAACATTTCCCGGCCATCGATAGCTGACCAGGGCCCCGGCGGCCTCCATCGACAGGCGAAGCTGGGGACGGCCGGAGGCGATCGACATTCTCTGCAACAGCCAATCCGCGAAAGGAAGGACGTCCTGAGTTCGTTCGCGGAGCGGCGGAAGCGTGAATGCGATCACATTCAGGCGATAGAAGAGATCCTCGCGAAAGCGTCCGGCGGCGACTTCGGCTTCCAGGTTTCGATTGGACGCGACGACGACGCGAACATCAACTCTGAGTATGCGATTGCTGCCAATTCGCTCAAAGCAACGGTCTTGCACGAAATGAAGAAGCTTTATCTGCAGCGAGGTTGGGAGCTCGGCGATTTCGTCGAACAACACGGTGCCGCCATTGCCGGCTTCCAGACGTCCCGGCTTATCATTGATGGCGCCGGTGAAACTCCCGCGAACGTGGCCAAACAGCTCGTCTTCCAGCAAGTGCTCGGCCAGCGTCGTGCAGTTGATTACGACGAACGGGCCACGCCGCCGCGGACTCCATCGATGAATCTGGCGGGTAAGCACATCTTTGCCGGTGCCGCTTTCACCGGTCAGGAGAATTGTCGATTCGCCCGCCGCGGCTCGTTCGAGCGTCTCGAGCATCGCGGACATTTCAGGGTTCCGCGATTCGAGCAACAAATCTTCTTCGATCGGTTCCTGCAGCGCCTGGTTGTTAGCGCGAAATTCAAGCGCCGGAGCTCCGTATGGTCTTTGAACATCCATCGCCCTGTGTCCCCGAAAATCGCCCTCGAGTTGCGCTGACCCGCGCATGCTCAAAAATGGCTACGCTGGCGGCGCACCATAGCGCTTGTTCAATTCGAGGTTGACCTGCAACACGTTGATCATTTTCTCGCCGACGAAACCTCCCAGCGGCGCGAACGCGTCTGTCTGCAAGATTTGACCGATCTCCACGCGCAACTGGCCCGGGTCGCGCTTGGTATCGGTCGCCCATTTTGAAGCAACCCGGTCGAGCTGGTATTCGGCGTTTTGCAGCGTGATATGCGGATCGAGCCCGGAGGCGGAAGCCGTAACCATATCTCCCGGTACGTCAGCGAGGGGTGCATCCGGATGGTCCTGCCGCCACATGTCGAAGAAGTTGGACTGGATGTCCGATCCGTCCTTGACTGGCTCGATCGCGGTCTGGCTCTTTCCACCGGGCAACTGCGTGGTAACCGCCGACGGAAACTTGCCGGGATACTGCTTGGAGAAGTTTTCGAAGAACAGGATGGCCAGATCCGACGGTTGCGGAGTTGGGGTGCCTGGGTTCTGCTTGATCCAGTCTGCAACTTCGGCCTTATGGTCCTTCGCCCAATCAGTGATGTACGTGGCATGCGACGGATCGGCACTTACCCATCCCTGTGCCGCTGCGTTGTGAGCATCAGCCCACTGCGCGACGATGTGCGGCTGTCCGCCGAAGCTGTCCTGCTGGAACCATGCTTCGATGTCCGGGGCCACCAATTGACCCGCCTTTGCTCCACTCTTGTACTTGACGATCGGGCCCAGTGCCTGCGCTACGCGATAGCGCAACATATAGTTGGATGCCGCGAGCGCCGATGAGGCCGACGCCGAACCGTCATAAGATGCAGCCGAGGGTCGCGGCCAGAAATACTCATCCTTGGTGAACGGTTGCGCGATGAGCAGCGACCCGACCGGCTTTCCATCCGGTCCCGCGACCATCCTGCCATTGGCGGTGAACGGGAAGAACGTTTGCCCGATTGCCCATACTGCCAGTGGGTAGATCAAGCAGCAGATTACGACTGAACTCCCTAACAGCCAGAAACTTTTGATTATGTGATTTTTCATCGTTGTTACCTTCAATCGGGCGTTGATCACGCAACCAGGTGCATAGCGCTAAGGACGACGTCGATCAGCTTAATGCCGGCGAACGGCAGGATGATGCCGCCGAGACCCCAGATGAGAAGATTTTCCCGCAGGAGTGCATCGGCACCCAGCGGCCGATATTTGACTCCCTTCAAGGCGACCGGAATCAGCGCCGGAATGGTGATGGCGTTGAAGATGACCGCCGACAGTATCGCGGAGGTCGGCGAGTGTAGATGCATCACATCCATCGCCGCGAGCCATGGGAGCGTGCCGGCGAACAGCGCCGGAACGATCGCGAAATATTTGGCAACGTCGTTGGCCACAGAAAACGTGGTCAGCGCACCCCGGGTCATCAGGAGCTGCTTGCCCACCTCGACCACTTCAATGAGCTTGGTTGGGTCAGAATCAAGGTCAACCATGTTGCCGGCTTCCTTGGCGGCCTGCGTGCCGGAGTTCATCGCCAGGCCCACGTCGGCCTGTGCCAGCGCAGGGGCATCGTTGGTTCCATCGCCCATCATCGCGACCAGCTTGCCTTCAGCTTGTTCCTTGCGGATGTACGCTAGTTTTGATTCCGGCGTGGCTTGCGCGACAAAGTCATCGACGCCAGCCTGCTTCGCGATCGTCGCGGCGGTGAGAGGATTGTCGCCGGTGATCATCACCGTTCGCAGACCCATGTTGCGCAGCCGCTCGAACCGCTCGCTCATCCCGGGTTTCAAGATGTCCTCGAGCGCGACCACGCCGGCGATTTTGGAATTTTCAGCCACCACCAATGGGGTCGCGCCCTTCGAGGCGATAGTGTCGACGATCTTCTCCAACCCGGCTGGCACTGCGCCGTTTCTCTTTCGGACGAAGGCGATAACCGCGTCCGGCGCGCCCTTGCGAATGCATCCGCCATCGGAGAGATCAACGCCGCTCATCCGAGTCTGCGCGCTAAAGGCGATGAATTGCGCGCCGACCGGCGTTTGCAACTCTCTGGCACCGACTCCGGCCGCCTGAGCTGCGACCACGATGCTCTTGCCCTCCGGAGTTTCATCAGCCGCCGAAGCAAGCGCCGCCAACTGCGCCAGTCTCTGTTTCGTATAGCCAGCAACCGGCTCGAAGTCAGTGGCGTGGCGATTGCCCACAGTGATCGTGCCCGTCTTATCCAGCAGCACGACGTCGATATCGCCTGCCGTCTCAACCGCCTTGCCGCTCTTGGCGATGATGTTGGCCTGGAGTGCGCGATCCATTCCCGCTATTCCGATCGCGGCGAGAAGTGCTCCGATGGTTGTAGGTATAAGACAGACGAGGAGACCTACAAGGGTTGGAACGTCGGTGCCCAGGCTTTTCAGCGGCTCGGACGTGCCGAGATAACCCATCATGTACTGTTCGGCATTCCACGCCATCGGCCAGATCGGGATAACCACGATCAGAAACGCAAGGGTAACTGCGGACAGCACCAGCGTCAGCGCGATTTCATTCGGCGTCTTCTGGCGAACGGCGCCCTCGACCAGAGCGATCATGCGATCGAGGAAGGTCTCGCCTGGCTGCGCGGTGATCTTTACCGCGATTCGATCGGAGATAACCCTTGTTCCGCCGGTAACTCCGGAGCGGTCGCCGCCGGCCTCGCGGATCTCGCCGGTAATCGCAGCTTCATCCACCAACGCAATGCCCGAGATGACCTCGCCGTCGCTTGGAATCACTTGTCCCGCGCTTATAACGACACGATCGCCCGGCCTCAGATCGGTTGACGAAACTTCTTCGACCACATCGCCGACTTTGATGCGATAGGCCGGCGTCTCAGTGCGCGTCTTGCGCAGCGAATCGGCCTGGGCCTTGCCGCGCGCCTCGGCAAGCGCGGTGGCGAAATTCGCAAACAGGACAGTCAGCCAAAGCCAGAAATCCAGCGCGATGAAATACGTGATCGGGACCTGGCTCGCGGAGGTACTCACCAACGCCTGCACGATGAAGAGCAGTGTCAGCACCGCGCCGATCTCGACCACAAACATGACCGGATTGCTCCACTGAATGTCGGGGCGAAGCATCACGAAGGACTGCTTCAAGGCGTCGCGCACGAGCTCCGGTTCGAAAAGTTTTCGGCTTCTGATCCGCCTTGACGGACGGGGATGCTGAGGTTCCTGAATAGTCCGTATCGGTGTTGCGACTGCTCCCATTTTTAAATCCTCCGACATAACATGCTCATCTGCGAGAACGGTCCTCAAAAGTGCGACACCATTGGCGCCCGGCCTAACCGCCAAACGGTATCGGTCCCAAGTGATCCGCCAACGGACCGAGCGCGGCGACCGGCAGGAACAGCAGTGCGCCAACGATCACGATTGTGCCCAGGAGCAGACAGCCAAAGGTGGCAGTATCGTCGCGCAGAGTTCCCAGACCGAATGGCGTGCTCTTCTTCATGCCGAGAAACGCCGCCATCGCGATGGGTGCTACTATTGGAAGATAGCGGCCGAACATGATTACCAGGCCGCCCGCTATGTCCCACGGCACGGCCTCGGCCGCTGGACTTGGATTGTTGTTCAGGCCATAGCTCACTCCCAGGCCGTCAAAAGCGGAGCCGTTGTTCGCAGATGATGACGAGAACTGGTAGACGATCTGCGATAGTCCGTGCGCGCCCGGGTTGCTGGTGGCTTTCATTCCCCAACTGGTCGCGGCGAACAGTCCCGACGGTCCCAGGATCAAGATCGGATGGACCAGGAGTGCGATCATGGCAAGCTTCATCTCGCGAGCACCGATCTTCTTGCCAAGATACTCTGGCGTGCGTCCCACCATCTGGCCGGCGAGAAAGATACCTATGATGAGAAAGAGCAACAGGTTGATCATCCCCACGCCCTTGCCGCTGTAAATGCAGTTCAGCCACATGCCGACGAAGGGCGATAGCCCGGCAATAGGATTCAAGCTGTCGTGCTCGGCGTTTACCGCGCCGCACGTTACGCAACTGTCGCGGCCGCAAAGGTCGCACCCGCCGAGGTTCCGAAACGCAATTCCTTGCCTTCGAGATTACCCAGGTGCTGATCGACGGGCAGTCCCGCGACGGCAGGCAGGACAATGTCCCGCTTCCCGCCGGGCACAGTCGCACTCGCGATCGTGAAGGTTCTACTCTGCGGATGGGCAGTCAGTCCCGGATTGGGCTGCATCGTGTCAAAGTAAATCGCCCAGACCACAGTCCCGACGAATAACAACAACATCACCGAGAATATGACGACCGAGTGGCGGAACCGACTGAGCATCCGGCCATACATCAGGACCAGAGCCATCGGGAAGAGCATCATGCAAAAGGTCTCGAAGAAGTTCGTTCCCGCGCCGGGGTTCTCGAACGGATGGGCCGAGTTCATTCCGAAAAAGCCACCGCCATTAGTCCCCATCATCTTCATAGGAACAAACGCTGCAAGCGGCCCGATAACTATTGTCTGCTGCTTCGGCTGGCCATTGTATCGGTCGTTCCCATCGAGGCGGGTTCGAGCGTCGAGACCTGGTAGGCGTTCTGATAGGTCATCGGCATTCCCTGGACAAGGAAGACAAGGCTAATGACGAAGGCTGCGGGCAGGAACAGATAGACGACCACTCGCCACATATCGAGGAAGAAGTTACCCAGGCTCGAATCGCTTCTGAGAGCTCGAATGATCGCCGTGAGAGCACACAAGCCGACAGCCGCGGAGAGGAAAAACATCGCGACGCAAAAGAAGATCTGAGTGAAATTCGAAAACGCGACGTCCCCCGAGTAATACTGGATGTTCGTATTCGTGATGAACGAGATAACGGTGTTAAAGATCGTGCTAGGCGCCAGCATCCCGAGGCCACGCGGATTAAGCGGCATCCACGGTTGCAACGACAAGACGATGTAGCCATAGACGAACAGGACTGTGTTGAAGACGAGCAGCGCTACCGTGTACTGCTGCTTCCAGTTCTGCGGCCCGCTATCGAGATGTTTCTCGAACCATCCGAAGATTCGCGACGCCTTGTACTTGCCGTCCATGATCTTCGCCATGTAACGGCTTACTGGGATTGCAATTACTATCGTGAATACGATTATGGAGACTGGCAGAAGCCACATAGGCCTTAAGTCCTCTCTTTCAATGTCAGCAAGCGGTAATGACTAGAACCACTCGGGACGAACCATTGCGGTAACCAGGTAAGCGACACCAGGGCCGCAACGACAGCGGTTAGATAGATCATGACTGCTTCCCTAGATTTTCTCGCAGGCGACCAAAAACGCGAAACAAAGGCCGAGACCAACTAGTCCCAACAGGAATGTTGCCGACAGCCAGAGTGCTTCGTTCATCGGATTTCCTCCCGGATTTGAAAGGGACGATATAAGCTTCGTTGGGATAGCGAGATTCAGACTCAGCGAGCGCGGGGCATGGCCCTTCTGCAAAAGTATCAAAGCGGGTCGCGCTATCAGGACCGGCCATCGGATGACCGTAGCCGTCCAGCACGACAACCGTCTTTTCGCAGACCAGGAAGTGCCACTTGCATCGGATGCAGTAGTAAAGCCGCGCCTTGCGCCGAAACAGCTCGCTATCGCACAGTGGCCCGATAACAAACTCGTGCCTAAGGCTCGGCGCTTGCAGTTGCGGATGCGGAGTGTGGCTTTCCCAAAACTTCATGAGAAAGCGTTAAACACATTTTTCGGACCATAGTGAAAAGTGTCCGAATTGAGGGCGAAATTTAAGAACCGCCCACCCGGCAGAAAGCAATCATGCGGCAATTTGAAATGCTGAATGCATTTTGATATCCGCGTGCCGCGGGTCGACTCGCCACCTTGCAAGTGTGGCGGAGGTTGCTCATTTGCGGTTGATCCGCCATTCGGACTCCGGCCTGCGCCGATAGATGCCCTTGTCCCGCGCCAGCATCCCGCATCCGATCATTTCGCGGCGTAGCGTCGCGCAATCGTGATGGTGCAGCTTGAGGATGGCGTTCACCTGGGACTCGGCGTAGCTGATACCTGGCTCGAAGAAATCGGCCAGCCACTTCAGGATTACCAGTCGCTTCTTGTAGCTGACCGGAATTTCGAGCAGGCGCTCTCCGTCGACAAAGTTGTCGAGCACTTTCCGCTCCGAACCGCGCGCCTCGGCCGAGACGGCCAGCCTGGCGATACTGTCGCGGCTGAAAACGGCGCGGCTGATCTGTCCGAGCACCTCATCATTCAGCCGATACCAGCGGAAGTTGCCGTCGGCGCGCAGTCTCACGAGGTTGAGCTGCTTTAGCACGGCGAGGTGATGCGAGACGGTCGGCTCCTTCAACTCGAGCATCGATGCGAGCTGCTGGACGCTGTGCTCGGCAGTCGAGAGCAACCCGATTATCTTGAGGCGGCTCTCGTCGGCCATCGCCTTGCAAAACTGAAGCATGATTTCGGGTGGTTGCGGGTCCATAGAGGTGCGCTCGACTATTTTGATGTTAATCTAATTAGATACATATCAAAGTACTTTGGCTGAGCAAAGAGTCTTTCGATTTGATGGTGCTGGGACCGGCGATTTTGCGGAGTCGGGCATCCGCGGGGTTCACTATTTCACCCTCTCTCAACCAGTCGTTAATGCGTCGGTAACGTCCATTTGGCACCACAGACAACTGGTGCGGCCATCTTCGGACGCTACCATCGGGAGGAAGGAGAAATTATGGGCATGCGGAAGACCGCGATCGTAGCTTTCATGGCATTGGCCGGGTTGAGTGCGCCGCTCCAGCGGGGGGTGTCGTATGCGCAGGGCGCGCCAGCCGCAATGGCGACCGAGGCGATGGCGTCGAGCCTGTCGCAGGCTGACAAGGACGCTCTGATGAAAAAGCTCGAGGAAGCCAAGAAGCACGACAAGATCGCGCGCGCGGGATGGTCGCAGGAGCCGTTGACCCAGGCCACCTACGACAAAAAAATTGACGAGATCAAAGCCCTCGAGAGCAAGCTCAAGACGGGCGAGGATTTCCCGCTTAGCGCCGTCGACAAAGCGGTCGCATCGCCGCACAGCGCTCCGTATTGAGATTTCGCTGAAGGCAATTCGGGGGCGGTGCGACAGCGGCCCGCCCTCGATCTACTTCTGCTCGTCGCCGATGTGAAACATGTGCAGCAGGCGATGCAGGACCGGTGCGAGCATGATTCCCACCACCGCGATCAGCGCGAGTCCGCTGTATAGCGCGTACACCGACGCGAAGACCTTGCCGGCATCGCTCTTGATCGTATCGACAGGGCCCATGCCTCCTAGGATCATCGAGGCGTTGAGCAACGAATCGATCCACGGCAGGCCGCCGAAATAATGGTAGCCAAAGATGCCGACGGCTAGAGAGCCCGCAACCACGACGCCCGCGGCCGCGCACCATCGGACAAGTCGCCACAGGAACAGGCGGCGCGGCAACAAGGCCTCGTGACGGCGTTCGAACCGCATCGAATTTTTTGTAGCACGAAGCGGTCGCTAAAGAACCTTGGCCGACGCGACCATCCGTGACAGTCGAATTACGTTGGTCTCGTTGCGGCGCTCGTAGCGCGCCTCATCGGTAAGCAAACGCACGATGTGGAGACCGAGTCCTCCCGCCTGCCTGGCTTCCAGAGGCTCGTCGAGATTAGGTGGGGGACCTGCGAACGGATCGAATGCGCACCCATCATCTATGAACTCGATCTCCAGGCGACTTCCGTTGAGCGCTAGCACGATCTCAGCCTGTCCAGGCTCCGCTCGATCCGGATATCCGTATTTCACAAGGTTGGTGAGCAACTCTTCGAGCAGGATCAAAATACGCGCCGCCTCGTCAGCAGCGATTTCTTGCTCCCTCGTGAATGCCGCGACGAAATCGTCCACCTGGCGCATCGCGCTGGAATCGGCTGGTACAATGAGTCGGGATTGCATCGCTAACTCGGAAACCAGATTATCGGCCTCCGGTCGCGGTTGCCACGGCTGGCTTCTAGCGCCTCGCGGCGATAATCTGCACGCCGAATCGTGTCAGGATCTATAAAGGAGGCCAAATGAATTCCGTGACTGGAGCGTGGCGCATCGCCACAAGTCTCGTCTTCATCCTGACACTGCTGGCCGCCCGCAGCTCTGTCGCGGAAGCGGACAATTCCCAGGTCGCGCAGATAAAGACCGTGTCCGGCCAGGCCGAAATCGTGCGCAACGGTGCCCGCACCGCGGCTAAGATCGGCGATCCGCTCTACGAGAAAGACACGATCGAGACCGGCGGCGACGGCGCGATCGGAATCACCTTCATCGACAACACCGTGATGTCGAGCGGTCCGAATAGTGAGATCGTGCTCGAGGACTACAAGTTCAATTCGAGTAATTTCAAAGGCTCGATGCTCACCGACATGAACCGCGGCACGGTCTCGATGATTTCCGGCGATATCGCGCGCAGCACGCCCGGTGCGATGAAGGTCAAGACGCCGACGGCAATCCTCGGTGTGCGCGGCACCCGGTTTGTGATCGAAGTCAAAGACAACCGCTGATCATGCGCCGCTTCGCGCCGGTTCTGGCACTCCTCTTACTGGCGTCCTGTTCCAGCCGCCAGTCGCTGTTCGTCGTGCTGCCCAATCCCGACGGCAGCTCTGGCGCGGTCACAATCGAGGGCCAGAAGTCTGTTGTACTGGACCAGCCCTACGCGGCCGGAGAGGTTCGCGGAGGCGTCGCCGCGCCGGTGAAGGTCGATCAGGCGCAGGTGCAGCAGATTTTCGGCAGCGCGCTCGCCGCGCAGCCGGTCCTGCCCAGCCACTTCGTGCTCTATTTCGAAAAGGACAGCGACACTCTGACGCCGAAATCGCAAGTCCAGTACCAGGATGTATTCAGCGACATCAAGCGCCGAAATGTGTACGAGGTCGAGGTCATAGGGCATACCGACACGCTTGGCAACCCGGCGCACAATCAGCAGCTCTCGATGAGCCGCGCCGAGATGATTCGCGACCGGCTGGTGCACGATGGGATCAGTCCCAAATCGATCTCGGTCGCGGGCCGCGGGCAGTTGGACCTAGCGGCGCCGACCGCCGATCAGGTGGCGGAACCGCGGAATCGGCGCGTGGAAATTACCGTCCGCTGATCAGCCCGAGGAACCCGGCCCGAGCCAGCGCACCGCGAGCAGCGTAATGTCGTCGGCCTGCTCAGCGCCGGCCGCGAAGCGATGGACATCGTCACGCACGAAATCGACGACGGCCTTCGCGTCCGTCATCGGTGCCGACACGAGCAACCGCTCCAGCCGCGCGCCGGAATACAGCGTCTTCTTCGCGTCCTGAGCCTCGGTCACGCCGTCGGTATACGCAAGCACCGTCTCTCCGGGCGTGAGCTGACGCTGCTCGATCGAATACTGAAAGTCGTCGACCGTGCCGAGCGGCGGCCCTCCCGCAAGCGGGAGATTCTCAGGCTTTGCGCCCGCGCGCATTACGAACGGCGAGTCGTGGCCGGCGTTGACGTAAACCAGGATGCCCGACGCGAGGTCGAGTATCCCCGCGAACACCGTGACGAACATCATGTTTGCGCCGCCGGCGCCTAATTCCTCGCTCGCCGCTGAAATCTTGGCGTTCGCCTCGCTGAAGACCCGATCGAGCGCTTTCCGGTAGCGCAGCGTAGCGGTGTGCAACACCTCTTTGGTCATCGCCATGAACAAGGCGGCCGGCACTCCCTTGCCCGACACGTCGGCAATCGCGAATGAAAGATGATCGGAATCGAGCAAAACGAAATCATAAAGATCGCCGCCGACCATCCGCGCGGGCTCGATCGAAGCGAAGACCTCTACGTCGCGGCGCTCGGGCGGTCCCGGAAAATGCCGCGGCAGCAGGCCAATCTGGATGGCGCGCGCGGCATTCAGCTCGCCGTCCAGCCGAGCCTCCATTTCTCGTTCGTGCTGCAGCTCGGCCGCGAGCCGTCGGCGTCCCGCCTCTGCGACGCGCAAGTTTTCCGACAACATGACGCCGAACACGAGCGCCGACGACAGCGCGGGATAGACGCCGTCGAGCAGTAGCCTCGAGAATTTGAAACTCGCCAGCGCGGAGACGAAGAGGATCGCAACGATGCCCAGAAACGCCGCGGCGGCCGTCCGTGGATTCGCGTAGGGCAATGCCAAGACAATGACGAGTCCCGCGACCAGCACAATCGCGATCTCGATCAGGTCGAGGTACGCCGGGCGGCGTAGTAAATTTCCGGTCAGCATCGATTCCAGGGTCTGCGCCCAAACCTCGACCCCCGCCATCAGGCCAAGCGGAGTTTGATTCTCGTCCGTCGATCCGAGCGCGCTCGACCCCAAAAGAACGGCAGCGCCATTGAGCCGGGCGGGATCGTAGGAACCGTTGAGCAGGTCCGCCGCCGAGACGTAGCGGGCGTCATACGAGGGCGTGAAATACGGATAGACGCGGCCGTGCCGATCGGTCGGCAGAAAGTGCGATCCGAGGGTCGCCCCTTCCACGCCTTCCTTTCCGCTGACGATTCCGAGAGCGCGAGCACCCACGGCTACGCGCAGCATTTCGAGCGCCAGGTTCGGCACTAGACGGCCTTCAGCGACAACGAACAGGGGCACGCGGCGAGTGATTCCATCATGATCCTTCTCCGGGTCGATCGAACCCTGCCCGTGCTCCGCCGCCGCAATCTCTGGCAGGCTGCGGATGAGCTCCGGATGAGTGAAAAGGAACGGGCGCGGATTCGCGCCCGATTCGAGAATCATCGTGACGCGCATGGGCGCCGCCGCGCCGTGGTCCGCTTCGTTGGTAACCCCGACGCCCAATACCGTCGGGACTTTGCGCAAAGCGTCGGCGAGAGTGGATTCATGCGAGGGCAGCCGCGCGAGCTCGCCGGCAACGTTCGCGGGAATTTCCGGATCGGATTCGACCAGGCGTCCGGGTGAAAGACGGTCGGGCTCCGCGAAAATAATATCAACGCCGAGCACGCCCGGTTTACCCGCCGCGATCTTGTCGACCAGCTGCGCCACGCGCGCCCGCGACCATGGCCACTGTCCGTATTGTGCGAGGCTCTTGTCATCGATTGCGACGATCTCCACCGGCAGCGGCTGATACTTGCGCGGCGCAAGTTGTTCGAGGAAATCAAACCCGCGCAGCCTGAGGCTCTGCACGACGCCGGGATCGAGCGCGCGCATGACCACGAGCAACGCCAGCACGACCAACGCCGGCGCGCGTCCCGGCTCTGCCAACAATCCCCGCGGGCTAGTCAGCGGTCGTCCAGGCTGTAACTCGGACTTGTCCTCAGATGACAATCTCGAGTCCGTCGTAAGCGGAGGTGACGGTCAACTTATTCGGCGACCCGTTGATTTCCGCGTAGCGGCGCGTCTCGCCCAGCACCTTTTCGATCATCTTGTCGTCGAAGACGGGCTCATGATGGTACATCACGAGGTGCTTGACGCGCGCGAGTTGCGCGAGCTCAACCGCAATCATGTTACTCGAATGCCCCCAGTCCTCTTTGATCGAGATCTGATCCGCCAGCGAGTACTGCGCGTCAAAGATCAACAGGTCGGCGTCGCGGAAAAACTCGACGAACGGATAGTTCTCGGTGAGAACGTCGAACTTGTGCTCGGAATCGGTCGAGTAAACCATCGACTTGCCATTCTTTGAGAAGCGAAAGCCGTAGGAATCGCTTGGATGGTTCTGCCGGATCGGTTTCACCGACAGCCCGTCGATCTCGTAGGTGCGGCCGGGTTCCAGTTCGACGAACTCGATAGTCGCGCCGAGCGAACGGAAATCGATCGGAAAGCAGGGATTCGATTGCTGGCGAATGAAAACGTCGCGCATCGCGTTGTGACAGCCGTGAATGCGGATCACGTTGCCGGGGATGTAGGACGGGGTGAAAAACGGAAACCCCATAATATGATCCCAATGCGTGTGCGACAGGAAAACGTTGAAGCGGGATTTCCTCGCGGGACCATGCTTCGCGAGCAACGCGTTTCCGAACTCGCGCACGCCCGAGCCCACGTCGCACAGCACGTACTCGTCGCCGCCGGCTTCGATCTCGACACAGCTCGAGTTGCCGCCGTAGGTGCCGCTCGTCGAGAATGGGAGTTCCTTCGCGATGAAGTTGTCGATCGACTCGGGGCTGTCCAGTTGATGGCGGCGCGCGGCGAGCAGCGCCTCGCGGATCTTGGTTCGCACAGCCCGGTATCCGAGCGGCGTCGGAATCGAACCGCGACTTCCCCAAAAACGGATCAACATCGGCACTGATCCCCTGTGCGCGCGTCCACCGGCTAGCGCAGGGCCGCGAGCGCGCCGGCGGGAGTGTCGAAGACCTCTACCACTAATGAGAAACGGCTGATCTCGAAAATCTCTTTGACCACTGGCCCCAGCGCCGCCACCGCGAGCCGCCCGTTGGCCGCTTTTGATTGCTTCGATCCCATCATTAGCGCGCGCAGGCCGGCGCTCGAAATGTACTCGACGGCCGAGAAATCAACCAACACCGCCGCGCCAGGGGTCAAAGCGCCGAGCAGCCGCGTCTGGAAGGGCGGGCTCGTGTCGTTGTCGATTCGTCCCGCGGGACTCAGGACCAGGATGTCGCCATCGCGCCGCTCGCCGATTTCCACGGAAACCTCCGCGAATTTCCAATGGCAAATGTCCGTGCAAATGATTTGCGGCTCAATTCTCGACATTTCCGCGATGAGGCGCAAGCTGAAAGATCTGCTAACGGCGCGAGGCCGTCGGTGAGAATGGATCGGACTTGACGCGGGCTGGCACGGCGTCGAGCCGGCCAGCCCGGGTCAAGCAGAGGCTAAAGGTCAGAGCGATGCCGCCAGGCTCGCCGCCTGACCAATCAAGCTCTGCGCTTGAGCGATCAGCGATTTCGCCTGCTTCTCGTCGATGGCCTGTCCACCGAATTCGGCACCTTCCAGCAACGCCTTCATCTGCGCCGCGATGTCGTCACGCTGAGCGGTCCACGCGGCGATCTGCGCTTCGAGCTGCGTGTAGGTCGAGTCGTTCATCGACACGCTTTGAAGCGCGCTGGTCGAGATCGCCAGCGTGCTCATCGCGAGCTGGCCGAACGGCGCGTTGATCTGCTTGTACGCCTGTCCGAGCCTGAGCAGCGTCTCGTGATGCGCGTGCAGATCGCCGCTCAACGCATTCGGCCGAATCAGCTCCATCAGAACGCGGCCGTCGTGCTGATAGTCGTCGATGAGTCCGGTCAGGAACATAATCGTCGGCCGCACGTCGACATGATCGGAAAAGAAACTGTCGGTCACGCCGAGATTGTTGACTCCCGGACCTGCGATACCGATAAAGGTGCGCGCGATCTCGGGCTGGATGTCGCCGTGATTCCAGGCGAAGCCGGTGCCCACGAACGGAGCGGTGCCCGTAGCGGACGGCGGCGACTCGAAGAAGAAGTTGGGATCGCCGAAGTACGTAAATGTCGGCGTGCGTGCGGAATCGCCTGCGTCACCATGTGCAGCATCGACTCTTCCACCGGATCCGCCATCGCTACCATCAGGTTCTCGATTGATCCCGTGTGCAGGTTTTCCGCGGTCAGGCCAGCCATTGTCTGCTCCAGCTTCCGGACTGACGGGTCGGTCGGAAGCGGCTGGCCCGGCACGTAAACAGTCGGCGCATCGTCGAAATGAATGTCGAAGGGCGTCGAGTCGCCAGCGGCGGCGGCCAGCCCGTTCAGATTGATGTCGAGTTCGCCAACTCCCGGCACTGGTGAGGTGGGATAGGTGCAAGGTGTATTCACACCATCACAACCTGGGTTGGCCGGCGTAGCTCCGACAAAGTGATCGCCCTCGTCGGGAGTGAAGACGAACAGAGTATTGGTCTGGTCAATCCCTTCGCTTTTGAGGTTGGCAAAAAATGTCTCAAAGGCAGTGTCGTAATCCTTAAGCTGCTTCACGTAGGGCGCTTCGCCCGGACCGAACGTGCTCTCGAGGGAGAGGCTGTGTCCCTCCTGATTGTCGTGAGCGTCGGCGATGTAGGCAAAGACCACCGGAATGCCTTTCTTCAGCATCGCCTCGACCATCGCAAGCGTCTGCGCCGGGACGGGATCGAAACCTGGAAAGGAGTTCAACGGGTTTCCATTATAGTCGTTGGGGTTGCCCAGCACTGGGTAAATGTACTTCGCCCCGAACAACGCCTGGTAGCCCATGTAGCCATCGGGCTCGCTCGGCAGGGTATCGGTCACGCCGCGATTCGCGGTCGAACAAAGCGCGCTGCCTTGAGTGCAATGGATAGCCTCACCGATAAAGTCGTTGGTTCTCTGCGGCTCCGACTCGGACAATTGTGACGACGGGTTACCGAAGACCTTTGCGACGTCGAATGGCGACCGTTCCAGCACGATGTTGGCGGTCGAGTAGGCGCCGACGTCGCATCCCGCGCGCGTGAACGGCACCCACGGCGCTGGAACGTTTTCTCCCGACGGTGTGGTCAGCGCGAACGTGCTGTCCATGGTGGCTGGGGTTATATCCTTGACGAGGTCCGTCCAGTAGAAGAACGACGAAGGGAACCCAACGCCGGAAGGATCGAATACTCCGAAGCTGTTAGCGACTGCGATGCCGTCATCGTCGGAATACAGGCCGGTTTGCGTAGTGAGAATGTCGTTGGCGGTGTGGGAGATCAGCACCGCGTGATCGCCGGCGTCCAGTGTGCCGTTCTGCGTGAGAAAGTTCAGCAGGTGGGGCATCTGCTCGAGATCCGACGGCACGTTCGGATTGTCACGGGTAAAGTGCACGTTGTCGAACTCGACGTAGACGACGTGTTCGATTCCGTTGCCGAGCTGGCACGCAGCACGAGCGCCCGCGGGCCATGCCGCCACAGCGAGCAAGATCGCGCCAGCAAGCAATGCCCACGCAAATTTCAGGATTCGTTTTCGAGACTTCACAGCATTGTTCCTCCTTAGATCGTGTGCGCGCAAAATCTGCGAGACCTTCGCAACTCTGCGTCCCGTGATTACCGATCGGAGCAACCGCACCAATAGCGCGCGATGTTCAGCAGGGGTGTGAACGCTCGGGCGAAGGAGGATTAAAAGTTATGCGCAGCAACCCGGAAGCCACCGCACGTTTCGGCGCTTTTGAGTTGAAGGTTTCGTGCGATGACCGATTGGCTGAAAGAAAACAACAATCCACACGACACGTACGCGCCATCTTATCGTCACGAATCGATCTCGGATTTGAGCTCTGGAAGTCTCAATCTGCCGCCAGCACTCGCACCGTCAGCACGTGAGGTCCGCGGAAATAGCGGTCGAACTCGCCGCCTACATAGTTCCAGTTGTCATTGGGATTGAACCACGCATCCATTGTTGGGATGAACGGCGCAATCAGCAGGTTCAAAGCTCCGAGGTCGGGCCGCATATCAAGGCGGAAAAGGTCGCCGGGGTAAAAGGGCCAATGCTCCGATCGATCCGAAAGCGACGCCTTGACGCTGAAGATCGCGGGTCCCGGCGCGCATGCGAACGCATGAAATCTGACTTCACGGTTCCCGTGCCGAAGACTGCCCACCATCGTCATAAGTCCAGACGCACCCGCGAATGAATCCGCCGGTACGTCAAGCTGAGACTTGCGCACCTTCATCTTGCCCGACGTGTAGCTCGTACACGAGGCGACGCCAGATTTGGTGTCTAGCGTGTCGACCATATGAAGCGTGCCGTCGGCATAGAAGAACGAGTGCTTATAGGTGTCGAGCCTTGGCGTATGGGTCGAAGGCGCTAAGTATAAGAGTTCATCTTCGCTATCGCGCTCGCCATCGAGGTATCTGGTATCGCCCTTGATCTCTTCGATTGAGTTGCTGCAAGACCACGAAACGCGTATAACCAATCGTCTGCTTCCCATCAGAACTCAGGATCTTGAACTGTAGCCCGCCGAAATCGGAAGCGCCGATCGGGCTGGCCTCTAAGGCACCGGCGTCACTCGAATGTGCGGTGCATGCTGCTAACAGGAACACCGCAAGAAAAGCTACTTTCAATCGTTCAAACGCCGTAGTGAATTTCTGACGCAAATTGCCTCGCAGTCGCGGTGCGTCCGAAGCTCCAGTTTGAGGCGCGATGGCGGGAAATCAGGGCTTCCAGAATTTCGGGGATTTCAAACACCGCGCAGTTGTCGAACGCTTCCACGTTGGCACGCAAGCGGATGAACTCTACGCGATCCAGCATCGTCGAGACCGCACTGCCTATCTCACGAAAGGAAGGCAGCACTATCCCGAACCCTTTTTGCGCGATCCAATCGGTGTTGAAGCGTTCCTGCACCATTGTCCAGGCATTGCGCTCGACAATTAAAGGAAGTCCCATAACGAGAGCTTCGCTGATGCTGCCCGGACCCGGCTTGCCGATGAAAAAATCCGCCAGCTTCATGTAGTAGGGAATTTCCTGCGTGAAGCCGACACAGCGGAACGGATAGGACAGCTCCATACTCTCGATACGCTCGCGCAGCTTGTCATTGTGACCGCATATGAAGATGAGCTGAGTCTTCAGCCCGGCAACTTCGATTCTCCTGGCGATAGCTGCCATCTGGCTCGATCCATAACTGCCGAACATCACGATGCCGGTCGGCAATTTTGGGTCAAGCCCTATCCGGACGCGCTCGGTTTCACGGCTAAGCTTCATAGGACGATAGAACTCGGGACGCACGATCATTCCCGAGGTGCGAAATACACGCTCGGAGGCATGACCCATAGCTATCGCCTGTTCCTCCGCACTAGCAGTACCGCAAACCAGGTACTGCCTCTGGCGTTCGATCCAGAAGTGCGGCGGGCAGTCGGCCAGGTCGGTAAGAATAGTTACCATTGGAGTGTCGCGCCGTCCCCGCATCGCGTCCGCCTGCCGCAGGCCTTGCAGAATCGCGTGATTGAAGTTCGGGATCATCGAAACCACAAGGTCGGCCCGCGAGTGCTGCCAATAACGCGCCAGCAGCTTGATGATCGCCGGCTCGAGCTGCCGAATCAGCATCTGCGTTATCCGCAGCAGCGGACCGGTGCCTATGGTAAGGCCGTATTTGAGCTGCGAGTTGTAGAAGTCCTCGATGCGAACCCCGGTCAGGCGCCGGACCAAGTCGGCCGGTTCGAGCAGATCGCGCAGGTTGATAAGTTTGATTTGCCAGGAACGCTGCTGTTGGCGCGCCGCCGATATCAGCGCGGTCGCCGAAGCGCGATGCCCACCACCGGCGTCGAAATAAATTAGATCGATCTGTGAATCTGCGTGGCTGGTCGACTCGGGTCCGGAAGTTGTCACGAAGTCGCCTCCTGTTGCATCGGTTCCGAAATCGAAATGTTCTCCTGCACGCCGCTCCATCGAAGGACCTGCAGCGAGCCGTCGCGCTCCTCGACGACCGCGGTCCGATTCTGTACCCAATCGCCGTCGTTCACGTATAGGACGTTTCCGATCACCCGATGATCCGAGCGATGAATGTGTCCGCAGATCACGCCGTCGGCTTTGTGGTCGCGCGCGGCTGCGAGTACTGCTCGATCGCGGAAGTCAGTGAGAAACTCGAGAGCCTTGCGAGCGGGGTAGCGAAAAAAGTCGGAAAGCGAACGACCTTCATCGCTTCCCGGTTCGGTCTGTCGATTGTACCAGTCATGAATCCGTTGGGCTCGAGCGTACGCGTAAGATCCTATGATCGGCAGCAGGCGATTCGGATTGAGCGAGCCGTCGAACTGATGCCCGTGGATCACAAGCATCCTGGCACCCTCGGCGGTGGTGTGAATCAAGGAACTTATGGAAGGAATGCGGCCGAATAGTGCTTCAACCAGCCCAACCTTGGTCTCGTCATGATTTCCCGGAATGAATACTACATTGACGCCGTTGCGGCGCCATTGCACGATCTCATTCACCAACTCCTCTTGCGCGGGACTCCAGTGCCACGAAGGTCCCCAGTTCCATCCGTCGACTATGTCGCCGACAAGATAGAGGGTCTCCGCAATGTGATGGCGCAGAAAACTGAGTAACGAACTTGCCTTGCATGCACGGGTCCCGAGATGAACATCGGATATCCAGATCGTTCGGTAGTAACTGCGTTGAAACATGGCCTACCCTCCCCTCCCCGCTTGCTTCGAATCGACAGCACCACGAGCATCCTTCCGCCAACATCCAACGATCCGCCGATCGATCTTCTGCGATCGTTCCGACACTCCATGTCGGACTTTGCTTAAAATATGCAATCAGATCGAGACTTCGATAACTACACAAATAGTGAACTGCGGCTGAAGAGTGAGATAGGAAAGAATGATAAATGTATTAGCAAGTTGCTACTTGCATATTAACGCACTGCTACATTGATGATTAGCTAATCGAATCCTCAACGCTTTCGCCAGGCTCCGCGAAAGTCGGCGGCGGTCCGACTTTATTCCGATCTGACTATTGAGAACGGTTATTCGAGCGGCGGCGGCGAAACAGGTTCGCCGTTTTTCAGAACCAGATACTGGCGATCGGGATCGTCACAGGCAGTATCGGTCTGTACGATTCGCGCGCCATCGGGCGCGTACTGCAAGATGTACGATTTGCGCACGCCCGCAGTGACGTTGGGGCCGGTGCGATGCGGCATCAGCGAAGAAAATACGACGGTGCTCCCCTCGCGCACTGGAACGGCGAGCGCTTCGGGGCCGTCCTGCTCGCGGCACACAAAGCCGAGCTTCGACAGGCGATGGGCGAGCGTGCCGCGCAAATGCCCGCCCGGAATCACCCACGGACAGCCGTTATCAACCGTCGCGTCGTTGAGAGCGATCCAGCAGGTCAGGTACGCCTGCGGCTCGATGTAGGTGTAGCCGTTGTCCTGATGCCACGGGAATGGCTTGGGATACTCGGGCTTCTTGTACACGGCCTGGTCCCAGTAGAGGCGCACGTCGGTGCCGATGAGATCGTGGCAGAGATCCTGAAAGACGCGGCTCGCCGAGAACTCGCGCAATACTTTGGAGAGCTTGACCAGATGCACCGTGAAAGTGATTCCGTCGGCTTGCGCGATGCCCATCCTGCCGTCGGGGCGCGAGCGCAGAAACTCCTCGGCCCGCGCTTCGAACGGATCGATCGCGTCGCGCACTCGCACGATGCTCGCGGGATCGATCGCGTTTTCGAGCACGAAGAAGCCGCGCTCATTGAACGAACGCGCCTGCTCGTCGGTGATCGAGCGAAACGGCCCACGCACCGGCGTCCAACTGAATCCGTGATTCAGCGGATGCAGCGCCGCGACCGCGTCGCTAGTCGATGACAGAGTACTCACGTCTCATCTCCTCGAATCCTGGCGTCCCCGACGGGATTTGAACCCGTGTTACCGACGTGAAAGGCCGGTGTCCTAGGCCGAGCTAGACGACGGGGACGTTGCGCACGAAGCCCGAAAACACGAACGCGCGCTATGCGCGCGCCTGACAGCCGAAAGTATCAGAGCCGCAAGAAGCGGAGCAAGCCATGCTGTCCGGCGATTCGAGCCGCGCGAGGACTCATCGCGAGAATCGCACGATGCCGACGATTTCAGACACCGACTTGTGGCCATGCTCGGCAAGTATCGAAT
>NZ_DATEQZ010000067.1:0-106221 GCF_035272065.1 Binatus sp. (SeqCode)
AATCCATCCGATGGTTTTCCATGTGCGCGCGATCGCAGGCTTCAGTCGCCGAAAACTTCGCCGGCCGCTTGTGCCGCCGCTGCGACCGTTCGATCGACATCGGCGCGCGAAATTCCATGATGCGTCACGGCGCGGAAAGACGTCATGTCGCGCGGCGATATCAGCACCCCCCGCTGATGCATCGCCGCCATGAACCGCCCCAATGCCTCCCAGCCGCCGTCCACGCCGACTACGACCATGTTGGTTCGATTCTTGACCGCTCGCACGTTCAGTCCCGCCACCAGCGCAAACCCCTGCGCCAGCGCGCGCGCGTTCTGATGATCCTCGGCCAGCCGATCCACCATCGTGGTCAGCGCGACGATTCCCGCCGCCGCGATTATTCCCGCCTGCCGCATTCCTCCACCCAGGATTTTGCGGGTCCGTCGCGCTCCGGCGATAAATTCGCGGCTCCCGCACAGAACCGAGCCCACCGGGCATCCAAGCCCCTTCGACAGGCAAAACGACACCGTATCCGCGGCGCTCGCGATCTCCTTGGGCGTCGTTTCCAGCGCGAGCGCCGCGTTGAAGATTCGCGCGCCGTCGAGATGAAGCCGGAGGTTTCGGCGATGCGCCGCGGCGGAAACTTCCGCCATGTGCGACAGCTTGATCGGCGCGCCGCCGCATTGGTTGTGAGTGTTCTCGAGCACCACCAGCGCCGGCGGCGCGAAATGTTCGTCAGCCGGCATTCCCAGCTCGCGCGCCAGTTCGTCCGCGTCGAGCTCGCCGTCCTCGGTGTTGGCAATCGCGGTCAGCACGATCCCTCCCAGGGCCGACGCGCCGCCTGCCTCGAAAAGATTGGTGTGCGACCGCGCGCCGACGATCGCCTTGGTCCCGCGCGCGCAATGCGTCAGCATCGCGGCCAGATTGCCCATCGTGCCGCTGGGCACGAGCAACGCCGCCTCTTTCCCCATCATCGACGCCGCCATCGCCTGCAGCCGGTTCACGCTCGGGTCTTCGCCGTAAACGTCGTCACCCAGCTCGGCGCGCGCGATCGCCTCGCGCATCTCGGGCGTCGGCAAGGTAACCGTGTCGCTGCGCAGATCGATCAAGACGCGATGCCCGTCGCGCGTGCCCTACTGCCCCGGAGGATAGACCGTGGTGAAGTTGCCGCTGGTCGTATCGACGACCTCCACGGCGTTTTCCGTGGTGTCGGAGAAGTACAGCTGCTTGCCGTCGCTGCTGAGCGCGCAGCCCGAACCGATATGCCCGTTGACCAGCGTCAGTTTGGTTACGGTGTTGGCGGTGAGATCGATCTTGCGAATCGAATGATTGTCGGCGTCCAGCACGTAGAGCGTCGTTCCGTCGGTGCATATCGCGCCGGGATTGTTGAACTGCGCTTCCAGCGCGGGACCGTCCTTGTCCCCTTCCGCGCCGGTGCCCGCAATCGTGCTGGTCTGCAGCGTCGAGAGATCGATCTTGCGGATCACGTCATTGCCGGTATCCGCGACGTAGATGGCTTTTTTGTCAACCGCGATTCCACGCGGTCCGCTGAACTGTGACTTGTCCGGATTTCCCTCGGTCTTGCCCGCCGTGCCCCCCTGTCCTGCGATCGTCTTGACCTTCATGTCGGCAAGCGTGATGCGCCGGATCGTGTTGTTGCCGCTGTCGGCTACGTACAGCGCGGTGCCGTCGGTCGCGATCTGCGTGGGCAGGTTGAAATGCGCCGCCGAGCCGGTGCCGTCTTCGGTGCCCCCGATATTCGCCGTCCCCGCAATCGTGGTGACCGTCCCGCTGCCGATATTGATCTTGCGGATGTCGGAATTGTCAGTGTCGCAAAGATAGAGATCCTGCCCGGAGATCGCCATCCCGTCCGGGCTGTTGAAGCGCGCCGAATCGCCGGTGCCGTCGTTGCTGCCTTGCTGGAAAAGTTTGCCGGCGAGGATTCGGAGCGATTTCGACGCCGCATCGATCGCTCCGATCGTATTGTTGCGGCTGTTCGAAACGAAAACCGTGCGGCCGTCGCTCGCCAGCCCAGCCGGGAAATCCAGCCTCGGTCCGGTCTGTGCCTGGAGCCCCTGCATCTCTTGCGCCATGGCGGATGCGCCTGCAACGAGCATCGCGGCTGAAACCGAAACCAGAATCACCTTGAACTTTGCGGAGACTGTCATTTGCGCGACCTCGCTGAATTTGTTGGCGTCATTCGCGTCGATTCCCCAATCTTGCCGCAACTTATGGAAAGATCGCCTTTACCACTTCGTCGATCGCGCGTTTGCTGTCGGCTTCGTCGGTCAGCGACCACGTGACCGCGACGGTCGCGGCGCGCCGTGGCGCAATCCCCTGCCGGATCAGCTCCCCGGCGTAGATCAACAGGCGCGTCGAGACCCCCTCTTCCAATCCCGACGCCTTCAGATGTCGCACCTTCTCGCCTAGCACCGCGAGTTGCAGCGCGATATCCTGCTCGACTCCCGCCTCGTGCGCGATAATCTCGACTTCCTTGTCCGCCGGCGGATACGTGAACTCGATCGTCACGAAGCGCTGGCGCGTCGAATGCTTCAGGTTTTTCTGGATGCTCTGGTAGCCGGGATTGTACGAAATCACCAGCAGGAATCCGTTGTGCGCCGTGATCGTCTCGCCGCGCTTTTCGATCGGCAGAATCCGCCGGTGATCCGACAGCGGATGAATCAGCACCGTCGTGTCCTTGCGCGCTTCCACTATTTCATCGAGGTAACAAATCGCGCCGCGCCGCACCGCCTGCGTCAGCGGACCGTCAACCCACACCGTCTCGTCGGCCTGGATCAGGAAGCGCCCCACCAGGTCGCTGCCGGTCAGATCCTCGTGACACGCAACCGTTATCAACTCATTGGGTCCGTCGGCCAGCGAGGACAGCTGATGCGCCATGTGCTCGACGAAGCGCGTCTTGCCGCACCCGGTCGGTCCTTTGAGCAGCACGGGCAGACGCGCTTTGTACGCGGCGGTGAAGATTTCCACTTCGTCGCCAATCGGCAGGTAAAACGGCGCCGCAGCCGGATCGAGATGGCGTACCTCGGGTCCTTCGGCCTGCAGCCTGGTGTCGAACTTCTTTAACTCGATCCCCATCGCTTCCTTCTGGGCAGACGATTTGACTCGTCAAGGCGCGATTCTAAGAGACTTTCGCGCAACCATTCAAGGCAAACCTGCGCCCCGAAATCCCCCTCCAGGCGCCCGGCCCTCCACGCAACGCCGGATTTTTTCTCTCCTCACTCATGCTTCAGACCGGAGCCTTCGGCGGCGCTCAGGGTGAACTCCGCCCGCATCTTTGTTTTATTGATGGGTGCAGGGGTCACCCCTGCTCAGCCGCGACGCTGCTGATAGGTCGCCGTGCCGTCGCGATTATCCTTGACCTCGTAGCCGCGCCGCTCGATTTCCTTGCGCAGTTCATCGGCGAGTTGAAAGTCTTTCGCCTTGCGAGCCGCCGTTCGATCGTCGATCAATTGCTGCACGTCCGCTTCGATCGAGCCCGCGTGCGCCGACTCGCGATGCTTTGCCAGGTCGAGCCCCAGCACCGCGTCGAGCGCTCGCAATGTCGGCCACGCCCGGAAATCCTTGCGCCGGTATGCTTCCGCGATCAGTTCCAGAGCCACCGCTAGCGCCTGCGGCGTGTTCAGATCGTTGTTAATTGCGCCGTGAAAGCGCTCGTAGTACTCCGCTGCCCATCCCGCCGCCTCGACCCCGTCCGCCGCCGCGCCGGCCGGCACGCTGCGCGCGAACTCCCGAAAATAATCGAGATTGCTCTGCGCCGCACGGATCGCGTCGTCGTTGAATGCAATCTCGGAACGGTACTTCGCGCCGTAACAGAAAATTCGAAACGCCTGCGGATCGATCCCCGCCGCCCCAAGATCGCTCAGCAGCGGGAACTTGCCCGCGCTCTTGCTGATCTTGGCCCCCTCTCTGCCGACCAGGAACGCGTTGTGCACGAAGTAGCGCGCGAACGGCTGGTGCGTGGCGCTTTCAGATTGCGCGATCTCGTTCTCGTGATGCACCGGGATGTGATCGATGCCGCCGGTGTGGATGTCGATAGTCTCGCCCAGGTACTTCATCGCCATCGCCGAGCACTCGATATGCCAGCCCGGGTAGCCGCGTCCCCACGGACTCTCCCATTGCATCAGATGGCCCGGCTGGTCGAGCACCCACAGCGCGAAATCGTGCGGGCTATGCTTGTCGGCCGAATGCTCGAGGCGCTGCGTGGCGCTCTGCTCGTCGAGGCTCTGACGCGAGAGCCGCCCGGCCCGGTTGCTCCCGCGATACTTCTCGACGTCGAAGTACACCCCGCTTTTCGTGACGTACGCGAATCCCGCGTCGATAATTCTCGCGCTAAGCGCGATCATGTCGCCGATATGATCGGTCGCGCGCGACCACACCTGCGGCGGCTCGAGATTGAGCGCGGCGCAATCGCGCCGGAACTGCTCGAAATAATAGTTTGCGACTTCCAGTGGCGATTTCCCTTGCGCCCGTGCGGTTTTCTCGACTTTGTCCTCGCCTTCGTCCACGTCCCCCGTCATGTGGCCGACGTCCGTCACGTTCATCACGTGGCGCACCCGGTAGCCGTTGAACTCCAGCGACCGGCGCAGGCTGTCCACGAACACGTACGCGCGCAGATTCCCAAGATGCTGCGGCAGATAGACCGTTGGCCCGCATGAATACAGCGTCACCTCGGGCGGCTTGAGCGCCTGAAATTCCTCGACCGCGCGGCTCAGCGAATTGAAAATGTAGAATGGTTTCACGAGTGCAGGCGTACAGCTTACCGTGCGCTCGCGATCTCGAACAAGGCGCGCCGTTAATGCTCCGGGACTGCCGGTGTCTTCAACTTGCCGCGCGCATCGCGTGCGTATCGCGACGCGGCGATCCGCTTGTACTGCCGATCCGCCAGCCACGCGTACGGCGGGAGGTACCACAGGTACGCGAGATAGCCCCGCAGCCCGCGCTGCCGCCGCAGTATTTCGTTGATCGCCCGCGCGCCGCGGTACACGCGCCCGCTCTCGTCCACCGCGTGCAATTCCTCTAGCAGATTTTCCAGCTTCAACCCGGGAAACTGCGCGCGCACTTCTTCGCGATGTAGATCGAGCGGCTCGATCGCTCCCGAGTTGTCAAATTGCAGGATTCCGTCGAGACTCGCCCGGCACATCTCGCACGACCCGTCGTACAAAATCGCCAGCTTGCCCGCCGTCGCCTTGCCGTCGCCAGTTGCTCGCTCACCCGCGCTCATCGCGATCGCCTCGCCCCTTCGGGGTCAGCGCCTCGACAACCTCGGATTCGCATTCATCCGGTGCAGCCTTGCGTTCTCGTTGATGATTCGCCATTCGTAGCCGTCGAGCAGCGACACCCATGCCGATTCGATCGTGTTCGACGATTTGGCCAGCGTCGTCCACACCAACTCCCCGTCGGCAAATTTCTTCACCGATACGACGTCCGCCTCGGTCGAAGCGCCGGTCGCATGCTGGTAGGTTTCGATCACCTTCACCGGCTCGAGGTACGGAAAATATTTCAGCAGCGCCTTGCGCAGCGCCACGTCGAGCGCGTGCAACACGCCGACGCCCGACGCCGCTTCGGTTTCCTCGACGTTGCCAATTCGGATTACGACCGTCGCATCGACCGTCATCCTGCCTTCGTTGACGTCGTCGATCACCCGCCGCCGCACGATCTCGAACGGCGCCACGTAGTCGCTCGAGGCGCGCAGCTTGGCCAGTTCGAGCGACGCCTGCGGCAGTTCCGCTTCGTAAAAGTCTGCCTGACGTTCAGTACTCATCGGGCTTACCCGCAATTTCCCGCTATGCTTCCACTTTGATTATCAATAGCGACGCCGTGGCTTTCAAGGACGAATAGACTTGCCATAATGGTTGACTCGTGACTCGCGTGCGCTGACGATGCGCGCGCAACAAAATCGCAATGATCGGCAAAACCGGTAATTCATGATAACCCTCGATCGAGCTGATTCGCCACGCCTCCTCGCTTCGCGATTGTTGCCCTTCCATCGAGCGAAGGCGTCAGCAGTTAGGTTGCTGATAGTCGCCGCGGCTGCCATCGCAATCTTCCTCGCCCGGCCCGATCCCGCCCGCGCCACCCAGGTCAGGATTCCGCTCACCATCGACTACCTCGCACTGCGCGAAGCGCTCAAGCGCAATCTTTTTACCGCGCCCGGCGGACGCGCTCAGCTTTGGAACGGCATCGACGATTGCCAGTTTCTTTACGCTGAAAATCCCGAGTTCTCACGCGCCACCGCGGGCGGCCCGGCCACCGTAAAGCTCGAAACCGCCGACAGCCTCGGCTTGGGCGTCTCGATGGGTTCTCAATGCCTCAACGCTATCCAATGGAGCGGCATCGTCGAGGCGCTCGGCGTCCCATACATCGCGCCCGGCCTCCAGCTTAAATTTCATTTCACCGATTTGAATCTCTACGACTCCGCTCATCAGAAAACGCAGCTCGCCAGTCGGGGCTTCGACCTGATCAAGAGTTATCTCATTCCGCAGCTCGACGACTTTTCTTACGACCTCAAACCCGCCGTTGCGCAGCTCGGCGCGATGGTCTCGGATTCGATCGCGCCCGAGGCCGCCGGCCGCGTCCGCGCCGCAATCGCATCGCTCGCCGCCGAGCCCGACATCGTCGCGCTCGACGACGGCATCCGAGTCACGCTCGTGATGACGATCCCCGACGTCCCGACTCCAACGGCAATTCCCGGTGCAGCGGCCCCGCCCGCGTCCGCGCCGGTGGCGACCGCGTCGCCCACGACCGCCGAGCTCAAAGCCTTTCAGGACACGCTCGATCAGTGGGACGCGTTTCTGGTTTTTTCGATCAAGCAGCTCGGCGACGCGGTCGGCGACCAACCGTTCCGCGACCAGTTGCTGCAAATCCTGCTCGACAGCCGCTACCGCCTCGTCCAGGCGCTGAATAATCCGCCCGCTGCCGCCGAGCCCGATCCGGTGCGCGTGCTGTTCCTTGACGAATGGCGTCAGTTGCACGACGCGGTGCGCGCCGCCGCCCGGCGCGGGATGCTCGGGGCGCACGCGTTCGAATTCATGTCGTTCATCTCGGCCGGCGACGCGTTGTTTGCGCTCGATCAGGCGGCGCCCGCACTTGGGATGCGCATTTCGGCCGCCGACCTTCGCCGCCTCGCGCATATCATGGCGCCCGGCGCGCCCGGCGATCCGCTTCAATTCAACTACCGCGAAGATCGTGACCTGAAAAAACTTTTCGCCGTCCCCGAGCCGCCCGCCAGCCGCCACCCAATCGAAGAACAGGACGTGCCGCCGTCCGCCCCCAGCGCGTCTCCGAGTTCAGGTGGCGCGAGCACCCCTGCGGCGGATGCGTCTCCCGGCAGCTCCATCCCTCTCCCGTCGCCCGGACCCGGCGCCAGCCGTCGAGCATCGCGCCGAATCGTCCGCCTTGCTCCTCTCCTCTTGCGGATGCTCTCCGTCCTGTCGCCACGAGAGGCCGCCGCCGCCCAGCAGGACAAGGACGACGAGCGCGCGATGCTCCCCCGCCTCCGCGACGTCGCCGATCGCCTCTACCGTCTCGTCGTCACCGAAGACAACGCCCAGACTTATCGCCGCGACATGGGCCTGCTGCTCGATCTCAGCGCCGAACGCCAACTCGGCGAAAGCGCCGTTGACCCCGGCGACTCCCCCACCTATGTGACGCTCGTGCGCAGTGCGGCGTGGCAGGAAAGCTGCTGGCGACAGTTCGTGATGGCCCGGGCGGGCATCCGATGGCTTGAATCTGCAACCGGCGACATCGGGCTGATGCAGGTGAATAAGCACGTCTGGCGCGGGTTTTACGATCTCGATCGCCTTAAGTGGGACGTTCTCTACAATGCGGGCGCGGGCTGCGAGATTCTTGCGCGCATGATGCGCTATGCGTCCGCTCAGCCCAAGTTCGATCCCGTGCCGGTCGCCGGCCATCTCGCCCGATCTGCCTACGCGGCCTACAACGGCGGTCCGGGCGCGTGCAATCGATGGCGTCGGCGGCGGGAGCCGCCTGCGCTCAAACGAATCGATTCCAGCTTCTGGGACAAGTACCGCGCGGTCCAGGACGGAACCCCGATCGACATCCTCACTTGCGCCCGCGCCTGGGGCCACCCCTCCGCCAACTAAGATGCGCAGTCCGCGTCTTCTCCATCCTCCGGCGTCGGCGCGGTTTCAATTGACGCGACGCGCCCGGCATCATCATAATCGCACCGGCTGACACTGTTCCCGATGCGGTGGCTTGAGGCGGCGCGATGAGATGTCCCCAGTGCGGTAACGACACCCAGCAAGGCGCCGCCTTCTGCTCGCGATGCGGTGCGCGGATGTACGCGCCCAAGCCCGCCACCGTGCGCGAGTACGCGCTCGCCCAATTCCGTCCCTCGCTATGGTACTACGCCAACGGCTTCCTCTTCGGCGGAGTGCTGATCGCGATGGGCGCCATTTGGCTGTACGTCAAGCGCGAACCGATTCAGGCCGGCTTCGCGGTAATCGGCGTCGGCGCGCTGACCTTCATCGTCACCATGATTCGCGCCAGGACCATCAGTTGGAGTCTCACTTCCGATCGCTTGATCGAAAAGCGCGGGCTGCTCGCGTCACGCCGTCGCGAGATGGAACTGGCCGACATCCGCTCGGTCGAGGTCAGCAAGCGCGTCGGTCAACGGATGATCGGACTTGGCGACGTCACGATCGCGTCCGCCGCCAGCGCCGACTACGCGATCCGTCTCAACGACATCGGCGCTCCCGATGAAACCGCTGAAACGATTCGCAAAGCGCGCCTGAAACGGATGGCGTAAACCACGACACGCAACCGGTGACTGACGAGCATCGACTATCGCGATGAGCAAGCGGCCCGACCTGCGCTACGAACGGCGCCTGTGGAAACTCGGCATCGACGCCGTCGCCGGCGTTGACGAGGCCGGCGTCGGTCCGATGGCCGGTCCCGTCGTTGCGGCCGCCGTGGTCTTCGCACCCGAGACATTCATCAGCGGTGTGCACGATTCCAAACAGTTGACCCACGAACAGCGCGAGCAACTGTTCGCCCCGATCCGCGACCGCGCCATCGCGGTCGGCGTCGGCATCGCCGAGGTCACCGAAATCGATCGCCTCAATATTTATTGGGCCACGATGTCCGCGAGCCGCCGCGCGCTGTCCGCATTGAATCTGGCGCCCGGCCACGTGCTCGTCGATGGCCGCCTGATTCCGGGCCTCGAACTTCCGCAGACCCCAATCGTAGGCGGCGATCGCAAAAGTTTCTGCATCGCGGCCGCCTCCATCGTCGCCAAAGTCACGCGCGATCGCATGATGGTCGCCCTCGACGCGCTCTACCCCGGCTACGGCTTCGCGCAACACAAGGGCTATTGCACCAGCGAGCACATGCAGTCGCTCGCCAGGCTCGGCCCGTCGCCGATTCATCGGCGCTCGTTCGGGCCCGTCGCCGCCGCCGTCCAACGCCCACTACTCTGACTCTCGCTGACCCGCGCGCCGGTATCCAGGCGAATCGACGCAACGGTCGCTCGATTGTGGCGGCGCGGATCGGGATCGAAGCGTGGCTAGCGGCGGCGGGTCCTTGCTTCGCGGGCTTCGCGCGCGCGCATCGCCTCGGCCGGAGTCATGATCAGCCGCGGCTCCTGCTCGGCCTTCTGCTGCTCGGCCGCCGCTACCGTGCCAAGCTGGGTGCGGATGAAGGCCTGGAAGAAAAGCACCTTCGTCACGTCGATTTCGTCGCGCAGCCGTGCCGCCGCCGCCGCGGCCCATCCCGCCTGCGCGCGGCGTCCGACCCGCGCCATGTAGTACGCGAGATCCTCGAGCCGCCGCTGGACTGCGCGCCCGTTGCCGCCCGTCAGCAGTTCCGCAGTCGCGCGATCGATCACGGCATTCACGCGTTCCTGCTTGTGGAGCGGATTCAAGACGATCACGCTCTCGCCGGCGCGGGCAATCTCCTCGACGTAGGGTTTGAGGATCGCGTCGGGCAGCCGCCATTCGAGCAGTTCCGGTTCCTTGAGCAGCTCGACTGACGGCTCGCCGGCCGCCTCGGCGCCGAGCTCGGCATATACCGGATGAAGCAGTTCAGTCGGCGGCGGCGACGCGATCAACTCGGAGCGCAGCGTGAGAAAGTTTCCCACGTGACCGCGCCGCGACTCGGGCGTGACGCGCCAGGCCTCGCACGCGATAAAGTCCGCGACGCGCCAATCGGCGTCAACCAGCTTGACCTGCGCGCGCCGCTCGAGTTCTTCGCGTTCGGATTTCAGCTCGCGCCGCGACAGCGCGCCGTTCTGCGCGCCGACCAGTCCCTCGCGCTCGGAGATCAGCGCCCACAGCCGGATCACGCCGCCCTGCACGCGCGGCTTGACGATCCAGACGATGCGCGCGCCTTCGCTGTCGATCGGCGAGAGCATCGCGGTTTTTTCAGTGGCGTTGTCGTGGATGGTGCTGGCGGCAGCAGCAGTGGCCGCGGGCGCGTCGATTCCGCGTTGCTTCAGCTTGTACAGCGCGCGGCGGACTTCGCGCCGGATAGCGCCGGCCGCGCCGGCTTCCATCTCCGCGAGCATCGCGGCGGCGCCAGCGTCTGCAATCTTGCCGAGCGCGCGCGCGATTGCGCCGTCCGCGATGCCGGCGCTGCCCTTGAGCTCGCGGATTTTCGCGAGCGCGTCGGCGGGCGCGAGCGCGGCGTCGAAGCCTGCCTCGATCAGTTTCAAATCGTCAGGATTGGTTTCCCGTGAACTACTCAAATGAATGCCGTGCGTACGCGGATTTCCGTGCGATAAAGACTGCGAGTCGTGGGAGCCTATGCGCGGGCTTCCCGAGCTGTCAAGTTTCCCCGCCCGTTGGCACGGGAGGCCGGTATTAAGAAACGGCGCGCCCCCGGCAGTGACCGCGCGCGACAACGGAGCGCGGCGTTAACGTTGGGTGCAGGGGTTACCCCTGCCGAAGCCCTAGCTGGCCAGGCCGAAGAAGTCGTCGAACAATTTGCCGGTTGAGCTGTGCACCGCAAGCGCTTCGAACGGGTCCGGTCTGTTGCGGCGCGATGGAAACTCCTTTGGCCTGAAAACCGGGCTCGAACTTTGCCTTTGCAAACCCCCAGGCGTCGCTGCTAATCCGATTCATGATTGAAGATGGAAATTCCGGTTAAAGTCCACCGTCTGCCACGCGTGCTGATCTACGTCCTGGTTGCGGTCCTTTGCGCTGCGGGACTAGCGGCCGCCCACGGATCGAGGATTGTAGACAATTGGCACGTACCGCAGTGGGAAGACTCAATGTTCTTCCAGTACAACAAAAACGAAATACACAGCCTCTGGGACTGTTTCGTAAAGAGGGGCGCTTGGGGCGGTCTTTATCGGCCGCTCACCACTAATCTCTACTACTATGTCGGCGGCATAGCGCTGGGCAATCGGATCGAGGCTTATCACTTTATCAACGTCGTGTTCGTGGTTCTCAATGCCGTGCTCCTCTACCGATTGGCAACGCTTTGGTTGGGCGCTTGGTGGGCGATGATCCCGGCGGTCCTGTTCGCCTCCAGACTCGCACTGGTCGAGGTCGTGTTGCACACCTGTGAGTTTCAAGGATTGGTCTACGTGTTCTTCACAATACTTTCGGTGGAGTTCTTCGTTCGCTCCCGGCTGTCCGATAGCTCGTGGCTACTGGCCTTGTCGGCGCTGGCATTCTGCCTGGATCTGATCAGCAAAGAGTCAGCGGTTGTCCTGCCTGCGATGCTGATTGTGTATGGGAGGTTGTTAGGCGGCCGGTTTGTTCTTCGTCCATACCTGGTGCATCCGATGATTGCACTTTCATGGTGGATACTCTTCGTCCTTGTACTCCGCCACCATCAGCCGTCGGGGTTTGACTACGATTGGTCGGTTTCGAATGTGCTGCGCGACTACGCTGGCTATTTTCTCGACTTTTCGAATTGGCTTATCGCCCCGCTGGGGGACTACATAATGCCTGCGCAGGTGGCCGCACTCGCCGGCACATTCTATATGCGCTTATTGTTGGGCGTCCTGATCGTATCGGAAATAGCGCTGCTCTTGTTCCCCAGGTTGCTCAAGACCCGGGATCTGCGGCTGGCTGCCTTCGGCTTCGCATGGTTTCTGATCGCAACCCTGCCCTTTGCGATTTTCAAGGGTCGTTTGTTCATGCGCTATAGCTACTTGGGGCATGCGGGACTCGCGCTTTGCGTAGGTGCTCTCGTCAGAGGCGCTATCGGGTTGTTCCGCACGCGCCAACCAGTAGCTCTTCCTCAGGTAAGCGAGACCATTCAGGTCGCGTAAGATAGTCTGTGCCGATGCCTTGTCTGGGGCCGGGAATGAACCGGCCAGGCGCCGGCCGCGCCGCGGCCCGATCTGATCGGCGTGTCGTACTTCGAGATGCTCGCGAAGCCCTAGCCGCTGAAGATTGCGTCGGCGCCGGTGGACTCGAGCGCCGAGTCCACGAATTCGCGATCGGCGGCGCTGAGCGCCAAGCGGGCTTCGCGCAGCCATCCCAGGCACTTGCCCTGGTAGGGGAAGGGTTGCTGCACCCACGCGCGCCCGTCGATCTCGCATCGCACTTCACTTGCGCGCGAAGCAAGCGCACGGGCGTTGGCGAGTAGAAAGGGGGCATAGACGCGGCCAATCTCGATCAAAAACGGGCGCAACAAGGCGACAGCATCCTCGCGCCGGAGCCAACGAGCATCTTCGACGTCGAGCGACGAGAGGTCGTCGAGATGCGAGACCCATGAAACCACGCGCGGAGTCTCGGCGGCCGCAATTGCCGCGGGCGTTGGATCGAAGTGTGCAAGCTGGCTCAACTGGCCGAAGAAACCGAAGTCGCTGGCGCCCGGCCGCGCGCCCATGAGGAACCGATTTCCTGCCACCAGATGCGAATCAAGCAGACCCAGCAAGCGGCGGTAGCTGGCCTCGATGACGGGAGTCGTCACGTCATTCGAGCCGACCACGCGCAGCCGTTCGATTTGACGGTCGGCAAAAAAGCGGGACGCCTTGGCCAGCGTGTCGCGACTCATGCCCAAATTGCGATCCAGCGCGAGCACGTGCGAGGCCTTGTCGATGTCGGCCGCGTATTTCCATCGGTAATGGAACATCGGTTTGGTGAGCCATTCGTCGGCGTAGTCCTCGAGCATCGCGTCCAGAAACGCGAGCGCGGGATCGGGCGGGATAATGGAACGCGCGGAGAACAGCTTTTCGAGCCGCTTGATCTGAAACGTCGAGTCGATCATCGCCTCGTCGGCGCGTCCTCCCTCGCCAGGGAAGACGAGCACCGGGATAAGAGCGACGGGGACCGAAGGAATATCGACGTCCTCCGCCGAGCCGCGCATTATCCACGTGAAGGGGATCCGCCGAAAGCGCATCACGGCGCGCATTTTGCGCGAGTATGGCGAGCCGAAGCCGCCGACCAGTTTCAATGGTGTCATCTCTAAGGCTCCAACTTGTTCTTGGCGCAGTCGCCGTAGCGTTGACGATCGAGGGCGCACTTCGGCCAGCCTCTCGCAAAAGTGATTTGCCAGCTAGTTCTCTGCCCCCTTCTAACAGGGCGCAGCCCGCATCTTTTCTTAGCATCGGGTGCAGGGGCCGCAGCCCCTGCCCAGGGAGGTGCGGAACCCACGGTGGGTTCCGCATTCAATAAAGTGATCCCCACCCCTGCTCATGCCGGGGCTTCCACCGGCAGCTTGGGGCTGCGCTCGGGAGGAAGATTGTCGTACAGGTCGGCGCGCAGATCGGACTTCAGCTTCGCGCAGCCCGGATCGTTCCACAGATTGCGCCATTGCATCGGATCTTCGCGCAGATTGTAGAGCTCGCCCTCGGTGCCGTCGTAGCGGATATCGGCGATCGGACCGCGCGGCGCCAGCATTGGCGGAATGTTGGCCAGGTCGAATCCATAGTCGCGAGTCGATTTCTCGTAAACGGTTAGCGTGTAGCCGTCGCGATGGATGCTGCGCAGATGCATCCCGATCGCGGCGAACTGGCTGTCCCATTCGGTGATCACGCGCTCGCGGCCCGAGCCGGGCGCGATGGGAAGCGGCTTGCCCTGCATCCAGTCGGGAACCGGGACGCCCGCGATTTGGCAGAACGTCGGCGCGAGATCGAGCTGCCCGACCGGCTCCGCGATTTCGTTACGCGTGATTTTGGCTGACGGCGCGGGACGCCAGATCATCGGCAGGCGCATCAGCGCGTCAACGTGATACGGGCCCTTGTAGAGCAAGCCGAAGTCGCCTTGCAACTCGCCGTGGTCGGTCGTGAAGAATACGTCGGTGCGCGCCTCCCATCCCCGCTCGGCGATTCGGGCCAGCACGCGGCCGCAAGCCTGGTCGATCAATTCGTTTTCGACGTGGATCATCGCGTTGACTTCGCGAATCTGATTCTCGGTCAGTTGGCACGGGACGAAGCTGGCGGGGCCGCCCTCGAAGTTGCCGAAGCGGCCCTGGTACCAATCGAGCCAATGGCGCGGTTTGCCGGCCAGTATTTTTTCAATTTTCTCGCGCGAGCCGGGATAGCCGGCCGGCAGATCGAGATCGCGCCAATTGATTCGCCGCGCCTCGTCCTGCGGCGGATCCCATGGATGATGGGGGTCGGGGAAACTCATCCACACGAACCAGTTGTCGCCGGGATCGAGCGAATCGAGGTATGCGATCGTCCGCGCCGCCACCCAGTCGGTGTGGTAATGCTCGCGCGGAATCGGATTGTACTTCACTTCGGGCGCGCCGGTGTCGCCGCCGGGAAGCGCGGTGAGAATCGGCGCGAAGCCACCGACCTCGTCGGGGTAGTTTTTCTGCAACCACAGCGAATAATGCCATCCGCCGATCGGCAAATGCATCGCCAGTTCCATCCGATCGAAGCCGCGATACGGGCCGGTTGAATTCTGGCGCGCCATATTGTTCTCGAACCATCGCCCCTGCAAATCGAAAGCGGGCTCGAAATGCGCCTTGCCCAGCAGCGCGGTGCGGTAACCGGCCTTCTCGTGAAGATAAGCCGCGACGCTCGGCGAATCGGGCGGAAGCGCAACGCCGTTGGCGACGACGCCGTGGGTGCGCACGTATTGGCCGGTAATCATGGTCGAGCGGGCCGGCATGCAGACGACATTTTGATTGTGCGCACGCCGATAGTTGATTCCGCGGTTGGCGAGCCGGTCGGCGACCGGCGTCTTCGCGATCGTGCCGCCGTTGCATCCCAGCGCGTCGTAGCGCTGCTGATCGGTGGTGATGAAAAGGATATTGCGTCCCATTGGCTTCGACTCCCGCCTGGAAATTTCATTTTTCACGTTTTCACTTTTCCCGTTGTCAGCAGCGCGCGGATGGTCGTCGCCATCACGCCTCGCGCCTCAGTTTCGGAAAGCCCCTGATGCCGGCGCATCTGCTCCCACGCGACCCAGCAAGTAGCAACGTCGAGCGCGGCGATCGTCGCCCGCTTTTCATCGGCGGCGAGTTTCGACAGTTCGGGCGCGAATGCGGCAAGCGTGGCGGCTCGCGTCAGATCGCGCGCATGCTTGAGGCGCCTGGCCAGCGCAGGGCGAAACGGTTCCATCAAGACCGCGGCGCGGCGCACGGGCGACAACGTCTCGAGCAGGCGGCCGCGCTGCGCGGAGAATCCCTCGATGCGGCGCGCCAGCGGGATCGAGACCGCAATCGGCACGGTGAGCGGCTTGACGCGCTCGGCCTGGCGGTCGGCGAGCTCGCTGTAGATCTCTTCGAGGTCGTCGAAATGATGGAACACCAGGCGGATCGAGACGCCCGCGCGTTCGGCGATTCGCGCCGCGGTGGGCCGCAGGTTGCCCTCGCCGAGAAGATCGAGCAGGGCGTCGACCACGGCGCGGCGCGTGCGAGCCGAGCGCGCAAGGCGTCCGTCGAGGATGGCAAATTGTGGCATCAGGCGCGGAACTTATTACATTAACAGTGCAATTACAAATTGGAAGAAACCGGAGCCGGATCGAGAAGCTCGAGCAGGTTCAGCGTGATGCGCAAAGTGAGGCCCCAGATTACCTGGCCGCGGTAGAGAATCGCCGGAAATTTCGAGGAACGACTGCCCGGCCCGCCGCTCTTCCATTCATAGTCACCGCGAAACTTCGGATCGCGCAGCGCGGCCAGGGGCACGTCGAAAATTTCGGCGACTTCGGAGATTTGAGGCTTGAGCGGAGCGTCGGACGGAATCACGCCGACGAATGGCGCGACGACAATTCCGCTGGTCGTCGTTTGCATGGTGGGAAAAGCGCCGACCACGTCTACGGTCGAAGGATGGATGCCGACTTCCTCGTGCGCCTCGCGCAGAGCGGCGTCGAGCAGGGTCGCATCCACGGGATCGACGCGTCCGCCCGGAAACGCGACCTGGCCGCGATGGCTGGCGACATGGTCAGAGCGGCGGATATAGACGACGTGAAGGCCGCCGTCGCGCTCGAACAGCGGCATCAGCACCGCGGCGGCGTTCGATTTGTTCGCCAGCGCCGCGCGCGGGGCGGGAGTGACGGTGGCGAGCTTGCGTCGGATGAGCTCGACCTGGCGGGCGAATGCAGTGGCGTCGCTCATCACTACAGATGATCGCGCGCAAGGGCCTGCTTGCAAGCGCGCGGCCGGTTTTCAATGCTGCCCGTGCCTGGGCTAACCTCAAGTCCGGCGGCTGCACGCGAGCGACTTCAGAACATGCGATATTTGATTGGCAGATACCACGAGATCGCGCTCAAAGGGCGCAATCAGTGGCGATTCGTGGACCAGGTCAAGCAGAATCTGCGCGATATATTCGGCGACTACCGGCTGGGCAATATCCGCAGCGTCGGGCCGCGCCTGATGGTGCAAATCCCTGAGGAGCTTAGCGACGAAACCGCAGCCGAGCGCGCGGGGTTGATTTTCGGGCTGCAGAACTTTTCGCTCAGCCATGCAACCGCTCGCGACATCGAATCGATCGCGCGCGAAGCGATCAATCGCGCCAGCGGAAGCAACGCGAGGACATTTGCGGTGCGGACCAAGCGCGAGGACAAACGGTTCGCGATGAATTCGGTGGAAATTGATCGAGCGGTTGGCGGTGAAGTGCAGGAGGCGCTCGGCTTCGAAGTGGATCTGCGCGCTCCCGAGCTCACAATTTCGATCGAGATAATGAGCGACGCCGCCTACGTGTCGGCGGGTAAGATGCCGGGTGCGGGCGGACTTCCGGTCGGCGTGACGGGGCGTGGATTGGCGCTGCTGTCGGGCGGGATCGATTCGCCGGTCGCGGCGCATCGAATGATGAGGCGCGGGCTTAGGCTGGACTTCGTACATTTTCATGCGTATCCGATCGTTTCGGCGGCCAGCCGGGAGAAGGCGGCGGAGCTTGCGGCGCATCTGACGCGATGGCAAGCGCGATCGACGCTGATGCTGGTGCCGTTTGGAAATTTGCAGCGCGAGATCGTGGCGAACACGCTGCGTCCGCTGCGCGTGGTGCTGTACCGGCGCTTCATGCTGCGAATCGCGAGCGCACTTGCAGAGCGTTCAGGCGCGACGGTGCTGGTAACGGGCGAGAGCCTGGGGCAGGTCGCCTCGCAGACGCTGGAAAACATGGCGGTGATCGAGAAGGCGGCGGCGTTTCCGGTCATGCGGCCGCTGGTCGGGATGGACAAGAACGAGATTATCGATCAGGCGCGCCGGCTGCGTACCTTCGAGACATCGATATTGCCCGACCAGGACTGCTGCACGCTGTTTGTGCCGGCGCATCCCGAGACGCGGGCGCGAATCGAGGAGGTCGAGGCGGCGGAATCGCGATTCGATATCCCGCGGATGATCGACGATGCGATCCGCGCCACCGAAGTCGAGCGTTTTTGGTTTCCGCCGCGGGCCGTGCGAGTGGCTCGGGCCGGAGCGCCCCAAACGCAGTGAATGCTGGCGAACGCCGGATCGGCGGGCGTTCGCATCGCGCGCCTTTTTTCTGATAAGCAAGACTGTTGCCTCCCAAGCCGGCGGCCAACGGGTGGAAATTGCCCATGAGCCGAGCTTGTATTTGGTGGGAGCGGCATTAGAATCGAACCGTTTGCGGCTCGCGTGAAGAGGAATTTCGACGATGACAATGAGCAGAATTCAGGCCAAGGGTGTGATGCTTGCGGCTGGCGTGGTTTGTGCGTTTCTGGTGGCGGGATGCCAGGGCCATACGCCCCAGCGCGCCGCGGAAACCTATCTGAGCAACCTGAAATTTTACAATTACCCGGCCTGCTACCAGGCGCTGTCGCATCAGGACCAGATCGATCGCACGATGGATCAGTTCCTCGGCGAAGTCCCGATGGCCCCCGAGGTGAGCAAGGACTGGTTCAAGGGCGTGCTGCGCACTTATGATTACAAGGTCGGCGACTCGAAGACCGACGGCGACAAGGCAATAGTCACGGTCAGCGTGACGCGGCCCGATCTCGCGCTCTGGGAGCGGACGGTCGATGCTTCACTTAAGGGAGATGAGACCCCCGACTCGACCGCGCAAAAGAACCTGGCTGAAAATACGTACCCCAAGGTCACCTACGACGACGCTATGGTGATGGTGAATCAGGGCGGCGAATGGCGGCTGTTCATCGATTTTCCGTTCAAAGAAAATATCATCAAGGAACACAAGGACGCCGTCGATCTCTACCACAAGCACGACTACGACAAGGCGGCGGCCGCCTATCAGAAAATTCTCGACGAACTGGACAAAGAGCAGGCGACCGGCAACGCGGGCCTCAAGTTCCAGTACGGGCGCGAGTTGGCGGATATACAAAACGCGCAGAAGCAGCTCCCCGACGCGCAGGCGTACGTACCGAAAATCGTGTTGAGCGATGTGGACATGAAGATGTCAGCGTCGCGAGTGCCGGGAATTTTCGGCAAGATGACGAACAGCGGCGACAAGCCTATCGACGAGGTTCAGTTCACGGTCACGTATTCCGAGGGCAAAGGGAAAACCAAAAAGGATGTCTTCAGCGAGGTTCACACGCCGATCGCGACGGCGCTCGAGTTCACCAACTTCGGGCGTCCGGTGCTGCCGTTCGTGCCGGGCGAGACGCGCAACTTCGGTTTCCGCCTCACGGCCCCGACCGACATCCAGCAAAAGGCGACGCCCGATTTGACGGTCACGTCGCTCGTGTTCACGCAATCGAGCGCGCCGCTGCCCAAGCCCGCGGTACTGCCATCGCCGTCGCCGTCGCCGGGAGCTTCGCCCGCGGCGGCTGCTTCAGCAGCTTCCGCGCCCGCCGCGGCGCAATCGCCGGCCAAGAACTGACGCGGTCCGCCGCAGCGGCGCCGAGCCGAGCGGCGGCACCGGGTTATCCGGTGCGAGGCGCGGTTGGGCTATTATCGAGACGGGACGCGGCATGAAGCGGCGACGGATTCGCTCAGCCCGCGCGCGCGACCGCATTGACAGTCAAACTCACAATTGCGATTCCCACGCACAATCGCGCGGCTCTGGTGCGCGAGACGCTGGCGAGTGTCGCGTCGCTCGCGATACCGGCGGGCGTCGAGGCCGACTGCCTCGTAATCGACAATGGATCGACCGACGACACCGCAGCGGTGATCGATGAATCCGCGCGTGGCGCGGCGCTTGCGATGCGGCGCGTGTTCGAACCGCGCCTGGGTTCGAGCTTTGCGCGAAATCGCGCGGTGGACGAAACCGCGTCGGACTTCATCTTCTTCATCGACGACGACGCAATAGCCGAGCGCGATTGGGCCGCCGAGCTACTCGATGCCATGCGCCGGCGCGAGCTGGACGCCGCGTGCGGAATGGTTATTGCGCGATGGACGTCGCCACCGCCCAAGTGGCTCGGGCCGAGCCTGTGGGTCAAGCTCGCGGTTCACGACCGGCGTACGATCGAGTCGGCGCCAACGTCATCTGCCGAGCGGTTGGATAATTATTTCAGCGCCAATGTCGGATTCAAGCGCTCTGCGTTCGCGCGTTTCGGGAAATTTCGCGAGGACCTCGGCGTGGTCGGCGGCAATCCTATCTCAGGCGAGGACACCGAACTGTTCGCGCGGATAATCGCGCGCGGCGGCGCCATGGGTTTTGCACCGCGCGCGATTGTGCATCATCTGATTGCGCCCGAGCGGATGACGCGCGCGTATCTGCGGCGCAAGAGCTTCGCCTTCGGCATGGGCACCGCATTTGCGGGACTGCAAAACCATAATCGCCTCGACAAGCTGGTCCGCAACGGCGTGCGCATGGCAGTTGCCGCGATGCGCGGCGATCCGGAGCGGGCGATTTATCACGAACTCGAATGCGCCAACTTCCTCGGGTACTGGCGCGGCCGCCTGATCGCAAGATAGCGCCGCGTCGCCTCGATCAATTCAGGTAACTCAGCATACCGCGCTTCAGAATTGCCGCGAGATAAGGAATCAGCTCGAGGCTCGCGAGCTCAGCCGGCGTGACCCATCGATGCTCGACGTGTTCGTCGGGCCGCAGCTGCACTTTCTGAAAAACTGTCAACCGGCACGAGTAGAGCGCCTGCAGATAGGGCTCAGAAACCATGCTGTGCAATCCGAGCAGGCGCTCGATCGCGACATCAAGCGCGGTCTCCTCCTTGACCTCGCGCAACAGGCAATCCTCGAAACTCTCGCCGAGCGCAAGATGGCCGCCGGGAAGGTCCCAGCTCCCGGCGCGATACGGCATAGCCGGCGCGCGCTTGAGCACGAGTATTCGCCCGCGACTGGCGATAACGCCATGGATGCCCACATAGAATTGCTGCTCCGCCATCGTGCTCAAGCTAGCGGGCCGCTCGCCGATGCGCCACTTGCGGGTTTAGCGACGACCCCAGGCGCCGCCGCCGGGTGTCTCGATTCGAATGCGCTCGCCGGCTTTGAGGTCGATATTGGTTTTGCCGGGTAAGCTGGTTCGTCGCGTGCCGCGCACCAGAATGTTTATCCCGGTCGCGCCCGGACCTCCGCCGGCGAGTCCGTATGGCGCGATCGTCCGCCGTTCGGTGAGCAAGCTTACGTTCGAATCGGCCAGGCACTCGAGTTCACGAATCAGTCCGTCGCCGCCACGCGCGCGGCCACGGCCGCCGGAGCCGCGCCGGATTCGATACTCGGTGATCCGCATCGGGTAGTAGGCCTCGAGCGCCTCGATCGGCGTGTTGAGCGTGTTGGTCATGTGAGTCTGGATGCCCGACACGCCGGGCCGGTTCTTCGCGGCGCCTGCGCCGCCAGCGATCGTTTCGTAGTAAGAAAAATGCCGGTCGCGAAATCGGTCGAAGCCGCCGACCGTGAGATTCGACATCGAGCCCGAGCTCGCCGCCGGGATTCGATTCGGCGCCGCCTTGGCGAGCGCGCGAAACAACACATCGACAATCCGCTGCGAAGTCTCGACGTTACCGCCCGCGACCGCTGCTGGAGCCAACGCATTGACAATCGAGCCAGGCGGCGCAATGAGCGTGATCGGGCGCATCAGGCCTTCGTTGGCGGGCACCGCCTCCGCCGCAAGGCATTTCATCACATAGAAAGTCGCGGACAGTGTGATCGCGAAATTCGCGTTGACCGAGCCGCGCACCTGAGGCGCGGACCCGGTGAAATCAACGACCGCCTTGCCGCCGCCAATTTTGATCGCGACGCGAATTGGAATCGGCCCCGTGCCGAATCCGTCGTCGTCGAGGTAATCCACCGCTCGGTAGGTTCCCGGCCGAAGCTCGCGGAGCGCCGCGATCATCAGGCGCTCCGCGTAATCCTTAAGCCCGTCCATCGCAGCTTCGACCGTCTTCCGTCCCGACGTTTTCACGATCGCCAACAACCGCTCGGCGCCGATCGACAACGCGGCAATCTGCGCGCGCAGATCGCCCTCGCGCTCTTCGCGAACTCGCGTGTTGGCAAGAAACAGTGTCATCACGTCGCGCGCGATCTCGCCGCCCGCGACAATTCTCACCGGCGGCAATCGAAAACCCTCCTGGTAAATTTCCGTCGCGAGCGCCATCGATCCCGGCGCAATCCCGCCGATATCCGCGTGATGTGCCCGGTTGGCGGCGTACGCAAACGGGCGGCGCTCGACCCCGATGAATACCGGCGCGACCAGCGTCAAGTCGGGCAGATGCGTTCCTCCCGCGAAGGGATCGTTCAATGCGGCGACGTCGCCGCGCCCGAGCTCGAGGTCCGAGATTGCCGCGCGCACCGAGAGCGGCGTCGAGCCGAGATGCACCGGAATGTGCGCGGCCTGTGCGACCAGCTCGCCGCGCGCGTCGAAAATCGCGCAGGAAAAATCGTGCCGCTCCTTGATGTTGGGCGAGAATGCCGTCTGTCCGAGCACGACGCCCATCTCGTCGGCAATCGCCGCAAGTCGATTGTTCATTACCGCCAGGGTGATCGAATCGAGCTTCATCGCGGCGCCTCCAGCTGCAGGTTGCCGAAGTCGTCCACACGCAAATTGAACTCCGGCGCGACGTACGCGGTGGAACTCAGCTCGACCACGACGAGCGGCCCGCGCAAGCGCGCGCCCGCGCCGAGCGAGTCTCGATCGTAAATCGGCACCGCGCGTTCACGTCCACCTACCAGCACTCGTCCGCTTGAGACCGGCACCGGCTTCCCGACCTGGCGCGCGAGGCGCTTTGGCTTGGCGGCGGATTCGCCCGCGACCGCGCGGATACGAATATTCACAACTTCGACGGCGGCACTCGTCGAGGAATGTCCGAAAGTTCTGCGATGCGTCGAATGGAAGTCGGCGATGAATCGTGGGGTGAGCGCGATTTCGAGTTCGTACGACTGCCCGCGATAGCGCATGTCGGCCCACAGCTCGTGACGAATTGCGCGCGCTCCCTCGGCCGCGAGCTCGCCCCGTGCGCGGCGGACCAGTCCCGAAGCGCGCGCGAGCAGACCTCGATAGGTCGGATTCGTCTCGCGCACCGTCAGCGAATACTCGCGGCCCAAGGGAGCGCTCGACGCTCCCCACGCACACAGAAGGCCGGGATTTCGCGGCATCACGATTCGCCGGATTCCCAAATCGAGCGCCAGTTCGCACGCATGCATCGGGCCGGCGCCGCCGAACGCCAGCAGCGCGAAGTCGCGCGGATCGTACCCGCGCTCAACTGTGATCACGCGAATCGCGCGTTCCATGTTCGCGTTGACGACGCGAATGATCCCGCGCGCCGCCGCGATCGGATTTGTTTTCATCTCGTGCGCGAGCCGCGACACGGCACGCTCGGCGCGGTCCGGGTAAAGCTTCATCTGGCCGCCCAGGAAATTCGCGGCGACCAATCTGCCAGCCACCAGGCCGGCATCGGTAACGGTGCACGATTCGCCGCGTCCGTAGCATGCGGGTCCGGGATTGGCGCCCGCGCTATCCGGCCCGACTCGCAGCGAGCCGCCTGCGTCGATTCGCGCGATCGAACCGCCGCCCGCGCCGACGGTGTGGATGTCGATCACGGGCGTGCGCACCGCGTAGCCGTCGGGATGACTGAGCGTGCGGATTCGCGCGCGGCGATCGAACAGCGACACGTCAGTCGAGGTCCCGCCCATGTCGAACGTGATGAAACGATCGGTGCCGAATGCGCGCGCCAGGCTCGCCGCTCCAATCACGCCCGCTGCGGGACCCGAGAGAATCGTCCGCACCGGCTCGGCGCGCGCCAGCTCGGTGCCGATCGCGCTGCCGTTGGATTGCATGACGCGAAGCCGCGCGCCTTCGAGACGGGTCTCCAGGTTTTTCAGATGCGACGACATCCGCGGCGCCACGTACGCATTCACGACGGCGGTCGAGAAGCGCTCGTATTCGCGATACTCGGCGAGAATCCGATGCGAGACCGAGAGCGGCCGTCCGAGCGGCGCCAGAGCGTGCGCGATCGACTCCTCGCCCTTCGGATTGGCGTACGAGTGAAGCAGGCAGATCGCGAATGCCTCTGCGCCGCTGCGCGCCGCGAGCCGGCAAATTCGCGCGAGCTCGCCGCGGCTCAGCGATTCGATGATGTTGCCGTCGAACAGGGTGCGCTCGGCGACGCCGAAGCGCATCGCGCGTTCGACGAGTGGCTCGGGCCGCGACGGTGCGAGCGCGTACAGGTCGTCGCGATTCTGGCGGCCGATTTCGATGAGGTCTTCGAAGCCTGCGTTGGTAAACAGGGCGACGCGCGCGCCTTTCCTCTCGAGCAGCGCGTTGGTCGCGACGGTGGAGCTGTAGGTCACGGACTCCGGCGCCGCATCGCTGCCCGCGAGCATCTCGCGCAGGCCGCGGATGACGGCGTCGGCGGGGTCGGTCGGTGTCGAGAGCACTTTGTGCACACGGATTTCATCGCAGATGATCGCGACGAGATCGGTGAACGTGCCCCCGGTGTCGATTCCGACCAGCATAGGACCGCCGCTCCGCCGTCTCACGGCGCTCGCAGCAGTATTTTGAAATTGAGCGGATTTTTCGTGGTTTCGAAGGCTGCCATGCCGTTTTCGTTGTCGAGCGCGAAGGTGCCATCGATCAGCGGGCGCGGATCGATTTTTCCTGCCGCGAGGGCGTCGAGCGCGGGCTGAAACCGGCCGCATCGCGAACCGATCACGCTGATTTCATTCACGACGATTGGCGCGAGGTTGATCTCGGCCGTCGCGGCCGCAGTGCTCTTGAGTATGATCTTTCCGCGTGGGCGGACCAGTTCGATTGCGCGCCGAAAACCGGATCCGTTTCCACTGCATTCGATCACAACGTCGAATCTGTCGCGAAGAGAGGATTCGTCGACGGTGTCGAGTCCGAGTTCAGCCAAGCGCGCGAGTTTCTCCTTATGATGGCCCGCTACAATCGGCAGATACTTCTCGCCCTTGAGCGCGAGCGCGACGAGCGCGCCGAGCCTGCCGTCGCCTAGCACTGCTATTGTCTGATTCCGCGCCAGGTGGACCTGCTCGAAGATCTCGTACGCCGCAGCGAGAGGCTCGGCGAATACCGCGATGTCGTCGGGAATCGAATCGGGAATCGGAATCAGGTTGATATCCGGCAGACGAAGGAATTCTGCAAAGGCGCCGTCGCGCCCGAGGATTCCGAGCACCGTGCGATTGGGACAATGGCGCGCTAGACCGGCGGAGCAGATCGCACATCGGCCGCATCCCGCATTGATCTCGCCAACGACGCGTTTTCCACGGAGCGCGGCGTTTTGCGACTCGACTACGCGGCCGGCGAATTCATGACCGGGCACTCCGCGAAATTGCATGTAGCCGCGCGCGATCTCGAGGTCGGTTCCGCAGATGCCGGCGACCGAGACGCGGACGATACTCTCGCCGGGTGTAGCAACGGGATCGGGATAGTCGTCGCGAAATGCCAGATTGCGATCGAATACCAGCGCGCGCATAAGGTGCGGTCGATTCAAACAAAAAAGCCGCAGGGTCTCTACCCTACGGCTTGACGAGCCTTACTATTTGGATGGAAAGAGAATCAGTCTGCGGCTTTGGCTGAGACTGATTTTTCGGACGACGGCTTGGACTTCGAAGACGGTTTCGATTCAGAGGACGACGACTTGGATTCTGCTGGCTTTGATTCGGCGGCTGGCTTTGACGACGAGTCGCTCGATGATGCTGTGGTACCGTTGGTTGCGGGGGTTGTTGGGGTCGATGCTGAGTCCGACTCGGTGCTGCTCGGGATGCTCTTTTTGGCGTAGTCGGTCGCGTACCATCCGCTGCCTTTCAGGATGAATGAGCCGCGCGAAATCTGGCGCTCGACCTTGCTCTTGCAGGTCGGGCATTTCTTGAGCGGGGCTTCCTTGATTCCCCGCATCGCTTCGAAAACGCCGCATTTGTTGCACTTGTATTCGTAGATTGGCATCTCAAAATCGAGGCTGCGAATCAAAACCCGCGCCTCACTACACTCTAGGTAACCATCTAACGCAACGCAGTCAATCGAAACGTGGATTTTTCGCTTTCGCTTCGCCTCAAATTCGTTGGCAGACCCTACTTCGGTTTGCTGATTTGTCTTAGTCGCGATGCGACCTTAGTGGGTTCGTGGGTCACGATTCGGATTGTTTTGCGGCGCGAGGTTTCGCCGCGGACTATCATCAGGGCTGAGCGCGGGACGCGCATTTCGGCGGCGAGATACTCGATCAGCTCGTCGTTTGCTTTGCCTTTGTCGGGACGCGAATGGACCGCGACTACCAGGCGATCACTACTCAACCCGATTACGCCGCGGCGGGAGGCGCCCGGGCGGGCGGTGACTTCGATTATCACTTCGTCGATGGCGACGCGCATCCAGGGCGAGTCTGACGCGGGCGGATTTCCGCCTGGACTCATGCGTAGGCGGGAATCAACGCGTGCACGACGCTCGGAATCACTACACGCTGAAAAAGCTGGATTACGAGAATCACGATCAGCGGTGAAAAATCTATGCCGCCGAAGATCACCGGGAGATGACCGCGGAACCAATCGAAGACTGGCTCCGTGATCGAATAGATGAAGCGGACGATCGGGTTGTACGGATTCGGCTCGATCCACGTCATCAGCGCCGAAATGATCACGACGTAGAAATAGAGCGTCAGCAAACCGTCGAGGGTCTGCGCGATGAAGACGATCAGGCTGGTCCAGGCGTACACGCGACCTCTCGCTAGTTGATTGCGCGGCCAAGCTCGCGCGAGCGATCGCTGGCGGCGTGCAGTGCGGCGCCAACGATATCAGAAAAGCCATGCTCGGCGAACCGGCGCAGGGCGGCCTCGGTGGTGCCGCCGGGCGAGGCGACGGCGCGGATCAAATCGGCGACCTCGCGCTTGGACTCGCGCATCAGCTGTTCGGCACCGCGAATCGTCTTCAGGGCCATCCGGAGGGCCAGCTCGCGCGGGATTCCCTCGCTGACTGCCGCATCCGCCATCGCCTTGGCGAACAGGTAAACGTAAGCGGGGCCGCTGCCCGAGAGGGCGGTGACGACGTCGAGCAGTTTTTCGTCCTTGAGCGCGACGGCGTCGCCGACCGCCCGGAAAATCCGCAGCGCGAACGCTTCATCGGCTGGCGTTGCGCTTCGCGCGCGCACCATCGCGGCCATCCCGTGACCGACCATCGCGGGTGCATTCGGCATCACGCGAATAACTCGCGCGCGCTTGCCGAGGCCGCCGGTCAGCCGCTCGATAGTTATGCCGGCAGCAATCGAAATGAACAGCTTGCCCTTGCCGGCAGCTTTTCCGCCGGGCTTCGACAGCGCGGCCGCTAGTTCCGCCATCACGGCGTCGATCGTTTGCGGCTTGACGGCGAGCAGCACGGCGGCGGACTCGCGCAGGACCTCGGTGTTGTCGTGGGTCGTTGCGACTTTGAGCGTGCGGGCGAGTTTGCGGCGGCGCTCGGGCGCCACGTCGGAGACGATAATGTCAGCGGGCTTGAAAACCTTGTGCTGGATAAGGCCGTGGGCGAGCGCCTCGGCCATGTTGCCGCCCCCGATGAATCCCAGTTTCCTCATTTGATGCGTTCGCCGAAGACCGCGCGTCCGATCCGCACGATCGTCGCACCTTCTTCGATAGCGACTTCGAAGTCGTCCGTCATTCCCATCGAGAGTTCGCTTAGCGCATAGCCGGATTGTATCGCAAGGCGATCGCGCAGCTCGCGCATCCGCACGAAGTACGGACGGGCGGCCTCGGCGCTGGCGGCGGGCGGCGGAATCGTCATCAGGCCGTCTATTTCTATTTTGCCGCGAGCGGCGTCAAGAATGGCGGCGACTCCATCGGGCGCGACGCCGCTCTTGCTCGCCTCGGCGCCGAGATTCACTTCGATGAGTGCGTGGACGCGCGGGGAAGGTTGCGCGCGCGCGAGAGCCTCGGCTAGGCGGACGGAATCGACGCTATGGATTAGAGCGAAAGCGCTAGCGGCAGTCTTGGCCTTGTTGGTTTGCAGATGGCCAATCAGATGCCATCGAATATCGGCCAGGTCCGCCAGCTCGGCGCGCTTCGCGATTGCCTCCTGCACGTAGTTCTCGCCGAAGTCGCGCGCGCCCGCATCCCATGCGGCCCGAATCGTGTCACACGGCTGCGTCTTGGTCGCGAGCACGAGCCGAATCGAGGCAGGATCGCGCTTCGCTTTGTAAGCAGCCGCGCCGATTCTTGCTCGCACGATCATCAGCCGCTCTTCGATCGCATGGTCAATCGGCATTTTGGCTAAACCTGCTTCACGCCCCATCGCGCCAGCGCCGCGACTACGTGCTCCGTCGGCAGGCCCATCACGTTGTCGCGCGATCCTTCGACGTGCGAGATGAATCCGCCGCCGATCCCCTGGATTCCGTAAGCGCCGGCCTTGTCGAACGGCTCATCAGTCGAGATGTAGTTTTCGATTTCGGCGTCGGCGAGTTTGCGAAACGTGACGCGGCTCTCGACCGGCAAACTCTCGAGGATTTTTCCGGCGCGCGCCAACGCAAAGGCGGTCACCACCGTGTGAGTGCGCGAGGAGAGGGTCGCGAGCATCCGGCGCGCCTCCGCGGCGTCGGCGGGTTTTTCCAGAATTTGATTCTCGCACACGACGATAGTGTCGGCGCCGATCACAATCGCGTTTGGGAACCGCGATGAAACCGCGATGGCCTTGTCGCGCGCCACTCGGAGCGCGTAGTCGCGCGCCGGCTCGCCCGCGACGTGCTTCTCGGGCACCCGACTCTCGATCACTTCGAAAGAAATTCCTGCTGCACCCAAAAGCTGGCGGCGCCGCGGAGACGCCGAGGCAAGAATCACTTTAGTTGAATCGACCATTTCCAATTGAAGCCGCCCCCACCATGCGCTAACCAAGATCAGATGATAGCGAAATGGTGGCGCGATGGCGCGCTGATGATTCTATGCGCAGCGCTGCTGGCGGGATGCGCGTCGGCGCCAGCGCGGGCAGATTCGGCGGCGTCGTCTCCGCAGGTTGGCGCGGCGGCGCAAATCCCTGCGCAGTCGTCGGCCGCTCCCGTAGCCGCCCCGAACGAGCCGCCCTCCGACGGGCAGACGGCGTTCCTCAACGGTTATCGCGCGTACCAGAATCACGATAATTCGCGCGCGATCGATCGACTGAAATTCGCCGCCGACAATTTTCCCGCGCTCGGCGACTATGCGCTCTACTACCTTGCGCTTGCGCAGCACAACCAGGGCGATCTGAACGGTTCGGCGGAAACGCTCGATCGTCTCGTGAGGTTGTATCCGGATAGCGTGACGATCGATCGCGGCGAGCTGATGCTGGCGGAAAACCTGCTGAAGCTTGGCCGCAACGCGGAGGCCTCCGAGGTTGCATCGCGACTGATTGCGCTGAATCCAGAAGCGTCTATCGAGCAGGGTGCGCGCATCGCGGAGGCCCGGGCACTTGTGGCGCTCGGCAATCCGAAGGCGGCGTATTCGCAACTTATGGAACTGCGCGACAAGTATCCGCGCTCCGACGCGGACGCCGATGCGCGCGCGCTTGTTCATTCGATTCTCGCGTCGAACCCCGAAGTCGCCGACACGAATTCGCTCAAATACCATCGCGACGAGTCCCAGTTGCTGCTCCGCGAGGGCGCTTTGTCCGAGGCGGAAGAGCAGGCAACCGCGGGACTCGCGATGAGCCCCGAGCCGGCGGTTCGCGCGGAACTGGTTTGGGTGACGGCGCGGGCGCTGAAGCGGGAGCCCGACCGCGCCAAGCGCGCGATCCTCGAGTATCTGCAAATCGCGCCGCGCGGACCGGACGCGGCTGCGGCGCTGGAGGCCCTGGCGCTAATCTATTGGCACGACGATCAAGACGATCTCGCGCGTGCGACGTTCAATCGGCTCGTCGCGAATTTTCCGGGCAGCGAGCTCGCGCCCGGTGCGATGCTCCGTGTCGGCAGGATTTTCGAAGAACTGCATAAGCTCGATTCGGCCCGCGCGCAATACCGGCGGCTGGCTGCGCGCTATCCGAGCAGCGACGCCGCCGAGGACGCGCGGTTCCGGATACCGTGGACGTTGTACGCGGCGCGTAACTACCGCGTCGCGGCGGCGGGCTTCCAGAGCGCGGGCGCGCGCGCTAAGGATCCGACCAATCGCGACATGTGCGAGTACTGGCGTGCGCGGGCGCTGGAAAATGCTGGTGATGCCAGCGGCGCTCGCGCAATTTTCGAGCAGCTCGCCGACAGCACCGACAGCAACTACTATCCCGAGCTCGCGAGCCGTCGCGTCGCTGCGAGCAGCCCGGATCTTCCGGCGGCGTCGGCGCCGGATCCTCAATCCGGCGCAACGCCTGCTGTCAGCGGAGTCGCCGAGTACCACCTGGAGAGGCTGCAAACGCTGCGCGCGCTGGGATTGAAGGAACTTGAGCCCGGGGAGCTGAAGGCGCTCGAGGAACATGCGGACGGCACGATCGAGATGCGGCGATTCGTGCTGGCTGGATTTGCGCGCGCGGATGCGTGGTATGACGCGATCGTCGCGGCGACGCACATGGAAAAAAGCGGGCAGATGAGCCATGCCGTGGCCGAGCGGGTGCGCTATCCGCGCGCGTACTGGGATCTTTTTTCGTCCGCGTCCACGCGGCTCGCGCTCGATCCTTACCTGGTGCTCGCGCTGGCGCGGCAGGAAAGCCTGTTCAATCCGAATGCGACCTCGAGTTCCAACGCGCGCGGGCTGATGCAGTTGATTCCCTCGACGGCGAGGAAGATGGCGACTGAGCGTGGTTTGGATACTGAAAAAGTCCGGCTTTACGATCCGTCGGTCAACGTCGAGCTGGGGACGGCATATCTGAAAAATCTGTTCGAGATGTTTGGCGGCAACCCGTTTCGCGCGGTCGCGGCGTATAACGCCGGCGAGAACGCGGTGTCGAAGTGGGTCGCGCAATCTCCCGGCCCCGACGACGAGTGGGTCGAAAATATCGCGTACAAAGAGACGCGCGACTATGTGAAGAAAGTGATCGGAGGGCGGCGTGAGTACATTCTGTTGTATCGGCCGAGTCCGTAGCGCGCGCTTGACAGTTCGCGCGGCATCTCTACACACTCCGGTTGGGAAGCTCGAGGAATTTTGGCATCGCGCGAATTCAAGGCGGTCTTTTTCGATCTCGACGGCACGCTGGTCGATATCCACGGGCCGTTGTATATCGCGGCGAAAAACGCGCTCGACGAGCTCGGGCACGATCCGCCGCTGACGCATGAGCGGTTTCGCGAGGCGCTTTCCGCCGACGACGTGTGGCTCGGAGTGCCGGAGCATCTGAGGCCCGAGTACGCGAAGCTTGCATACGCATACTTTCTCGCGGAGATCGACAAGACCGAGCGGCTCGAAGTGCTGCCGCACGTGCAGGATACTCTCGCCGAGCTGAAGCGGCGCGGCTATGCGACGGGCGTGATCACGAGCCGGCCGGGCGACGCGCAGCGGCTGGTCGAGAAGCTCGCGATGGTCGGGATCGCGTCGTACCTGGACCACGTCGTGACGCAGACGACGACTTCGCTGCGTGCGCTCGACAAGACGGACAGCCTGAAACAGACAGCCCTGAGGGCGGCGATATTGCCGCACGCGTGCATGTACGTCGGCGACGAGCCGCGCGACATCATGGCTGCGATGGGGGCGGGATTCGGCGCGTCGGTCGCGGTCGCCACGGGCGCGGCATCGTTCAAATATCTGCAGACGCATGCGCAGTTCAAGCCCGACTACGTGCTGCGCACGATGGCGGAACTGATCGACCTAATCGACAGTATGAAAGTGGAGCGGGTCGAGTAGCGATGGCGCGCTTTCAGCAATACGAAGAGCCGCCGCGCGCGCTCGAAGGGCTAAAGGTCGTCGAGTTGCCGAGCCTCGACACGATGCCGTTCATGGCGGCGTCGATGGCGGCGAAATCGTTTGCAGATTTCGGCGCCGAGGTCCTCAAGGTCGAGCCGCCGCGGACGGGATCGAAGGAACGCGCGCTGGGACCGTTTCGCGACGAGATGCCCGATCCTGAAACCGGCGGGCTGCATCTGTATCTCAACACCAACAAGCTCAGCGTGACGATCGACGTGGAAAAGCCGCGCGGGCGCGACTTGATATTCGATCTGCTCGCGCCGGCGGACATTGTCTTAAATCCGAATCGTCCAGAAGTGAACGAGAAGGCGGGGCTCGACTGGCGCACGCTCACCACGCGATTTCCGAAACTGATCGTCGTATCGATAACTTTTTTTGGCGCCGAATCGGCCTACAAGAATCTGCGCGGCGGCGACCTCGTCGCCACGCACATGAGCGGCGTCGGCTACGAGACGCCGTGGCATCAGGTGACGGATCCCGAAAACCAGCCGCCGCTGAAGCTCGGTGGCAGGCAATCTGACTATTTGACTGGCTATACAGCGGCGGCCGCCGCGATGTGCGCACTGTATAGTCGAAAGAGTAATGGCGCGGGGCAGCATGTCGACGTCGGGCAGTGGCTCTCGACGATCAGCATGATTCGCCCGAACATCGGGTTTTACTCGCACGAACTGCGCGATTCCGCTTCGTTTCAGCGGCTCCTGACCCGCCGCAAGACCGCTGGGCAGTGGGTTTTCCCGTGCAAGGACGGGTGGGTGAGCTTCAGCGCGGGCACCGATCGCTTCTGGCGCGGTGCGAAGAAGGCGATGGGCAATCCTGAGTGGATGGATACCGAGCTGTTCGACACGATTTTGGGGCGCGTCGCGAATATCGATGCGATCGAGGCCGGAGTAGTGGACTGGCTATCTACACAGACGCGAACTGAGGCGTTCGAGAAGGCGCAAGCGGAACACGTCCCGTGCTTCCCGGTGCATTCGCCGGCCGAAGTCGCGGGCAACCAGCAATACAAGGCGCGCAAATTTTTCATCGACCTTGACCATCCCGCGGCTCGCGAAGTGCGGATGCCTGGCGCGCCGTGCAAGTTCTCGCGCACGCCGTGGCGAATCGTGCGCGGAGCGCCGCGGCTGGGCGAGCACAATCAAAAGATACTTGGCGAGAGACTAGGGCGGTCGAATGCGGAGCTCGCGTCACTGGCGGAGGCGGGGATCATCTGATGGGAACGCGGCCGCTGGAAGGAATTCGCGTCGCGGATTTCGGATGGATCTACGCCGTGCCGCACGCAACCGCGTGGCTGGGTGCTCTGGGAGCCGACGTGATCAGGATCGAGACTTCGGGTGCGCCTGACCTGGTGCGATTTCTGACCGGCACCGACGGAGCGATCGGCGCCAACCGCAGCGGAGTATTCCACGCGATCAATTCGTCGCGCCGCAGTCTCGCACTGAATCTTGCGATGCCCAAGGCGCAGGAAATCGCGCGCAAGATAATCCGGCGGAGCGATTTCGTCACCGAAAATTTCACCGTAGGCAACATGGCGAAATACAATCTCGCCTACAGCGATCTGGTGAAGATCAAACCCGACATCATCATGTTGAGCGGCACTCCGCTTGGGCAGGACGGTCCGTTCGCGCAGACCGTGGGCTTCGGGCCGACGACGCAGGCCTTTGCCGGGCTGTGCCATATCACGGGTTATCCAGATTCGTTTCCGTGCGGAATTGGAGGAACCTGGCCGGACTTCGCGGTGGGGACCGGCATGGTGTTTTTTCTGCTGGCGGCGCTGCACTACCGCGACCGGACGGGGCAGGGACAGTACCTTGACCTGTCGATGGCCGAGATGGTGACGACGATGATGCCCGAAGCGATGATGGATTTTCTGATGAATGGGCGCGACCAGGCGGCAATAGGAAATCGCGACGAGTCGATGGCGCCACATGGCGTGTTTCCCGCGGCGGGCGACGACAAGTGGATCGCGATTGCGATTGCCACCGACGCCGAGTTCGCGCAACTGTGCGAGGCATTGAGCGTGCCGTCGATGGCGTCGGATGCGAAATTCGCGCGGCTTTTCGGACGTCTCGCCAATGTTGAGGAACTCGAGCGTGAAATCGCAGCGCGTACCCGCGTGCATCAGCGCGATGAACTGGTGGCGAAACTGCGCGCGCGCGGTCTCGCCGCGGGGCCGGTCTATAGCACGCCCGAGTTGATGAAGGATCCCGTCTTTTCGGAGTCGAGCATGCTGGTTAATTTGAAGCATGGCGAAGTCGGCGAGCGCGTCGTGCCCGGACTGCCGGTGCGGTTCAGCGAGATCGATCTCGAGTATCGCGGCGCGCCGATGATCGGCGAGCATACCGATGAGGTGATGAACGAGTTGCTCGGATACAGCGCTGAGGAAATCGCGCGGCTCAAGGAAGCGAAGGTGCTGATTTAGCGATGGCAGAAGCAGGCGCAATTGCAGGTGGCGGCGGCGCGCGGCCGGGGGCGGTGGCGGTTTGGATTCAGGCGATTCGGGCGCCATCGCTGAGTGCGGCTGCGATTCCGGTGCTGCTGGGAGTCGCGGTTGCGGCGCGGGCGGGATTTTTCTCGGCGGGGCGGATGGCTCTCGCGCTCGTGGGAGCGATGGCGATACAGGCCGGCACCAATCTTGTCAACGACTACTACGATTTCCGCAGCGGCGCCGACAGCGAACAATCGCTCGGCCCGAGTATGGTGATTCAGCGCGGCCTGCTGAGCGCCGATCAAGTCTGGCGCGGCGGAATTGCGGCATTTGCTCTCGGCGCGCTGATGGGCCTGGTGCTCGTTTACCAGTGCGGGTGGCCGATTCTCGCGATCGGAATTCCGAGCGTCGCCGCCGGCTACTTCTACACCGCAAGTCCGGTGTCGCTCGCGTACGTGGCGCTGGGCGAGTTGACGGTCTTCATGTTCATGGGGCCGGCGATCGTGATGGGCGCTTACTTCGTGATGGCGATGCATTTTTCGTCGTCGGCGCTGTGGGCTTCGATACCGCTGGGCTTTCTGGTCGCGGGAATTCTGCACGCCAACAATATCCGCGACATCGAGAGCGACACGCGCCACGGCAAGCGGACGCTCGCAACGATGTTGGGACGCACGGGCGCGAACTATGAACTGATCGCGCTGGATGTAGCGGCCTACGTGGCGACGATCGTGGCGATTATCTCGCATGCGATTCCGTGGATTGCGCTGGTTGTGCTTGTCACGATCCCGCGTGCACTCGATCAGATCCGGATCATGACGCGCGAGAATGAGCCGAAAAAGCTTAATCTCGGGCTGTTTCGATCGATCCAGCTTCACATGGAGTTCGGGTTGCTGATGATCGCGGCATTTCTCGTCGCCGCGTTCGCAGGATGGTGACGGCTATTTTGTCAGAATTCCCTTCGGCGGTGACGAGGCGAACTCCGCCTTGAGGGCGTTGTAGCTCTTTAGATCGTCCATCGTGCGGAAGTACCCTGTGTGGACGTAGCCGAATACCGGTTGCGCGTTGGCTACCATCGGGGCGAACAGCCCGTTCATTAAGCTCCAGGGAGGACGGGCCGGAATCAAGTCGAAGACTGCGGGCTCGGCGACTATCACGCCGCAATACATGAATGGGGAGAGCGTGGTGGCGACTTTGGCGTCGAGGGCTGGCGGGTAGTCGTCGTATTTGAGCGGGTCGCGCCCCATCAGCAGGCGCATGCGGCGGAGTTTCTGGCTCGCGTCTATTTCGAGGCGGCTGTAGTAGTCGAGATTGGCCGGGTGGAACAGCGCGATGGTCGCGAGTGCGGCATGGTCGCGATGGAACGCGAGCATCGCGCGGAGATCGAGGTCGAGGATCGTGTCGCTGTTCGCGATCACGAACGTGTCGCCACTGAGAAAATCGCGCAGGCCGTTCAGCGGGCCGCCTGTGCCTAGTAAGACCGGCTCGGGTGCGTACGCGATGCGCAGGCCGAGTTGCGATCCGTCGCCGAGTCCGCGCTGAATTACAGACGCCAGGTGATGCACGTTGATTGCGACCTCAGTGATGGAGCCACGGCGCAGCATCGCGAGCGGATAATGGATCAGCGGCCGGCCGCCTAGTTCGAGCATCGGCTTTGGCGTTACATCAGTCAGCGGGCGAAGCCGTTCGCCCATCCCGGCCGCGAGTACCAATGCCTTCATGGCATCAGCGCGGCTGAGAGTTTGGGAAAGTCGGCGCGCATCTCGGCGAGCATCCGGCGCGCCTCTGCGAGCACGTGCGGAATGTAGGGACGATAGCCGGTCTTGCCGCTCCGCTCGAACATTTCAAAGCGCCCGATCATCTTGAGCGCATGCTGCAGAACGCAGAGGTGATAGCTCGTCATGAATTCCGCGGCGTCGAGCGCGTGCGCGCCACGGCGCACGAGTCCGGCGCAATAGAAGTCCAGGATGCGGCGCTCGATGTTGAGCGTGATGACTTCGCCGGTGTCGCGCGTCGTCAGGAGCACGGCAAGGTCTTGCGCGGCGGGCGCCATCAGCGCGTCCTGGAAATCTATGATGCGAATTCGCGGACCATCCTGGATGAATAGATTTTCGCGGTGGTAGTCGCGATGGGAGAACACGCGCGGAAAGCGATCGAGCCGCGCGGCGAGCCGCGTCAGCTCGGACGCGATGGGAGAAAAATCGGCGCCGGGTGCGACGGCAGCGAGGCCGACTTCCGCAAATTCCTTGAGCTCCCATTCGAACAGGCGGCCGGTGTAGGCAATCTCCCGCGCGATACATCGAGAGTCGATTCGCGCGGTGCCGTCGACGTGCAAGCGGAGCAGTTCGGTGGTGGCGAGCCGGAACAGGTCGGCGGTGTCGGCGCCAGGACTGCGGACGGCGTCGAGCAGGGAAATGGTGCCGACGTCCTCGACCAGTATCGCCCGCCGCGCGGGGTCCGCGTCGTAGAGCGCGGGGACGGGCGCGCCGATCGACGCGAGGAAGCGATGCACGTTGAGCCAGGGTGGCTCGGAGATTGGCGTTGCGAGAAGATTCAGCACGCGGACGTAGCGGGGCAGGTCGTCGGGACCAAGATCGACGAGGATGGCGGTGGGTGGGGCGGCGGCTTCGCCGCGCGTCGCTATCGCGACGCGCCAGAAGCGCCGGCTCGAGAGATCGCCGCGCAGCGCGGCGATCTCTTCGACCCGTGCGCGCGGCCATCGCCGCGCGATGGCCTGTGCTGCCCATGCCAGGAACGCGCCGCTGTCATCCATCGGAGATGGATTCTAGCGGCGCGGGTATGCCTGCGCGAGTGTGGCTCGCGCAAGTTAAAACCGGCGCGGCCAGGAAGGCCGCGCTGTTTGTTGCTTTACCCAGCCGCGCGAATCGCGCGGCTTTCTTCACGCAACCACGCCTCTGTCAGTCGCCGCCTACCGCGTGGCCGCCCTCGGCCGCACGCGCCATCTGATCGGCAGTGAACCAACTGCGATCAACTGAGCCCATGTTGATGAACCATGAGTCGCGTGAGGGCGCGGACTGCGACGGGTGGTAGCAGACGGTGGCGAATCCACTCTGCACGTTGATGCTCGAGGAGCCGGACTGAAACTCGCGCTTGAATGGATAGATCGCGATTTTGGCGTCGGGCTCGGAGCGATCCGCATAGTGCATCCACGACGTGTAGTTGACGAACAGCTCGCCGCCGCGATCGTACATGTCGTTCGACATCACGAAGTCCGCTTCAGAATCGATGTACATGACTTCGTGATTGTACAGCGAGTTGAAGCGGCCGGGACGCGGACGACCCTCAATGATGAAATCATGCCGCAGTTGCCAGTTGTCGGGGCAATGGCTCGCGCCGCCGTCGGTCGGGCATCGCACGTCAGGCACCTTTGCTATGTTGATTGCCCCGAGCATCGTCTTCTCGCCCAGCAGCTTCCAATCGTAGTTCTCGTTCTTGCCGCTGAAGCCCTCGTAATGATTTGGGTCGTATGCCTGCGGTCCGCTTGCCGTGTCGAGAATGGCGTAGTTAAGGCGGCGCACGCGGCGAGCGCCGGGTGTCCACGTCCAAGCGGCGTCCTGGATACTAGGATCGGCGTAGCGGAACTTGATCAATCCGGTTCCACGGTCAGACTGTGGCGCGAGCACGGGGTACAGGAGTCCGAGAAAGTAGCGGCCGGTCGCCTTGAAGTCGGGATCGACCGGCATCGGATCGACTTCGGTGCGTCCGACTTCGTTGTAGCCGGCGTAGTGCCCGACTTCGATATCAGTGATTTCGCGGAAGGGCGCGTTTTTGCCCCAGTACACGCTGTCGCAGTCGAACCAGCGGAGATCGTACTCGTCGCTGGAGATCGGGCGGAACGACACATTCCACATCACCTTGGTGCCGGCGTCAGGATCGTTCGCGTCCACGATCGGGAACGGCTCGCCGGCGACGTAGCCGATCAGGCTGCGACGGTCAGGCGTCAGCCGGACCTGGCTCGAGTACTTCTCCGTCGCATCCTTATACGGCGGCGGCCAGTCGATACGCTCGGTCGGCACGACCTTGATCGTCATCCCGTGCAGTACGCGCAGGTACTGTCCCGGAGAGACGAGATCCTGTACTTTCGAGGCGTTGTCAGGGGTAATGAAGTCACCCGGTTGCACCTGGGCCGATGCCGGCGCGCTGGAAATCAAGGCCACAAGCAGCGACGCAGTGAGAGTTCCTACGTACCGAGTTCCCAATCCGATTGCGCGATTCATGTCGACTCCTTCTTTCGGCAAATGACTGCCGGCGTCTGGAATTAAGTCCCGCAACAATCTCTTAATGTTCTACCGGTCATTAGTCTTACGGCTCGAAATCGTCAATAGCAATAATGATCGAAAATCGCGGGTAGGCAGAATTGCTTCGTTTATTTCACGATTTTGGCCATTTTTTAGCTGGCTCGACTGGCGGGCCTGTTCAGTCAGGGCGGTCGCATCCAAATAATTCAGGCTTGCAGAGCCTTTCCAGCTAATATTTGAGGAAAGGCATCTGGAGATACTCGCACGCGTGTGGCACTCGCGGTAAGCACTGGCGGTCGGCGGCCCGCCCGTCTGAATGATCGCTGGATGATCGAAGATCGTTCCAAAAGACGCGCTCATCGGGTATTCATATGAGTATCGGAAGAGCTTCTGGGCGGAGCGAGAATGACAACCTGGTATCCCGTGGCTGTGACCCTGCTTGTCGCCGGTGTGATCGTCGGCGTCATGTGCACGATCAATATGATCCTCGGGCCCAAGCGTCCCAGTGAGATCAAGAGCGAGGCCTTCGAATGCGGTAACCCTCCCAGCGGCTCGGCGTGGGGGCGGTTCTCGGTGCGCTTCTACCTGACGGCGATCCTGTTTCTGCTCTTCGACGTCGAGGTGATTTTTCTGTATCCATGGGCGGTCGAGTTGCGGCACCTGGGAATGTTCGGCTTCGTCGAGGCGCTAATCTTCATAGGGATTCTCGCCGTCGGGTTGCTCTACGCATGGCAGCGCGGCGCGCTCGATTGGGACTGACAGCGAACGATGTTGATAGAAAAAATTAAAGCGCGCTTCGGCGCGGAAATTCTCAGCGCGCAAAATGAGCGCGACGAGGAGACTTTCACAATCGATCGCGAACGCGCCTACGATTTTTTCCGCGCGCTGCGCGACGAGCCTGATTTCGATTTTAATTTCCTGACCGATTTGACCGCCGTCGATTGGCTCGAGCGCAAACCGCGCTTCGACGTTGTCTATCAACTGAACTCGCTCAACCTTGCCCATCGCATCCGCGTCAAGATTGGCGTTGATGGCACCGAGCCGTGGGTGAGCAGCGTCGTCGGAGTGTGGGGCGCGGCGGACTGGCTCGAGCGCGAATGCTTCGACATGTTCGGCATTGACTTCAAGGGGCATCCCGATTTGCGGCGCATTCTTATGTACGATTCGTTCGAGGGGCATCCGCTGCGCAAGGACTACCACTACAACAAACGCCAACCGATCGTCCCGGAGATCGATCCGGTCGTGAATCCGATTCGCTCCTCGCGCTGACTACACGACTCGATACAAACCATGTCACTGCCCGTTCGCTGGAAAGATAAAATCGTGACGTCGGATCCATCCGACGAGATCATGGAACTGCAGATGGGCCCGTCGCATCCCGCGTCTCACGGCACCATCAAGTTCAACCTCAAGCTCGACGGCGAGCGGATCGTCGATTGCGACGTCGAGGTCGGGTTTCTGCATCGCGGATTCGAAAAGATGTGCGAGCAGGGCACGTGGACGCAATGCTTTCCTTACACAGACCGGCTGAATTACGCATCGCCGTGCATCAACAATGTCGGCTTCGCGCTCGCGGTCGAGCGCCTGCTCGGCGTCGACACGACCGAGCGATGCAAGTACGTGCGCATGATCATGAGCGAAGTCGCGCGCATCGCCGATCACCTGACGTGCCTCGGGATGGCGTCGAGCGAGGTCGGCGCGACGACGGTTGCATTCTACATGCTTGAGGCGCGCGAGTTTCTCTACGACTTGATCGAAGCTGTCACCGGCGCGCGACTCACCGTGACGTGGTGCAGAGTTGGCGGCATGACACACGACCTGCCCGCGGACTTCGCGGAGCGGATGAAGGCTTCATTCACGCGGCTCGACCAGGTTCTCAGCGATTGCGACAAGCTGCTCTCGCGCAATCGCGTATTCATCGATCGGATGGCGGGAATCGGAAAATTTTCGAAGGAAGAGGCAATCTCGTACGGCCTGAGCGGTCCTCTCCTGCGTGCGGCGGGCGTGTCGTACGACGTTCGCAAGGCGCATCCGTACCTGGGGTACGACAGGATGCAGTTCGAGGTGCCGGTGGGCGATCGCGGCGACAACTACGATCGCTTCAACGTGCGCTTCCAGGAGATGTACCAGTCCAAGCGCATCATCGAGCAGGCGCTCGCGGCGCTGCCCGAAGGTCCCGTCACGATCACCGATCCCAAGGTAGTGCTGCCCGCGAAAGAGAAGGTGTACAACTCGATCGAAGGCCTGATGAACCACTTCAAGCTGATCATGGAGGGCATCCACGTGCCTGCGGGCGAGGTTTACCAGGCGGTCGAGGGCGCCAACGGCGAGTTGGGATTTTACGTCGTGAGCGACGGCAGCGGCCGGCCGTATCGAGTGCGCGTGCGGCCGCCGTGCTTTCTCGGCATGGGCGCGCTCAACAAGATGCTGATCGGCCGCATGATCCCGGACATCATCACGACGTTCGGAATGATCAACATGATCGGCGGCGAATGCGACCGCTAGCGCATCGTTACCTGCTCGCCGCCAATCGCAAACTTCTTCCTCACCAGCGTCGTCGAATCGAAAAAGAGAAACGGCGTCGGCATCGCGTCAGCCGGCCGGGGCTTGATTGCGAATCCAGGAACTTTGGGCAATCCGTCGGTCTGATCGATAATCGTCACGACGAACGGCGCGGGCGTCGCGAGCTTGAGCGTCAGGTCGAATCCGGCCGCCTGTGTGCGCAAGTTCCATCCGGTCCATCCGTCAGTGATGCGATCGCCAGGCGACTTGCTGTCGATCGAGGCGCCCAGCACGGTCACCCCTACCGGCACTGACATCCAAACGATCGATGCTTTGCGTGCCGACGCGATATGCATCTTCACCATGCGCGTGCCGGCAATTGTCGAGTCGTCGAGCACTTTGAGCTCCGGAGGCGGCGCGTTGATGAGGGACGCGTCGCCCTCGGTCGTTCGGCCGCGATTCAGATATGCGAAGTCGCGCGAGATGCTTGCGAGGTTGCTCTCCGGCGTGTCTTTGGTCGCGAGCCCGGCGAGCTTCGGCAGCCATCCGCCGCGCACGTGATGCTGGAAGAATTGCGAGGTAAAGGTGTCAGGCCGCGAATCCAGGCTGACCCATCGCGCAAGCTCGCGGTCGGAGTCGAGAAAATAAAAGATGCTGTCGGGATGTGGTTGAGATGCGTCGAACGAGCTGGCTGCGTTGCCCTTAAAGATCATTGCGATTGCGAGAAATCCAAGCACGCCAGGCAGGAGCCACCGGCGTCCGCTGGTCAGAAAGTCGAGGTACGGGATGAACAAGCCGAAGAGCAGGGCGGCGGTCATCGCGGAAATTACGAGGAAAAGGATCGTGCCGTCGGCGCTCGCAGCGAATAACGGGGAGAGCATCACTGTTCCCCGCACCAATGCGACCAACGCGGGAGAGGGGAGGACGCCGGTAGCGCCAGCGCGATAGCTCATCGCGAGCGTCGCGAACAGCAGCGGCCACGTGAAAAGGCAGCTGCCGCCGGGCATCACGATGCTTGTGGCGAGCATCATCAATGTCCAAACGAGGAGCGCGCCGGCGCCCAGGTTTTGCAGACGAAAGCGGCGGCCGATCACCTCGTACGCCACCCACAACGTGCCGAAAATCAGAGCATCCGCCGCGACCGAAAAGTAGAAACCGCCGTAGGTCGTGTGGACCGGCAGCATTCGCCAGCCAGCAAGCGCCGCCATCAGCCACCACACTCCGCGCGCCTCGGCGACCGAGACTGCGATTGCGAACACGTAGATCCCAAAACCGGCGACGATACCGCCGGCGCTAAATCTTCCGTCGCGGATTCCAATCCGGATCATGCCGGATAAAAGCATCGTCACGAGGATCGCAAGCGGAATCGCGAGCCGCGCCGAGTAGTGAATCAACCTGCCGCCGGCGACGAAAAAGACCGCGTCGCCGGTGCGCGGCGCGTTCAGATCAATCGAGCCGAACTGCCGCGCCATCGAGAGTGCGTACGTTCCCTGATGCTGCAGCGTGCGCTGATCGAGCAGGTCGGCGGCGTCGAGCGCGGTGTGATATCGCGTGATCCCATCGGCGGCCGCGAAGTTCATTCCTGCCATTCCGGCGTCAAGAAAAACCGTCAGATCGGTGTCATTGGGCAGCCGCTTGTACACGGCTTCGGCGGCAGAGGTCGCGTAAGGAAATGGCGCCGCGGCCGCGAGCTGATCGACCAGCCACGAATCGCGCGCGCTGGTCTGGAACATCATCGACGGTCCGTAGTCGCCGCGCATCTCGAAGTTCAGCACGACCTTGATGTTGCGGAGCGCCGGGTACGTTTCGACAAACCCTTTTGCGCCGAGCAGGCCTAGCTCCTCGCCGTCGGTGAACAGCACGATGAGATCGTTGCGCAGCGGGGCCGCGCCGGCCTTGAGCGCGCGAACCGTCTCCAGGATTGCGGCGACCGAAGCCGCGTCGTCGCCCGCGCCGGGGCCGCTCGGTACCGAGTCGTAGTGCGCGACGATCATCACGGCGCCGGTCGGGTTCGTGCCAGGAATCTTCATGACGAGGTTGTTCACCTCCGCCCACGTGTCCGGTCCAAATCGACGGTGCCGGGCGACGGTCATGGTCTGCACTTCGGGATTCGCGCCGAGTTCTCGCAAGCGCCCGATGAGGTACTCGCGCACTCGATCGTTCTCGGCCGAGCCGAGTGCGTGCGGCTTCTTCGCGATTTCGCGCACATCGCGGGTGGCCCGCGCCGCGGAGAATTCTGTTGCGGGCGCGTTCTCATCGACGGCGGGTGGGGGCTCGATGCTGCGGATCGCGAGCAGTCCGAGCAGGATCAGCAGCGCAAGCGTGATTGGCCCGGCGAGATGGCCTGAGCGGCGCGGTTCGTCCGTCAAGTGAGGAGTTCCTTCGCCATCTCAACGCCACTTATACGCGGATGCCGGCGCCGCGAACAATTGCGCGCCGCCCTTTGCGGCGCCGGTCCGCGTCGTTATCATCGAGCGTTGGAGCAGAAGCCGGCCTCGACCAGTCTCAAAAATGTCCTCTCCTGAAGCCATCGTCCCGCAAATCGAGCCGCCGCCGCGCCGCGTGCTGATCGTGCTGCTCGGCGCGATCGGCGACGTGGTTCGCGCGCTGCCGTTGCTCGGGCGCCTTCGCAACGCGTGGCCCGGCGCTCACATCGCCTGGGCGGTGGAACCCAAGTCGAAGGCGGTGCTCGAGCATCATCGCTGGCTCGACGAAATCATCGTGTACGATCGCGCGCACGCGCCGTGGACTTTCATCCCGTTTCTGGTGCGGGTTCGCAGAGGGCACTTCGATCTGGTCATCGATCTTCAACGTCATCTTAAGAGCGGCTTCACCTCGCGAATATCGGGCGCCCGCGATCGTTTCGGGTTCGCCGCGCCGAATACCAAGGAGTTCAATTATCTTTTTTCGAATCATCGGATCGCGCCGCAGCCGAACATGCGCTTGAAGCTCCAGCAATACCAGGCATTCGGCGATGCGCTCTGCATCGCCCCGTCGCCGATCGAATTTGGACTCGCCGCGACCGACGATGAGTGCGCGCGCGCACTCGAGCTGCTCCGCGAGGCGCCGCGTCCGATCCTTGCCGTGATTCTTGGCTCGTCGTGGCCGAGCCGCATCTATTTTCCGGAATCGACCGCCGCCGTGATTCGCAGGGTCGCGCGCCCCGACGGCGAGAGCCCGGCGCTGTTTCCCGTGTTGCTCGGCGGTCCCGACGAAACGAAACTTAGCGACGAAGTCATGCGGCACCTTGACGATGTGCCAGCGCTCAACCTTGCCGGCCGCACGTCGCTGCGCGATCTGATCGCGATCTTTCCCGAATGCGCCGTGGCGTTTGGACCCGACTCGGGCCCGATGCATATCGCGGCCGCCGTTGGATGCCCGGTGGTATCGTTGTGGGGCGCCACGGCCGCAGAGCGCTCGGCGCCGTGGGGCTTCGCCGAGTTGGCGATCAGCGGCGCGATCCCGTGCCATCCCTGCTATCTTCGTCAATGCCCGATCGGGCGCGAATGTATGCGGCGAATATCCCCCGAAGAAGTGGAAGTGACCGTAAGGCGCGCATTGGCGATGCCTCGAGTCGGAGCGGCGAGATGAGCTGGTGGATGACGCGCTTTGACGGGGTGCCGTTGACGCGCGGCGGGTGGACGTTCTTTCTGCCCGACTACGACGCGCGATATTCAGAGGAGCTTCGCGAGCGCCTGATCGATTCCGCGTTCGCTGCGATCGACGGCACGCTGTCAACGCGGGTACGGCGCTCACGTCACGCCGAGACGTGGTTCGAGCATTTCGATCAGGTTGGGGGCTTGGCCGCATATTTCAAAGTTCTAGACCCGATTCGCGGGCTGAATCGCGTCAGGTGGATATTCAGGCGCAGGCGCGCGGCGCACGTTGCGTCGGTCTCGGAGCATCTGCGGGCCGACGCGGTTGGAGTGCCGGAAATTCTGCTGCTCGGCGCCGAGCGCCGGGGTGGCCGCGAGATCATCGTGACCGCGCGCGTCGAGGGATTCAGCGTCGCGCGTCATTTGCGGCGTGCGAAGCTCGCGTCGAGGCGCGTCGTGTTGCGCGCGCTGGGTGCGGAAGTCGCGCGACTGCATCGCGCGGGATACATCCACGGCGACCTGTCGCCGTTCAACATCTTCGTGACCGGACTCGAACCGCCGCAATTCGTTTTCATCGATCACGAACGCACGCGGCGCACGATTCTGAGCCGCTTCGCGCGGCCGCGGATGCGCAATCTCGTACAACTGGGTCATCTCGAACTCTTTGGCATCACGAACACGGATCGGATGCGCGTTTGGTGCGGCTACTCCGCTACGTTTTCCGTACGACGCCGGCGAGTGGAACGACGCCGTATCGCCGCGATGCTTCGCGACAGAATCGCGCAAGACCGTAAGGGCGGCGTCGCCGATCGCGTCGCGTCGTCTCTCGGACCGCGCCGGGAGGCTAGCGGGAGCTGATGGCGGAGCGGACCAAAATCTCGGTGGTGATACCGGTGTTCAATGAATCCACGACGATCGGCCGCGTGATCGAGCGGGTGCTGGATTGCGGCTTCGACCCCGAGATCATCGTGGTCGATGACGCTTCGACCGACGGCACCGCCAAATTTCTGCGCGAGTTCAGCCATCCGCAAGTTCAATGTTTTTTCCACAGCGTGAATCGTGGCAAAGGCGCCGCGCTGCGGCTGGGTTTTGCGGCGGCGAAAAATCCTTACGTGTTCGTGCAGGACGCCGACCTCGAATACGATCCGCGGGACTACGCCGCGATGATTGGGCCGCTGCTCGACGGCCGCGCCGACATGGTGTACGGCTCGCGCTTTCTCTCCGGGCCGCATCGCGTCATGTTCTTCTGGCACTACGTTGCGAACCGCGCGGTGACGCTGCTCTCCGACATGATCAGCGATCTCAATCTGACCGATATGGAAACCGGGATGAAGGGTTTCGTCCGCGAGAAGTTGTTGACGCTCAAGCTCACCGCCGACCGCTTCACCTTCGAGCCCGAGATCACAGCCAAGGCGGCGCGCGCGCGCTGGCGAATTTACGAGGTGCCGGTGTCGTACTCGGGGCGGACCTACGATGAGGGCAAGAAGATCGGCCTTCGCGACGCGCTGACCGCGGTCTGCGCAATCCTGTACTACCGATTTTTCGATTGACCGCGGCCGAACCGTGATATGACGCGAACAGTTCAACATGACGACGCCAACCAAGTGAATCCCGACAGCGACACGGTTGAGGCCCGGGCGCTGAGTATAGTGGGCGTCGATCCCGAACTCGGCTTCGGCGGTGGCGAGACGCAGGTGCTGGGACTCACGCTCGCGCTGGCCGCCGGCGGGCATCGTGCCGAGCTGATATGCGACCCCGCGGGACGGCTCTGGGAGCAGGCTACAGCCGCTGGCGTAAAATGTCATCCGATTCGCATCCGCAACGCGATCGACCTGGCGGCGGGCCTCAAGCTGCGCGCGATCCTCAAACGCGAACGCTACGATGTCGTTCATTTTCATACTTCGCGCGCGCATTCGATGGCGCCGTTTGCGCGCGGCTTCGGCAGTACGCTGGTCGTTACGCGGCGGATGGACTACAGGCCAAATCGGGTGTTCGCGCCGTACCTGTACAATCGCGCAGTCGACGGCGTGATCGCGATTTCCGCCGGCGTTGCCGATTCGCTGGCGGCCGCGGGCGTCGATCGCCAGCGCGTCACCGTTGTGCACAGCGGCGTGGATTGCGACCGCTTCCGCCCGCCAACTTCTCAGGAACGCGTCGATGCACGCACCGCGCTCGGAATATCCGACGGCGACTTTGTGGTATCGGCGGTTGGCGCTCTCGAACAGCGCAAGGGCCATCTCTATCTCATCGAAGCGATCGGAGCGCTCGCGGCAACAGGGAATTCCGTCAAGGTAAAGTGTCTCATCGCAGGTCAGGGGTCGATTCGCCAAGTGCTCCAACGCGAAATCGCGCAAGTCAGATGCACTGAGCGCATCAGGCTGCTCGGCAGAATCGACGACGCACGCGAACTGCTGTGGGCGTCGGACGTGTTCGCGATGCCGTCGCTGAAGGAGGGGCTCGGCGTGGCCGCTCTGGAAGCCATGGCGAGCGCGCTGCCGGTGGTCGCGAGCGACGTTGGCGGACTGCGTCAAGTAGTGGAACACGATCGTTTAGGGCTCGTCGTCCCGACGGAGAATCCTAGCGCAATTGCAGCGGCGATTGGCCGGCTGGCGGAATCGCCCGGGCTGAGAACGCGGATGGGTGCACTGGCGCGGACGCAAGTCGTTGAACACTACTCGATGGAGCGGATGGCCGCGCAGACGCTCGCGCTCTATAGCGCGTGTGTGAGAAAAAAGCGGGAACACGGGGGCGGAGTCGCATGAAAAGCATGACCGGATTTGGCAGGGCGATCGCCGAGCATGACGGCACGCGTGTGATTGCCGAAGTGCGTGCGCTCAACCAGAGATTCTTTGAACTCAAGCTGGCGGTGCCGCGCGGATGGGGCGAGCATGAGGCGGAGATTCGCAAGACGGTGCAGAGTGTCGTGGCGCGCGGGCGGGTCGAAATTTTTATCAAGTCGGTTGCGCTGAAGCCGCCGCCCGTGCGGCTCGAAGTGAACGACCGGCTGGCGAACTTGTACGTCGCCGAGCTACGCCGCCTGGGCAAGCGGCTTCATCTGGGCGGCAATCCGGACATTGGATCGATCCTGAATCGGCCGGAAATATTTCACGTGGTCGAGGAGGAGCACGACTCGCGCGGTGCTTTCAAACTGGGCCAGAAGGCGTTGGTGCGAGCGCTGAAGGCGCTGGATGCCGAGCGCGTGCGTGAGGGTCGCAGCCTGCACGATGATTTCACGGCGCGGGTTCGCAATATTGAAGCGGCCGTGCCGAAGATCGAAAAGCTTGCGGAGCAGACGCGCGCGGAGATTCTGGAGAATTTTCATAAGCGCATTCGCGAACTGCTGGAAGAGTTGCCGGTCAACGAAAAACGCCTGTACGAGGAGGCGTCGTCTGCGTCGCAACACGGCGATATCAGCGAAGAGATCACGCGGCTGCGTACGCATCTCGACGGCCTCAAGGCGATCCTCAAGCGCAAGGGGCAGGTCGGGAAGTCGATCGAATTTCTGCTGCAGGAAATCAACCGCGAAGTAAATACCATGGGGTCGAAGTCGCAGAACGCGGCGTTATCTCAAGTAACGGTTGAAGTTAAAGCCGAAGCGGAAAAGATGCGCGAGCAAGTCCAGAACGTCGAATAGGATAGGGTGGAGGGCCTTTGCGCCCGCTTGATGGCTTCTATACCCTTGAAATCAGGTGACTCTTTGCCGCCGAGACGCGGTATAATCTTCATACTTTCGGCGCCGTCGGGCGCCGGCAAGACCACGATTTATCGCGCGGCGCTTAAGGCGATCGCGGGTTTGGAATTTTCGATATCCTTGACCACTCGCGCGCCGCGGGAAGGTGAGGCCGACGGAATCGACTATAGCTTCGTGAGCGAAGAAGAATTCAAACGCAGGCAGTCGTCCGGCGAGCTCGCCGAATGGGCGCGTGTGTTCGAGTCATCGTACGGCACGCCGCGCGGGCCGCTCGACGCCGCGATCGAATCGGGCCGCGACGTCCTGCTCGACATTGACATCCAGGGGGCGCGGCAGATACGCGCGACGTATCCCCGCGACGCGGTCAGCATCTTTGTTCTGCCGCCGACCTTTGCGGAACTTGAGGGGCGTCTGCGCGGGCGCGCCACCGAGGAGGAATCGAAGATCCAACATCGGCTGCACAAAGCGCGCGACGAAGCCGAGGCCTATCCCGAATACGACTATCTGATTATCAACGCCGAGGTACATGAATCCGTCTTGCGGCTTGAAACGATCGTAAACGCAGAACGGCTCAAGGTCGGCCGCCTGCGCGGCGAATTCGCGCCGTGGAAGAGCTAGCGCAAAGCAGCACTTCCGACCAACTCGCCGGCCTTATCGGGCGAGTGCAGACGTACAATCCGCAAGCGGACATCGGGCTAATCCGGCGCGCGTACGATTACTCGGCGCGGATGCATCTCGATCAGAAGCGCGAATCGGGCGAGCCCTACGTCACGCATCCGCTCAACGTCGCGATGATCATCGCGCAGCTCAAACTCGACGTGCCGTCGATCGTCACTGGCTTGTTGCACGACGTCGTGGAAGATACGCACGCGTCGCTGGCGGAGGTGCAGACGGATTTCGGCCCCGAGGTCGCGCAGCTTGTCGATGGCGTGACCAAGGTCTCGAAGATTACGTTCCAGAGCCGCGAGGAGAAGCAGGCCGAGAATTTCCGCAAGATGATCATCGCGATGGCGAACGACATCCGTGTCGTGCTGATCAAACTGGCCGACCGCCTGCACAACATGCGCACGCTCGACCATCTCTCCGCGGAGCGGCAGCAGGAGATCGCGCGTGAGACGATGGAGATATACGCGCCGATCGCGCATCGCCTCGGTATTTATTGGCTCAAATCGGAGCTCGAGGATCTGTCGTTTCGTTATCTGAATCCCAGCGCCTACCAGGCGCTGAAGGCCTTTGTTGCGGCGAAACGCAGAGAGCGCGAGGAGTACATCGCCAACGTCATCGAAATCCTGTCGCGCCGGATGTCTGACAGCGGAGCAACGGCGGAAGTGACCGGCAGGCCGAAACATTTTTTTTCGATTCACTCCAAGATGCAGGAGTTGGGGCTCAGCTTCGAGGAGATTTACGACCTCGTCGCGTTCCGCATCATCGTGGACACGGTGCGTGAATGTTACGAGGCGCTCGGCGTCGTGCACGCGAACTGGAAGCCGGTGCCCGGCCGTTTCAAAGACTATATCGCGCTGCCCAAGGCCAACATGTACCAGTCGCTGCACACGACCGTGATCGGTCCGCGCGGCCAGCGGATGGAAGTGCAAATTCGCACGCGCGAGATGCACAAAGTCGCGGAGGAAGGTATCGCGGCGCACTGGAGCTACAAGGACGGCAACTCGCGCGAGCTCAAGGAAAAGGACACGGAGCGGTTCGCATGGCTGCGGCGGCTGATCGAATGGCAGAGAATCTCAAGGACCCGCAGGAATTTCTGTCCACCGTCAAGGACGATCTGTTTCCCGAGGAGGTCTTCGTCTTCACGCCCAAGGGCGACGTGTTCGATTTTCCGCTCGGCTCGACGGTGATCGACTTCGCGTACCGAATCCACTCGCAGGTCGGCAACCATCTGGCGGGCGCGCGCGTCAACGGGCGCATGGTGCCGCTGCGTTACCGGCTTCGATCCGGCGACACCGTCGAGGTGCTCACGTCCGAGAAGCAAGTGCCGGGCAAGGATTGGACGAACTACGCGGCGACCGCGCGCGCGAAATCGCGCATCCGGCAGTGGCTGCGCAATCAACAGGCGGAACGCTCGCGCGATCTCGGAATATCGCTAATCGATCGCGAGCTCGAACCCGTCAAGCTCAGTGTCACACACCTCAGATCGAGCAAGCGCCTTGAGGGCGTTCTCCAGGAGTTCTCGCAGCGCGACGTTGACGGTCTGCTCGCCGCGGTCGGGTACGGAATAATCACGCCCGCGCAGTTGCTTGGGAAACTGCTGACGCCTGACGAACTGAAACTCTATCGTCCCGAGAAACTGCCGACTCCGCTCGGACCTGCGCAGCGGGAACGCGCCGCCAAGGAAGCGCGCAAGTCCGCCAGCGGTGCGGTCGTGGTTTCGGGCGTCGGCGACATGCTGGTGCGATTCGCGCGATGCTGTAACCCTCTCCCGGGCGAGGCAATCACCGGCTTCATCACGCGCGGGCGTGGCGTCACCGTGCATGTCGCGGGATGCCCGCATGCGCTCAACACCGATCCGCAGCGGCGCGTCCCCGTAGTGTGGAAGGACGGCGAGGAAGCGCCGCGGCCGATTCGGCTCGAAGTGCTATGCGCCGATCAGCCGGGTCTGCTCGCCGCGATGACCAAGGCGATCGCTTCGGCGGGCGTGAACATTTCGACCGCCGAAGTGAAGACGCACGGCGCCGACGGACGCGCGCTCGCGGTGTTCGAGGTTAGCGTGACCAGCGCGCGCCAGTTGAACAATCTGATGAACTCGATCGGCGCGATCGACGGCGTGATGCGGGTGTCGCGCCTCGGCCAGCAAAACGGCAATCGCCATTGATGAAAAGTTCGATTCACACCAGGCAAGCGCCAGCCGCAATCGGTCCGTACTCTCAGGCGGTCGAGCAAAATGGGCTGGTCTTCTGCTCGGGACAGATCGCACTCGATCCGGCATCGGGTAAGATCGTCGAAGGCGGGATCGAATTCGAAACTCGGCGCGTGCTGCAGAACCTCGGCGAAGTGCTCGCCGCAGCGGGTCTGGACTTCGTCGATATCGTCAAGACCACAATCTTCATGATCGATCTCGCCGAGTTTGAAACAGTGAACCGCGTGTACGGTGAGCATTTCGATCCGCCGTATCCGGCGCGCTCGACAGTGCAAGTGGCGGCGCTGCCGCGCAAGGCGCGAATCGAGATCGACGCAATCGCGCTGAAGCGCGACTGAATCTCCAGATCACTCCAGATTCAGAATGGACAGCGCGGCGGCGTCGAGAAATTTCCCCGATGGATCGAGCTTTCGCGCCGACCGCATCAAGCGCGCGGCGTTTGCGCGGCGCATCGCGGCCGAAACCGGCGCGTCGAAAAGCCGCGATTTGTCGAGGTCGATGATCATTACCGTGAAACTGTCGCGCGCTCGCGTCACCAGCAGGTTGTGCAGATTGAGATCGGCGTGAAAGAGACCCTTTTTATGCATCGTATCGATCGTAGCGCGCGCCTGCGCGAGAACGTGATTGCGAACGGTCGGATCGTCGTCGGTCGTCAGGAATTCCCATAACGTCATTCCGCGCACCGCGCGCGTCAGAAAGAATCCGCGATAGAGTGCGGGACCGATCCATTCGACCATCGCGCCCATCGGCTCCGCCACTGGAATTCCACGGCGCATCGCTTCGATTGTCACAGCAAGTTCGGCCAACGGGTGCGGCGTCATCCCGACGTAAACATCGCTGAGGATCGATGCAATCATCCCGCCACGGCGCCCCCGTCGCGCGAACAGCTCGATCCCGCCGCCGAGGTCAAGCCGAAATGCGCTTCCGCGATTGCCCGCGCCAGCTTCCGCGGTGGACGTCAGCGCGCCAAGCTTCTGCATGATTTGCGCGGCGTACGGAGCGATATCGCGATGAATCACGAGTTCGCGGCGTCCGATCCTGAACGTCGTGAAGTTTGGGTCGGGGCGCCACTTCATTTGCGCAGGTGGTCTCACGCCTAGGATGCCTCGCTCGTGAGCCACAGAGCGAATATGGCGGCGACCGCGAGCAATGATGAAATGAAGTGCGCCGAGTAGAAGAGCGCGATGCGGTTCAAATAATTTCCCGTCGCGAGATTGAGCAGCACGGAAAGCGCGAACGGCATCCACACAGAATTTGGTGCGCTCGCGCCGGCGGCGCGATCGGTCCACAGCGCGGCGGTCAGAGCCATGTACGGCACGAGCATCGCCGCGTAGTAGCTTTTCCACGAAATCGGTGCGAACGACGGCATCAGGCAGAAAAATCCGCAAAGCGCGAGGCGGCTCGCAAAGCTTCCGCGCGCATCCTCATTGCTCATCCAGTCCCAGAGCGACACTGCTCCGACGAGAATTATCTCGAGTCCCATTCCGACAATCGTGGCGGTCGGCGAGGTTTCCGCGTCGGTCCCGACGCGAAGACTCGTCATGCGCGCGACCGCAGACACCGCCGACTGGTTCGTGAGCATGGTGCGATATCGATTTGTCATCGAAGCGATCGCTGTTACGTATGAACCCGTCTGATCGAGCCATCCGCGCGGCCCGAAGATCACGATTGGTACGACCAGGAGCGCGATTCCCGCTGCCACGGCCCAACCGAGCGCGCCGAAGCGCCGTCGAAGCGCAAGATGAATCGCGGCGAGGAGTGCAAACGGCTTGATCAGTATCGCGGCGGCAATCATCAGGCCCGCCCATCTATTGCGCGACTCGCCGGCGTAAATTATCGACCACACGAGCAGTGCAAGGGTCGGGAGATTTATCTGGCCGTGCTCGAAATTATTGTCGATGAATCGAAATGACAGCAGCACCGGTACGATGATCAGCTCAGCGGGGAGTTGTCGTTCGCGGCCGAACAGGATCACACCTGCGCCGAGGATCAATTCAATCAGCGAAAAGGCGTTGATCCAGAAGAAGACAAATTGCGCAAGATGATGCGGCAGCGCCGCGAGCGGTGCGAACGCGATCGCAAAGATCGGCGCGTACAGGAATCGATCGGAATCGGTCGGCGGATAGATAGCGAGGCCGTGAAGAACGCGATGGCCCGAGCGATAGTAAACGTTGAAGTCGCCTTGAGACCGTAACGTCGCCGAGATGCCGAGCCCGACGAGGTAGATGCCGATCGCGAGCCATGCGAACTGGCGGGCGCGCGTCGAGTCGATCGTTTTCATCGCGGAAGGCAGGCTGGCCGCGCGCCGCGGCGAGATCACGCGATCGGCTTGGCTTCCTCGATCAGCATGATTGGAATGTCATCGCGCACCGGATACACGAGTCTGCACGCGCTACAGACCAGGCCGTCCTGCTGCTCGTTGAGATGCAGGTCGCCCTTGCATTTCGGGCACGCCAGGATGTCGAGCAATTCCTGACTCAGCGCCATCGCCGAAATCCTCCACGAACCTTATTTCTTCCGCTATGCATTCGCCGTCGCCGCCGTAACGCGGCCCAATATCAATTCGTCGAGCGCGCGGGTATCCACCGCGTCCATCGTCACTTCGAGCCTGAGAGCGTATAGCGAATCGCGCGGGAACGGAAACCGCTCCAGCTTGACCAGGTCCTTCTCGGTGGTGACGACGAGATCAGTGTCGCGCATCGCGTTCACAATAGCCTGCCAGTCCGCGTTGGTGTAGGCGTGATGGTCGGGATATTCGAAAACACCGACCAGGTCCGCGTCGAGTTCGCGCAGCATCGCGTTGAACCCGCTCGAATCCGCGAGGCCGCTGACAGCCAGCACGCGCCGTCCCCCCAGCCCCAGCGGGGTTTCGCGCCACGCGCCGTTCTCGATGACCAGCAACGCGCGCGGCCGTACCGACGCATGAAGTACTTTGCGCGCGGTCAGCTTCTTCATCTGCGACGGTCGAATTGCCGACGCGCAGGTTCCAGTGTTCGTCACTATGATCGCATCCGCGCGACCGAGAGCGTTGATCGATTCGCGCATCGGCCCGGCCGGGAGCATCCAGCCATTGCCGAAGCCGCGCTCGTCGCTCACCAGCACGAGATCCACGTCGCGACTCAACCGCACGTGCTGAAAAGCGTCGTCGAGGATCACCACGTCGAGCGGCCCGAGCTTGCTGAGCAGCTCGATGCCGTCGATGCGCCGCTTTGCGACCGCAATCGGGCCGGTGAACGTCTTCGCCATCATTGCAGGTTCATCGCCGGCTTCTTCGGGTGAGATTTTCAATTGGCCGCCGTCAGCCACCAGTTCGGCGCGCGCTCTCGATCGCGCGCGATGATAGCCGCGGCTCACGATCCCGACGCGCAGGCCGTGGCTCTGCAAGCGCTTGGCGAGGAACAGCGTGAATGGAGTCTTGCCGGTTCCGCCCACCGTCAGATTGCCGACGCTCACCGTCAGCACGGGCGCGCGCCGTTTCACCATCCGCCAATAAAGATGACGCGCGCCGACTCCGATCCGGTAAAATCCCGACGCCGCCGCGAGCCCGAGCCACGCCGGAAGAAGGCGGACAGGAAGATCGCGCTGCCACAATCGCTCGATTCGTGGGCGATTCGGACTCGGCTCGCTTGGGGGCATCGGTCAGCCGAGATTAATGAGCGCTTCGAGCTGCTTCAAGGCGAGCCGCGCGCCGCCCGCGCCGCTGCTCATGGATGCGCGCGCGCTTCGGCCTGCCTGTTGTCGTGCTGCATCGTCGCCCAGCCATTTCGAAGCTTCGATGACGATGTCGCGCGCGTTATTGACGATTCGCGCGCCACCTGAACTGACCATCGACGACACGATGTCCCGCTGGTTCTCGTGATACGGACCGATTAGCACTGGAACTTCGACTAGCGCAGGCTCGGCGGGATTTTGCCCGCCGCGTCCGGGCGCGAGGCTGCCGCCGACGAACGCGATCGCGCCGCGGCGATAAAAACTGCGCAGCTCGCCCATGGTGTCGAGGATCAAAACGTCGGCGTCGCGCGCCGCGCCCGGTGAATTGAGTTCCGACACCTTAACGTAATCGAGCGAGGCCGCACGCAGCGTGTTTTCGACGTCCGCCGTGCGATCTAGATGGCGAGGAGCTATCGTCAGCGCGAGCCGCGGAAAATCCTTGCGCAATTCACGGTAAGCATCGGCGATAACGGCCTCTTCGCCCGGCGCCGTCGAGCCAGCGACCAGAATGTTGCGCCCGGGTGCAAACGCCATCAGCTCGCGACGAATCGGGTTTTGATTCGCCACATCCGCATCTGCCGCTTCGATCTTGGTGTTGCCCGTGACGACCACCTTCGCCGCGAGATCGAACTTCGCGTAGCGCCGCGCGTCATTCTCGCTCTGCGTCAGAATCAGGGCTGCCCGGCCGAGCGCATCGCAAAACAGGGCGCGCACGCGCAAGTAGCGGCGCAACGATCGCTCCGACATACGGCCGTTGACTACAACGACGGTCGCTCCCGCCCGTTCGGATTCGATGAAGTAGTTCGGCCAGATCTCAGTCTCGGTGATCAGTACCACGCCCGGCCGCACGCGCTCCAGGAAGGAACGCACCGCGCGCCGATTGTCCAGCGGCGCGAGCATCCATGCCGCGGCGCCCGGGATTCGGCGCTCGGCCGCCTCGCGTCCCGCCGCCGTCATCGTGGTGATTGCCATGATCGCGCCCGGATGACGTTCGAGCAGGCCGTTGGCGACCGGCCGAATCGCTTCGATCTCGCCGACCGATGCCGCATGAATCCAGATTCGCGGCGCGCCCACGGTATCGGGAAAATCGCCGTGGCCGAGCCGCTCGCGATACTCGCGCACGTTTGCCGGATGCGCGGCAAGCAGCGCAAACGGCAGCGCAGGATACCACAACAGATTGTACAGCGCGCTTAGCATCGGAGCTTCGCCGATCCGCACGCCTGACGAGTCGGATTTACGGTAGAGGTACAGTTTGAAATCCAGCCCACTCCGATCATTCTGCCATCGCCAATGCATCCATCAAAGTTTGAAGGTCATGCCGGCGGTGGCGGCGCGGGTGAGTTCCGCGCTTTGGGAAATGTTTGATATGGTGAAGGCGTTAGAGGGTTGGGAAGCGTCACAGCAGGTCGCGAAAGGGGAGCTATGCTAATTGGTTCGACCATCGTGATCCAACAGCCCGATCAGCCTCTGGGCAGCGTGCTCGAAGAATTGCGCGGGTTGCATCCCCGCGACCCGGGCTTCGCGCCCTTCTATCTGGTGCATGTCGTCAACCCGTTTTCGCAGCTGGCGAACGAATCCCACGCCAGGACGCAGCATTTGACCCTCGTGACAATGGAGCAAGCCGCATCGTTAGACGGCGCCGGCGGTGTGCGCCAGATTTCCGTGAGCATGCGCGAAGACCGCGGCATCGCTCCGAATTCCTTCGTGCGCGCCAACGATCTCGATCGCACGGTTCTCGACGTCGGCTCATTTGGCATGCCACGTCCCCTGCCGCTGTTGTTCGATATTCTCGATCGCGCGGGAACCTACGCCGAGCCAGACGATTATCTGATCTACAGCAATATCGACATCGGCGGACGGTTTCGGACATGGCCGACTATCGCACATATCACCCTCTCGCGGCGTCGGAAGTCGGATCAAACCACCCTGGCTTCGATTGCCTGATTTTCCGACGAGCGCTTTGTTCATTGTTTGTCCGCTGCAATGTGTGCATCGGAGCACCCTCCGTCGCGCTCGCCCTTCTGTACAACATGATCGTCTACTCCCGCCGGATGCTGATGCTCAAAAACGTGCATCTGACCTATCATTTGGGCGACGACACGGACTTGGCTGGAAAAATCCTTCGCCGACTATCACCAGTTCAATACCCGGGAGGTTATCGGCGTGATGCGGCAATTGGCGCACGATCCGGCAAGCTTGGCCATCCTTCAAGAATTCTGCGAGCGGCATCCCGAACCCCCGAGGTTTGCCGAAGTCGCACGCAGCCTGACCGTCGCGCAATAGTCGGACCACCGATTATCCAACCTGGCATGTAAGCCAAGTAACTGCTCAGAAATTCAAACTGTACCACTACTGAATTTACGAACAGTGAATATCAGTTCACGAGTCCGCCGTTACCGGCGAGATCTTCGGGCGACATGAACTGCAGGTCGTAGAGCTTTCGGTACTCCTTCCCGCGCGCAAACAATTCGTCGTGCGTGCCGTCTTCGACAATCCGGCCGTGAACGACAACGACGATCCGGTCCGCGCGACGCACCGTGGACAGCCGATGCGCGATCACCAGCGTCGTGCGGTTTGCCATCAGATGCTCGAGCGCTTCCTGCACCGACCGTTCGGCGGCAGAGTCCAGCGACGAGGTTGCTTCGTCGAGAATCAGAATCGGCGCGTCTTTCAGCAGCGCCCGCGCGATCGCGATTCGCTGCCGCTCCCCGCCCGAGATGCGCACGCCCCGCTCACCCACCATCGTCTCGTAACCGTTGGGCAGCCGCGAGATGAAGTCGTGCGCGTTGGCGAGCTTGGCGGCCGCAATCACACGCTCGAGATGCTTGTCGCTGCTTCCGTACGCGATATTGGCGCGAATCGTGTCGTCGAACAGGAACGTACTTTGCGTCACCAGGCCGATTTGCGCGCGCAGCGATTTGAGCCGCAGCATGCGCACGTCGATTCCGTCCACCGTGACGTTCCCCTGCTGCACGTCGTAGAAGCGCGGAATCAAATCCGCCATCGTGGATTTGCCGCCTCCGCTCATCCCGACCAGCGCCACGACCTTGCCGGCGCCGATCTCCAGGTTGATATCGTGCAGCACCCATTCGTCGCCGTACCGGAAACTGACGTGCTCGAACGCGACGCTGTGCGGGCCGGCTTGCAGCTCGATTCCGTCGGGATCGTCGGGAACCTCGCTCGGCATATCCATCATCTCGAAGACGCGTTCGGCCGCGGCCAGCCCCTGTTGAATACTGTTGTTGGTCTTACCGAGCGCTTTGAACGGCCGGTAAACGAGAATCATCGTCGTAAAGAATCCGGCAAATTGCCCCAGCGTGCGCGTGCCTGCTTGCAGCGATCCCACCGCCCACCACACCACCGCGACCACCGCGATCGCACCGAGCGCCTCGATCAGCGGTCCCGTGAACGCCTTGATGCGCGCGACGCGCATGAAGATGCGGAACAGCCGCTTGAGCTCTCGATTGAAGCGCGCGCGCTCGTAGTCCTCCATCCCGAACGCCTTCACCACGCGGTTTCCTTGAAAGGTTTCAACCAACAGCGATTGCAAGCCGCTCAATTGCTTCTGCTGATTCTTGGTTTCGCGGCGAACTTTCTTAGAAAGACTTGCGATCGGCAGAACGACGATCGGGAAACCGATGAAGGCGAGGATCGCGAGCTGCCAGTCGAGCCAGAAGGCCGTCACCAGCAGCGCGATCAGCGACATGCCGTCGCCGAAAATCGAAAATATGCCGCTGCTCAGGCTCGTCACCACCAGGCCGACGTCGCTGATGATTCGCGAAACCATCACGCCCGTCGGCGTGCGGTTGAAAAAACTCAGTGACTGGCGCTGCAGGCTCTCGTTCAGATCGGCGCGGATGTCCATCGTCAGCTTCTGAGAGATGTAGGCGCTCAAGTAGTCGTCGGCAAAGTTGGCGACCGCACGCAGCAAAAATAATCCCGCGAGCAGCAGTGAGAATTCGCGCAGCTTCGATGCGCCGTGCGCATCGAGCTGATGAGACACTTTGAGATTGGTGACCAGGTCGACCACCATCTTTATGATCAGCGGGATTCCCGCGCTGGCCGCCGATAGCACGCCCATCGCAATCCCCAGCAGCAGCACATAGGGGAACAGGTATCGGCGCAGGTAGCCGAACAACCGCCATTGCAACGGGGTCAGCAGCTTCATGCGGTCGTCCTGGCGATCATCCCGAGCGCGATCGTCGCGACCCGTCCCGCCGCTCCCGGCGAGCCGAGCTTCTCGCGCAATGCCTTCAGCGCGGCGACCGTGTCTGTGCGTATCGTGTCGCTCAGCAGAGGCTCGGCGGCTCGCACCAGCTTCTCGACCGTCACGTCGCCCTGGATTAGCTCGGGGACGATTTGCCTTCCAGCGAGAATATTCGGCATCCCGATAAAATCCACTCCCGTCACAAGCATCCGCCCTAGGATATAGGTAAGCGGCGATACTTTGTAGGCGACGACTTCGGGACATCCTAGCAGCGCCGTCTCGAGCGTCGCCGTCCCCGACGCGACCAGCGCCAGTTCGCTCGCCGCGACAATATTGTAGGTGTCGTTCTCGACAACCTTGATCCCCGCCAGGTCTGCGCGCCCAACCTCGGCTAGTTCGGCCGGGGTCAGCGTCGGCGCGAGCGCGAGCGCTATTTCAAGATTGTGATCGCGCGCGACAATCCGCGCCGCCTTGACCATCGGATCCAGCAGGTAGCGGACTTCCGCGCGGCGGCTGCCCGGCAGGATCGAGATGATTCGCGCGCGCGGCGGGAATCCGTGGCGCTTGAGCGTCTCGTCGCGGCTATGGACCGTGGCGATCCGATCGAGCAGCGGATGCCCGACGAATGAAACGCGCTCGCCCGCGCGATGGAACAGTTCGGCCTCGAATGGCAGCACCACCGCAAGCCGATCCGCGCGATCGACCAGCTTGTCGATGCGGCCGCGCCGCCACGCCCAGACTTGCGGCGTGATGTAGTAGAGCACCGGCACGCGGTTGCGCCGGGCAGTGCCGGAGAGAATCAGGTTGAACTCCGCGTAGTCAATCAGGATCACGAGGTCCGGCTTCTCGCGCCGGATGATTCGGCGCAGCATGCGAAATGCGCCAATCGTGCGCCCGATCGTCGAGGCCAGTTCCGAAAGTCCGAGCCCGTGGATGTCTTCGGTCTTGACGATCGCCCGCACGCCGGCCGCGCGCATTTTCTCGCCCGCAATTCCAAACAGTTTACACGACGGATCGCGCGCCAGGATTTCACGCGCCAAATCCCCGCCATGAAGGTCGCCCGACGCCTCGCCGGCAACGATCATGATGCGATTCCTGCGCGCGGGCTCTTTCAGGCGTTCAGCAACCGGCGGCGGCGCTTCGGCATTCAGCGGCATCGAAGCGATTGTGATTGAAAACCCCGCCGCTGCAAATAGCCCCGCTCGTCCGATTCAGTCGTTCTGCGCGAAATTCCTGCGGATCGCGTTGCGTATCTGATCGACCGGCGAACCCTGCTCCGACATCCGCTTTGCAAGCAGCACCTCTCCGGTGCAGATTTCGCACGACGCCGCATGCATGCTGCGATAACAGTCGAGCAGGCTCTGATGACCTTCGGCCTTGTCACATCCGCAATAGCAATGCAGTTGCGCCAGCAGTTCCGGATTTTTCTCCGCGAACTTGTATGCTTCCTTTACCGGCCCGAAAAACTGGTTTGGATCGAGCGTCAACCGCCCCTGCGCTCCGTTCGCCGCGACGGTCTCCGCCTCCGCCCGCCCCGTGCAACAGCAATGACCCGCGACGCACATCGCGCCGCGCGCATTGCCTTTTGCCGTTGAACCGCCGAGCATCGGCCACAGGTATGCCAGCGCCAGGATTGCCGCAACCGAGGAGCCGAAAATTATCGCTCGTCTCATGTTGCACCTCTCACCCGTTGTTCAGGGTCTTCTTGACGTCGTCGACGATGTCCTGGGCTTTCACGACTTCGCCGTTGTATTCGCGCACCAGCCGCCCATCCGGTCCTACCAGCATCATATCAACCAGGTGGCCGACCGAACCATCCGGCTCGACTTGCCGGCTGAGCTTGAAGCCCGCCAACGCCCGATCGATCTCTCCGGGACCGCCGGTCAGGAAATACCATCCCTTCTCATCCGCCCCCTGCTGACGCGAGTAGTCGAGCAACTGTTTGGGTCCGTCATGCTCGGGATCGACGGAGATCGAAACGAGCGTCACCTTCGAACCGAGATCGTTGCCCAGCCGCAGCGCGACGTCCGCAAACTTTGCCGTCTCCATCAGGCACGGCCCCGGACAAGAGGTGTAGATGAAGTCCACCACCAGCGGCTTGCCCTTGAGCGACGTGAGCGTGATCGTGTTGCCATTCTGATCGACGAGCTTGGTGTCGGTGAGGACGCTCGCGGCGGCCGCGCCACTTTCGGAGTCGCGATGGCATCCGGCAGCCGCTAATACACTCGACGTTATGGCTACGGCCATGACCAGAGATCTGAGATTATAGTGAGTACTCATACATATCTCTCTTACTAAATTTTATGTCCGTCACTGGTTAAACGCACGTTACTCAATGTGGCGGCGGCGTATTTGCCAGCACCACCGACCATCCGAGCACCACGGCCAGCAGAACGCATTCCACGGCCACATTACGAATCAACGCCGCTCGCGCTGACGATTCTCCCACCGAACCGACCAATCGATACCGGTTGTAACCGCCAATCAGAATCACCGTGGCCGCCGTGCCGACCTTCCACAACAGCGTCCGCCCGTAGAGCGAGTTCACCAGCAGGTCGAGTCGCAATCCCAGCGCATCCCAGGCTCTGATCGCGCCGGTCACAATCACCGCCGCGACCGACCATCCTGCGATCGTAGACACTCGCGGCGTCGCCGCATGCAACCACTCGGCGCCCGCATGTCCGTAAGTCGCGCCAATCAGCAACGAGACCAGCGCCCCGATCCACATGCCCGCCGCGGCCTGATGCGCAAAGTGAACCGAGATCGCGAATGCGCCCTTGTCCACCGCGTGACTCGTGACGCTTTGCAATGCGAGCAGAACCGCCGAGATGAAGCATATTAGCGTCGTCGCGAATCGCCCCGGTGCGGGAATCCACGCCACCAGAGCCAACAGCAGCGCGGTCGCCAGCCTCCACGTCCATACCTGCCCGGCAAAGGTCTCGCGCATCACCTGCGGCAATACGGGGATCACTTCTCTGAAGGTCGAGTCCGCCATTCCCGCCGCGACGGACAAAAGTCTCAGCGGCGACATCACCAGTACGATCAGCGAGAGCACGCGCCAAAGCGATTCCATGTTTCGGTTCCATCCATCGCCATCGGCGATATTTCCCGGCGCCGCGATCAGTGCAAAGGCTGTTGTTCCAAATATCAGCACTTGTGACCCTGCCAACGGCCACGCGAATATTGGCTGCGGAATCACGATCCGCCGTTTGCCACCGTAAAGGTGTATGAACCGTTCGTGTGATGCGTATCGATACAAAGCACAGCCCATTTGACCGTGTAGTCACCAGGTTTCAGCGCGCCGAGCTTGATCGACAGCCGGATCCCGTCATCGCTGACCTGCGGCGCGCCAACCGCCACGTTCTGCCCCTCAGCGCCCGTAACTTCCAGCTTGGCGAACAACTTCTCTATCGGCGCATCGAAGTCGATTACGATCTCGGACGGAGGCGAAGCGAGTTTCTGTCCCGCCGCCGGCGTCTCTTTTTCTGGAAACGAATGTGCCGACGCCATAGTCGAATAGCTAGTGATAATAGCCAGTAGCGCCGCCGCGGATATGCACTTTCTCGATGGCTTCATTCGCCGGGTCCTCGATTGATAGTCCTGTTGCCCCACTTCGGGAAGAACGAGTCATAAAAGATATCGAGCAGTCCGAGTATTGCCGCATGAGTTCCGGCTTTGCTCGCGTCGTTGAGCGCGAACTGAGTGCCCAGTTCCACTTCAAAGTGATAGCTGATGTAGGCAAGTCCGGGCGTCGCAAGGATCGTGGGAAAGGTCTGACCCGATGGTCCCGTTATTAGCTGGTCGTAGTTGAACTCGTTGAACAGAAACATGTTGCGCAGCGGCCACTTCAATCCGATGTCCTGAACATTGTTGCTGAGATAAGGAAGCGAGTACTCGATGACGGCGTCGGAAAACATGTGATGGTTGGTAGGTCCGCCTAGCGCTGGCACATAGCCAAAGTCGGTCTGAATACCCAACGGCCGCAGGTACTTTAGCACTGGCCAATTGGGGAGGTCGCCCATGCCCTTCTCCCACAGAAATGTCGGCCCCAGGCTCGTACGACTCGACGGCTGGATGCCCGTATTGCCGGTCGGCAACTGGATTTGTGCCCCGATCGAGGCCAGGAACTCATGCTTCTGCGAATAAAAGAACGCCCATTTCGCGAACATCGTGAGACCATCGAAGCCATCGAGGTTCGGCCCGTGGTATGGCGACTGATGCTGCCAGCTGCTGCCCCCGCCGACGCTGAACCGCGGCATGTAGTTGTCATCTATCCATAGTACTTTCTCAATTGAGGATGCGACTGAGTAGCTGTTGCCATTGCTGCTCTTCACCCAGGACGGCGCCAGAATGTCGAATTCGTTGGCCGGCGCGGGATCCTGCGTAATCAGTGGCTCGAGAAATATGTAGTCACCTACCACTCCGTGTGTGTACGCGGCACTCGCGCGCATCGCAAACACGACCATCAACCCGAAAATTATTTTCCTCCGCATAAACACCCACCGCGGCCGGTTCCGGCCGTGTCCTGCGCTCGCGAACCGTCGCCGTCCGCGAGCAATCATCCACTGGCGAAAATGTGAAAGTGACCTGCTAGCAGAACAGCTTGGGCGGAGGCGGATCGGGAGCTTCGGCGAATTTACATTTCAGAATTGGAACGAATTGAGAAAGCGTCTCGTGCGAAAGAATTCGCGTGCCGGGCGCCGGAGGCGCCGGGCGTGCGAGCGGCACAATGTTCGGCGAGTTGTCGAGCGATGGCAGCGGATGACAGATGTCCATCGAGATGCTCGGGCCCGAACGATCGGAGATCATGATCACGCCGATCGACGGCAGACTCGCCATCACCATGACCAACGCCATCGCGGCGGCGAGTTGCCGCAGCGAAGAACTATCGTTCATCAATAAGGTAACCATCGCGCCTTACTTCGCTCTTACCCTTTGCTCCGCGCGCGATCAATGTCGGCGACCACTGCTTCCGGGCTCACATCGAGCGCGTTGTACTGGCGAATCTGATGGCCGTCGGGGCCGAGCAGGAACGCCTCGATGGAATGCGTGATCGAGCCGTCGCTCTCGCGCGTCCGGCGGAGCTTGAATAAGGCCAGCACCTGGTCAATTTGCGACGGTGGCCCGGTCAGGAAAATCCAGCCGGGCCCGTCAGCATCATGACTCTTCGCGTATTTTGCGAGTTCTGCGGGACTGTCGTGCTCGGGATCGAGCGAGATGGAGACGATAGTGACATCAGCTCCCAGAGCCGGTCCAAGCTGATGTGCAATCGCCGCTATCTTTGCCGTCAACATCGGGCAGGTCGACGCACACGAAGTGTAAATGAAATCGACCAGCACCGGTTTGCCCCTCAGCGAGGCGAGCGAAAACGTGCTTCCGTGCTGATCGATCAGGCTCACATTAGGCAGGCAATTATTCCCGTTGGCCGCCGGATAATCTCCCCTGGCTTCGCGATCGCCGCATGCCGATAGAGTAAGCATCGCCGCGACACTGACTATCCCGAGAATTCGGATAAAGTACCTTATGCGAACATCGATCATAAACGTGCTATAGCTACTCAAATAGTCAGAAGAGCGCGTGCCCGGCCTTAAGATCCGCAGTCTTGATATGCACGACTCCCGAATCGTCTTCGTGCGGCAAGCTGACAGGAACGCACGAGGCTTTGCCTTCAGTCATTCGATCGATTGGGTAGTGATTCCCGCACACTCGGCAAATCAGTTCGCCTCCAACCACCCGGTAGCCCTTATGAAACGCGAAACACTGGCGGCATGCGTCAAACACCGAGCGCACTTTGCCGTCGTCGCCGCGCGCGAGCACGAAACGCAACCGTTTGCCTGCGTCATCGGTGTAACAGAAGAGATGTGCCGTGCCGGTGCGCAGCGCGAAGGCATTGATGGCGACTTCGTCGCCTCCTATCACCTCGGTGCAATCCGAGATCGCGGTGAATGTAAGGAACGCTGCGCCTGCCGCGAGCAACAGACCACCTAGAATCTTGAGGCTGATAGGACGCATGGCAGATCAATGCTGTCGCAGCGGATTATGCGCGTCAAGGCGCGACCGAATCCGTCAGCATCACTTCCTTTATTCTCTCGGTCAGCTCCGTCACGCGGAGTCCGTCCTCCGCGCTGACCGCTGGCGTGGACCTGTTGCGAACGGAATCGACGAACGCCTTGACTTCGTCGGCCAGCGGATCGCCTTCACCGAAATCGATCTGCTCCGCCGAAATTGTCGGGAACTGCGCGCCGCGCGCCGGCGGAGTTCTGCGAAAAATTTGGATGCTGCGCGCTTCGTAATCTACCGAAATGTACGCGTCAGGTTGGAAGAAGCGAATCTTGCGCTCGCGCCGCGCCGACACGCGGCTCGTGACCAGATTCGCGATTAGCCCGCTCTGAAAGCGGATGCGCGCGTTGGCGAGATCGATTCGATCAGTGAGGATCGCGACGCCGACCGCCTCGAGCGACGCCACTTCCGACGGCGCTACCGACAGGATCACGTCAAGGTCGTGCACCATCAGATCGAGCACCACATCCACGTCCGTGCCGCGCTCGGTGAACGGTGCGAGCCGATGGCATTCGACGAAGCGCGGATTTTTCACGATCGAATGCAGATGCACGACTGCCGGATTGAACCGCTCGAGGTGTCCAATCTGAAGAATGCACCCGCTTGCCGACGCCAGCCCGGCCAGGTCGCGCGCCTGCACCAATGTCTCCGCCATCGGTTTTTCCAGCAGCACGTCGATACCCGCTTTTAGCATTGCGGATGCGATCTCATGATGCGTCACGCCGGGCGACGCGACCGTCACCAGGTCCACGTTGCCCGCGAGCTTCCGGTAATCGGTCAGCGCTGTCGCGCCAACCTCCTTTGCCAGCGCCCCCGCGCGCTCCGCGTCGATATCGACAATCTGCGCGAGCCTAATTCCCGCAATCGCGGCGTACTTGCGCGCGTGCAGAGTGCCCAGCCGGCCCGCGCCAATCACAGCCGCGCGCAGCTCAAACACCGGCTTCGGCATAACCGTATATCGTCACGTTTTTCGCGCGCGCGAGTTCGAGCGTGCGATCGCGTTCGAGAATCAGCGCGACGCCCGCTTCGACGCCGATCATCGCCGCTCCGATCTCGGCGAGCAATTCCACCGTCGCCGGGCCAATCGCGGGACGATCGAAGCGCATATCCTGTCCCGGCTTCGCCGCCTTCGCCACTATTAGCCCTGCACCCACCAGCACGGCTGCGCGGCGCAGCGCGGCGTCCGTTCCTTCCAGCGCCTCGACGGCAGCAACCATCCCATCGCGGACCGCGACTGTCTGGCCGATGTCGTAGCTGCCGAGCCGGCGTGCGACCGCGAACGCTAGCTCGAGGTCGCGGCATTGCACGGGAGTCGGCTCGGGACCGGCGCCGACGCCGGCGCGTGCGAGCCAATGCTCGATCATCGGCACCGGATCGATCATCTTGATTCCTTCGGCTTCGACTTCGCGCGCGACGCCACGCAGCACCGCGTCATCGCTGAAGCGCCCGATTCCCGCGAGCATCTTGAGCGCGCGCGCGTCGGGCGCGAACGAGTCTTTCAAGCGCGCGCGTGAGATGCCGCCGGCCATCGCCGTTTCCGACACTCCGGCGCTTTTGAACGTGTCGATTATTTTTTGCAGCTCGCCGACTTTGATCCACGTGACTTCAGCGGCAATCGAGTCGAGCGCGCGCTCGCTTTCATTCACATGCGCGACGGCGACGACTTTTATTCCGCGCTCGCGTGCGGCGCGCGCCACTTCGAGCGGGAAGACGCCGTTGCCCGCGATTAACCCGAGCTTATTCACGCTCGCGGCCAACGACTCCGCGCTTCGAGTTGTTTATGAAATCGACCAGCCGCCGCACCTCGGCGAGGTCGCCGTATTCCTCCAGGGTCTTCGCGATCGCGTCTTCGCGCAACAGCTTCGAGAAGAACAGCGTGCGTATCGCCGACCTCAGGGCCGCAATCGTTTCGGGCTTGAAGCCACGCCGCTGCAGGCCGATATCGTTGATGCCCGCCAGCCGCGCGCGCTCGGTTCCCGCCACCATCGAGTACGGCGGCACGTCCTGCGCGACCTTGGCGCCCGCCGCCACGATCGCGTGAGTACCGATGCGGGTGAACTGGTGCACCCCGACCTGGCCCTCGCAAATCGCGTACTCCTCGATCACGCAATGGCCCGCCAGCCCGGTGGACGCCGCCAGGATCACGTGGTCGCCGATGATGCAGTCGTGCGCGACGTGCGCGTACGTCATCACCAACGTGCGACTGCCGACTTTTGTGATCATGCCGCCGCCTTCGGTGCCGCGGTGGATGGTCGCGAACTCGCGAATCATATTGTCGTCGCCGATTTCGACGACCGACGGTTCGCCCTTGAATTTCAGGTCCTGCGGTTCAGCGCCGATGGCGGCGAACTGCCATATTCGATTGCGCTTGCCGATCGTGGTGTTGCGCTCGATCATCGCGCACGGACCAACCACGCTGCCAGCCCCGATCTTCACGTCCGGCCCGATCACCGCGCCCGGACCGACTTCGACGCTCGTGTCGAGTTCGGCGCGTTTGTCGATGACCGCGGAGGAATGGATTCGGCCCGCTATCGAACTTGCTCCTCGACTTCCATCGCCGACAACTCCGCCTCGGCCGCTAACTCGTCGCCGACGCGCGCCACCGCCTGCATCCGCCACAGCGGACGATGAAATTTCAGAATTTTTACTTCCATCCGCAGTTGATCGCCCGGGATGACGCGGCGCCGAAAGCGCACTTTATCCAGTCCCGTCAGCATGAACAGACGCGTCGGGTCCCCGCCGACTTCGTTGAGCGCGAGGATCGCCCCCGACTGCGCCAGCGCTTCGACGATCAACACCCCCGGCATCACCGGATGCCCTGGGAAATGCCCCGCGAAGTACGGCTCGTTGAAGGTGACGTTCTTGATCGTTACGACGCGGCCTTTTACGAGTTCGACGATGCGATCGACCAGTAGAAAGGGATAGCGATGGGGCAGCAGCCCCAGCACGCGCTCTAGCTCTGAGACTTTTCCGCCGTCAGGCACCGGGAATTACTTCGCGCACCTTGTCTCGGAGGCTACTTCGAGATGGTCGATTTCTTGGCCGCATTCGAGCCGAAATCCGACGGCTCCGACGCGCCCGCCTGCTCAGCCTGCATGCTTGTGCGCGCAACCGCGCCGCCAGCGCCCTCGCCGACCGAGCCGATCGCTACGTGCATCGCATTGTAACTGCGGATCACCTGGTCAGTGATATCGATGCCCGGCGCGCCCCACAGGATCGATCCCTTCTCGAACACCATCGTGTAGTTGTCGCGCTCTCCGAGCGTGCGGATGACTTGGGCAAGATCGTGCACGATCTTCGCCGTGATCTCCTGGTCCTTCGCCTGCAGTTCGTCCTTCGAGTCCTTGTAGTCGCGCTCGAAGTTCTTGAGCTTTTCCACGTACTGGTCTTGCAGGGATTGGCGCTGATCCGGGTTCATCAGCATGCCCTTCTTTTCCATCTCGTCCTTGAGCGACTGGACCTCGTTTTGCTGCCGCTGCAGACGCCCCTCCAACGTTGTGACCTTGCCCTGGAAATCGGCCTTGGCCCGCTTGCCGGCGTCGCACTCATTGAGCGCCCGCTGCACGTCGACATAGGCGAACTTCAGTTCGGCGTGCGCGGGAACTGCCGCGAACGTCACCGCAAGGAACGCACCGAACATCGCACCGATGAACAACCGTTGCCTCATACAGCCCGGAAAGCCTCCTTTTGGACTACCTATCGAACAGTGAAACACGTTCCCACTGCGCGCCACTCGTGCATGGGAAATATACACCATAGTACTTGATCGAGCATCAAATCCAGTTGCGGACGCCCGCATCGTTTCGCTCGTCGAAAAAAATTTATGTTTCGCCGCTGTTGCCCGCCTACGAATCTACAGCGGCGAGCCGGCGCCGACTTCGAACACCGTGCTCTGGTCGGCGGGCCGTGGGTTGATCGGAAAAGCGATATCCACTGCCAGCGGGCCGAACGGTGATTTCCAACGGATGCCGATTCCAAACGACGCCTGCAACTGATCTATGGAGAGCGAGTCCTTGAGCCGGAACGATTGCCCCGCGTCGCTGAATACCACTCCGCGGATTCCCAATCCCGACAGGATCGGGAACGTGATCTCGTTGCTCAGTAGCAATTCCTTGCTGCCGCCGACGTCCTGCACGCTTAGCGGTGTGCCGTTCTGGCTGAAGATCGTCACTTGCGGACCCAACGAATACAGCTGATAGCCGCGCACGTCGCCCGGACCGCCGACACCGCCCGGGAAGAATCGCTCGTACAGCGGCAACTCGCCGCCGGTCCCGCTTTGCAGGTTGGTCCCGATGCCGAACGTGACTCCCTGCGACACCACAAACGTCCCCAGCGTCTGGCTCTTCAAGAACGGGTAAAAGTATCGAAAATGCGCGACGCCCTTGATGAACGAATTGGTCCCGCCGAGTCCGCCGAACTGCATACTCAGAGTCTCGACGGTGCCAGTGCGCGGATCGGTCGGATTGTCCACCGTGAAGCGCCGAATCGTCGGCGTAATTTCAGAAGTCTGTGTGTAGCCCTTGTAGCGCGCAATCTGGAAAGTCGTGAACTGGTTCAGCCCGGTGATTCCGATGCTCTGGAACGAATAGCCCAGTCCCGCCGTGATGTCTTTCAGCGAGAACGGCCCGAGCTTCTTGAAGCCGAGCTCGGTCAGCGGATACGTAGTCGTCAAGGTGAAGCCCGCCGACGACTGGTTGAAGCTCAGCAGGTAAGTTTTGTTGTCGAACAACTGCATGCCCACTGCGAGCGGGATATCCAGGAACCACGGCTCGGTGTAGCTGATGCTGTAATTCTGGAACAGGAAGCCGACCTGCGCATTCGCGATAAGCGATTCGCCCCCGCCGAACAGGTTGGTGTTGCCCAGCGTGAAGTTGCCGAACAGCGATTGATAGCTGTCGAATCCGCCGGCCACCTGGAACGAGGCGGTGTTCGCCTCGGTCACGTTCACGTCCAGGTTTATCTTGTCGGGCTGCGACGCCGGCGCGGTCGTGATGCGCGTGTCGCTGAAGAATCCCAGCCGGTCCAGCCGCACCTTAGAATCGCGGATCTCTTCGGCGCTGTACGGCTCCTGCTCCTGCACCTGGATCTCTCGCCGGATTACCTTGTCCGAGGTCTTCGTGTTGCCGCTGATATTGATGCGGTCGATTATCACTTCGTGACCGGGATTGATCACGAACACCACGTTGACCCGCTTGACCGCGTGCACCAGTTGCGTGCGCGGATCGACGTTGACATACGCGTAGCCGTGGTTCGAGTAGAAATCCGACAGCGCCAGCACCTGCCGCTGCAACGCTGAGCCGCGGAACAGTTGCCCGCTCTTCATCGTTAGCTGCTTGCGCAGTTCGCTGCGCGGAAACTTCAGGTTGCCAACGATGTTGATCCGGCCGACGCGGTACGGCGTGCCCTCGTCGATCGTTATTACGATCTTTATATTCGCCCCACTGCGCACCACCTGCGGCGGCGGAATCTGCACATTCAGGTAGCCGTTGTCGTAGTAGTACGCCGTCAGGCGATCGACGTCCTCCTGCAGTTTTTTCTGGTCGAGCGCGCCCCACCCCGTGACCCAGCTGAGCAGCCTGCTGTACGGCCGCGTTTCCATGTTGCTTTGCAATATGGACGACGAAAACGCATGGTTGCCGACGAACTGGATCTCCGTGATCTCGACCTTCGACCCTTCCACCACGTCGAATTCGCCGAACGCCGTGTTGTCGGGTTGCGGGATCGGCTTGAAGGTCACGCGGGCGTCGGTGTAACCCTTCTCGGCGTATACCGCGGTTACGCCGTTGATGGTTTCCTTGACCGCGATCGGATCGAGTATCGTACCCGGATGCACTTTCGTCGCCGCGACTATCTTGTCGTCGTTCGACCGGATCGCCTTCATCCCGTAAAACTTGACGTCCGTTATCTGCGGCCGTTCTTTGACCCGGTACACAAGGATGTTCTGGCTGCCCTGCTGCTCGACGCGCGTCGTCACCGAGTCGAAAAAGCCCAACCGGTAGATCGACTTGATGTCAGTATCGACCAGCGCCTGATCGAGTGGCCGGCCGACCTGCTGCGTGATGTGGATGCGAATCGCGTCTTCTTCGACGCGTTGATTGCCGGCTATTTCGATCTTGGAGATTATCGGCGCGGGACCCTGCGCACGCGCGACGGCTGCCGCGAGCATCGCGGCGGCCAAAACCAATATCAGCGTGCAATTTGCCCGCAATAGCGCGCGATGCGGACGGCGTAGCCCGCAAAATGACGGCGCGCGCCGCATGCGCGCGTTGAATTTTCCGGATGTCACTCAAACACACCAAAAACGGCGACCAAACTAACCAATCGCTCCCCCCATGTAAACCAAACACCCGTTCTGATCCCTCGCCCGTTATTTTACGGGAGAGGTTAGGTGAGGGTTCTGTGGCGTACTTCGACAGCTTGCCGGAACCACAGAACCCTAGAACCCTCACCTGCCGGCCGCGATGCCGCCGGCCGCCTCTCCTGTGGAATAACGGGCGAGGTAAGAGTCGGAACCATTCAATCTCTCACCTGCGCTCGTCCATCAGCTTTCCTTCACTAAGCCGCAGCGCGCGGCCGACGCTGCGCGTCAACTGTTCGTTATGCGTCGCGATCACCAGCGTTATTCCGAGCTCGCGATTGAGCGTGTGGAACAGCTCGTGTACTCCGCTTGCCGTATGCGGATCGAGATTGCCCGTCGGCTCGTCCGCCAGCAGCAGCTTGGGCCGCAGCACCACCGCGCGCGCCACCGCGACGCGTTGCTGCTCACCGCCGGACAGTTCCGCCGGCCTGCGCTTTAGCTTGTCGCCCAGCCCCACGATTTCGAGCATCTCGGTTGCGCGCCGGCTCGCCTCGGCGTCGTCGATACGGCCGATCAGCGCCGGCATCATCACGTTTTCCAGCGCCGTGAAGTCCGCCAGCAGGTAATGGAATTGAAACACGAAACCCAGCTTCTGGTTGCGGAACTCCGCCAGCGATTTCTGATCGAGCGCGAACAAATCTTCGCCCTCGAAATAGACTTTGCCCGCGGTCGGCTCCTCGAGGCTTCCGATTATGTGCAGCAGGGTGGACTTGCCGGTTCCCGATTGCCCCACCACCGCGACCTCCTCGCCCGCCTCGACATTGAGATCGAGATTGCGCAGCACCCGAATCTCGCGATCGGCGTCATAGAATGTCTTGTCGAGGCCGCGTACCTCGATAAGACGCCCCTTCGCGGCGTTCGGTTTCGCCGCCGCGCGCGCCTCACTCATAGCGAATCACCTCGACTGGCGAGAGGCGCGCGGCCTGCAACGCCGGGTAGATTGCCGCTGCGAGGCACAGAACGATCGTTGCCGCCGCCACCACGACGAAGTTCCATGGATTAATCATCACCGGCACCGAGCTCACCATGAACATGTCGGCCGGCAGATGAATCAGGTGATACTTGCCGATCGTGAACGCCGTCACGAATCCCGCGCCGACGCCCAGAATCGTGCCGATCACGCCGAGCGCCGCGCCCTCGCACAGAAAGATCGACGCCACCGACGCTGCCCGCGCGCCCATCGTGCGCACGATCGCAATCTCCTTGCGCCGTTCCATCACCACCATCACCAGCGTCGCGATTATGTTGAAGGCCGCCACCAGCACGATCAGCAGCAGCACCATGAAGTAGGTGAATTTCTCCAGCTTGAGCGCGGCGAACAGCGGTGCGTTGGCCGTCGTCCAGTCCGACACTTCGAAATCAGGCCCCGCCATCGCCGCGATCTTGTCGCGTATCGTCGGCGCGTCGAACATGTTGACCAGCCGCAGTTCGAGTCCGCTTTCGAGCGACGCATCGTCGGCCAGCAGCGCGCGTCCGTCCTTCAACGCGACAAACACTAGCGTCGAATCGAAGTCGTACATGCCCGAATGAAAGAATCCCGTCACCACGAATCGCTTGAGACGCGGCGGCCCGATTCCCGCTCCTAAACTCGCCGGCGAAATCAGGATCACCGGATCTCCCGGTCTCACCCCCAGCTCGAACGCGAGCGACTTGCCGAGGATCGCGGCCGGCAGCTCGACCACCCGCTTGACGCCCTTATCGGCCACCGTCACCGGATGCGTTGTCTCGAGATCCGTCAGCGTCCCGTCCTCGAGCGTGTCCTTCAATTCCTTGAGCACGGCGTTGTCGTGCGGCTGGACCCCGCGGAGAATTCCGCCCGACACGAGACCAGGCGCGCCCGAGTCCGTGCTCGACACCGCCATCACCTGCGACGTGACGAACGGCGCCGACGCCATCACCCCCGGCATCGCCGCGATCTTCTTTTCGAGCTCGCTGGGATTCCACACGCCGCCGTCGCTGCGCTCGATCGTTATCTGTGGCGTAAACGCGAGCAGCCGCGCGCGGAGATCTTTCTCGAATCCGCTCATCACCGACAGCGCGACCGACAAGGTGAACGTCCCGATAGTTATCCCGGCCAGCGAGATGATCGCGATAAGCGACACGAATCGCTCGCGCCGCCGCGCCCGCATATATCTGAGCCCGATCAAAAATTCGTAGCGCAATTTGGTCACCATCCGAAATTGTAGCGAAACCCGCCGTGGGTTTCGCTCTTCCCTGGCAGGGTAACCCCTGCGCCTTACTACTTTTTTTGGTTTTCGATTGAATCAAATCGGGTCGGTGATCGTCATAGTCGCCGAGCACTGTGACATTTGCAACAATCCGGGTTGCACAACGCGGCGGTGGTGAAATATGCTCACGACGTTTTGACCCGAAATGCGGAGGTTCTCGCATGAGCCGTTTTTTGCTTGGGGCGCTGACCGCCGCACTGCTGTTCGCCGCTGCTGATATTGGAGCCTCCCCCTTTGCCGCCGACTCCGCGGCGCTGCCTCCCCAAAATACAATCACAATGAACTTCCAGAACGTGGACATTCCCGTTCTCGCCAAGTTCATCTCCGAGATCACCGGCCGCAACTTCATCATCGACGAATCCGTGCGCGGCAAGGTTACGATCATCTCGCCGAGCAAGGTCACGCCCGAGCAGGCCTACAAGATCTTCCAATCCGTCCTCCAGGTAAAAGGCTTCACCACCGTTCAGGCCGGCAAGATCATCAAGATTGAGCCCGCACGCAACGTCCGCTCGATCGCCAAGCTTACCGAATCGCAGACCCCCGCCGAGACCGGCGGCGACGAGTACGTGACCCGGATGGTCCGGCTCAAGAATATCGACGCCGCGTCCGTCATCGGCGTGATCCAGCCGATGGTTTCGCACGATGGACTGGTAGCGGCGTTTCCCGCTGACAACACCGTCATCGTCACCGACGACGCTTACAACGTCGAGCGGTTGCTCCAGATAATCGGCGCGCTGGACGTGCGCGGCGAGCAGCAATCGATTGTCGTCATTCCGCTCAGGCTCGCCTTTGCCGGTGAGCTCGCGCCCGAAATCGATCAACTCATGGCCGTTAAGATGGGGACCGCCAACGGCGCGAACCCCCAGATGATTCGGCCCCAGATGGGCGTCGCGCCTTCCGCAACCGGTCCCGGGATGGGCTATAAGGTCATCCCCGATGAGCGCACCAATTGCCTCATCGTCCTCGCGCCGCCGCTCCAGATGCGTGAGATTCAGGAAATAGTCCAGAAGCTCGACGTCAATCCTCCGCTGGCCACCTCGCGCATCCACGTCTATCGCCTGAAGAACGCGCAGGCGCTCGAGATGGTCCAGGTGCTCAACAACCTGCTCAACGGCGGCAGCGGCCCGACCACCCTCTCTCCCACCACCGGCAAGGGATCGCTCGGCCGCTCCAGCTTCAATAGCGCTGCCAGCGGCGGAATGGGCGGCGGCTTCGGCGGTATGGGCGGTATGGGTGGCATCGGCGGGATGGCTAGTAGCGCGAGCTTCGGCGGCTCGATGAGCGGTGGCGGCGGCATGGGCGGCACGAACGGCTCCGGCGGCTTCGGCGGCGGCGGCGGAGGTGGCGGGATGATCAGCCGTGGCGGCGGGTCCAATACCGGTCCGGCGTCGGCCAGCTCGGCCGGCAAGAGCATCGATTTCTCCTATCCTGTAAATATCACCGCCGACCCCGCGACCAACGCGATGGTTATCAGCGCGTCGCCGCAGGATTGGCAAACCCTCAAGCAGATCATCGACGACCTCGACACCCCGCGCGTCCAGATTTTCGTTCAAGCCGTCATCGTCGAGGTCTCCGCCGAGCGCCAGCGCCAGTTGGGCGTCAATTTCTACTCCAACGGCGTGGGCGGCGGAAGCGTGTTCGGCGCCGGCGCGCTTAATTTCGGACAGCTCCAGAATGCGCTCGCCGACCCGCTGCAAGTCACCGGCCTTGGCCTCGGACTGGCGTCGAATACCACATGTAAGATAACTGGCGCGGCGCTCTCTGCGGCTCAAGCCGCGACCGGGACGACCACCACTACTACCGGCTCTTTGACCCTCCCCTGCGACATCGCACTCATCATGGCGCTGGAAACCGACACCCACGCCGACGTGCTCTCAGCGCCCACGTTGCTTACCGCCGACAATGAAGAAGCGATGATCGTCGTCGGCGAGAACCTGCCCTTCGTCGGCTCGGCTTCGGCCAACGCCGGATTGCCCGGACAAATCTTCAACTCGGTCGAGCGCCAGAACGTCGGCATCTCGCTCGATATCGTGCCGCAGGTCTCCGAGGGCGACTACGTCAAGCTCGACCTCTATGAGGAAGTTTCCAACGTCGTCGGCGGCACTGCGAACAACACGCTCGGACCGACCACGACCATTCGGTCGGCCTCGACCAGCGTGCTGATCCAGAACCATCGCACCGCGGTTGTCGGCGGCCTGCTCGCCAGCCAGGATACGCAGAACAATCAGGGCGTTCCGTTCATTTCCGACATCCCGGTCCTTGGCAACCTGTTCAGCAACAAGAGCAGCGACAAGCAGAAAGACAACCTCATCGTCTTCCTGACTCCGCATATTATTCGCAACAAGAGCCAGCTGCGCGAGCTCGCCCTCGACGAACGCCAGCAGTTCGTGAATTCGCTCGGCCGCAAGGAAATCCATGATATGCCGGCCTCGCAGATCCGCCAGGTCTACAAGCCGAGCTTCTCGATCCCCGTTTCGCCCGCCGCCGACCTGAACGCGCCATATGGCGGTCCGCCGGCGCCTCCGGGACCCGAAAATCCGGGCGCTGCGTACGAGTCCGCGCCGTCGAGCGGTGAGACGCCATTTAACACCACCGAGATTGGCCCGACCTCGATGAACTCCCCAGCAACGACAACGACCGGCAGCGGTTACGCGAGCGCTCCGTACCCGGCGCCGCTTGGAAGAGTGGGCGCCGACTCGGCGACGTCGGCAACGATCGCCACAGCGCCGCCGTACTCGGCGTCATCCGGCCGATTCGTCTCGACCGGCGCAACGCCGCTCGATCCTGGTGCCGGCAAAGTCTCGGTAGACGGCGTCACAGCATCATCTGGCGCATTGGACGCGACGAAGGCAGGCGTCACCCCGAGTATCTCCCCGTAAGCCTCGTGCTTCCCGCGTCCTCTCCGCGATCCTAACCTCTCCTCGGACAATGAGAGGTTAGGATACAGACAGACCCAATGGTGGGGTTTTACTACAATTAAGTTCTTTCCCATCCCCACGCTTGCGCGCCGCCGTCCTCTCTGACCATTCTCGATCCTCGATGGCCAGACAGATCGGTCCCGTCAAAGCCCGCATCGAATACACGGGCATCACCGCCGTGACGGCGGCGCTGCGTGCGATGCCGTTGGAGCGCGCGGTGCGTGCGGGCGCGCGTCTCGGTGGATGGGCGATGAATTTCGATCGCCCCAACCGCCCGATCGCGCTCAAAAACCTGGAGATAGCCTTCCCCGAGATGACGCCGGCGGCGCGCCTCAACATCCTGCGCAAGATGTATCGCAGTTGGGGCCGCGTGCTCGCCGAATGGACCCATCTACCTGAGCTGAGCCGCGCGGATATCGAGCAGGTCGCCACCTACGAGGGCAAGGAAAATTGGGACGAAGCCGAGCGCCGCTCCAACGGCCGTGGGCTGTTCGTGCTGACCGCGCATTATGGGAATTTCGAGCTGATGCAGATTGCGCAATCGATCTACGGCTACCGTCTCGCCATCGTCCATCGCGCGCTGCGCAATCCCCTTATCGACGCCGCCATCTGCACCCAGCGCGTCCGCTACGGCAACCGCATCATCGAGCGCAAGGCGGGCGGCCGCGAGATGATGCGGATGCTGCGACAGAACTGGATGATCGCGATTGCGCTCGACCTCGACGTGCGCAAAGGCGTGTTCGTCGATTTCTTCGGGATGCCCGCATCGACCAGCGACGGCATCGCACGGCTGTCGATCGCCACCGGCGCACCCGTGATGCCCGTGTTTATGGTGCGCCAGGGCGACACGATTCATCACCACATCAAAATTCTGCCCGCCTTCTATCCCGAAAAGCCCCGCAACCGTGAGGCCGCCGTCCGCGAATACACGCAGCTCTACACCAACACGCTCGAGGCGATGATCCGCGAGCATCCCGATCACTGGAACTGGATCCACCGCCGCTGGAAAACCCGCCCCCCAGGCGAACCCCGCTTCTACTAGGTCCTCTCCCCGGGAAAGACGTGGCGCATCAGTGTGCGGATGTAAGCACGCATGTCTTTCCGATTCTTGTGACCCGGACGAATCAGCAGATGATACATGATCGCGCCTCCGATCATGTCCTGCAAAATCTCCGAATCAGTTTCCTTCGGCACGAGGCCTCGCTCGCGCGCTCGATCGATCGTCTCGGCGACGATCCTGCGCCGCGGGATCAAATAGGTGTTCCAATAGACCGCCATCAGCTCCGGAGAGTCCGGTACCGAGCCGACTAGTTTTGCAACCATCTTCCGATAGTCGCGCGCGCTAACCGTCTCGGAGAGTGCGTTGATCAGTTCCTCCGCCATCCGTTTCGGCGGAACACGGGCCGCAGCCGTCAAAGATCGCTCCGGCGCTTTCCTGGACATGTCCATCGCATGCGCAAGAAGATCTTCCCGCGATGACCATCGACGGTAGATGGTAGTGCGCGCGACGCCGGCGCGTCTCGCAATCTGCTCGAAGCTGGAGCCCTCGATGCCGTGCTCGACAAAGAGTTCCAGCGCGGCACGAAGCACTGCCGCATCTGCTGCCGGATCGCGCGGGCGCCCGCGGCCGGCCTTGGCCTTGCGTTTCGCAGGATTCACATCGCTCAGGCGCTAATCCGAAGTTTGCGAAACATCCTCATCCGGCGAAGGCTTACCCAATAAATCAGGCGCGGAGACGCGCGATAGATGCGCCATATCCATCGAACTGCCCCGGGAAAGATGATCAGCGCCTGGTTACGGGACACTCCTCGCAGGATCTCTCTCGCGGCTTTTTCAGCGCTTATCTGGCGGATTGGAAAGTGGGAACGCCGGCTTACCCGGACCACCTCATCATGCGGCATATTCATGACGACCATGTTCTCATAGACGCTGGTCTTCATGTCACCCGGACAGACGGCGCTCACCTTCACGCCCAGGTCGGCCCCTTCAAATCGCATGGAGAGCGAGAGCCCGACTATTCCGTGTTTGCAGGTGCAATAGGATGTATTTCCGGGCTGCGGAGTCAGGCCGCTGGCGGAGGAAACGTTGACGATATGTCCGTGTCCTTGTTGCACCATGACTCGATACGCGTAGATCGTCCCGTAGATGACGCCGTGCAGGTTTACCGCGAGGACGCGGTCCCACTGTTCCACGGAGACGTCGCGCGCATCGCCGCCGATAAAGATCGCTGCATTGTTGAACATGTAATCAAGCCGCCCGAACTCGGAGACCGTCGTCTCGATCAGGCGCGCAACGTCATCTTGCTTCGAAACGTCAACCCGCACCGCGCGAGCTTGTGCGCCGCTCTGCGCAATATGGGAAGCCACCTGTTTGGCGGCGTTGGCGTCGATGTCCGCAACAATGACGGCGGACCCTCGACGCGCCAGCTCCTCGCAAAGGGCCTGTCCCAGGCCCATCCCGCCGCCGGTGACGATTGCCACTTTGTTCTCAAATTCCTTCATCCTACACATACGATACAGCTCTGTATCGATATTGTCCAGCCTGGTTCGCTCACAACCTCCCCGCGCGGTAATGCGCCCACAATGCTTTTGCGATCCTCTCCGCATCCGAACGAATCCTGTACTTCGAGAAATACCCGCACACGTTTTCCAGATCGCGGCCGAGCAACGCTCTCGCACTCGGATTGATCCGCGCATCGACCGCCTGCGGAAAATCGATCGCGACGATTCTGCCCTCCCAGTAAAGGAGGTTGTACGGCGACAAGTCGCCATGCACGAGATGGTTCGTGAGCCATAGCGTGACGTTGTCGATAATTCGACGCAGCAATTGTTCCGCTTGCTCACGCGGCACCGTGACGCGATTGAGCATCGGCGCGGCGGCCTCCTCGTCGCCGAAGTATTCCATCAGGATCGCGCCATTCGATCGGGAGAATACCTCGGGCACATCTGCGCCTGCCGCGTGGAGCATCCGCATGGTCTGAAATTCGGCGTTGATCCAGGCCCCGTACTGCACATCGCGCCCGTGACGGGTTTTATTTGCCAACGCGCGCCTGGTGCGGCTTTCCATCGCGGCGTCACGGCCGGTCTGGTAAATCGCATCGTTGCGAAAATTGCGGCGGTCGAGCGGACGGTAGACCTTCGCAGCGACCAGCCCGCCTCCTGACGCCGCCGCGCCGCGGCAGCAATAGACAGTCGCCTCTTTCCCGCTCCTGACCACGTATAGGACGTCGGCTATCGATCCATCACCGATGAACGCGTCGAGTAATTCTTCGTCGATCTCTAAAGCAGTAGTCATCTGTTGCCCCAATAGTTAGAAGTTGTGTTTCGCGCGTCTCTGGTTTTCTGTCGCTCTTTTTCCCTCATGGCTTGGTCCTCCTGCGTTTTCGAAACGTGAAGAAATCGAATCGTCAAATCGCACGCGCGCGCCGCGCGCTACAGACGCAAAAAAGCCAGGGGAGCTTTTGCCTCCGTGGCTACGATGTCGGGAATATCCGGTTGGTTTACCGGCGACTGGTCAGCGGCGGAGGCGCACTCACGCGCGATTCGGCAAGATCTTTCAAGTGGCTATTCATTGCATGTGCACCTCCCGTCAGGGAGTTAATGAAAATATCCGCGCGCGCGCCTGCCAAGTCAATCGTCCATCGCCGGCCGCGGATGAGGGAGACAGGCCAGGAATTCACGGGGCTTCGATCGGCGCGCCGTCGATGCGGCTTTGCTTCCAGACTTCGGGGATGAATTCGTGATAGCGGATGGCGCCGTCGCCGATCATTACGAAGACCGCCGAACCCCGTTGCTCAAGCTTGCGGGCGGTGGTGCCGGGGATGACCTTGTCGAGGATTTGCGTGTAGAGCTGAGCGAAGTTGTCGGCGGCACCCGCGTTGCGGAAGTCGAGCATCCAGAGCACGGTCAGCGACTTGCCTTTCCGCAGCGCGACGATCTTATCGCCCGCCCATTTGCTCGCCGCCTCGACGTACGGCGTACCCTCACCCATCGTGCGCTCGATCATGATCTTAAGCATCAGCTCGCCGAGCGTATCCTCGTCGACCTTTTTCCAATCGTGCAGAACTTTCTCGTAGCCGGCGAGCTTGACGGTTTTGGCGGGAGTGGGAGTGTCGAAGTAAAGTTCGGGATGCACGATCTGCTGCGTCGATAGCGGCGGTCCTGTGAACAACGCATTCACGCCGGCCCATTTGTTGCGATGGTAAGCCTCGGCGACGAAACGGGCTCCTTCGGTGTATTGAAAGATGAAGGGGTAGGTCATCGCGCGCGGCTTGCCTTCCATGCGTCCCATGAACACCGGCACGATGTCCTGCAGATGCGTGTCGAAGTAGTCCATAGTCTGGTCATCGACGCGCCCATTCACCACTGAAAATCCCGACAGCGTTGCATCGCCTTCGACGATTGCCTTGTAGGCGAGTTCGCGATCGGTATCGCCTTTGTACTTCTTTTGCGCGGCTTCGATATCGAAGTGCTGGTCCTGGAGCGCATGGGTCAGCTCGTGCCCCAGCGTCCCCACGGTTTCGAGTTTCTTGTACTGCGACACGGCGTTTCGATAGCGCTCCGGCAGCGCGACCGTGACAGGCCGATCATGATCACGATGTCCTTATGATGGTCGTCGTAGAAGCCCGCCAGCTCCAGCGTCATATCGGCCAGGTCTTTGCGCTCGATTTTCAGATCGGGCGGGAACAGACCGATCATCTTGTTCTCCTCGACGCCGGTGTCGATTTCCTCCTGGCTTATCTCCCGCGCGAACTCGGCTCTGAACCTGGCTTCCGTATCCGCGACGCTGAGGTAGGTCACCGGCACGTCGGCCTTGAGCTTGAGTCCGCGGATCTTCTGAACGCGCGCCTTCACCACCGCTGCCTCGTCGCCGCTTAGAGCGCCGTCCTGCGCAGCAGCGAGGTTGCAGAATAATGCGGCGACAACGCATGCGTATGCGACTATCGCAACGAACCTGCCAACTCGGATTCCCCCAAAAATGCGCCCCTTACTCTACGGTCAACCTGCTTAGCCGGGATTTCCGTCGAAGGCAATCCAGTGGTGATAAGTGTTACTCCCCAAGTCTTGACATCGCCGTGGGTCCGTGAGAAACGACCACCGACGAGCGGGCATCATCTCCTCGCTCCCGTGTTTCCATAGAAGTGTGAGTGTTCGGTGGCGGTGTTGTAACCGAGGGGCATCAATCCAAAAAAGTTCCGGGAGGAGTCGCATGAATTCGAACCACACAAGCAAACTGTTAGCCATGGGGACCATCGCCTTTGCAATCGTCCTACTGGGGATCTCATTCAATGCCCGGGCCGATTCGGCCGACAAGGCGCAAATCCAGGCGCTGGAAGAACAACTTGCCGCGGCGATCGCCGCCAAAGATGTTGACAAGATTATGCAGTTTTACTCTCCGGGGGAGGATCTCTTTGTGTTCGACACCATTCCTCCGCGCCAGTACGTCGGTGCTGCCGCCTATCGCAAGGACTTCGAGGGCTTCTTTGCGACCGCCGCCGCCGGCCCGATGACGAATCAGATAAGCGACCTCGACATCACCGCTGACGGCAAGCTTGCCTTCGCGCATTACACCAGCCACATGGTCTCGACGGACAAGAGCGGTGCGAAGACCGAGATGGTCATTCGGACCACTGACTGCCTCAAGAAGATCACGGGAAAGTGGCTGATCGTCCAAGAGCACAACTCATTTCCGGTGGATCTGGCGAGCGGGAAAGCCGATCTGATGTCGAAGCCCTAGTAATATTGTGCCGTTTGTTGTGCGTTGCTGATGGAGCTAACCAGAGCCCGGTTACCGACTTCGCACGATACGCCTGGCAGTCAGTCGTGCTAGCGTGTCTGAGTTCCGGGTGACCTGATGCGCTGCTCAAAATGCAATGCCGAAAATCGGGAAGGGCGAAAGTTTTGCGCGCAATGTGGCACGGGGTTGAATCCCCGGTGCCCGTCCTGCGGCGCCGAGAACACGCCAGGCGAAAAGTTCTGCGGAGAGTGTGGCGCCACGCTTGCGCGCGCCTCTTCAGCAGGCGCGAAGGCATCTGAATCAGAGCCCGCCGCGCCGGGGATTCGGATCAGGCCGGAACAATCCGATTCTTCCGCCGCGCTCGAGGGCGAGCGCAAGACGGTCACCGCGCTGTTCGCCGACATCAAGGGCTCGACCGAGCTGGAGCAGGACCTCGACCCCGAAGAGGCGCGCGCGATTGTCGACCCCGCGCTCAAGCTCATGATCGAGGCGGTGCGGCGCTATGACGGGTACATCGTGCAGTCGACCGGCGACGGAATCTTCGCGCTGTTCGGCGCGCCGGTCGCGCACGAAGACCATCCGCAGCGCGCTCTGTACGCCGGTCTGCGGATGCAGGAGGAGCTGAAACGCTACTCGGCGAAACTGGTTGCCGATGGCGGCATGCCGATTGAAGCCCGCATCGGCACTAACAGCGGCGAAGTGGTCGTACGGTCGATCTCAACCGGCGGCGGCCACGTCGAATACACGCCTATTGGGCACACCACCAACCTGGCGTCGCGGATGCAGGCCGTCGCGCCCACAGGCTCGATCGCAACCAGTGAGCAGACGCGCAAGTTCGTCGAGGGGTATTTCGCGCTCAAGCCGTTGGGACCGACCAAGGTCAAGGGCGTCAACGAACCAGTCAACGTCTATGAAGTGACGGGGTTGGGGCCGCTGCGCACGCGCCTGCAACGCTCGGCCGGGCGCGGACTTACGAAGTTCGTTGGACGCGAGCGCGAGATGGAGGCGCTCAAACACGCCGCCGAACTGGCCCGGGAGGGACGGGGGCAGATCGCCGCCGCGGTCGCCGAAGCGGGCACCGGCAAGTCGCGCCTCTTTTTCGAGTTTAAGGCGGTCTCGCAATCGGGATGGATGGTGCTCGAGGCCTTTTCGGTTTCCCACGGCAAGGCGTCGGCGTACCTGCCCGTGATCGACCTGCTGCATTCTTACTTCGGCATCGACAGCGCCGACGACGCGCGCAGGCGCCGAGAAAGAGTGGCCGGCAAAATCGTAATCCTCGACCGCTCGCTGGAAGACACGCTCCCCTATCTTTACTCTCTCCTCGCCATCCCGGAAGCGGACGACCCTTTGAGTGACATGGACGCGCAGGTGCGCCGCCGCCGCACGCTTGACGCGATCAAACGCATCCTGCTGCGCGAGTCGCTCAATCAGCCGCTGATGGTGATCTTCGAGGACCTGCACTGGATCGACGACGAGACACAGGCGCTGCTCAATCTGCTCGCCGATTCGATCGGCACGGCCAGGCTTCTGCTGCTGGTGAACTATCGTCCCGAATACTCGCATCAGTGGAATAGCAAGACCTACTACATCCAGTTGCGGCTCGATCCGCTCGGCAAGGAGAGCGCCGACGAGATGCTGTCGGCGTTGCTCGGCGACGGCCCTGACATCTCGGCTTTGAAACGCGTCATCATCGAGCGCACCGAGGGCAACCCGTTCTTCATGGAAGAGACGGTCCAGGTGCTGCTCGACGAGGGAGCGCTGGTGCGCAACGGAACGGTCAAGCTCACAAAGACTCTTAACGAGTTGAAGATACCGCCCACCGTGCAGGCGATTCTCGCTTCGCGCATCGATCGTCTACCGGCCGATGGGAAGGAACTGTTGCAGACGCTGGCAGTGATCGGAAGAGAGTTTACGGTTGGCCTCTTGCGGAATGTGGTCACTAAATCGGAAGAAGAACTGAACCGTTTGCTGCACGATCTGCAGCTTTCCGAATTCATCTACGAGCAGCCTGCCGCCGGCGACATCGAATACACCTTCAAGCACGCGCTGACCCACGAGGTCGCCTACAACTCGATCCTGAGCGAGCGCCGCAAAATGCTACACGAGCGCGCCGCGAGAGCGATAGAATCGCTGTACGTATCATCGCTCGATGATCATCTGGCCGACCTGGCGCGTCATTATGGCCGCAGCGAGAATGGGGCGAAGGCGGCGGAATACCTGTGCCGCGCTGGCGAACAGGCAGCCCAGCGTGCCGCCTACCGCGAGGCCGAGGCTTATCTCGATGCCGGTCTGGAGCGAGTCCGCACGCTTGCCGACAGTCCCGCGCGTTCGCGCGCTGAACTCCGCATTCAGATCGGCAAGGGCCAGTTGATCCAGGCGACTACCGGACTGACGGCGCCGGGGGCGATACTCTCGTTCAACCGCGCGCGAGAGCTTTGCAAACTGATCGGTGACGACGCTCAGCTATTTCTCATGTTGGATGGACTACGATGGTCGAGTCTGTTCAGACTGGAACTGGAGGAAGCCAGACATCTGGCCGAAGAGCAAATGGCGCTCGCCGGGCGCTCGAGCGATCCCGTCAATTCAGCTCTGGCTGGCGGCGCCCTCGGCGAGGTCCTGCTTTGGATCGGAGACTACCCAGCTGCGCGGCGGTGCCTGGAGCCACTGGTCTCACCAGGATTCCGCGATCTTCGCGGGCCAGCGCTCCAGAATCTGGTGGTGGGCCGTTCGATTCTCGCATCGGTGCTGCTGATGCTTGGGTTCGGCGACCAGGCGATCGAGCGGCGCGATGAAACACTCGCCTGGGTTCGAGGTCTCGGCCTGCCAGATTCGACTGCGACGGCTTTCAATATTGCCAGCAGGCTTGACCATTGGTGCCGGTCTCCACAGTCGGCGCTGGAGCATTCAAGGATATGTATCGAGACTTCGATTGAGCATGGATTGGGGAGAGAAGTGTGGATGGCGACCATCATGAAAGGCTGGGCGCTGAGTTACCGAGGGCAAGTCGAGGAAGGCATCGCCGAGATTCGCGGAGGTATCGAGGCGGCCGAGTCAACTGGCGTCGTGATTCCAACCTGGTGCCTCTTTCCATTGGCTGAGGAATACCTTCGGGCCGGCCGCTCAAGCGAGGCTGGCGAGCTGGTCGATCAAGTGCTGGAACGCGTGCAGAGTGCTGGCAACCGTGAGGATGAGGCTGACGTTTACCGGCTCAAGGGTGAGCTTTCGATGATGCGGGCTGCGCCGGACCAACTCGCAGCAGAAAAATGGTTCCGAGCAGCTATTGAAGTCGCTCGCCGCCAGAGCGCGAAGTTATACGAACTGCGCGCCAACATGAGTCTCGCGAGATTGCTGCGCGACACCGATCGCAGCGATGAGGCGCGCACGATACTCACCGGCATCTACAACGGGTTCACCGAGGGCTTCGACACACCTGACCTGAAAGACGCGAAGGCGCTGCTCGAGGAATTGGGCGCGTAACGTGGGAACACACACTAATCCTGAGGTCGTAATCGTCGGTGCGGGAATCGGCGGCGGAGCGCTCGCGACGGTGCTCGCTCGTGCCGGCATCGCGGTGACGCTCCTCGAGAAGTCGCTCGTCCATGTCGATCAAGTTCGCGGCGAATGGCTGGCGCCGTGGGGTGTCGCGGAAACGCAGCGCCTCGGCCTGTACGAAGCATTGCTCGCCGCCGGCGGGCATCATCTCGGGCGCCACATCTCCTATGGCGACGATATAGACGCCGCCACCGCGGAATCGCAGCCGCTCGATCTGATGGCCTTCGAGGGCCTGGGCTTCAAGTCGCCGCTGTGCATGCGGCATCCTGTGATGTGCGATCTGCTCGACGCCGAAGCAAACAAATCAGGCGCCGAGCTGATCCGCGGCGTGACCGACTTGCAGGTGATGCCGGGAGCCGCGCCCGAAGTGCGATTCAGGCATGACGGCGTCGAGCACAAGTTCAATCCGCGTATTGTCATCGGCGCCGACGGCCGCAACTCCACCGTGCGCGCGCAGGCCGGCATCGAGCAGCATCGCGATCCGACGCATCACCTGATGGCCGGGATGCTGGTGGACGGCACCACCGGATGGCCGGCGGATTTGCAGATTTTCGGCACCGAGGCGCGCATCAACTTTCTCGCGTTTCCGCAATCGTCCGAGCGCGTGCGGCTCTACATCTGCTATGGCATCGACGACAAGCGCCGCTTCGCCGGCACCGACAACCAGGCCCGCTTTCTCGACGCCTTCCGCCTCGCGACCGTTCCCGGCAGCCAGCATCTCGCCAATGGCGTTCCGTCAGGTCCCTGCAATTCCTACGGCAACGAGGACACCTGGACCGACGCGCCATACGTCCCCGGCGTCGTGCTGATTGGAGACGCCGCGGGCCACAACGATCCGATCATCGGGCAGGGGCTGTCGATCACCTATCGCGACGTGCGCATCGTACGCGACCTGATGCTCGAAAATCGCAGCTGGACGCCGGACACTTTTCGACCGTACGCGGAAGAGCGGCGCGAGCGGATGCGCCGACTCAGGCTCGCGGCCTCGACGTTTTCAATCCTCAACGCGGAATTCGGCGATCATGCCCGTGAGCGCCGCATGAGAGTGCGAGAAGAACGGATGCGCAACAGTTTTCCCGACGTGACTCCGGCAACCTTCGTCGGACCCGAAGTGTTGCCGGCTGAAATGTTTGACGAGACGATACTCGATCGGCTACGCGCAATATGAGGCTGTTATGATCAAACTTGTTTACGTAGTCCGAAAGCGCGCTGACATCTCCGAAAAAGATTTCCACGAGTACTGGCTGAAGAAGCACGGACCGCTGGTGCGCAGCTTCGCGAAATCGATGCGCGCGAAGAAATACGTGCAGAGCCACACCGTGTTCGAAGACGCGGGCAAGCAGATTCGCGGCACCCGCCCAAAGATGACGGAGACCTACGACGGGATCACGGAGGTATGGTGGGACAGTCTCGAGGACTTCAGCGGAGGCGGCACGCTCAAAGATGGCGCTGAGGCGGCGCGAGCGCTGCTCGAAGATGAATCGAAATTTGTAGATTTCGAGCGCTCATCGATCTTCCTGACCGAAGAGCACGAAATCTTCGACTACACAAAGTAGTCAAGTCAGCTTTTCTTGAACCGGCGCGTCAACCAATCCACGATCGTCTCATTCACCGCGTCCGGGAACTCCTGCTGAGCCCAATGCCCCGCGCGCTCGATATTGTGCATTTCCAGATCCGAGCATAGCGCCGGCATCCCGGCCGCCATCCGCGGCGGCAGCGCTCCGTCCCACTCGGCAGTGATCATCAGGCACGGCAGCGTCAGCTTGGCGACGCCGATCTCAGGATGCTCGCGCAAATTGCGATCGATGTTCCGATACCAGTTGATACCGCCGCGAAACCCACTCTTCTCGTATGTGTCCACATAGGTGTCGAGTTCTTCGCTTGTGACTATTGGCGCAGTGTCGGGTTTTAACTCCTCGATCCGACGGAAAGGATTCACCGCTCGCCATCATGCGCTTGGCGGCTTCGGCGGGCTCGACCGGCGCGCGCATCAGGCGATCGAAGATCAGGCGCGCTTGGCGATCCATCACGCTTTCCGCCCGGCCGGGTTCCTGGAACCACAGGATGTACATGCGTTCGTCTTTTCCGTTGACCATCGCGCGCATGACCGAGGTCGGCGGGATCGCCATGTACGGCGTGCATACTCCGACGACGCCCGCAGTCCGTTCCGGATACAGCACCGGCATCGCCCACGCGACGAAGCCGCCCCAATCGTGTCCGACGAAAATCTGCGCGCTCGATCTTCAGCTCGTCGAGCAGTCCCGCCATGTCTCCCGTCAACTCGGTAAGGCCGTAGTCAGTGACCGCTGCGGGCGCACTCGACTCCGCATAGCCCCGCTGATCGGGAGCGATCGCGCGAAAGCCCGCCGCCGCGACCGCCGGCAGCTGATGCCGCCACGAGTAGGCAAGCTCCGGAAACCCATGGCAAAACACGACCGCGGGCCCCTCGCCGGTTTCGTGAACCGTAAGGCTTATCGATGGCTGATTCGACCGCGGCGCAATCTTCACAGGGCGGCCCTGGGGCCAGTTCAAAGTGGACATATCGAGTCTGCCTCGCGTTTCTGACTGATTTTTCCGCTCCGCGATCACTGTCGCAAAATGTTTGTGCACGGTTTAACCGCCGGATGCAATCGCTTGCCGCGACAGTGGCGCCTCAATTGAAGTGATGAGGTTCTTAGACCGCGCCGTAGATCGCGCGCAGCAGGGTTGCTTCGTTGATCGGCTTGCCCAGGTGCGAGTCGCATCCAGCCTCCCGCGCGAGGCGTATCGCTTCCGGGAACGCTGACGCGGTCAGCGCGATAATCGGGGTGTGCGTGCGATTGTGTGCGCGCTCCCAAACGCGAATCGCGCGCGTCGCCGCGTAGCCGTCGACTTCCGGCATCTGGATATCCATGAGCACCAGGTCGTAGTCGCCCGCCGCGATGAAACCATCGATGGCCTGTCTGCCGTTTTCCACTTCGTCGAGATGATAGGGCGTCTTCTTCAAAAATGCGCGGATCAGCGTCCGGTTGTCGGTCGAATCGTCAGCGAACAGAATTTTGAGCGGCCGATTGACGATCTGCGGCTGCTCGGCGGTGCTCGCGATACGGCCAGGCTCCTGTGTAGCGTCGCCGGTATTGCCCATGATCGCGTGGTGAACCACCTTGGCAAGTTCGCTCATGCCGATCGGCTTGACCAGGTAGGTTTCCAGCTTCAGAGATTTCAGCCGCGAAATATCCGCGGCCAGGTTGTCGCAATGGATCGTCGCGACGATCGATGCTCTACACTGCGATGCCGCCGCGATCAGTTGTGTCAGCTCTGGCGGGTCCGTCGACGCGATCCGATCGTCCAGCAGCACGATCCGTGGCGGCCGGCCCGCGCTGACGGCCTGCCTGATCGCGGCTACGCCTGCCTGATACGACGCGGCTTCCGTCACGCTTGCGCCGTGCCCACCCAGCATTCGGCACAGAACCGCGCGCCCCGTCTGGTTGCCATCGACAATCAGCACCGCGACTTGTGCGAGGTCGAGCATCGGCGCCGCGGCGGGTGCGGGTGCATCGGGCTCCAGTTCGAAAGGCGTGGTGAAGCTGAAGACGCTGCCCTTGCCGAGCTCGCTCTCTATCATGACCTCGCCCTGCATCAGGTTGACGAGCCGCTTGACGATCGCGAGTCCAAGCCCGCTGCCGCCGTACTTCCGCGCGGTCGAGTTGTCGGCCTGCGAGAACGCGGCAAACAAAGCAGGCAGCTTATCCTTTGCGATTCCGATTCCGGTGTCCCGAACACTGAATTTCAAGCGCAGCCGTTCGCCCGGCGCGGATTCGCGCTCGACCGAAACCAGCACCTCGCCCCGTTCGGTAAATTTGATTGCGTTGCCGATCAGATTGATCAGCACCTGTCGCAGCCGCAGCGGATCGCCCAGCAGCGCGATCGGCACCTCGGGCGCGATGCTGACGATCAGCTCCAGCCTCTTGGCGTGCGCGCGGATCGCCAGCGTCTGCGCCGACTTCTCCACCACCTCGCTGAGATCGAAGGCGACCTGCTCGAGCGTCAGGCGGCCGCTCTCGATCTTGGCGAGATCGAGGATGCTGTTGATCAGGTCGAGCAACGCGTGGCCGTTGTTGCCCAGGATCTCGATGTAGCGGCGCTGCTCGGCATTCAGCTCGCCCTCGGCCAGCAGCTCGGCCATCCCGAGGATTGCGGTCATCGGCGTGCGAATCTCGTGCGACATGCTGGACAGGAATTCCGATTTGGCTTGCGAAGCCGCGAACGCCGCTTCGCGTGCCGCGACCAGCTGGCGCTCGGTTTCCTTCATCGCCGTAATATCGCGGCCGATGCCGGCTACGCCGGTAACCTTGCCGTCCGCATCGCGCATCGGAAAAATGCTGACTGCGGAAACGAACGTCGTGCCATCTTTTTTGCGGGCATTTTGTTCCCACGATGCCGGCTGGCCGGTCTCAACGACGCGAATGGTTCTTTCAACAGTTTCCTGAAGCTCATCGGGCGAAACGAACAGCTCGATTCCTGTTCCAATCGCCTCTTCGGCAGTGTAGCCGTAGGCCGCTTCCGCCGCCGGATTCCAAAACAAGATCTCGGCCTCCGCCGACACGAGTATTATCGCGTCTTCCGAAGCATTAACTATTGCGGCGAGTAACGCCGCCTTGCGCTCGCCGCGTATGCGTTCGGTGATGTCGCGTTGGATGCCGGAGATGGCGACGACTTTTCCTTGCGCATCGCGGATCGCGAAACAGACCGTGGAAACCTCGACCACCGCGCCGTCCTTTCTGCGATTGGGGGCCTCGAGGCGAACCACCCCCTCCGGATGCGCCTTGATTCGGTCGATGATTTCCAGCGCATCGGCGTGGCGCTCCGGCGCGATGTGCAGCGTGAACGGCTGCCCGATCGCTTCCGCCGCCGTGAAGCCGAACATTTTCTCGGCGCCGCGGTTCCAGTAGGTGATGCGCAGGTCGGGCGCGATGGTGGTGATCGCGTCGTCGGACGATTCGACGATTGCCGCGAGCGCCGCGTTTTCACGCGCGACCCGCCGGCGCTCGGTAACGTCGCGCACAATAGTCGACAAACCGATCAGCTTTCCGTTCGAATCGTGAATCCCGCAACCGACGATGGTCGTGTCGAGAATCGTGCCGTCTTTTCTGATCACCGGCATTTCGCGCTGGCGCCTCGCCTCGGGGTCTTCTCTTATCACTGCGAGGTCGCGCATCAGCCGCGCCTGATCCATCGCGCGGTCCGCGGGCGCAACGTAAAGATCGAACGGCCGTTTACCCAGCGCCTCTTCCGCCGTGTAGCCGAGCAGCTTTTGCGCACCACGGTTCCAGCTGGTTATCCGGAAGTCCGTGGAGTGGCTGATGATCGCGTCCTCCGAGCTCTTGACCAGCGCCGCCAGCAGCGCCTGCTCGCGGTCCGCGCGCTTGCGCTCGGTGAGATCGCGATGGATCGCCGAGATGCCGATTAGCTTCCCGTCGCGATCGCGGATTCCGCCAACGACCGTCCACACGTCCACCCGCCTGCCGTCCTTGCACATGCACGGGACTTCAAAGCTCTGGACTTGATCGAGACGGGTCTTGAGTTCTTCGAGGAAAGCCTGGGCCCAGGCTCTCAATTCCGGCGGCATGTAGAGGCTGGCGGGTTGCCCGATCGCTTCCTCCGCCGTGTAGCCAGACAGCCGCTGTGCGCCTTTGTTCCAGGTCGTGATGCGCTGGTCCAGAGAATTGCTCACGATGGCGTCGTCGGAGGACTCCACGATTGCCGCCAGCAGCGCGTGCTCGCGGTCGACTCGCTTTTGCTCGCTGATATCGCGCGTATTGATCACCACGAGCGTTTCGCCTTCGGGACCCGTGACAGTGCTGCCGGTACCCTCCCCGGCACACCAAGTACCATCCTTGCGCCGCATGCGGTATTCGGTGAGCAGGTCGGGAGAATGGTTTGGGAGACGCAGCGGCTTTGCCGAGCCGTTCCGCCGCCTTGAGGTCGTCTTCATGAACAAACGAGAGTAGTGGCCGACCGAGTACCTCGTCCGTCTGATAGCCTAAGATTCTTTTCGTCGAATCGCTTGCGAAGCGCACCGCTCCCGACTGATCAATCACAGTGATGAGATCCGAGGAAGCGTGGACTAGCGACTTGTAGTACTCCTCGCTCTTCTTCAGTCGTTCCTGAAGGCGTTTGCGCTCAGTGATGTCGCGCGAATAGACAGCGACCATCGTCTTGCCATCGAGCCCAACGATCGCCTTGCCCCTCATTTCCACCCACATCCAGGTGCCGTCCCGCTTGCGCACTCTCGCTTCGATTGTCGTGGGATGGCCTGCCAAGTCCTGAACAATCGCCTGCAAGACTGCCTGTTGGTCGTCGAGATGGATGATTTCGAGAGAATTCCGTCCGACGACCTCGCCGGGCGCGTAGCCCAGCGAGGTCCGTTCCGCCATTGCCGCACTCGCGTAAAGAACGGTTCCGTCGGGCGCGAGAAGGGTGGTCACGTCGTCGGCGCCTTCGATTATGTTTCTGTAGAACGCCTCCTGCGCACGAAGTTGGCCCGCGGCGCGGGCGCTGTCCCCGGCGCCGTCAGCCACCGGCACGGCGCCCATAGGCAAGTTGTCATGGCCGCTATTCTCCTCCAGTGGACCATCGTTCACGCCATCGTTGTCTTCCTGACGGTCTTCTTGCATGGCTCAGAAGCGGAACGACGCCGTGAGCCATAGCTCATTTCCCGTCGATCGATTTTGCGCGGCGAATTCGAAGTCGTATTTGAAAGAAAAACTGATCGGTACTTTCAGGATCGGGACGGTGTCTCCTACCAGCGGTCCCAGCCCAATCACCCGCCCCTTGAACGCGCCCAGATTCGCACCGCTGCCCGAGTCGGGCGTGGTCTGCTGAACGGCATACCCGGCTATCCCCGCAACCAGTCCGTGCGGCAGATGCTGCGCGAGGACGAAGTCGGCGTGAAATTCCTGGCCGCTCAGGTAATGCGTCGAAGGATTTTCGGCGTTGACTGTATAGCCGGCGAACAACGACGCATGCCGCCCCGTTTCCGGGTCCAGCCACGTCACGCCGAAGTTGGGCTCCACCGCCCATCGATTCAGCCCGATATCGATAATGTAGCGACGGTCGTAACTGCCCGTCGGCGCGTAAAACATCAGCGCGCTGACCAGGTGAAACTTCGAAAAATTCCAGTTCAACATCAACGGCGATACGATCAGATCGCCAAATCCCCCAACCGTGGAGCGTTGAGTCGAACTTGGCCCTCCTATCACCGTGACCCGCAACGTCTGATCGGCGATTCGCGTCTGCGCGAGCGTCGCGACTCCCCAGTTAGCGCCGAAAACCCGCCACGGCGTCGTGTAGATCACAAAGGTGGCATCGGTGTAGGTAATCGTATGCGTATGCGCTCGCACCGGCGCGTTGTTGGGCTGCGCGGTAAGACTCGCGTCCTGAAATAGAAAATAATTCTTCACCAGCACGCCGCCCGGCGCCGGAAGCATTCCGGCAAACAGGTCAACCTGCCCCGGCCGATAGGTGCCAACTCCGTACTCCGACGCGTGAACGACGCCGGCGGCCGACACCAAGGCGACTATCGCCGCGCCGCTAACCGACAGCAGCCGCGTCGCCGCCGCGCTACGCCGCGCTCGCGTACACCTCGACGGCGCCATCGCACCGCCAGCGGGCACTCCGTCCCGCATGATGGGGAAGGGTCCCACATCGCCAAATGTGCAAGCGGGATGCCATCCGTTTTGCTGCCGAATCGACGCGCCAGCCAAGCAAAGACAACCGGGCCAACAAAGTCATCGGAACTAGGCGTCAAAATGGAACAGCGAATGGCACGCAGTAAGGAAACCCCCGCCCCGGGCGCGACGAAACAAAAGAACTTCTAATAGGGATGAACTCCCGCATCTTTCTTTTCTTTAACACTAAGGTGCAGGGGTTACCCCTACCCAAGGAAGTGTGAAACCCAGGTGGGTCTCACGTAAAATTACGTGATTCGCCCTTCCTCTCACATGCTATCTTCAGGCCATGAGGCTGCATCTGGCCGATGGAACCTACGAGCTCTATCGGGCGCACTATTCGCCGCGCCCGGATCATCGCGATCCATCCGGCGCCGACGCCAAGGCCACCGTCAGCATTGTCGAGTCGATGCTGGCGCTGCTGCATGACCCGGATGAAGGGGTCACGCATATTGCGGTTGCGTTCGACAATCCGATTCGTTCGTTTCGCAATGACCTTTACGCGCAATACAAAAGCGACGACGGTGTTCCGGCCGAATTGCGTGTTCAGTTCGATAGCGCCGAACGTGCGATTCGTTCAATCGGCGTGACGGTCTGGTCGATGCGCGAATATGAGGCGGACGACGGACTCGCCAGCGGCGCGCGACGGTTTCGCTACGAAGTCGATCAGGTGCGAATTCTCACGCCGGACAAGGACCTCGGCCAATGCATCCGGGGCGAGCGCGTGGTCAAGGTCGACCGCCGCCAGAAAAAAGTGACGAACGAGTCGGCGTTTCGCGCCGACCGCGGCTTCGGACCGGAGAGCATGCCGGATTTCCTCGCGCTGACCGGCGATACCGCCGACGGGTTTCCCGGGCTACCCGGATTCGGCAAGAAGAGCGCGGCGATTCTGATCGGCGCCTACGAGCATCTCGAACGGATCCCCGCCGATGCGTCCGAGTGGAAGGTCAAGCCGCGCGGCGCGCTCCAACTGGCAGCGACACTGGCAGAGTGTCGCGACGAAGCCCTCCTATACCGCAGACTGGCAACGCTGATCGACACGGTTCCACTTGACGCCTCCCTCGAAGCTCTAAAGTTCCAGGGAGTTCCTCGCACGGTCTTCGAACAATGGTGCAAGGACCTCGGCGTCGAACGGTTGGCAACAGCCCCGAAGCGATGGCGATGACTCGTCGCGCGCCGCGCTTCCGTGCTCAGCCCTTGGTTACACGGTTGACCCAGAACTCGCCTAATCGAGGTCCATCGACCTTGGTCACGAGTCTCATCTTTCGGCCGGACTTATCGACTCGCTCGTGAAGCCATCCGCCTTCTTCTTCAAGGTAAACCTCTTCTTATCTCGACTCCATCAGACCACCCGAGAGCGATCGCGCATGCTAGCGGGTCGTGCTGGAAGTTTATTATGTCTGCCGGCACTCTCGCGCAACTCGCGCCATAGCTCTCGCCCATCTTCTCGTCTGAAGCGAAAACCTCTGCCTGACGCGCCAGTAACTCATCAATGTCGCCACCTAAGTCAGTATCGAGATGCACTTTGGGCATAGCTACAGATTCGCAATCACCGCACGCGTGAACTCCGAGGTCTTCGCCGTGCCGCCCTGGTCAGGCGTGAGCACGCGGCCGTCAGCGTACACGTTGCGCACGGCGGCATCGAGGCGCGACGCGTCGGCGCTGAAGCCCAGGTAGTCGAGCATCAACGCGGCCGACAACATCGTCGCGGAAGGATTTATAATTCCCATCCCCATGATATCGGGCGCGGTGCCGTGCACCGACTCGAAGTAGGCGTAGTCGGCGCCATAGCATCCGCTGGGTGCGAGCCCCAGCCCGCCGATGATTCCCGCCGCGGCGTCGGACAGGATGTCGCCGTAGAGATTCGGAGCCACCACCACATCCAGATGATGCGGCGATTGCACGAGCCGTCGCGCGAAGTCGTCCACGATAAACTGCTCGTACTTTAGTTCAGGATACTTGCCCGCGGTTTCCTCGACGATTCTGCGAAAGAGCCCGTCCGACTCGCGCAACATGTTGTACTTCGACGTGCACGTGAGCTTGCCCTTGCCACCCGCGCGTTTGCGCTTGATCGCAAGCTGGCAGGCGAACTCGGCGACGAGCCGCGTCGCGCGTTCGGTGATCACTTTGATCGCGTAGATGCCGCGCTCCGACGTGTCGAGCGGCGCGCGCAGTATTTTGCTCATCAGCTTGAGCGGAGCCAAAGCCGCTAGTGGACCCTCGAGCCCGAGATACAGGTCTTCAAGATTTTCCCGCACGATCACAAAGTCGATTCCTTCGGGCCTCGCCAGCGGGCTATGAAAACCCTTGGAGTAACGCACCGGCCGCACGTTGGCGAAGGTCTGCTTGCCCCATCTGAGATAGGTGATGGCGGTGGTCTTGCCCGAGGTGGAGCCGAACAGCGTCGTGTCGGACGCGTCGATTGCCTTGCGCGCGGCAGCGTCGGTCTCGCCGCGCACCCATTTCTCGCCGGGCGGAAACTCGACGAAATCGATCGGAAGTTTCAAGGCGCGCAGCGCGTCCATCGTCGCGCTCATCGCTTCCGGCGCCGCATCATCGCCCGGCAACACTACGACTTTCTTGTTTGCCATGCTCCTGCCTCAATCGCCTCGCTGAGCGCCATCATGCACACGCCGGTCGCGAACGGCGCGGTCCCAATTTCGATCGAATTGTAAAAGGCAAAGTCGCCCGGCGGCGTCTGCTGCGACACCCCGGTGAATGCGCCGTGCGCATCTATCTTCGCGCAAATCGCGCCCAGCGCACGCGAGTACGCCTCGCGCGCGCGCGCCGCGTCGAGGCCCCGCAGCCGCGTCCGAATCGCGCGGCCCAGTGCCAGTGCGAATCCCGCAGCGGATGACGCCTCGAGATACGAATCGTCGCGATCGATCACCGTGCGCCACAAGCCTGACTCGTCTTGCAGCGAGACGATATTGTTGAGCTGACCCGCGAGCGCCTCGCGTATCTTGTTGACCTTTGCCGCAAGCTGTTGAGTCCCGCCGGCCGCCTCGATTTCGGCGAGCACTTGCGGCGCCGCGATCGAAAACCAGCTATTGCCGCGCGCCCACAAACATGGCGAATGCGATTTCCGCTCAACGTACACGACGTGCCAGAAGAGTCCGCTGTTTGGGTCGATCAGATGATCGCGATGAAGGATCATCTGATCCGCCGCACGCTCGACCATCGCGGCGTCGCCCGAGATTCGGCCGAGCAGTGCGAGCGCGGGCGCGGTGAAGTAGCAGACGTCGATCCACACTTCAAGCGCCGGCGGATGCGGGACGAACGCGCCGTCGGGAGTTCGTACCGCCGAGTTTTCCATGAAGCCGGCGATCGCACGCGCGTAATCCAGGTAACGCTCGTCGTTCGTCTTCAGATGCAGGTCGAGCGCCGGCAGCGCTTCGGCCGCCCAGAACCAGAACCATCCGTTGGTGCGCGGACCCGCCGCGAGCTTCGGCTCAAACCATCGCTCTGCAGCCGCGACGGGTGCGTCGGATTTCAGCGCACGCGCGGCGTAAATGAGCCCGTCGCACAGGATCGCGTCCCCCCAATGCGGCTGCTTGACGAGCAGCTCGCGGCTGGCGTTCGCCGTCAGCCGCTCGAGCGCGGCTCTTAGTCTATCGATTTTGATTTCGGTGGAATCCATGAATCTGGATTCTTTAGCCGCCGTAGTTCCATCCGGTCTCTTTCATCGTCAGCGCGTCGGCGTCGCGCTTGACGTGCGCCTCGGTGACTTTGCCGACGATGACGCTGTGATCGCCGAGCTCGTAAAAGCCGACGACTTCGCATTCGACCGACGCGGGCGCATCGCTGATGATCGGCGCGCCGTTGGCGCCGTTCTCGAACGCGAAGTCACCGAATTTGCCGTCCTTCGGTTCGACGTGACGAAAGAACGCGCCCGCGATCCCTTTCTGCCCGGCCGCTAGCATCGACAGCGCAAATTTTTTCGAGTCTTTCACCATCGCGTGCGATCCCGAGTCCTTCTTGATCCCGACCACGACCAGCGGCGGGTTGAAGCTGGCTTGCGTGACCCAGTTGACGGTCGCCGCGGTGGCGGTGCCGCCGTGAGCGGCCCCAAGGACGAACAATCCGTACGGGATCATCAATAGCGATTGTTTTTTTGCTTTTTCATCCATGGTCAGGAAACTCCTTCTGCAAAAATAACGTCTCCACACCAAGTGGAGCGCGGGTTATACTCACGCAGAGACTGCACCGATGGCGCTAATCAAGTCAAAGACTCCGAAGATCAAAGGGCTGCACGAAGTCGGGCGCTACGCCGTCGGCGTGCAATGGGTTGACGGTCACGACAGTATTTTCCCGCTGGAAAATTTGCGCCGCGGATGTTTGTGCGACGCGTGCAAGGGCAACGTGAACGGCGACGTGCCGCCCGCCAGCCTGCGCATGCGTCAGCTTTCGCGGCTGGGCGAGTCCGCGGTGTTTATCGGATGGGTCGACGGGCACGAAACTATCTACACGATGCCTCAACTCAGAAGTCTCTGCCGATGCGCCTACTGTGTGGCGGAGCCTGAGCGTCCGATCACTGGCGGCTAGCAGCGAAAACCGCATCGCGGGGAGGATTCATCGATGATTGGCAAAACAATCGCTGGACTCGCGGCGGCCCTGACGTTCGCAATGACGGCCACGGTGGCCACGGCAGGACCCGCCGGGGTCGGCGGCGGCGCCGGCAGTATTGGCGCGATGGGAGCATTTCATGTCAGCGGAATCGCGATCAATATGCGCGCAATCGGCGGGGGCAACGGCCGATCAAGCGGCACCGGGCCGGCGATGAACGGCTTACAGTTTTTTCCGTTCCCGACCAACGACCCGAATCACTATCACGAGATCAGGCTGGTCGGACGCCTTACGAAGGACGAGTCAGGGTTGACGATCGATCAGCAAATCGTGCGCATGCGCGTGGATGGCCGCGAGATTCCGATGTCGATCAACGGCGATACGATGAGCAACAGCCTGCAGCTCGATCAAGGCGACGAACTTGGACAAAGCCTGTATCGCCTGATTTTGAGCAAGCGGCTGGAGGTGGTTGGAGACCAGAAACTGCGCACTCAGCTCGCGAACGCTGCGGCGGCGAATCCGTCGAAGCCGGTAGCGGTGGACGGCTTCGTGTACGATCGCATGACGCCGTACCTGGTGCTGGTGTCAGTCGGCGACGCTCCGTAGTTATCGTCGCGCATCGCTAGTGCGGCGGGCTGGACGCCGGCGGTTGCGCGGAATGCTTGCTGATACTGCCGCGGCCGGTTGCTCCGGCGTTTAGCGCGTCCAGATTTGCCTGCGCGACTTTCAGGTTTGGATTGAGCCGCAGCGCCTTCTCCCATGCTTCTTCGGCTTCGTCGAAGCGCTGCAAATCGTTCAGCGCCAAGCCCTTGGCGTTGTAGAGCCGCGCGTTGGAAGGATCCTTGACGATTCCGGCGTTGGCCGCGAGCAGCGCGTCCTCGGCATCGCCCACGCGCAGGTACACATCCGCCAGCTCGATGAAGTTGCTGCCCGACGGATTCAACTCCGTCGCCGTGCGATACATACCGATCGCGGTATCGCCGTCGCGCAGAACGCCATAACAGAAGCCGAGGTCCACGTAGGCCGAATCGTTGCGCGGGTCGATTTTCAGCGCTACATGCAGCTTGTCCATCGCCTGGTGAATTAACTTCGTATCGACCGGATCGGCCTGACCCGCCTGCATCACCAGCTTTTCCGCCTCGGCAACGACAGCGTCGGATTCGGCGCGATTGGCTGAGGCCGCGTTGCTCGACGATGCGATCGCCAGGAAACCCAATGCGGCGATCACGACGGCGAGCACCCGGCTCAATCGCAACTTCCCGCCCAATCGGCCAGTCATGTTCACGTCACTGTTCATCACGATACCAACGATAATAGGCGCCGCGGGCGAATTGGCAAGATTGAGTCTCCCCGCGCGGCGAAGTTGTTTCGAGCGGGCTGCTCCGATAACTATGGTTTCGTGCCCCGCGACTCCTTCAATCGTGAGATAGACTACCTGCGGCTATCGGTAATCGACGCATGCAACCTGCGATGCGTTTACTGCATGCCGCTTGAGGGTTTGCGCTTTCTTCCCAAGGACGAGTTGCTGAGCCCGGCCGAGTTCGAGACCGTTGCGCGCGCCGCCGTCAGCGTGGGCTTTCGTAAATTCCGGCTGACCGGCGGTGAGCCGACCCTCCGGCTCGATCTCGCGGAGATAGTCGAGCGGCTCGCGCGCGTGCCCGGCGTGGACGGACTGGCGCTGACCACCAACGCGCTCCTGCTCACCGAGCTTGCGCATCCCCTGAAACGGGCGGGGCTGAATCGAATCAACGTGCATCTCGACAGCCTGGATGCCGCCACCGTCGAGCGGCAGATGCGATGGGGCAGCTTCGAGAAAATATGGCGCGGGATTGTCGCGGCCGAAGAGGCGGGTCTGATGCCGATAAAGCTCAACTCGGTGGTGACGGCCGGCTACAACGAATCCGACGTCATCGAGCTGGCGCGCCTGACGGTCGAGCGCGACTGGCACGTGCGATTTATCGAGCTGATGCCGCTGGGTGGCGGCGAATGCGCGACGTTGTCGATGAAGCGTTATGTGTCGAACATCGAGACGCGGCGGAGAATAGAGTCGGCGCTCGGCCCACTCACTGAACTTCCCACGGAGAACCTCGCAGACGAATCACGCAACTACCGGATTGCAGGCGCGCGCGGCGTCGTCGGCTTAATCAGCCCGGTCAGTGAGCCCTACTGCGGCACCTGCAACCGAATGCGCCTGACGGCCGACGGCAAATTCCACCTGTGCCTGCTAAACGACGACGAACTCGACGTCCGCAAGGCCCTCCGCTCGAATTCGAGCGATGTGATTGCCGACGTCGCGCGAATTCTCAAACGCGCAGTCGAGCTGAAACCCACCGGCCACCACCTACTCGAAGGCCGCTCGACGCAGGATCGCTCGATGTATCAGATCGGCGGATAGGACTAGGATCTCGTAATAGACTCAATGCGTTTTGGCCTTCGTAGCGCTTCTGACAGCCACTCTTGACAGCCACCGAGTCAAGAATCCGCCTCTTTCGGCCATCGAACGTTTCTCCGGCAGAGCGAACTAGGCGAGAACCTGGTCCACGCGCGAGCGGCCCGATTGACACGGAAGATGCCAATTTGGCACCAGAATCGGACACCCCCGCCCCCAGCGGGGTGGCCCCCATCGAGGTTCCGCAGCGCCACTAGATTCGCAGAGAAGGTACTGCTCTGTTGGCGTCCTCTCGCGGACCGCTAATTTAATCCAATTGGTCGGGGTGGCCGGATTTGAACCGGCTCTCGGTTTAACGTTGCGACCGACGGCTACAGCGCGTGTGTAGCCGACGGCCACAAACGCGTCGGGGCCGCTGGCGCGATCCGCGCAAACCGTAGAATTGGCGAGCTGAAGCGGCGGCATGAGACGTGCTTAAGGGTTACTGCGACGTTTCGAATACGTCGCGTACAACGGGCCAACTCAAAACCCCAGAGAGGTGATGCAGTATGTTGCGTAAGATCATCTTCCTGGTTCCGACATTCGCGTTGGCTTTGTTGCCGGTCAGCCGCCTTGGTGGGCTCGCCGGGAAAATCGGGGCTGACGGCCTCGCGTGGGCCTAGGATTCGCCGGCGGCCGACGACGGTTCCAGCGATGTCGCGGCGGCTCAGAACTCACCGGACAAGGCGAGCGTCATCAAGTTCAATGGCTCGGGCACAATCGATGCCACCCCCGTCACGCCCTGTTCCGCCGATGAGTGCTTTTCGCTTGCCGGCGCCGTCACCAAAACGAACGTTAGCGGGCTAGGGATGGGCGATGTAGCGGGCGGTGCCACGCTCGGCAGCTGTAAAATAAACAAGGCCGCCAGGAAGAAATGCTGTACGTTCACCTCGACTGAGACGTATTCATTTTCGAGCGGTGACTTAGACGTTATGTTTGGGGGCGCGGCTTGCGGGAAGACGCCAACAAACGTAACGGCCAAAAACGCTCGGTTTGAGATTACCGGCGGCAGCGGGTTGTTCGCAGGGGCGAGCGGCTCAGGAAAGGCAACCTTCAAGCTCAACGAGGATACCGGCGCGGGCACGTTCACCTTTAAAGGCAAACTCTCGGAATAAGCGTACCCGCAATGCCATTGCCACGTTGGAGTGCTCGCAGGCTCGCTAAAATTACGGAGGATTTGGTTGGTCGGGGTGGCCGGATTTGAACCGGCGACCACACGCACCCCCAAGGGTAAAAGCCGATTCTAGCCGATGTTTGTCGGTATCGCTCGGTACGCCTCAAGAGCTTGTCCGCCAATGACTATCCTTGTCTCCGTACCGAAAGCGACTGCCACTGAGCGATACTGGAAATTATTGTGAGTCCCCACAAAAGTCCCCACACCCCCCGGGGCGGGGCAACCCCTCCAACGGGTTGGCGATCACTGGAGATGCCGAGCGATCAACTCACCAAAAAAATTAGATCTTCGACTGAAATTGACGAGAAAACCAGATCTGCCAGGTCGAGCTAACTGATTTCGCACGGCTTCACTACGGAGCGACGGGGCCAATAGCGGGATTCCTCTTTGGCGCGCGGCCCGGTGTAATGACGGGCGCGGGGGCAGCCGAGCATTTCCTTTCTGACAGCCACTCTTGACAGCCACGGGCGCGAACTGCGATGTACGGGCGCGGTCACGCGCGGACTCGGCTCGTTGAGAATGCGTCCCTTAACACTTCTTGTGAACAGCAGCGGACAACCTGCCACGAAGTACCAGATCGGCGGCTGAGCCGGCACGCACGCATGTAGACACCGTCAGCGTTCCTCGCCGAATAGGAAGATTGAGATCGCGATCATTGCGAACATGAAATTTGGAATCCATGCGGCGACTGGCGCGGGCAGCAGTGCTGAGCGGCCTAACGCAGACGTGATGCCGAGCGAGGTCCAGTAGGCGAAGCCGATGATGATTGCCAGCCCGAAGCTGCGGCCGAGACTCAGGTTGCGCGGCAGCGGATCGAGGCTCAGCGCCATCCCCAGCGCGACCATTATCACGCACGCCAGCGGCATCGCGTATTTCAGATCTCGATCGACCACGTAGCCGCCCGGGTCGAGTCCCTTGCTGCGCAGGTCCGCGATGTAGCGGTCGAGCTCCCACAGGCTGAACTCCTCGGGGTCGAAGCGCAGCAGCCCGAAGTCGGCCGGCGTCAGTCCGAGATCGAAGCGCGTGTCACCAGTCTTGGTGACCGTGCCGCCCTCCGCGACCTGGAAAGAATTCAGTCCGACCTCGACCCAGTCGTGACCGTCCCATCGCGCGCTCGCCGCATGCTCGAGGTCCTTGAGTCCGAAGTCGCCGTCGAGTCGATAGTGAGTGATTCCCGTTAGCAGATCCTGCTTCTTGTCCAGGCTGTCCACCGAAATGAAGCCGTCGCGCACGCGCACCCAGATGCGCTTGTTGGCGAACACCGCCTTCAGCTGACGCTTCTTGAGTTCGACCGCGTAAATATATTTCGCCTGGCGCGTCGCGGCGGGCACCACGGTTTCGCTGATGAGAAAATCAAATCCCGAAATCAACACGGCGACCAGCAGCACCGGCACCGCCATCTCAAGCCGGCTGATGCCGAGTTGCTGGCATGCGAGCACCTCGCCCGAGCGATTGAGCAGCGCGAAGCCGAGCAGCACTCCCGCCAGGCACGCGACCGGCAGGACCTGCGAGATGATCAGCGGCAGCTTGAGCGCGAAGTACTCAAGGCCCAACAGTCCCAGCCCGCCGTAGCGGATCAGATCGTCGAATCGATCGAACATGTCGCCGAGCAGATAGGCCGCCGTGAATGCCGCTAGGCAAACCATGAACGGGCCGAAGAACTGGCCGGCGATAAAGCGATCCATCACCGGCGATAGGCGCGGTCGAAGTCTCATGCGGCCTGCCTGCTGCGTTCGTAGCGCTCGACCAGATCCCAGATGACGTCGCCGGGGCCCCGGCCCTGGTCGGCCTTGTCGGAAGCGGCGCGATAGAAGAACCAGAACGCCAGCGCCATGAACACGAGGTCCGGGATGCTCATCGCGATCCACGAGTCGAGCTTGCCGCGCTGCGCCAGCGTCTCGCCCACGCGCATCAGCGAGTAGTAGAGAAAGAACAGCGCCACGCTGACGCCGAAGCGCTCCGAATGCCCGCCGCGCGCCGGCTTGAGCCCGAGCGAGATGCCGAGCAGCGCGAACAACATCGTGGCGAACGGGACGGTGAACTTGCTCGCCATCTCGGTCTCGGCGTCGTAGTCCGGCTTGCCCTTGGCGCGAGCCGCCTTGATCGTGGCGCGCAGAACCGAGTACTTCATCTCGTCCGGCTCCACATCGGTCACGCCGAGCGATTCCTCGGGGCTGACGCTGAGATCGTAGGTCTTGAAGCTGGTAACGTGCGTCGCGTTGTCCTGCGGCTCGACGCCGAAGATCGACCCGTCGTACAGCCGCAGCGTGATCGACTTGTTCTTGGTGTCGGGGACCATCGCTCCGCGCTTGGCGATTATCGTGTTCTGATTGTGCGGATCGCGCGCGTCCGAAATCATGACGCCCTTCATGCTGGAGTCGGTGTCGGACATCTCGTCGACGTAAACCACCAGGCCGGGGAAATTGCTGTTGAAGATTTTTTCCTTCAGCCCGGCACTGGTGCGGGTCTGGCTGAGCTCGTAGAGCTTGTTGCGCAGATTGGAATTCGCCCACGGCCGCAGCGAGAACGCGAAGTAGCTCGAAATCGCGTACACGCCCAGCGCCACTATCATCACCGGCACCGCCAGCCGATACAGGCTGACCCCGCATGCGCGCGCCGCAATCATCTCCTGGTCGCTCGACATCCGCCCGAATCCCATCAACACGCCGAGCAGCACCGCCATCGGAAACGTGAGCTCGAGGAAGGCCGGCATGATGTACCCGATTATCCCGCACACCTCGCCGAGGCTGACGCCATGATTGACGACCATGTCCATCAGCTTGAGCAATTTGCCGGTGACCAGCGCAAAGGTCAGCAGACCGACGTCAACCGCAAACGGCGCAAGCACTTCGCGCGCTACGTAGCGGTCGATAATCGCAAATCCCGGAATTGCCAGTCTCATTGTGTGATGAGCGCCAACTGTCGCGCTCAAGTCTAGACATCCAGCCGCCAGATTGAAACTTGCGATTTGATTTTCTCCTGACTTGCCTCTCCCGACAAACGGGCGAGGTAATTCGGACGCGCGCTACTTGCTCGGCGCTCTGGTAGTATCGCTCCACGATGAGAGACTTTCGCGACAAGGACCGCCATCCGCGCTTCAACCGCAACGCGCCGCGCCCGCCGCGGCGCGATTCTCCGGCGTCACCTACCAAACCGTCGGCGGCGCCGCCCCCTGCGCGCGACTATCAACGCGTCGATGCGGGCGAGCGCGAGCCGCGGCGCGCGAGCGGCAACGATCGCGAAATAGTCTACGGCGTCGAGCCAATCCGCGAGCTGGTCGCCGCGGCGCCCGCCTCGATTCGAGTGCTCTACGTGAAATCCGGCGACGAGCGGCGCTTCGCCGCCGAAATCGATCTCGTCAGAACCGGCGGCGGTCGCGTCGAGTTCGCCGATGAAGCCGGACTGGAGCGACTGGCGGGACCGGCTGCGCGCCACCAGGGAATCGCCGCCTTGATGCGCGAGTACGAGTACATGCCGCTCGAACAAATTCTCGCCGATCAGCCCGACCCGATCGTGCTGGTCGACGGCGTCACCGATCCGCGCAACCTGGGCGCACTGATGCGCTCGGCGGAAGGCGCCGGGGTCGGCGCAATCGTCATCGCGAAGGACCGCACTGCGGGCATCACGCCCGCGGCGGTCAAGTCGTCGGCCGGTGCGTGGATACATCTGAAAATCGCGCGATGCGGCAACGTCGCGCGCACGATCGAGCAGCTCAAAGAGGCCGGCTACTGGACCACGGCGCTCGCGCCCGGCGGCGAGACGTCCATCTACACGCTCGACACCTCGCGCAAGCTCGCGATAATCGTTGGCTCCGAGGGGCGAGGCGTCCGCGACATCGTGAAGAAGGGCGCGGACTTCGTCGTGGACATCCCGATGCGCGGCAAAGTCGGCTCGCTCAACGTGTCGGTCGCGGCCGCGGTGGCGTTGTTCGAAATCGCCCGCCGCCGCGCCGCTGCGAAAGAAACAGTCTAGCTAAGCCGGTCCAATCCGGCGCGATTTCTTCGCAGTCTTCTTCGCCGCAGGTCTGGCGCGCCTAGATTTGCGCTCGTTGAAGCCCGGATACTTCCGCGCCAGCGCCTTCTTGATCGTGCTCATCCAGTTGGATTCGTACTGGCTCGCGATCTTTCTCATCGAGCCAACCTGCTGACTGGCCTCCTTCATCTGCGCTTTGAGCGCCACCGCACCCTTGACGAGATGCGGATGCATCGCGTGCGCGTTGAGGTCCGAGAGCGTCTTGGCAATCAGCTTGAGTTCGTCCTTGATGCGGTCCGCATAGACTCGCGCCCATTCGAGGTCCATCAGGGTGCTGCTGGTAGGTTTGGCTCTCGGCATGACGATCACTTTCCCGATTGATGTAGATAAGCGCAAGTATCGTGCTGTTACCTGCGGAACTTTCAGGCGGAGTCTTCGCGCCGTGAATGTGAAACGCTCTCGCCGGCTGGTCGGCGGATCCAGTGAAGCCGCGTCCTGCGCGGAGCCCCCCCCCTCACCAAAGGCAAGAAGCAGACCCCGAAACGCCGTTTAGCTTGACAGTCGTTCCCCCGCCGAATAGCTTTTCCTTCTTAACGTCGTTCGCCGATGTAGCTCAACGGTAGAGCACCTGATTTGTAATCAGGTGGTTGCGAGTTCGATTCTCGCCATCGGCTTGGTCGGCACGATAGCCTTGGGAGGAGAGGTTCCCGAGTGGCCAAAGGGAGCAGACTGTAAATCTGCCG
>NZ_DATEQZ010000068.1:0-19383 GCF_035272065.1 Binatus sp. (SeqCode)
TCGGTCAAGGACTTGGCCCGCAAGCTCATGCGCTACATCCGTCACTACAATCGCGCACCCAAGCCTATCAAGTGGACTTACCGCGACCCCTCACAGCGCATCAGCCTTGATACCATTTCATCTGTTACAGGCCACTAGTAACCTTAAGCAACGATCAAAATATACTTCGTATTACGTAGTCCGTGGTACCCTGAAGCTGATTGGTGGTCGGAAAACGCGATCGCCAGGCCACAACTAAATTCAACGGAGAAATCAGAAGATGAACTCAATTCAACGACTTGCTGTCGGCGTACTGGGTATTGCGGCCTTGACTTGCGTCGGATGCGGCAGCAGCACCAAGGAAGTTGACACCACCACCTATGTTCCCGCGCCAGCGCCGGCTCAGGTCATCGTACAGACACCGCCGGTCCAGGTGACTCCTCCAACCACAACCAGCAGCACGTCGATCGACAAGTCCAGCAATTCGACCGATTCGAGCAATGGCGGCACGGTTGATAGCTCGAGTTCGCATCACAGCGAGTCCACAACCGTGACTCCGAGTAACTGATGCGAAGCGGGAGAATAAAAGCGGTCGTGGCGACTCTCGTCATCGGCTCATCGATTGGCCTGCTTGCCGCCAACGCGCGCGCAGAGACAAGCACTACTGGCGCCTCGAACTCGGCCGAGCACGACAGCGTGAACGTCGCGACGGAGCACCATTACAACTCGCCGGCTGAACGCGCTAACGACGCTCTGCTTATCACCGAGGTCAAGAGCGCGCTTGCCGACGACGGTGTTGCCGACGGCTATCCGGTCGTCGTCGATTGCGATCATGGCACCGTGCTATTGAGCGGCGTTGTCAAGTCGGCGCGCGACGCAAAGCATGCCGGTGATATCGCTGCGGCAGCGCAAGGTGTCGCCGGGGTGAAAAATCAGCTGACGTGGCACTAGCCTGCTGTCCGCGGATCGAAAGGTAAAATTACGATGCTATTGATCCTCATCATATTGCTGATTCTGTTTGGCGGCGGCGGCTATAGAGCCCATCACCACGGCGCCAGAGATCCGGGCGGCCTGCTGATGCTGGTGTTAATGATAGTGCTGGTCGTCTGGTTGGTCGGCGGCGGCCTCCACGTCTGAAGTTCCGCCGCTGGACGCCCACTGCGGGCCGCCGCTAATATTCGCGACGTAGCCTGCAAATGCGATCGCCGCTCAACCGATTGGCCCTATGCCCCGGAAATGGCGGTCGCCGCGTTCAATGGAATGTACGCGGGCTATCCCATTGATGAGTCGATACGCGCATCGATCGATCGAGGGACAGCCGAGCAACTCTTTCCGCGCCTACGCGATGGCCCGTGATCGTGCTGGTCGTCGGGCTAGTTGACGGGGGACTTCACCTCTGAAGTGTGCGTGCCGGGCAGCCGGCCGTTATCGGGAGAGGTCAGCCTCGCCCGAAGTGTTCACCAACGATTGAACGGCGCTGCCGGTGCTGACGATGAGGTCGGGCTTCTGATCGCCGTTAAGGTCGGCGACGACCGGGTTGCTCGACGAAATCCCGATTGGGAGTTCGGTCGGCGCAGCGAAAGTTCCGTCACCCTTGCCGGCGCGCACTTCGGAGTTTGCGAAACCGCAGCAGCTCGCGATCGCGAGATCCACGAAGCCGTCACCATTGAGGTCGGCAACCTGCAGACCGTCAGCATACTCGTCGAGCGTAGTCGGAATCGCAGCGCCGAAGTTGCCTTTGCCGTCTCCCGGAAACACGTACACGGTGCTGACGAACCTGTCTGCGCTGTAATTTGGCGCCGAGAGAACCACGATGTCCTGGTGGCCATCGTTGTTCACGTCCGCGATCGCGACCGCTTCCGGAAACACCGGCGCACGCAGTGTTCTAGGCGAATGGAAGGATCCGTTGCCGTTGCCGAATTGTATCTGCACTGAACCGGGGGAGGTGGAGTCCGGCGTTCCCTGGTCGGCGATCACCAGGTCCAGGCTTTTGTCGCCGTTTAGATCGGCGACTGCGAACGATACCGGGTTCAGCGGCGCGCCGATTTGCACCGGTGCATCGAACGAACCGTTGTCCTTGCCAGCGAGAAAGAATACCGCGCCTGAGGCCGGATTCGACAGCTCATCTGTAGTCACAACTCCGCCCGCGACAATGTCCAGCACCTTGTCACCGTTAAAATCACCGGTGACTATCGCGCCCGCCGTCGAACCGAACAGAGTATCGACTTCGCTGCTGAACGTGCCATTCCCGTTGCCGGGAAACACCGCCACCTCACCAACTCCCGAAGCGTCCGGCCCCGCGGGATGCTTCGTGATTCCCAAAATCGCGTCGTTCTTGCCGTCGGTGTTGACGTCGCCGGTGAGCACCAGCCTCGGGTCACCCGGGTGGTTGGCGCTGATCGCTGCGGTGGCGCGGGGGGCGAAGGTACCATCGCCGTTGCCAGCCAGCGTATACAGTGTGAATCCCTGCGACGGAACTATAGTCGTTGTCACGATGTCGGGCTTGTGATCACCGTTGAAGTCCGCGACGACGAACGCCGGGCCCGTGTCGAACGCATCGCCCGCCGCCGGATACGACGCCGCGCCGGCAAAAGTTCCGTCGCCGCGCCCGAGGATGAAATATGAGTCGGCTGTAGCTCCCTGGCGGGACCCGAAACCATGCTGATCGGCAGCGCTCACAACGATATCCGGGTTGCCGTCGCCGTCGAGATCGCTGACTCCGATACTGCCGCCGCCGTAGATCGACGCGTATCGCTGTCCTGCCTTGAAGGTGCCGTCGCCATTGCCGAGAAAAATCCCGACCGTGTTCTCGTAGCTGGGATTGATGGCAAAATTCACCGTCGCGATATCGATCTTGCCGTCGTGGTTGAAATCCGCCGCGACCAGGTTATCCGCACCAACGAACTGCGGCCCCGCCATCGAAGTAAAACGGCCTTTCCCGTCGCCCAGCAGGACACGGCCGTCGTTGGTCGCGATGTCCAAGTTGCCGTCGTGGTTGAAGTCAGCGACAGCCGCGAATGCTCGCGAGCCGCCGGCGATTGCGGGACCGTCGATAGCCGGCGTGAAGGTACCGTCGCCCCGGTTCAGGAACACCTGCACTGCGGGATCGGTGTCGCGTTTCGACGACGGCCGGCCAACGACAATTATATCGGGATGACCGTCGTTGTTAAGGTCGGCAACCGTCACGCCGTCGCTGATAAGCGCGGTCGCGTAGTCGGTCCTCGACTTGACGCTGCCGTCGGCGTTGCCGGGGAACACTGAAACTATCGCCACGCCGGTGTCGGGATTCTTGCTGACGACGACCAGTTCGGATTTCCGTCGCTATTCAGATCGGCCGAAGTCAAGGTGGCTGGCGTTCCCGGCGTCGCATATGAGGTTGAGGACGCGATCTTCGTGAGGCTGCTGTTCGCGATTCCAACCGTGATCGAATTTTGCGATGCGAAAAATCCGTCCGGCCACGCCATCGCCACGTAGTACACCCCCGCCGCCGTCTGATCGACCACGTGATAGCTCGATGAAACCCCTAGCCGCGAGTCGGCGCATTCCTGGAAGGTCTCCGCAACCACGGCGATCGTAAGGTTGATGGGGCTCTCGGCGTATGTTGTAAGACTGCACTGGAGATCGCTCAGCAGGAAGCTGATGGGACTGGGAAACGACAAGCACGCCCCGGCCTCGCCACCGAGATCGCTTTGCGCGCCAAGGAACTCGATCGGCGGCGACTTCCCAGAATCCGTTGCGGACCGGCCCGGCGGCACGCGGTTGATAATCGGCGCGCCTCGCAATGTGCGCGCGGGAACCCAGGTGTCTGCCGTTAGCGAGCCGCCTCGCGCATCGTCTAGGAGCGAGAGCAGCGGCCCGCGAAGTGGTCCCACCGCCAGCGCGAGCGTCAATAGCGCGAAGCCAGCGAGTGCCGCCGTCGAGCGCTTCGCTATACGGCTTGTCGTCGCCATGCCGAAAATCCCCTCGCGATTCCGGCTACGAGACCATCACATCGGAAGGTCCTATTTCAACTTAGCCGGGGCCTCAGATTTGCTCGCGCGCGAGGGATGCTGGACGCGACGCGCAGGCCGCGGCTAGTATCGCCGACGTAGTCTTGCAAATGGGATCGCCGCTCAACGTATTGTTCATCACAGCCGACCAATGGCGCGGCGACTGTCTTTCAGCGCTCGATCATCCTGTCGTTCGTACGCCAAATCTCGACGCGCTCGCGGCCGAAGGCGTGCTCTTCCGGCGTCACTTTGCCAACGCTGTCCCATGCGGTCCGAGTCGCGCGTCGCTTCACACAGGGATGTACTTGCAGAATCATCGTTCAGGCACCAATGGCACTCCACTCGATGCGCGCCACACCAACTGGGCCAAGGAGGCCGCATCGCACGGCTATGATCCCGTGCTATTTGGCTACACCGACACGAGCCAGGATCCTCGCGGGCTCGGCGCGGGCGATCCATGGCTCAAGAGTTATGAAGGCCCGCTACCCGGCATCCGGCCCGTATGCCTGATGATTGGCGCCCCGAAGCCGTGGACCGATTGGCTCAAGGCTCGCGGTTTCGAGGTTCCGGCGGACATTCGCTTCGCCTACGGCAATCGCGAGCCCGGCCCGGACTATGAAGACGGCGCGCCGCATCCCAAGCCGCTCAAGTACCCAGCGGAATTTGACGACACTGCATTCCTCGTCGGCCAGACGATCGACTACATCAAGAGCGCGAGCGGTCCTTTCGTCGCGCATCTGTCGCTGCTCCGGCCTCATCCGCCGTTCGTCGCGCCCGAGCCCTACAACTCGATGTACGATCCCGCGAATGTGCCGGGCTTCACGCGCCTGGCCACGCCGGAAGATGAGGCGCGTCAACATCCGTGGCTCGCTCATCAGCTAGCCCGCAGAATCTACAGGGCTACCGACAATGAAAAGAGACTGCGGCGGCTGAAGGCCGCTTACTACGGTCTCATGAGCCGGGTCGACGCGGAGATTGGAAGGCTGGTTCGCTTTCTCAAGGATTCGGGGCGCTGGGATTCGACGCTCATCATCTTTACTTCGGATCACGGCGAGCAGATCGGCGACCATTGGCTCATCGGCAAATGTGGCTATTTCGACGGCTCCTACCATATACCGCTAATCGTCCGCGATCCGCGGCCGCACGCCGACGCCGGGCGTGGCGCGGTCGTTTCATCGTTCACCGAAAACGTCGACATCATGCCGACTATGCTGGAAGCGATCGGCGCCGACATTCCAGTGCAATGCGACGGCGCCTCACTCGCGCCGTTCCTCGAAGGCGCGGGCCGCCCCGACCCGTGGCGCAGCGAAGCGCACTGGGAGTTCGACTTCCGCGATCCTTCCGACGACTCGGCCGAGCGCGCGCTCGGACTCACGATGCATCAATGCACGATGAACATCGTCCGCGGCGAACGGTATAAGTATGTTCATTTCACGAATCTGCCGCCGCTATTCTTTGACTTGCAGAAGGACCCGGGCGAGTTCGTGAACCTGGCCAACGACGCTTCTTACGCGCCGCTGGTACTCGATTACGCGCAAAAGCTCCTGTCGTGGCGGATGAACCACGACGAGCAGACCCTAACGCACATCATGCTCCGCGAAGACGGACCGATAACCCGCCGCGCGTTACGCTACTGAGTGTAGCGACCGCTACGGGCGCTCGCCGTGGCGGATGCGCGCTTCGATCGCGTCGAGGGCGCGCTCACAATTGGCGACCGCATCGATCACCTCATGCGCGCCTGCTGCTGCGAGCAGAGTTCGTGCGCTCTCGAGCCGACTCGCCTGCTGTGCGGGTGCGAGCGCGGAGAAATCCTCGGCGGACAGGCCGACCATGTTGCCGGTGCGGGCGACGCCGATCGTCCACACGCCCGCGCGCAGTCCTTCCTCAATGTCGACGGGGGTGTCGCCGACTTTCACGATGGCCTCGAGCGGCTCGACCTTCAGGTGTATCGCATTCGCGAAGATCATCCACGGATGCGGGCGTCCTGCACCGACGTCATCCGGTGTGATCGCGCAGTCTGGCTGATAGCCCTGCGCGGCGGCGGGTTGCAGGACCATGTCGAGCATCGCGCGCGTGTATCCGGTTGTGCTGCCTATTTTGATTCCGCGTTTGCGGAGGCGCGCGACCGTTTCCGCGACTCCATCGATCACCACCGAGTATTTCACCAGGCATTCGAGCTGAAGCGGCACGAAGTTCGCGAACAGGCTCTCCACGTCAGCCTCGGTCGGTGTGTGCCCGACAGCGTCGCGCCATTTGGCCGCGACGCTTGGTTCAAACAGAATTTTTCTGATGTGGTCCTTTTTGAGGACGCCCATGTCGCGCCGCGCTTGCGCCTCCGAGATCGGAACGCCGCGCTTGGCAAACAGTTGCTGCAGAACGCGGACTGGCGCGAGGCTGCCGTGATCGACCGTCGTGCCCGCCCAATCGAAAATGATTGCCTTCACCAGCCCCGAATACGATTGCTTCATTATATATTCATCTCGCGAATCATCTGTTCCGCCAAGCCGAACGACAGCGTCATGCCGGAGCCTCCGACCGCGGTGACGATGCGAACCCCGGGCGCCGCGTCGATCGCGACCCAGGATTTGTCCGGATGCTTCGCGTACACGCCGTACCATCGCTGCGCGATCGACAAGTCAGGCGCAATCAGGAACTCGCGCACGTTGCGCATCACGAGCTCATCGATTTCGGTCTTGTTGAAGATATCGACGGCGCGACCGTACTCGTGCGAGTCGCCAAGCGTCAGCGCGCCATCCGCGGTCTGCGAGACGAGAGTGTGAATGGCGAAGCGATCGTAGTCGGCCAGTTCGCGCGCGACCCGCTCCTTGTACTTCGGCAGCGTCGCCGCGCAGATTTCGAATGCGGGATAGAATCGCAGCGTGAGACCAGCAGCGAGCGACGGGCCAAGCTCCCAGCCATTTTTCTGCGGCGCCGTGCGCATCATCTGCAACTTGCATCGATCGATCGCGCTCGCCGCAAATAATTCCGGATAGAGCGTCTCAAAGTCATCGCCACCGCAAACAACCGCCTGCGTGGCCTGCCAGGTTTCCGAACCGGCTTCGATGTTTGGCAGATGAACCGATCGCACCGCGGTACCGAAGCGGAACTGAACGCCGAATTTCTCAGCGAGAAAGTCCGGCAGCTTCGCGAGAATCTGGCGCGGATCGACGGTGAGCTCCGTCGGACTCCAGATGCCGCCGAGAAGTCCCTTGGGATTAACCGATTTGCTCTTCTTCAGCACTTCACTGGGCGCAAGCCAGGTGCAGGTGTAGCCGAGCGCGGGCCCGCGTTCGCAGAACTCGCGAGCGACGTCGGCCTCGTCCTGATGATAGACGACGTGAAGCGAACCAGTCGGTCGATAAGCCAGTCCCGACGCGTCGAGTATCTCATTCCAGATTTGGCGACTGCGCGTCGCCATCTGATGAACGCCCCCGGCTCTTTGCCCGATCGGCCAGATCATGCCGAAGTTACGTACCGACGCTCCCTGCGCCCGCGGAGTGCGCTCGAACACCACGACCGAGCGCCCGCGCTTCGCCGCGAAGTAAGCATGTGCCAGACCCAGGATGCCGGCGCCGACGATCGCCACGTCAGCTTTTCGATTTGCGCTCACCTTCACAGCATTAGCACTTGACGCAAACGCGGTCAGTGCCCCGGCGTTGAACCTCGCTTCGAGTTGACGGTATGTACATTTAGTATGCGAGGTTCCCCTATCCAGTTCCGAAGCCACGTGGCGATGGGCGTCCTGGGATTCTCCGCGCTGCTGATTGCGACGTTGGCGACATCGCGCATCGCACACGGCACCGATCTGACGACGCCGTCCTTCCTCGTAGCCACTCGCGATCTGCAGGACCCGTTCTTTCAGCGCTCGGTCATTTTGATGGTGCCTTCCACCGAGCCGCCACTGCTCGCCGGCCTCATTATAAACAATCCCGCTAAAGAGCGGGTTCACGATATGTTCCCGCAGGCGCGCCAGTTGAAAGGCGCGGAAGAAACGATGTATATGGGCGGGCCGGTGGAACCGGACCAGGTGTCGGTGATCTTCCGCGCGTCGTCGGCAATCGGCTCTGCCACAAGGGTTTTTGACGACACTTACGTCGCGACCGGACGCGACGCGATTGCCGCGGTCCTGAAAGATCCGCGGATCGCCGATCTCCGCGTCATTTCGGGAAAGGCTCAATGGTTGCGCGATCAGCTCACGAGCGAAGTCATGGCGGGCGCGTGGTACGTGGTCCCGGCGAAGACCGACCTGGTTTTCAGCGACCCCAAGGACCTGTGGTCCACTCTGGTCAAGGGCGGCGATCTCGAGGAGGCGCAAGCCGGGCCGGGGCCACCGCCGAATTTGCCTTTCAGTCGCTTGGATGGTACAAACTGGCAGCGTCGAATCTCAGCCAATTGACTGGGAACGCGGTTGATCCCACGCCGCGCAGGACTTCTCAAGGGGACAACTTCAATGGCACGCACCAAGGAACGCAGTTTCGGTCAAGTACTTCGCGACCGCCGCCGGCAACTCGACCTCACCCAGGAAGAGGTCGCGCGGCGCATCAAGACTTCGACTCCGTACATCGGGCACCTCGAATCGGCCAAGCGCCACCCGTCGGACAAGATCGTAACGCGCCTGGCCGAAGTGCTCGGGCTCGATCGGCGGGAACTATTCTTCCTCGCCAATCCGCGCGCACAGGCGCTGCTGAGCCCCGAGCCGGAAACCGACGCGAAGTCGGCGTGGGAAGATTTTCGCAAGGACGATCAGCTCAGGCGCATCCACAATATCACGGGCGACGAGATGGAAATGCTGCAGCGCGTCGCGCTGCTCGGCGACGTCAAATCACCGCGCGACTTCATCTATATTCTCAACACCGTTCGTCACGCGGTCGGCCGCTAGCAAGCTCAGATCGTCTTTCGAAAGGCATCGGCCGGCGTCACCCGCATCGCGCCCAACACTGGAATTGCCGCGCTCAGAATACTGATCCCAACCGCGCCGAGGAGTGCCTCGAGCGCGGCGCCGTAGGTTACGGTGAGGTAGCCGGCGCTCTCCAGCACCGCGCGCAATGTCGTGCCGCTGCCGAACTGCCACAGCGCGAGCGCACATCCGAGCGCGCCGCCCGCGGCACCGATCAACGCGCATTCGCCGAGCAGAAGGCGGGCAATGTACGGTTGCTCGAATCCGATCGCGCGCAACACCGCCACGTCGCGCAATCTTTCGCGCACCATCATCGACATCGCGTTGGCGGCTATCAGGAAAATCGTGAGCGCGATCACCGCTGAGACAGCCGAGACGATGCCGCGGATGTCCCCGACCGTCGACATCAGGCCGGAGACCGCCTCGCTCTCAGTCATCGACGCGGTCTCGAAGTCCGAGTTGTGAAAGGCGCTGTCGATCTCATGAATGACCGACGGAACGTGAGCCGCCGAGTCAACCCGCGTCACCAGGAATCCCGCGGGATGCTTTTCTTCTGGAATACCGATCGCCTTTTCCGCTTCGACCAGGTAGTCGCGCCGAAACATGAAAAAATTTGGATAGTTGTCGGCCGGGATCTCGCCGGCCATCGCGAACTTGATGTCCAGCCGGTTGGAATCGCCCCGCAGCGTGACCACGTCGCCGACCTTCCAGCCGTGCTTACGCATCAGCAGGCGTCCCGCGACCGCGGCGCTCCGGTTGTTCGAGAACTGCTCGAGCACTTCCGGCGCAAGGTTGTAGTCGGGATACATCAGCGCGACTTTGTCCGCATCCAGCGCGAACGCCTGCACGGTTTCCGATGCGCTCTGATAGCTGGCGCGAAGCACCACCATCGGCGTGCAGCCGACGACGCCGGGAATCTTTTCGATCGTCCTGCAATCGCGCGCCGGCACGCCAAGGTAGCGCCCGTCCGCGTTATAGGAATAGATACGCAGGGTCTCCGAAGTCTTTTTGAGAATCATGTCGATTGAACCGGGTATCGCGGCGAGCACCGTGAAGATGAAAGTCGCGACCGCGAACGTGAGCATCGTCAGGATCGCGCGCCGCGGCTGCCGGATCACGTAGCGCAAGACCAGATGGATCGTTTGCATTGTCGTCACGCCTCGCGCAGTGACTCGACGATCGGAAGATGCGCCGCGCGCCAGGCCGGCATCAGCCCGCCGGCAATTCCAATCAGCAGCGCAGCGACGATTCCACCGCACAGAGCGCTCGCGGTGAAGGCCGACGAAAAGACCACGGCGCCCACGCTCATGAGACGGTGATTGAGACCGGCCGCCACCCCCAGGAGTATCGCCAGGAGATCGCCGGCGACGCCGCCGGCCACGGCGAGAATCACGCTCTCGACAATAAAACTCGTCAGCACCGACCCGCGGCTGAAGCCCAGCGTGCGCAGCACTCCCACTTCACGCGTGCGGCGCGCGACCGCGGCATACATGGTATTCATGCCGCCGAAAGCCGCGCCCGTTCCCACGATCAGGCCGACGATCAGCACCAGCTCGCGCAGCCGGTCGGCGACCTTGGCCTGCTCCGCAAAAAAATCCTTCTCACTGATTACGTCGACCGTCAGCCGCGCGTCTTCGGTGAGCGCGTTGCGAAAGGTGTCCTCGGTTCCCGGCTTCAGCACGACGTGAAATGACGAATAGCCGTTCTCGAATCGCGCGTCCTGCTGCAGGACGTCAATGTCCGTCCAAAATTCCGACTCGAGCGCGCTGCCGCGATCGGCAAAAACTCCGACAATCGTCCACCTGCGGCGCCCGTATCTGAATGTCGTGCCCACCGTCAACTCGGGGAACCTCGCTGCCTGCTTTTGTCCTATCGCCATCTCGTCGCGGCCCTGCGCAGGCCATCGCCCCGCCACCAGTGTGAGTCCGCGACGCATCCGATATGTGGCCGGCGACACGCCGCGCAGCGACGCCGGCCTGAACTGAATCGCGGGCCGGTTCACCGCGGCGTTGAACGGCACCACCATCTCGGGAGAAAAGAGCGCCGCACCCGACGCGTCGGTGGCTATCTCGGGCCGCGTCCGCAGGATGTCCGCCTGCGCCCGAGGGATGTAGCTCTCGCCCTCGGACACGGTGCCGCGGCTGAGAATAATCCAGTGACCGGGCTCTCCCACCAGCTCCAGGCTGCGCCGCAGCCCGCTGACGAAGCTCAGCAGGATAACGACCACCATCACAACCAGCGCTATCCCAAGCGCCGTCATCAACGAGGTCGTGCGCCGGACCATCAGGCTTCGTAGATTGTAGGTTATCGGAATCGCAGCCATTCATACCGGCTCGAAATCCGCGGCCAGACGGAATCCTCCCCAGCCCCGGCTGTTACCGCTCGATGTTCGCGCCCGCGCGCAACTCTACAAGTTGGCAACCGCGGTTTGCAACCAGCCTGATCGACGCGGGTTTAACAGACAGTCACGTGCCAGCGGGTATCATCAGACTGTCACCTCCGCGATGCGCCGGATGCGCCCGCGCCTCGAGCCATCCCCGCCGCGAACTTTGCCGCGACGCGACGGCGTGCGGCCGACCGATTCCCCTAGCACTCCCCAGTACGTGTGCGTCAGGTGAGCGCTTTCACGGAACCCCGGCTTCGACATCAGGATCGCGTGCAGCTCGGGCAGTCGATAGAACGGCACGCTCGGAAAAAAGTGATGCTCGATGTGATAGTTGACATTTTTCGGCGCAAGAAAAATCCGCTCGAGCCACGTCGCGTGCGTGGTCCGCGTCCGCGGGTATGCGATCTGCGGCCCGTCGATGTCGATCGCGTGATGCTCGGCGATGCCGCGAATGCGCATGACCAACACCAGCCACGTGAACATCGGGACGATCCAATACAGCGCGAACCCCTCGAGTGCGCCAGCGTATATAATGATACCCAGCGCGGCGGCGTAAAATCCGTAGCGCACCGCGAGAAATCCCACCGGCACCGAGTCCGCCGACGCCAACGACACCGCCAGTTTGAGCATCGCGGGGGCATTCAACCCCGTGACGTCGCGGAAAAGCGTTTTCGCCAGGTTGGGAATCGCCTGCGGAAATACCCACGCCAGATCGCCTTCCCGCCGCTTCAAGTCCGGATCCTGCGCAGTATTCAGGTACCGATGATGCGCAAAATGATTCTTGCGGTACTGTCGCGCCGTAACCAGATGCGGCCACGCCAGCGCTACTTCCGACAGCCAGTCGTTGAGCCGTCGATTGCGCAGCAGCCGGTAATGGACGCCGTCGTGCATCAGGACCAGCAGCGCGTGCTGGCGTGATCCGATGAACGCGACCGCGAACACGTACAGCATCGGATGCCAGAACCGCTGGCACAGGCAGATCGTGGCCACGATCAATCCCCACTCGACGCCGACGTGGATGCATCCGAGCGCCGGCTTGACGGTGGATAGCTCGCGCAGTTCTTCCCTGGTGAGTTTGACCGGAACATTCGTACCGATGTCGCCGAAGCGTTCCGCCTCGGGCGACGACTCTAATGCGGATCCGTATTTCATTGTTTCCCTCGAGCGCTGGTTGGACCGATCTGATTCGGCCGCTCACCTGAAATTGGCGCTATTGCATCTGCGCCGCGTTATCCTCATGCACCCGCTGCGTGCCCGCCATCGTCGGATCGCCGTCCACGAACACCGGCCGCCCGCCCGCCGTCTTCCCTTTCAGGAAATTTCGAAAGCGCAGGACGCGATTGTCGTCACGGGTTTCAACTATCAGTTGCGAAAATACGCGCGTCAGCTTGGCCAGCGATTCGCCCCCCAGGATCATCGGCTGCGCCCAAATCGCCTCCCCCTTGAGCGTTTCGAGATACGGATACTCGACCGGTTCCCCCGCCTCGACGAAACCCGCCGCGCGGTAGAACGGAGTCCCGTCGAACGGCTTGACTCCCAGGTATGCGAGGATCGCCCGCGCGTCGAGCAGGCCGGCCATGATTGCCGCTCCGGCCCGCGCCAGCGCGCCGGCGCCGATCGCACACGACCACAGTTCGCTTATCTCCAGCACCGATCGCGGCGGCAGATACGACAGGTCGGGCTTGGGACAGGTCTGCGGAAACATTTCGAGGTCATGCATCACCAGCCCGGCGATCATCCGCTCGGCCGGGTCGTTATCGTTTTCAAACAACGCGTATAGATTGCCGAAGGTCAGATGAATTCTGGCCAGGCGCGAGCGCGAACGTTCCTTGAAGCCGGCTCCATGCTTGGCGCGAATCTGTTCGGTGCGCGCGGCGAAAATTCTTCGTTCGGTTTCGGTGGACAGCAAACGCAGTTCCATTGAGTAGCTCCTTTCTTCAGGCTGAATTCGTCGCGTTCATTTGTGCTTGATTTGGAGACGCGGCTTCAGAATCTCGTGCCGCATGGCGGTGGCGAACGCGGCGCGCTAAATTGCCGATGCTGCCGGAAAATCGGCGCGCGTGCCGTCTGAGGTGTTAGAAAATTGGTCGTCAAACCCATAACACCGAGGTTACAAATACGCCAATTTGTAGTGCTAGCGGGTTTTACACGGGGCCGAGTTCGAAACGCAACGCAATTTGCGCGGGGGAAGGCTAAAAACGGCTCGTTTGTTGCCTATCTAGCATTAATTACGTACTTTTGGTTATAATTTGGCATTGGGGATGACCGACAAATGGGGCTCAAGAAACGTACTTCGCGCATCGCTGGGCTGACTGCGGAAATCGTAAAAAGTGCTGAAAGCGCTTCAAATCAGCGCGTTCCCGCACTTACCACTACTCCGGACGAAATTACGCGCCTTTGGAGTCGCGACTATGGGCGTGCTCTGCGCGGCTCTCTGAGCCGTGCCGAAGTGCGCGAGATTGTCAGCGAGGCAAAGCGCAAAGCATGGCCGCATCTGAACAACGAGGCGGTGCGCATGGGTTCGATGAGGGAATTTGCCGAACGCGCCTCATCGGTCGGCGCGGATTTTCGGATCACCAAGATGACTTGGCCGTCGGGCCTTTCGGTGCTCGGCTTTTACCTCGGCAGCGATTCCGGTTTAGAGAAGCGCCCCCTGATTTGCCTCAACGGCGCCCATCATCCGATGGCGGTCGGAACCGCGTTCATCCACGAAGTAGGGCACCACGTCACCGCGAAGCTTTTCTCCACACGCAACGAATCTGTGCAGCTCTCGCGCCAGACCGGCTACGAAGCGCACCTGAGCGATCCGCGCGAGCTCGCCGCCGACGTACTCGTGAGCCTGGGAGCTTATCCGCGCAACATGGCTGCGAAATTGTTCGACGCCGCACTGGCTCGAGAAATCGCCACGAGTGCGGATGAACGCGCCGAATCTCATGCCACCGCAAGCGCCATGCGTGGCCTGGCGCGCCGTTACGGCCTCGACCTGGAAAGACTGCGCCTCGAACAGAGGCTCCAGTACCAGGCCGGCCTCGTTCACTTCACCAAGTTGCGCCAGGCCCTCCTCGACGAATACGGCCTCTAGCTCTGTCCCCCTGCCAAAACTTCCAAGCGGGACGAAGTCCCGCATCTTTCTTTTAGTACTGGGTGCAGGGGTCACCCCTGCCCAAGGAAGCGTGAAACCCACGGAGGGGTTTCACTACAATGAAGTTCTTCTCCCTCGTCCTCTACCTCCGCGAACTCGTCAGCCCCAGCGCTATGCGCAGCTTCCCCTTGAGCAGGTGGATGAGCCTGTCCTCCCAGCACACGTAATTATCCGGAACGTCGAGCACCACGACTTTCTCCGCGTGCGCCTCGCCGAAGCGCTCGCGGATATGCCGGCGATGCGCTTCTTCCATCACGCAAATCACATCCGCTTCCTCGACCAGCTCGATACTGACCTGGTTCTTCGCCCACGGCTCGGTTCCCGCCGACGTAACCCACATCGGCGCGCACATCTCCGCCAGCACCATCGCCGCCGTCGGACTGCGATCCATATTCCCGGTACAAACCATCAGCACCTTCTTCATGATCGAAAGGCTACACCAGCCCCAATTCTTTCAGCGGCCCGCGATCTGACACCGGACGCCGCGAGGTTCCTGGCGTCAGCTTGACCGACCCGGGCGTACGCTCGAGCGCGTCGATCAGGTCGATCGACTTCGCATGTTCTTTCAGCGCGGGAATTACTTCCTGCGCGATCAGCCGCATGCTGGTCTGGCGATCCGCGTTGGCCACCGGCCCTTGCACGCTGAATATCACCAGCGACCCCGGGCGCAGCACGGTCAGGATCGCCTTCAGCTTCGGAATCACTGACTTGGGCGTGCCGATCACCAGTTGTATCGCCTTCTGCGCCTTCTGGTACCCTGGAATCAGCTTCTGCCTGATAGCTGCTGGATCGATTTCCACATCCTCAGTATGCCCGCGCATTTTGTCGCCGCTGATTCCGAGCCAGCTCCCTTGCGGCTGTTTCGCGAGCTTTCGAATCGCCTCTTTGGAGTTGTATCCGGGCGGCAGCGTATGCTCGACGCGCGCGAATGAGTTCTGGCCGCCGCCGAACAGAAAATTCTTACCCAGTTCCTGCGCCTTGTCTTCGGTCTCTGCCACGAAGGTCGGCAGCACGTAGCCGAAATTCTCCGAACCCGCTTCGTATCCGTGCTTGGCAGCCTCGTCCGCATAGTAATCCCACAAGTCGCAGGTGGGGCCGAGCGATGTGCCAAGGCCAAAATATGGATAGGCCTTTTCCGCGCACCACCGGACCGTCTCCGGGCTGAGCGTTCCCGGAATCCACATGGGAGGATACGGCTTCTGATAGGGCAGCGCCCACGGATTCACATGGCGGTAGTGAAAATGCTTGCCCTCGTAGCGCCACGGGCCCGGACGCGTCCACGCCTGCACGATAAAGTCGTGCGCCTCCTCGAAATATTCGCGGTTGTACGAAGGATTCGCGTTGTTGAAGAACTGCTCGCTGCCCGCGCCGCGCACCCATCCTGAGATCAACCGCCCGCGCGAAATAAGATCGATCTCCGCCAGCTCCTCCGCCATGCGCAACGGATGTTTGATCACCGGTAACGGGTTGCCAATCAGCAGAATCCGCGCCTTCTTCGTCAGCCGCGCCAGGATCGCCGCCTCCACGTTCATCACGCTTCCCATGCAGAAGGGGTTCCCGTGATGCTCGTTCAGCGCGACGATGTCGAATCCGAGTTCCTCGGCGTACAGGTTCTCGTCGATATAGTAGTTGTAGTCTTCGGCCGCGCGCTCGCGATCGAAGTAGCTATTCGAGACGGCGAAATGCCCGCCGTTGCGCAGTATCACTTCCTCGGGAATCCAGCGCACGGGACGTTCAGTGAAATATCCTACCTTCATAGTTACTCCTGAATAGCTATTCGGCTAGAAAACGACTGACTATCTTCACAAACTCAGTTGAGTTTTCAATTTCCGGCCGATGCCCGACGCCTTCAATCGTCGCGACTTTCGCTCCGGGTATCGCCTGCTTGTACGCGTCGATACATCCGCGGGGTACGACGCGGTCGCGCGTCCCCCACACCAGCAAGGTCGGAGTCCTCGTCCCGCGCAGCAGGTAGGGCAGGGCGGGATTGTGCATGTACGGTTCCCACCCGATTCGCGCCGACTCCGCCCGCGCGTCTTCGAACGCCTCGAACTGTTCCGGCGTCATCTCTCCGCCATACAGCTTGAGAAACTCCGGCGTCCCCGCCGGGTCCGCAACCGTCGCGCGCAAATGCGTGCGCATCGTGATCGGAAAGATATCCATGATCTCGCCCTCGGCGGGCTTAATCCCCATCGGCGCGACCAGCACCATCTTTGAAAAAATCTTCGGATCCGCCGCGATCATCTCAGCCGCAATAAATCCCCCCGCCGAATATCCGATGACATCGACCGGATCGAGCTTCAGCTCGCGCACCACCTGCGAATAAAATCCCGCCAGGTCCCGATAAGTCCTCACCCACTCGAGCTTCGGCGCCTTCCCAAACCCCGGCTGCAACGGAATGAACAACGTCCGCTCGTGCGCAAGCGTCTCGTTCCACGTCATCCACCCGGGATATCCAAGCTCATCATGAAAAATCAGGATCGGCTTCCCCGACCCGCCCTTCACGATGGCGAGCCTCTCACCCGCAAGGTCTACAATTTCCTCGGAAGATTTGATCACATCAACTCTCCTGTCTTCCCCTCTCCCTTTGAGGGAGAGGATCGAAGGTGAGGGTCCCCGTGCAGCGCGCGCTTTGCGAGCGATTCACGATTCTGCATCACCCTTCTTCGAATCGAATACCTCACCCGACATTCTCAGCACAAACCCCAAACTCCGTGACTCTTCCCGCGCCGTCAGTCACTCCTGATCAACCCGGTCACCCCCGCGATGAAAATCGCGCTCAGCAGCCAGCCCGCGATGATCTGAGTCCACAGGTACGCACGCAGAATTCCGCCATTGACGTGGATATTCCAACCCAACACCCTGCATTCGCCCGAGGCTTCCGCGCTCGGCCACCAATAATGTTCCTGATGGAGATTCACGAACGGCACGAACACATCGATCGAATACAGCAGGGGATTCATCTCCGCGGTCGGATCTTCCGTGGGCGGCGGTGTGTTCTCCGGCCACGTCAAACGCATCACGCCCGCCCGCTTGCCAATCGCTACGATGAAGGCGCCGAGAATGATCACCGCGAACGACCATACGATCGCCCGCAGCGGCCGATGCCCATAACCGATCGTAACTTTCAGAATCCAGCCGAGGACTCGACCCTGCCATCCATATTGCTCGAAGCTCGCGTCGCCGCTCGCGATCAGCACGCGCACTGCGCCCGCGTCATCGCCGGTCTCGTGCAGCACCTTGGCGAGTTGCCGGTAGGGTTGCGGATGGTATCCGCCGGGCTGGAGGCCAATCCATCGCAGCCGGGTCTCGGCATCGCCGGGCGTAAATGGAGGGCCGCCGAAGCCGGTATAGGTAAGGCCGTTGATCTGTAGATTGCCCGGCGCCGGCCAACTTCGTTCCTGATCGAGAATTGATGTAACCGAAGCGCCGCTCAGATCAAGCTGCGCGCCGTTCTGCATCACGACATAGTTCCAGAGGAAAAACCCGTTGACCTGCATCCCAGGAGCCGACAACCCATGAGGCTCGCCTTGCTTGCCCTCAAATGTCGCCCGATCCACGCTAAAATAGCTTCCTACCCGCGCGCCGACGAATTGAAGCAAGCCGTTGATCTTGGCGCGGCCTGTCTTCGACCCGACAATCTTGTCGGTTTCGGCGCTTACGAACGATACACCTCCTCCAATCGATGCCCACGACGCGTCGAGTGCGATCGCCCCGGAATTTAAAAATTTGCCTCCATCGCAGGCCAGGTCTGCGCCTATCTTCGCTTCGTACAGTTCGATACGGCCGTCCGCTTCGAAGCCGAACGTAAAGGCCGCGGTGGCTCTAACATCTGCGTAGATCAGATTCAGCGCGTCTCTCGCTGAGTTGGCGTATTTCTCCTCTGATATGTCTTGGGGATCCGGCGCGAACTCGAAATGGCCGGCGGTTGCGTGCAGCATTCCTAACTGAGCACTCTGCAAGTTAACTACGCCCTTGGAGTGATAGCCGCGACTCAGGTCGAGCACTCCCGCGACCTCTATCGCAGCTCCGTGAATCGAGCCGGTGGAGCTCCCGCGTAAGCTCAACGACGGGATCTCCGTCGATGAAAGCTCCATCGTCGCGGGAATCGAGCAGTTGCGCAGCGTGATCGCGAACGGCACGCGCACTTGCGACAGGTCCAACGGTCCTGCGATGCGCGCGCCCAGAACGCGGATGCCCTGCGGGTCGATTAGCCGGATCGCGTCAGGATCGACGCTCATCCATCGGATCAAGCCCGCGCGGATATTCCGTTGCGCATCCCAATTGTCGGCATGCGCGGGATCGTTCGACGGATCGGCCGGATTCGCACTGATACCCGCGACCGCGAACTCGCCGCGCCCGACATTCCTGACGTCCGCATGGTTCAGCAGCGCGCGCTCGGCCCTCGTCAGATTCGGGAATAGTGTCGCAGCGAGCCCAACAAGCCGACTCCCGCCTTCAGACTTTTCGCCCGGGATGCTAGCCGCCTGGCACGACGAACCAGCGATAAAAGCGCCAAGCACAAGCGCACACCAGGTCAACGCGGCGACGCGTCTCCTCATCGCGCGGCTCTCGAATCCGCACGATTCAAGATTCTGCCTCTGCTCTGGATCCCCCGAACATCACCCGCGCAAACTCACCAGCTATCGATGTACGGATATTTCTTCCCCGTCCGCGGCTCCGGCGGCGCACTCGCTTTCAATCCCGCCGCAATCCATCTCCTCGAATCCGCAGGATCGATCACGTCGTCAACTCCGAAATGCGACGCGTTGTTGATCGCTTTCCCCCGCTGGTACATCGTCGCCACCATCTCGTCGAAACGCTTCTTGCGCGCCGCCGGCTCTGTAATCGCCGCAAGCTCGTTGCGATAACCGAGCTTCACCGCGCCTTCGAGTCCCATCGGCCCGAACTCGCCCGTCGGCCACGCCACCGTGAACAGCGGCGCGTCGTAACTCCCGCCGGCCATCGCAATCCCTCCTAGGCCGTACGC
>NZ_DATEQZ010000069.1:0-42022 GCF_035272065.1 Binatus sp. (SeqCode)
TAATCCGGTCCGTGTCAACGGGCATGTGAGGATTTCGGAAGTGAAGTTTCCACAGGCCGCGCCGCAAAGCGCCGCCGCAAAAACAATCTAGCACATTGATGATTGCTGTAAAGCCCCCGAGAGAAAAAAGTCCCCGGCAACGTAAACGCTGATGCCCTCTTTCATTAGTCCAGGCGTTCATATTATTATCTTTAGCTACTTGGCTGCGCTATTTGGCTACTTGTTTCGTCAGGTTTGGCGCGCCTCGTGAATATCGGAGGGGACTCAGTAGAAAAGGACGCCTCGATGCGACGACTACTCAGCCTGACGGCCTTCGGTTTCGGCTTTTATTACCTGTGGAACAACACCGACCCGACCACCGAGATGGTCGCAGTCGGCGCCATGGGGTTTGCCCTCCTGCTCGAGTTCATCGGCGCCGACTGATCGATTCCGCTCTCAGTGCCGCGATTTGCGCGCGCTCTGCGCGCTTCCCGGTAACGGCGAAGATTCCGCTTTGAGTGCGATCGGACCCGCGGGAGCATCGCTGTACGATTCATCTTCCAGCGTGACAATAAGCGACAGTCTTTTCTCGCGCCCGGACGGCAAATCCAAGGGTACCGTCGCGAGGCCGTCGTCGGCGACCAGGAAATCCGCGGCCCAAATGGGCGCGCCGCGCTTGGGCATCCACCAGATACGGTAAACCTGGAAGGGGCCGGTTGGCTTGAGTCCGGTCGCTTCGAGCATCGCACCCGCGGCCGACTCGCTCATCGCAAGTGTTCCGGAGGGAAGGTCGGGACCGCCGGATAGCGCGATCGATTTATCTTTTTCCTTGTCCTTCTCACCAGGCGCAGCGAGTTTGATTGTGCGAAGGTCCGGCGCGAAGAGAATTTTTTCAAACACCTCGCCCTCGCTCGCGCGTTCGCGCTCGGAGCCGAGCTTGCGCTGCTCGGCCGCCGTCTGCCGGCGCAGAGTGCGGACGGTCGCATTCAGAGCCGCCACGCGACGGTTCACATAGTTGGTGCGCCGCGCGAGCGAGCCGGCGAGTTCGGAAATCACGATAAGCGAGGCGATTGCGATAGCGACGGACATCCCAGCGATTGCCTGCCAGAGCCTGACGCGGAGGAGGCGCGGCGGCCGGTCGATCAGCGGCGGTTCGCCGCTGGTACGCCCTTCTGAACTCGGCTGCGGTTCGCCCTGCTCTATCACGACACTCCGCACGACATTCTGCATGACATGTGTGTCAGGTCCGAGGACTCGATCCGACGGTATTATGCCCAATGGGTAGCGGCTTTGTTAGCCGCGCCCTTTCTTATAGAAATAACGATTAACTATGCGTCGAATTCAGGACGTTCACGTTCTCGCCACGGAACCGCTGATCGCGCCGCATCTCCTCAAGAACGAGATGCCGGTGGACGAGGGCATTGCGCGCACGGTGGTCGAGGCGCGCGAGACCATTCGCGAAATCCTGGCGGGTCGCGACCGTCGGATGCTGTGTATCGTCGGGCCGTGTTCGATACACGACCCCGACGCGGCGATTGACTATGCGCGCCGCCTTGCGAAGTTGAAGGGCACCACCTCGGATCGGCTCTACATCATCATGCGCGTGTATTTCGAGAAGCCGCGCACGACTGTGGGATGGAAGGGGCTGATCAACGATCCGCGCATGGACGACAGTTGCGACATGCGTGAAGGATTGCGTATCGCGCGACGCTTGCTGATCGAGATAAACCGACTGGGGCTCGCGGCGGGGACCGAACTGCTCGATCCAATCACGCCGCAGTATATCGCGGACCTCGTCGCGTGGGCTGCGATCGGTGCGCGTACGACCGAGTCGCAGACGCATCGCGAGATGGCGAGTGGATTGTCGATGCCGGTCGGATTCAAGAACACGACCGAAGGAAATCTGCAGGTCGCGATCAACGCGATTCAATCAGCGCGCCGGCCGCATTCTTTTCTCGGTATCACCCAGGAAGGAATGTCTGCGGTGATTCGCACCTCGGGAAATCCCGATACACACATCGTGCTGCGCGGCGGACGCAAGCCGAACTACGACGCCGCTAGCATCGAGGAGTGCCGCAAGATGCTCGCCGACGCCGCGCTCGAGCCGCGCGTGATGGTGGATTGCTCGCACGCGCAGACCAGCAAGGACTTCACCAGGCAGCCCGAAGTGTTGCGCACGCTGGTCGACCAGGTAAGTGCCGGCAGTGGCGCGATCATGGGCGCGATGCTCGAGAGCAATATCGAAGCCGGTAGCCAGCCGCCCAGCTCCGATCGCACGAAGCTCAAGTACGGCGTGTCAATTACCGACCCGTGCATCGATTGGCCAACGACCGAGCGCTGCCTCCTCAACGCCGCCGCCGCACTGGGCGCAAATAGCGCGGCTCTGCCTCAGTGATAAAGGACGATCTTAACTCCCTCCCACCGATAGCGCCCGACCCAGAGCGAACTCGGCCGCGTCTAGCGATCGTAGTGCCGTGCTTCAACGAGGAACTCGTCCTACGCGAGTCGGCTCGCAGGATGGGAGCCGTGCTGAGCGACCTTAAGGAAAAGGGACGGGTCGCGACCGAGAGCTTCCTCTATTTTGTCGATGATGGCAGCATCGACGGGACCTGGAGTCTGCTCTGCGAGCTCAACCAGGCCGACCGGCAGATAAAAGCGCTGAAGTTGGCGCGGAACTTCGGTCATCAGAATGCAGTACTGGCCGGTCTTCTCAGCGTCAGGAATCGCGCCGATTGTGTGATTTCGATGGATGCCGACTTGCAGCATGACGAACATGCCATCTATGCCTTCCTCGACAAGTATCGAGATGGCGCCGATATAGTGAACGGAATCAGACGAACCTCCGGTTCCGATTCGCTTTCAAAGAAGCTGGGCACATCCGCCTTTTACTGGTTGATGAAGTCGATGCGAACCGGCGTGCTCAGAGACCATCCCGACTACCGCCTGGTTTCCTCCAGGGTCCTGGACGCATTGGCGGATTACAAAGAGGTCAACCTGTTCCTTCGCGGCATCTTCGCGAATATGGGCTTCCAGTCGGAAGTAGTCGATTTCGACGTGCACCAGCGCTTTGCGGGAACCACTCACTACTCCTGGACGAAGATGATCGGGCTTGCGCTCGATGGAATCACTTCGTTCAGCGTGGTGCCGTTACGAATGATCGCGATCGGCGGCGTTCTGATCACGCTGGTTGCTCTCGCGCTCAGCGTGTTCGTCGTGGTGAGCGCGGTGCGCGGCAACGTTGTCCCGGGCTGGGCGTCCACGGTCCTTCCCATCTACGCGCTCGGCGGACTTCAAATCATGATCATTGGTCTGGTCGCCGAGTACATCGGAAAGATCTACTCTGAGGTCAAACAACGTCCACGCTTTATCTGTGAGCAAGAGCTGAGTTGAGCGCGTCCGGCCAGTGTCTGGTCTGCGAGGCCTCCTCGACTGAAGCAATCTTCGGGGGCCTGCTTCGCTGTAAGCGATGTGCCCATGCTTTTGCACCGGCTGAAACGACAGATCAGGACCTGGCCACTCTCTACACTGAAAGCTACTTCGCCGGCGAAGAGTACCAGGACTACGTCTCCGACCGGAAGGTGACGCAGCGAAACTTCCTCTCGCGGCTGCGAGTCCTTGACTCGCTCATGAGTCCCCAGCGGCATCGCCGTCTATTCGAAGTGGGCTCTGCTTACGGCTTCTTCCTGGATGTTGCCAGGCACCGATTCGATTCAGTCGAGGGCATCGACGTATCCGCCGCAGCTGTGAGTTACGCCAGGGACAAACTGGGGCTTGATGTTGTGTGCGCGGATCTTCTGAACTATGACCTTGATGCGCGCGATTTCGATGTCGTATGCATGTGGGACACGATCGAGCATCTTGCGCGCCCGGACTTGTACATCGCCAAGCTGGCGGAACACATGGATAGAGGCGCGTTGCTCGCCATCACAACCGGAGACTTTGGAAGCCTTAACGCACGGATGAGGCGGACCAAGTGGCGGCTGATGCATCCGCCGACCCATGCGCATTATTTTTCTCTTGCCAGCATTGGGACTCTGCTTGAAAGATTTGGCTTCGAAGTGATCTATCGACGCCACTGCGGCTTCTACCGGAGTCTGAAGAGCATGGCATATGGAGTATTCGATCAGAGACACGGTAGTCCGCTGGTCGGTGATCTGATCCAGCGCCTTGGCATCGGCGAGTGGCCAATCTATCTGAACTTCTTCGACATCATGTACGTTGTCGCGCGTAAACGATGAGTCGGCGGTTTTTCGGCCGGGATTCCCGCCGATGAGTCCGCAGGATCGCGCACATCATCGATCGCAGTCGTTCAGGGCGTTTGCGCTTTATTTCGCATTAGCGGTTCTTTTGCTCGATCGCGGTCTGGCCGCACATCCCGGCTATTTCATTGGGCGCGAAGCCGATCCGTGGATCTACATGTGGTTCCTTCGATGGTGGCGGTACGCACTTGCCAATCGCGTTAACCCCTTCATGACTGACATGGTATGGGCGCCGCGCGGATTCAATCTCGCGTGGTCTGCGTTCGTACCGCTCCCGGCATGGATCGCGATTCCTATTGGGCGCACGCTCGGCGAGGCCACCGCTTACAACATTCTCTGTATCATCGCGCTTCCACTCGCCGCGCTTTCCGCATTCCTGCTATGCCGCCGCGTCACAGGCGCGTTCTGGCCTTCGGTCCTCGGCGGTTACATCTTCGGCTTCTCGCCGTACATGTTGGGTCAGATGCTGGGCGGCCATCTGAATTTGATATTCGCCTTCCCAATTCCTCTTGCCGTGTTGGTGGGACTTCGCCGCCTGGATGGCGAAATCTCAGTGCGGCGTTTCACGCTCGAGATTGCCTCGCTTGTGATAGTGCAATTTCTTTGCGGGATCGAGCTATTCGCGACCATGACCGTCTTCGGCGGATTTGCGCTGTTGGTCGCGCTCATTTTCTTCGACGGCGAAACGCGCGCGCGACTGATTCGCTTGATCGGCTCGCTGGCCGCGGCTTACGCAATTGCGATGCTTGTGGTCTCCCCGTACCTCTACTACCTTTTCGCGCGCGGCTCTGCAGGTCCGCAGGCTTGGCCGCCCGCCAGGTTCACCGGCGACCTGCTCAATCTCTTCGTTCCAACCGAGGTAAATCTCCTCGGCACCTTCGGATTTTCGCGCGCGATAACAGAAAAGTTCAGCGGCGATCTCTACGAGAACGGCGTATACATAGGAATCCCACTGCTCATCGTGATCGAAGCATACCGCCGGATGAAGTCGCGCACGCCGGTTGGCAGGTTTCTGATTGCGATGCTCGCGATTGCAGTCGTCGCTTCGTTTGGACCTGCACTGCGCGTGGCGGGACGTGCGACAGTTCCGATGCCGTGGGCACTCTTCACTATGCTGCCTGTGATATCGAGCGCCCTAACGGCAAGATTCGCGATCTACGCCTCGCTCGTGATTTCGCTGATAGCGGCTATCTGGTTCACTGACGCGCCGGCACGGCCATCGACAAAATGTTTTGCTGCTCTGATGGTCGGTTTGTTCTTTGCACCAAATCCGGTTCCTTCTTTCTGGATAAGCCGGCTTTCCATTCCCGCATTTTTCACCGACCGAGTTTACGCAAATGAACTTGAACCGCGCGAGATCGTTTTGCCCTTGCCGTTCCCTGACAGCGGCAAAAGCATGTTCTGGCAGGCGCGGAGCGACATGTACTTCAGGATGGCGGGCGGATGGACCACGACCACACCGTTCGAATTCATTCGAATGCCGGTGGTCAAATACTTTTACAGCGGGATCGATTTGCCCGAGGCTGGCGATCAGTTGAAGGCCTACATCGCTCGCTTCGGAGTGCAAGCAGTAATCGCGGATCCGATCGAACCTAATTTTGAGACCTTCAAGCGGACGCTCGATTCGCTCGGAGTGGCAGGACTGAACGAGAAAGGCGTGTGGCTTTACAAAATCCCGCGCGATTCGTTCGCCGTGTATGCCAAACTTCCAGCCGCGCAGGTCGAAGCGCGCGCCGACGCGCTGCGCTTCGATGCGATCCTCGAGGCCGCCGGAAAGTATCTCGCCGAGGGACACGACCTCTCGAAACTTTCGGCCCTTGAACTCAAGCATCTCGATCTCCTCCCGCGCGACTGGCTCGTCGATCCTGCTCCCCACGCCTATTTCGACTGGGCAATCGGCCCTGCACCCGGGGGTAGGATAGGCATCATCGTCGTAGGCTCTTACGAGGGAGTGAGACCGCTGATAGAGCGCTACCGTGCGAGCGCGTCCGAGATCGATTATCCCGGACCGACGCGATGGACGCCTGATTCGCGTCCGCGCCTCGATGTCATCAAGCCGTTGCTCGTGACCTTCGAAGCTGCGCATCTCGCCGCCGCCGCGCGCAAGCTGCGCGATTCGCCGCCACCCGAGCGGACGACGCCATTTGTCGCGGGCGTACTGGCTGGCTTGGGACCGCCGAGTCCTTAGCCGTCGGCGCGATTCAATCCTGGCGCTTTTGCGCGCGCAGTTTTTCGCTGATCACCAGCGCGCTGAGCGCGGCAGTCTGCCGCACCGGAAATTCCGCGGGCCGCCGCAGCGCCTTGTAGCGGGCGTCGAGGGCCGTCAGCCCGTTCATCACGCGCTCGCGCGCCTCGGCGAGCGTGGGACGGGGCATGATCCGGCGGCCTTTGTCGAACACGGTCTCCATCAATTGAACCGTTTTCGACGCGATCGGCTTGAACTCGCGCGCGACCGTGGTCGTGCCCTCGTCCATAATTCCGACCAGGTCGGCGAAGAAGGAGCCGCTCGGCGCATAACCGCGGAACAACTGCTTGCGGCCCGGCGTTGAAACCTTTCCGGCCGAGGTCTTGAGGCGGCCGCGATCCTTGTGATCGACGAGCTTATAGACGAAGTCACCCGCCGGCGCGTCGTCGCTGACGGCGAGCGCGGTGCCGACCCCGAACGCGTCGATCGGAGCGCCGGCGTCGACGAGTTCCGCAATTCGGTATTCGTCGAGATTGCCGCTCGCGACGATCGCGATATCGCCGAAGCCGGCCTGATCGAGAATCCGGCGCGCCTTGCGGCTGAGTTCGTGCAGGTCGCCGCTGTCCAGCCGCACGCCCTGAATCTTCACGCCCGCCTCGCGAACAGCGGCGGCGACCGCGGCCGCATTCTCGACGCCGCGCGCCGTGTCGTAAGTATCAACGAGCAACGTGCTGAGGGTAGGGAAGCTCGAGACGAAATCGCTGAAGGCGTCACGCTCGCGCTCGTGCGCCATGACGAAGCTGTGGCTCATCGTGCCGAAAACCGGAATCCCGTAACGCTTGCCGGCGAGCACGTTGGCGGTGCCATGAAAACCCGCGAGATAGCTCGAGCGCGCCGCGATCAGAGACGCGTCCGCACCCTGCGCGCGGCGCGGACCGAAGTCCACCAGCCGCCTGCCGCCGGCGACGGCGAAGCATCGCGCCGCCTTGGTCGCGACGCTCGAAGCGAAGCCGAGCTGGTTGAGCGCCAGCGTTTCGATGAGCTGGCCTTCGATTAGCGGCGCGCGAATCTCGGCGATCGGCTCGCCCGGGAAATAAATCGTGCCTTCGGGAAGCGCGCGGATCGAACCGGTGAAGCGGAGCTTCGACAGAAATTCCAGAAAGGCCGGCTTGAAGAGGTGCAGCGACTCGAGATGCTCGATCGCGGCGCCATCGAAACGATATTCCTCTAGCGCCTCAATCAGCCGCTCGATTCCGGCGGCGACCATGAAGCCACGCCCCGGCGGCATCCGGCGCATTGCGACTTCGAACGACGCAGTGTCGTTAAACCCGTGCTCGAAGAACGCCGCACTGACCGTGAGCTCGTAGAGATCGGTGAACAGCGCGACCTCAGCCGGGTCGAGTCGGAGATCTATCGGCATCCGCGATGTCTCCTGCTCATCCGCAACCAACGCGGCGCCACCCTTCTAGCGCGGAGGCTCCGGCGGTGCGGGCGGCGGTTTAGGCGCGGGCGGGCTTGGGGCGGGCTCCTGCACGACGCGAGTCTCGCCGACTGGGCGTTCGCGCAGGATGTCGGCCATCCGCTTGAGCCGCTGATCGACGAGATAGTTGATCGTGCCGGGCTGGTCGATCGTTCCCGCGCGCACACCGGTCAGAGTCTCGATGCCGCGATCGATCGTATCGATCGGATAGATGTGGAATTCGCCGCGCTCGATTGCTCCGGTCGTCTCCGGATCGAGCATCAGGTTTGCGACATTCGTGCGCGGCACCAGCACGCCCTGCGTGCCGGTCAGGCCAATCGCCTTGCACACGCGGTAGAAACCCTCGACCTTCTGGTTGACGCCGCCAATCGCCTGCACAGTGCCGTATTGATCTACCGAACCCGTCACCGCGAGATCCTGGCGTAGCGGTACGCCCGACAGCGCCGACATCAGCGCGTACAACTCGGTCGAGCTGGCGCTGTCGCCGTCGATTCCGGAGTACGATTGCTCGAAGCAGATGCTCGCGGTCATCGCGATCGGATGCTGCTGCCCGAATCGCGCGCGCATAAATCCGCTCAGGATCATGATTCCCTTGTCGTGAGTCGATCCCGACATCCGCGCCTCGCGCTCGATGTTGATCACGCCCGCCTGTCCCAGCGCCACCGTCGCCGTCACGCGCGACGGCCGCCCGAAGCTATAACCGCCGACGTCCAGCACGGCCAGGCCGTTGATCTGTCCGACGCTGGTGCCGCGAATATTGACGATAAGCGTGCCTTCCGCGATCAGTCTGCGGATTTCCTCCTCGATAAAATTGAGCCGCAGCATCCGTTCGCCAAGCGCCCGCTCGACGTGCGCGGCCGTCACGCGCTGCGCCACTTGGTTGCGTGCGAAGTACGCCGATTCGCGCGCGAGATCGTCGACCGGCTCGAGCATCGCGAGCAATCGCGCTCGGTCGCCCGCCATCCGCATGCCGAACTCCACGATCTTCGCGAGCGCTCCGGCTTCGAACGGCGGTAGATTCTCCCTGCGCGCCAGGGCTCCCACGCGCGCCGCATAATGCGCCGCCGCCGCGCCGTCGGCCGCCACCGACGGCCGCATCTCGGCTTTCACCTTGAACAAGTCCGCGAAGTCTGAATCGTAAAAGTAGAGCAGGTTGTAAAGGTACGCGCCGCCCAGCGTCACGACCTTGTTGTGAATCTCGATCGGCTCGGGCTTGAGTCCGCTCATCGAGAAAAACGGCAGCGGCTCGAAAGTCTCGAGCGTCATGCGCCCCGACTTGAGGCTGCGCTTGAGCGTTTTCCAGACGCCGGGCTCGACCACCGCATCCTCGAGATCGAACACGAGAAAACCGCCGTGCGATTTCAGAAACGACCCGCCGATGATGCGCGTGAAGTTGGTGCCCGAGCGCCCCAGCGGATCGAGCCACCGCTCAATCGTGCCGAACAGGTTGCGATACGTCGGCGCGTCCTCGAGAACCACCGGCGCTCCGCGCGTCGCAGAGTTGTCGACCATCACGTTGACCTGGTAGTCGAACCATCGCGCGCCTTCCTCGATCGTCAGCGGCCTCGGGCCCTGCTCGGCCGGCGGCTGCTCGCGGAATCGATCGAGATTGCCGAGCATGTGCCGCGCGACTTCGTCGAGGTACGCATCAACCGCCGGATTGTTAAAGTGATGCTTTAAGTCTTCTGTCGACGGCGTGATCAGCCGCGCCGCGAACGCGCGCTCGATCGCGCGGATGTCGTCGATCAACTCGCGCATCATTTCCTGCTGGCGCATCGTCAACGTCGCCAGTTCGTCCTGCAGCTCGCCCTGCGCCTTGGCCAGTTGCTCGCGCTCGGCGTCGGTCTTCGCCGCCATCGCCTTGTTGAGCACCTCGGGCGACTCGGGCATCTTGCCGTCGATCAGCGGGATGAAAATCACCTGCCCGACCGGCGTGCTCTGGATCGCGAAGCCGCGCTCACGCGCCCGCGTCTCGAGCGTGCCGAACAGCTCCTGCGCGCGCTTGTTGTACTTGTCGCGCAGCGCCGCGCGCTCCTGGTCGAAGTCCTCGCGCCGAAAGGCTTTCGGCAATTGCTCGAGCACAAAGCCGACCAGCTCCGTCATCTTGACGCGCAGCTCGACGCCCTGGCCGGGCCGCAGGTAAATCGCGACGGGAGATTCGGGATTGCGAAAATTGTTGACGTACACCCAGTCGCCGGGCGTCGGCATCGTCGCGGCTTTTTCGTTGAGGATGCGCAGTACCGTTTCGCGCTCATGCCGCGAGCGCAGGCCGCTAACGAAAACGTTGTAGCCGGGTGCATCGATTCCGATCGCGAGCCGTATCGCATCCAGCGCGCGGCTCTGCCCGAATAGTTCAGCGTCGCCATCGGCGGCCGCCGCGCGCTCCAGCGAGACCGCATCGAGCGGCACCAGTGCCTTGAGTTCGGAAGCGGCAAGCTCCACCGGCGGCGGTACATGAATCAGCGCGGCGCTGGCGTCGGTAGCGATGAGGTCGCCCTTGTCAGTCATGATGCTAGCGGCGTTCGCGGCGCGGCGACTAGGAAGCCTTGAGCGCGATTCGCCGGCCTTTCTTCTTCGGCAGCGTGATAACCAGCGTGCCTTCGGACCACTTCGCGGTCGAGGCTTCACCGTCGATCGAGTCGGAGAACGCAAATGAACTCTCGAGCGTGCCGCCGAGTTTGTCCGGCACCCGAACTGCCAGCCGCTGGCCGGAGACTTCGGCCTGTATCTTTGCTGGATCGACGCCGACCGCCACGACTCGCACTTCGTAACGGTCGGGATGGTCGATAACCTGCGCGCGTTCGAATTCAACCGCGTGCGTTGCGCACTTCCAGCGGTCGATCAACATTTCGTCGAAGAACTCTTCGAAGGCGCGCTCGAAGTCTGCAACTAATCCGCGGCTGCTTGCCATAGGCGTCAGTTTCCCACGATTTCGCGCAAATTGTAATGCAGCGCCACTGCGCAGGTCGAGTCCGCGCGAGGCTCAACCGTCCCTTGCCACGATTGCCGTCCCGGCGTTATGGTTTCCGTGTGCCAACCTTTTCAAAAATTATCGCCGCCACCGATTTCTCCGAAGACTCGAACCTCGCGCTCAGCTTCGCCCAGGAACTCGCACAAAAGTTCTCGGCTGAGATTGTGCTCCTGCACGTCGATCAGCCGCTCGCGCCGGTAATGATGACGCCGGAACTCGGCCCTGCGATGGACGTCGGCGCGATGGGCCGTATCGCGGAAGAGCAGCGGATGCTCGCGCAGAAGGAGCTCGACAAGATCGCGGGCAACCTGCGCGGCGCCGGCCTCAAGGTAAAGGTTCAACTCAAGGTAGGCTCGCCATTCCTGGAAATCCTGCACACCGCCCAAAGCGAAAATGCCGACCTGATCGTGCTCGGCACCCACGGCCGCACCGGCCTGGCGCACGTCCTGATGGGCAGCGTCGCCGAGCGCGTCGTGCAAAAGGCGCCCTGCCCGGTGCTCACGATTCGCCACCCCGATCGCAAGTTCAAGCACCCCCTCGACAAGTAGTTTCTGATCCCTCGCCCGTTATTTCACGGGAGCGGTTGGGTGAGGGTTCTGGGCTTCAGCACCACGTCGCTACCCTGCTACCTCCCCGTGAACTTCGGCGCGCGCTTCTCGACGAACGCCTTCACGCCCTCTTTGAAATCCTCCGACCGCGTCATCATCTCCATCGACGCGTCGTCGTCGCGCACGCCCGTGGCGAGATCGGTGAACAGATGCTGGTAGATCATCTTCTTCGCCTGCGCGACGCCGAGCGGCGAGCACTTGGTCGCGATTCCCGACGCTATCTCCCGCGCCGTCGCCATCAGCTTGTCCTGCGGCACAACGCGATTCACCAGCCCCATCTCGAGCGCCTCGTTCGCATCGACCAGCCTGCCCGTAATCGCCAATTCCGTCGCGCGCGCCAGCCCGACGATTCGCGGCAGCATCCAACTGCTGCCGTGCTCGATCGCAAGCCCGCGCTGCGTGAAGATCAACCCCATCCGCGCGTTCTCCGATGCGATCCTGATATCCTGGTAGAGACACGTGGTGAAGCCCAAGCCGACGCACGCGCCGTTGATCGCGCCGATCACCGGCGTGTTGAGCGCCAGCGGCCACGAGTACGACGTGCGGTAATCGACGCGTTGCACCGCCAGCCATTCATCAGGCGGGTCGGCACTGCGCGCTCCCGCGTGTCCCGCCGCGATATTCGAGAGCGCTCCCATGTCCGCACCCGCGCAGTACGCACGCCCGGCGCCAGTCACGATTATCGCACCGATCGCTGGGTCGCGCTCGGCGTCGAGCATCGCGGTACGCATCTCCGCGCCCATCTTCGGCGTCCACGCGTTCATCTTCTCAGGCCGGTTCATCGTAACCGTAGCCACGCGATCCTTCTTCTCGTAAATGATTTCAGCGAAGTCCATTTTTTCTTCCTCCGGTTGGCTCTGCGATCAAAGCACTTCCCAATCGCGAAATCTAACGCCACGCGATTCCGCTCAGACCTGCTTTCATCCGTCCGCGATGGCTGTTAGTAAAGCCGTGATGTTGATGCCACGCGGAATCCAAGTTTGCGTCGTCGCCCTGGCACTATTTACGGCGACGCCTTCGTATGCGGCCGACACCTCCGCGGTCGGCGTCCATGGAATGGTAGTTTCGGAAAGCGAGGACGCCGCGCGCGCCGGCGTCGAGATTCTCAAGCAGGGCGGCAACGCCGTCGATGCCGCTGTTGCCACCGCGCTGGCCGTCGGCGTCACCAATCCTGCCGCGTGCGGAATCGGCGGTGGCGGCTTCATGCTCATCTATATTGCGAAGGCCCACGCCTTCTACGCGCTCGACTATCGCGAAACCGCGCCCCTGCAGGCCCGCCCCGACATGTACATGCGCAACGGCAAGCCCGACGAGGATCTGGCGCGCGACGGAATCCTGGGGGTGGCTGTGCCGGGCGAGATCGCGGGCATCGACGCCGCGCTCAGACGCTTCGGTACGATGAAGTTTCAGCAAATCGCAGCGCCAGCGGAGAAACTCGCCGGCGACGGTTATGCCGCGAGTCCACATCTGGCGGGCGAAATCGCGCAGCTCGCATCGAAGCTGAAAAATGATCCCGGGCTGAGCCAGGTCTTCCTGAAGCCCGACGGCTCCGCGCCCAAAGCCGGCGACATGATCGTCGAAAAGAATCTAGCTGCGACGCTGAAGAGCCTCTGCGACGATCCGGTCAGGAATTTCTATCACGGCCAAGTCGCATCCGCGCTCGTCGCGTTCATGAAAGCCCGCGGCGGACTCCTGAGCGCCGCCGACCTCACCAACTATCGGCCCGACTGGCGCGATCCTATTCGCCGCCGCTACGAGGGTTACGAAGTCTATGCGATGCCGCCGCCGTCCTCGGGCGGCGTCGTCCTCGAGATGCTCGGCGCGCTCGACTCGGGCCATCTCGCCGGTCTCGGCGTCAATTCGCCGCCGTACCTCGCGCGCCTGATTGAAGTGATGCGCCAGGGTTTTATCGATCGAGAGCGATACGCCGATCCGGACTTCATCGGAGTCGATGTCCAAAAGCTGCTCTCCGATACCAACATCCAGCAATTGCGCGAGCGCGCCCTGCATCCGAAGGAAATGCGGCCGCCGCCCGCAGCGCACGATCACGGCACCTCGAACCTCCTCGTCGTGGACAAGGACGGTAACGTCGTCGCGCTGACCACCACTATCAACACCGTCTTCGGCGCCAAGATGAGCGTGCCCGCGCTCGGCCTTATCCTCAACGACGAGATGGACGATTTCGCCGTCGCACCCGGAGTGCCCAACGCGTACCACCTCGAAGGCGAGCGCGCCAACGAGGTGCGGCCCGGCAAGCGCCCGCTCTCGTCGATGACGCCGATAATCGTCACCAAAAGCGGCGTGCCTGTCATGACGACGGGAGGCTCCGGCGGCCCGACTATCGTCAGCGGCGTGTTGCAGGTCGCGCTCAACATACTAGCGTTCCATCTCGACGCGGCCAGCGCCGTCGCCGAGCCGCGAATTCATGAGCAGGCCGCGCCCGACATCGTGATCGTCGAACAAGCGATGCCCCCGGCGACCCGCAGCGCGCTCGAGCAGATGGGCTACAAGCTCAAGGTCGTGCCGAATCTAGGTGCCGTCGGCGCGATCACGATAGCGCCGGCAAATCTCCGCGGCGCGTTCGATCCGCGCAAAGGCGGCGGCGCCATCGGCTATTAGCCATCGCCCCGGCACGTTAGACTCAACCCTCGTGTCCGGAATCGCTCGCAACGAAATCTCTTCGCCAGCCATCGCCGCCCCGTCGGCGCCTGCGACGCCGATCGCGTATGACCTCGCCGCGATCCTCGCACTGTCGCTCGCGGTTTGCATGTTTCATCTCGGTTCATTCGGTCTGTGGGAGCCCGACGAGGCGCGTTACGCGGAGATCGCGCGCGAGATGCTGCAGAGCGGCAACCTCCTCGTGCCGCATCTCAACTACGTCGCCTATGTCGAAAAGCCGCCGCTGCTCTACTGGCTGACTACCATCTCGTTCTGGATCTTCGGCGTCTCGGAATTTGCCGCGCGGCTCCCCGTCGCACTGTCCGCAATCGCCGGAATACTCGCGGCGTACTTCTTCACACTGCGCGCGTTCGGCCGCCGCCACGCGATTCTCGCCGCCGCGATCCTCGCGACGACGCCACTGTACGCGTTGATGGCGCAAGTGCTCACCACCGACATGACGCTCACTGCGCTGGTGACGATCGCGACCTTCTCGCTTTATCTGCACTGGCATGAAGGCGGTCGCTGGTGCTGGCTCGCGTACGTCGCCATGGGTCTGGCCGTTATGACCAAGGGCCCAGTCGGCGCGGCACTGCCAGTTCTCTCGATGCTGCTTTGGCTGGCTTTCAACCGCGAACTTGGCGGCGCCATCGCGAAGTTCCGCGCGATACCCGGTTTTCTGCTCACGACTCTGATTGCGGCGCCGTGGTTCATCGCGATGACGATCCGCGAGCCGGGCTTCGCCGACTTCTACTTCATCGGCGAACATCTGCGGCGCGCGTTCGAGACCGACTACAGCCACAGCGAAGCGTTCTACTTTTACGTCCCTGTGCTGGCGATCGGACTGCTGCCGTGGTCGCTGCTCGTGCCGTTCCTCACCTGGCGCGAGACCGCGCGCAACCCGGCGCGCAGCTTCTGCGTGATCGCCGCCGGCGTCACCATCGTCGCCTTCTCATGCGCGAGCGCAAAGCTTATCCCGTACATCCTGCCCGCCGTCCCTCCCATCGCCGTGCTGATCGCCGACGGACTCGTGTCATGCGCATGGCCTGCCGCCGGCTCGCCCGCCGCGCGGCGTCCACCCGATTCGCGGATTCTCCTCGAAAGCGGTCCGATGCTCGCGCTGTTGGGCGCAGGCATAATCGTCGCGGCGCTCGCGGCGCCGCAGTTTCGCACTCCGTACGTGATGGCGGCACGGCCCGCGATGTATGCGATCGGCGCGCTCCTGCTTGTGGGCGGCGCGGTCACGACGTCGATGTTCGTTATGCGCCGCACGGCTGCGGGACTTGGCGCGATCGTCGTCACGCTGGCGGTTGTGTTGATTGCGGGCGGATGGGTCCGGCTCGAGACCGAGCCGATGCGCTCGTACGCCGCACTCAGCCGCGCGATCGCCGCGGATGCGCCCGACGCGGACATCATCTGTTACCATCGCTACGTTCAGTCGCTGCCGTTCTACAATCGCAAGCGCGTCGTGCTCGTCGGCGGGCGCACTGAACTCGACTTCGGCTCGCGGCTCGATCCGGACGCGCCCGAATGGTTCATGAACAACGACGAGCAGATGTTTCGGCGTTGGGAGCAGCCGGGCCGGGTCGTGGTCGTGCTAGACGCCGGCGATCTCGCACGAATGAAGGAGCGCTTCGGCGAGTTCGACCTGATCGCAGTCGAAGGAAAGAAGCGCGCAATTGTCCGACGTGAACGAATCTCGCGCCGTGAGCCAATCACCGTCAACTGAGCAGGCCGCGTCGACCCCAGCGGCCGCACCGGCGGCACGGCCGGCGCATCCGTATCGCGCGTTCGCGATGCGTGCGGGGCTGGGAGTGGCGGTGGTCACCATTCTGCTGACGCATTACGACGCGCGGCCGATTTTTCGCATCCTCAGTCGCGAACGCCCGGCTTTTTTTGTCGCGGCGGTAGCGCTTTACCTCGCGGGGCAGGCGATGTGCGCGTATCGATGGCAATTGCTGGCAGCGATCCTGAAAGTTCACGGCCGGTACCGCGAGTATTTCGCGTACATATTCGTCGGCATGTTCACGAACCTCTTCGTGCCGGGATTGCTCGGCGGCGACGCGGCGCGATCCGTCTATCTCGGACGGCGGCATGGCAGGATTGGCGAGGCGATTGCGTCCGTAGTCGCGGATCGCGGTGTGGGATTGCTCGGATTGTTCTGGCTGGCGGCGGCTGCGGCGATATTTCTGAACTTCGCGCCGATTCCATCGTCGATCGTCACGCCGACAATCGCAGTCGGTGCGATCACGCTCGCGGGATTTCTCGCGGCGCCGCTCGTCGCGCGCCTGATTCATCTGATGCCGCGGCCTTTACGCCGCGCCGGCGGAATTGTCGCGCCGTATCTCCATCATCCGGCGGCGCTGATTCCGTCGATCGCGTTGTCGATGGTCCTGCAGATAACCCTGGCCATCTGCCAGTACCTGCTGGCCGCCGGCCTTGGCATGACGGTGCCGCTCTCGCTGTTTATCCTCTGCGTCCCGATTGCGAACGTGTTTGCGAGCCTGCCGCTGACGTTGAATGGGTTGGGGATTCGCGAATCGGCCTACCTGGTGCTGTTCGGAATGGCTGGAATGCGAAAAGAAGACGCCATCGCCCTGGGACTGTTGTGGTTCGCTGCGACAATGGTCGGCGGTCTGACAGGCGCGATCGCATTCGTGACAACGCCCGCGCCGGTCGAAGTGACGCTAAGTCACTTAGGCTAACGTGAAACCCAACATCGGTTCCGATCGCTGTCTCCTCGCCCTGTTAGGGCGACGAGACAGATGAGGGTCTTTGTACACCGCCCCTCTTTTGCGCGCGATTCAAGATTTTGCTCCAGCCCGCGTCTCGGGATGCCCTTTTTAGCCTGACCATCGCGGATTTGTTGTGCTACTCTGCGGCATGGCTAACCGTCAGGACATACACCCAACGGACTCGCCCGAAATCTCGTGGAATCGAATTTCCGGCTGAAAATAGTTTTTGACGGAACGAAGCTACCCGTAGCGGTGGAACAATCCCAGAACAACAACAGGTGGGTACTGCTGCACTTTGCTACAATTCGTGTCCCCAGCCCTGAGCTGCACGGGCGACTGCAGCGACTTTGCGATCGATACGGTGTCGTTGAATGTCCCGGGCGGCGCGACGCCGACGGCGACCGCTACCGCGACTTCAACCGCAACCCCGACGCCCACAGCGACACCGACCCAGGGTGCCGGCGTCTTGAAGATCACCCCGCCGATGAAGAATTTCGGCAACGTGAAAGTAGGCAAGGTGAAAAAGCAAACATTTACTCTCAGCAATCCTGCCAAGAGTGGACCGCCGATCGTCTTCGGTAACCCGCCGGCAACGGTGACGAACTCCCCAATATTCGCGTTCCCGGCAGGTGGAACGACCTGTGGCGCGCAACTTTTGCCGAAGAAGAAGTGCAAGTTGAGGGTGGTCTTTACTCCGGCTGGAACAGGTCCGCAGCCGGCCTCGGCGGTGACCGTCTTTGACAACGCGTCAAACGCGAACCAGACGATCCCCTTGAGCGGGTCAGGTAAATAGTGGCAGCCCAGTTCGAGGCGCAAAGGCCTATTTGACGGCAGAGGGCGTAGCGACCGTCGGCGCGAGGACTAGCTGGCCGGTCGCTAGATCGTGCTCGACTTTGCGCGCCCGTTCGAGTGCGGACACGGGAATCCTCGGCTCGAGCTTTGGGTTGAATACTACACTCACCATCCCGTCCTGCATGCCAAATTCCAGCATCCCGGGATGAAAGGTCTTGTCCCTCACTTCAGTGGCGATTTTCAGGAAGGCCAGCGGGGTCGAGGTCACGGCGCTGGCAAGGACGACATCCGGCGCGACGTTGTTCTGATTGTTGAATACACCGAAGGCGTAGGCGTGCCCTTGTTCGGCCGCGAGGAAGACGCCGAGGCCCGCCGCGTCGGCGTTGTGAATCAGCACGTCGGCGCCCTGGCTGATTTGCGCGAGCGCCGCCTCCTTGGCCGCGCCAACATCGTCGAAATTGCCGGTATAGCTGATCAGGATGCGGCCCTTGGGCTGCTCCGCAAGAAAGCCGCGCTTGAAACCCTCGAAGAACAATTTAATCGATGGCAGTTCTATACCGCCTATAGCGCCTACCACTCCGGTTTTCGAAACGCCTGCCGCCAGCACTCCTTCCACGTAGGTCGCCTGATCGACATTGAAGGTGATAGACGCGACGTTCGCGGAGGATTCACTGCCCGAACTGACGACGAAGTAAGTATTGGGAAAGCTACGCGCTACCTCGACGGCGGAATCGGTGTACTCGAAGCCGTGGGCGAAGATGAGATCGAATCCGCGCGAGGCGAAGTCGCGAAAGGCGTCCTCGAAATCGGCGGGCGACTTGGTTTGCACCAAGGCCGTGTCGGCGCCGAGCTTGGCCTTGATGAGTTGCAGCCCCTCGTACGCGGCGGCGTTCCAGCCCGCGTCACTGACGGGTCCGGGCGTGAGTAGCGCGACCTTGAGCGCAGTGGATGCCGGCTTTGCCTCGGTAGCAGGATGAGAGGTGCATGCCGCAAGGACACTTACTTGCAGGAGCACTAGAGCTATGAGCAGGAATTTAGCCACCGGTTAGCTATCCGATATAGGTGGTTCGATCCATGACGCCAGCCTTATGAAAGGCCTGCTGACGCTCGAAGCATTTGTTGCATTGCCCGCAATGCTGACCGCCCTTGGGAGCCATGCAGGTCAAGGTCAACTCGAGCGGCAGGTCTTTGAACTGCTTGATCAAATCCTCCTTGTGGAGACCTCTCATCGGCGCTTCGATAGTTACGTTATTTCCTAGTCCCATGCTTAAGACGCGGGCGAAGTTGTCAAAAAACTCCCGGCTAGCATCGGGAAAGGGGTTGCTCCCGAGCGAGCCGATCGCGATGCGTGAAACGCCGTGGGTGCTGCCCCAGATGGCGGCCAACGAAATGAGAAGAATGTTGCGGCCGGGCAGGTAGGTGTTCTCGTCGGGCTCGTCCGCGGCGGGAACGGGCGCGCCCGTCACGCTCCAATGGTCGCCGTACAGGACGGCGGTCGGAGCGGCGAGCACGGTAGTCGGCATCAGGTTGCGGTTGTGGAGCGCGTCGAGGAAGGCTTGAAGACCTTTGAGCTCCATCTCTTCCCATGCAAAGCCGCATCGCACGTAGATGGGATACACCTCGGCGGCGGCCGCCAATTTCGCGATCAGGACCGAGCTGTCCAGGCCACCGCTGGCTAGTACTGAGATCTTGTCCACGCTGACTCTCTCCGTTCGCGCAAGACCGTAGCATCATTGAAAGCGATGGGGCCACAGGATGGCGCGGAGACTCGATCTTGTGGGCGGGTTATGCGTTAACTTGAATTGTCAGCTTCACCGAATCGCTTGAGGGGAACGCGATGACATCGCAAGGCTCTGCCTGGTACGTGGATTTTTTTCGGATCGACTACTTGAACGTGTACGGGCACATGTTCACCGAAGAGCGCGCTGAAAAAGAGAGCGCCTTCGTTGCGAGCGCGCTCGGCCTGAAGGCGGGCGCGTCAGTGCTGGACCTGTGCTGCGGCCAGGGGCGGCATTCGGTGCAGTTGGCAAAACGGGGATTGAAGGTTACGGGGCTCGATTTGAATCCCGATTACGTCGAACTCGCGCAACAGGCGGCCAAGGCGAGCAAGGTCGAAATCGAGACTGTGGCCGCCGACATGCGCGAGATCCCGTTCGCAAACAAGTTCGATGCAATCGTCAACATGTACTCATCATTTGGATATTTGGAGTCCGAAGCCGAGGATTTGAAAGTGCTGGAATCGGCAGGCAAGGCCCTGAAAGCCGACGGGCGGCTCCTGCTCGACATGCTGAACCGCGAGTGGGCGATCGATAACTATGTCCAGAACGACTGGCATACGGGCGCGGACGGGACCTTGTACGTCGAGCGGCGCGACCTGGATCTCGCGACCAGCCGGATGCACGTGCACTTTATCGTGGTGGATCCAAAGGGCGGGCGCCGCGAGTCGATTGGGCATAACATCCGGCTCTACACACTGACTGAGATGACGCGGTTGCTGGAGCGCGTGGGGATGCGCGTGACGGCGGTGTTCGGGGGATTCGACAGCGAGGAATATGGGATAGGTACACGGCGGATGATCGCTGTGGCGAAAAAAGGATAGAGGAGTGGAAGAACTTGGGAATTTGATCCTCACCCGATACGCTCAAGGTGGTCGGGACCGAGCCGAAAAAGCCTCGAAAATGCCCAGTTTCCCTTGCACCACAGAATGCATTGAGGAAGTGATTATAGATTCAGCGCAATCTTGCCTTCGGTGGTCGCGGTTTGTATAGTCGCTGACTAACCAATCGGACAGGGCTGCGGGGTAGGCTTAGATAATGGATGTAATGAAGACGCTTTTTCTGAATCCACCGTCGTACGATGACTTTGACGGCGGCGCCGGTTCACGTTACCAGGCGACGCGCGAGGTCTGGTCGTTCTGGTACCCGACGTGGCTGGCTTATCCTGCCGGGATGATCCCGGGGGCGCGCCTGCTCGACGCGCCGCCGCATAACTACACGGTCGAGATGACGGTCAACGAGGCGAAGAACTACGACCTGGTCGTGATTCACACCTCGACGCCGTCGCTGCGGATGGACGCGCGCACGGCGGAATCAATCAAGGCGGCGAATCCAAACGCGATCATCGCGATGGTCGGAGGGCATCCGACGGCGCGGCCCGAGGAGACGCTGAAATTATCGGCGGCGATCGATATCGCGGCGCGCAAGGAATTCGACTACTCGATGCTCGAGGTGGCAGAGGGCCGCGACTGGAGCACGATCGGCGGAATCAGCTGGCAGAAGAACGGCACGCAGCATCACAATCCCGACCGGCCGGCGCTCACCGACGAAGAACTTGACAAGCTGCCGTTCGTGACCGAGGTCTATGAAAAGAACCTCGACTACCTGAAGTACAACAGTCCCTACTGCCAGTATCCTTACGTGTCGATGTACACCGGGCGCGGATGTCCGGCGCGATGCACGTTCTGCCTGTGGCCGCAGGTCACGCAGGGGCATCGCTATCGTGTGCGGAGCCCGGAGAACGTGTACGAGGAAGTGGCCGCGATGAAGTCGAAGTTCACGAAGATGAAGGAACTGTTCTTCGACGACGACACTTTCACGGCGGACCCAGCGCGCGCGCGCAAAATCGCGCAGCTGCTGAAGCCGCTCGGGATCACATGGTCAACCAACTCGCGCGCCAACGTCGATTACGAAACGCTGAAGATCATGAAGGACGGCGGGCTCCGGCTGTTCGTGGTCGGCTACGAGTCGGGCAACGCGCAGATTTTGAAAAACATCAAGAAGGGCGTCGGCCTCGAGCGCGCGCGGCGCTTTACCAAGGATTGCCACGAACTTGGGATCCTGATTCACGGGACTTTTATCCTAGGACTTCCGGGTGAGAACAAGGAGACCATCGAGGAATCGATCCGGTTCGCGCGCGAGATGGACTGCGAGACTATCCAGGTGTCGCTCGCGTCACCGTATCCGGGCACGGAGCTGTTCGACTACGTGACCAAGAATGGGTTCCTGGCGGTCGATCCGCTGCTCGACGAATCCGGCTACCAGAAGTGCACGATCACCTATCCGGGGCTGACCAACGAGGAGATTTACGGCGCGGTCGAGCGCTTCTATCGCAGCTTCTACTTCCGCCCAAAGTACATCCTCAAATCGGTGAAGAAGATGATGACGTCGATGGAAGAGACCAAGCGGATGCTGAACGAGGGGCGGCAATTTCTCTCGACGATGCGCCAGCGACGGCATCAGACGGCGCAGCAGGCTTCCGCCTGACGGCGACCGGGCGCGCATAGGAGCCGGGCGCAAGGTCCGCAGCAGGATGTCTGTGGCGTCGTCGGTCGCGCCGGGCCGGAGTTCCGCGCGAATCATTCGATGACAATCTGGATGGCTTTACCGGCTGCGGCCGTGTGCGTGTCGGTATTTTACTACGCCGCGGCGACGGTCGCTGCCATCAGGTTCGCAAAGCGGACGACCTTTCCTCTGCCACCAATCCCAAAGGTTCCGCCGCGCGTGGCGGTGCTGAAGCCGTTGCACGGCAGCAGCAATTCGCTGGCAGCCAACCTGGTCAGTTTCCTGGAAATCGCGTACCCACGGATCGACTTTTATTTTGGCGTCCATAACTACGAGGATCCGGCCGCTGAAGTTCCGGTGGCGCTGCGGCAACGCTACCAGTACGCAAACATCACGCTGGTCGTAGGCGAAGAACCGGATTGCAGCAATCGCAAGATAGCGAAGCTGATCAAGATGGCCGACCGCTCCGAGAAGGCTGAAATATTCGTGCTGAGCGACGCCGATGTATCGGTCGAGCGCGACTACCTCAAGCGGATTGTCGGCGAACTGACGTCGGACGAGAAGATCGGCATCGTGACCTGCGCCTATCGGGCGCGGCCGGGCGGCTCGTTCGCGTCGCGGCTGGAGGCGCTCTACGTCAACACCGATTTCCTGCCGCAGATTCTGCTGGCCGAAATGATCGAGCCGATGCACTATGCGCTCGGCGCGACGATCGCAATCAAGCGCAAGGTGCTCGAGGCCGCCGGCGGATTCCGCGCGGTCAAGAACATGCTGGCCGACGACTTCTACCTGGGCAACTTCACCAATGCCCAAGGCTACGAGATCAAACTGTCCGATTCGATCGTAACCTTGACGTGCGAAGAAAAGAGTTTCGCTGAATTCTGGCATCATCAACTGCGCTGGGCGCGCACCTACCGCACCGTGCGCCCGATCAGCATCGCCACAATCCTGATGCACGGCCCGTTCTGGGCGCTGATGCTGGTGGCGCTCTCGCGTGGCAGCGCGGCGGCATTTGCGGCATTGGTGCTGGTCCTGGCGGCGCGACTCGCGATGTCGGCGGCGATCGTCAGTCGCGTGCTCAAGATGCCCGAGATGCTGAGCCAGTTGTGGATGGTTCCGTTCAAGGACCTGATTATGACCGGTGTCTGGTTTGCCAGCCTGTTCAGTAACAAAGTGATGTGGGCCGGCCGCCAGTTCAAGGTGATCCGGGGCGGCGCGATGCGCGAAGTCTAAGAGCTGAACGCGTGATTCTCTCCCTGATCTTCGCGGTCGTTGCCAGCCTGCTGATGGCGCTCGGCCTGCTGATGATGAAGAGCCGCTCGTCGGATCTGCCGATGGCGGCCGGCGCGAACACGATCGGCGCGATCGTCGCATGGATTCGCGATCCCATGTGGATCGGCGGACTCGGCGTGCAGACAGCGGGCTGGGCCTGCTACGTGATAGCGGTGTCGCGCGCGCCGGTGTCGATGGTGGCGGTGATGGGGCAAGGCGGGATCGCGCTGTTCGTGATTGCGTCGGTGCTGATTCTTGGCGAGCGTGCGAGCTCTCGCGAATGGGTCGGAATCGGCGCGATCGTGTTCGGGATGGTGATGCTCACGCTGTCGCTTGGCGGCAAAGAGTTTGAAGGCAAGCTAGAGTCCGCAACGATGGTGACGTTCGCCGCGGTGCTGACGCTCGCGGGGTTGGCTCCCATGGCCGTCGCGCGGATGAACGCCAGCGGGACGGCTGCGGCGATTCTGTCCGGCGTCGCGTTCGGCCTGGGCGCACTGTTCACCAAGGCGATGACGGAAGCGATCTCCGCCGGCGACACTGCTTCAGTCGCGATCCGAATCGTCTCCAGTCCCTACGTGTACTGCACGGTCGCCGCCAACATCGCCGGGATTGTCATGCTGCAGAACTCGTTTCATTCGGCGCGCGCGATAATCGCGATGCCGCTGTCGGGAGCGCTGTCGAACATCGTACCGATCATCGGCGGGATGATCGTGTTCGGCGAACGACTGCCTGCCGGTTCGATTCCCGCCGCGATGCGCGTTAGTGCATTCATACTGACGATCGCGGCCGGCGCATTGCTGGCTGGATCGCGCCAACACGTGCCCGGCGATCCGGTCGTGGTCGGGTCGCTGTCGAAAGCGAAAACCTAGAAGTTCGCTTTCGGCACGGGCAGGCCGGGTACGTCGGCGCGCGCGCGGAAGATCGTTCCCTTGCGGTCTGGATCGTCGGTGTTGTCGGCGGTCACCACGTAGAGATCGCGCAGGTCGCGCCCGCCGAAGACCAGGCTGGTCACCATCGTGGCCGGCAACTTGATTCGCTTGATCACGGTGGCGTCCTTCGAGAAATGTACAACCTCGCCTACGCGCACCGCCGCAACCCACACGCCGCCTTGCGCATCGACTGCCAGACCGTCGGGCATTCCCGCCGGCATTTTCGCAAAGATACGCCGGTCCTTGACGCCGCGCTCGTGCGTGACGTCATAAACCCACACTGCGCCGGTGCTGGAATCCGAATGATACAGGTGTTTTCTGTCGGGGCTGAGACCGAGCCCGTTGCTGACCTCGATGCCGTCCCACAACTTCACCGCGCGCCCGGGCGGATCGACGCGGAACAGGCTGCCAGGAATCGGCTTATTGCTGCTCAGCGGATCGAAGTTGATCGTGCCTGTGTAGACACTGCCGTGATCGTCGGTTGTGAGATCGTTCATGCTGACGGGCTTGCCTTCCCACACGGCGAACAGGTCGCGGCTTTTGCCGGTCTTCTCGTCCCAATGGATCAGGCCGCGGCCGGTGAGGACGAGCCCACCGCTTCGATTGAAGATCAATCCGCCGACGCCTTTTCGTTTCGGGATCAGCGTTTCGACGTTGCCGCCGGGATTGCGCCGGTAAACGCCACCGTTGGGAATGTCGGTGAAGTATAGACGGCCGAGGTCGTCGACACGCGGCGCTTCGAGCAGTCCGTAGCCGCTCGCGAGCATCTCGAATTCCATCGCTGCGATCCTCCTCCGCCCGTTTACCACGGTTCACGATGCGCGGCGAGGCTCGGCGATGAGCGGTTTCGGCGGTTAGCGGGATCAGTCCGGAAGATCGACATCGACCGGCTGCGTCATGCGCGAGCGGTTCTGATCGTCGAGGCGCAGCCGGCGATGGCAAAGGTAGATCAACACCGGCTGCAAAATTCGCGTCAGCATCATTATCGCCAGTGCGCCTCCTATCACGACGATCGCCAGCGGCTGCTGCGTCTGGGCACCGATTCGAGTCGAAACTGCCGCAGGCAGCAGTCCGAGCGCGTCAACCAGGTCGGTCATCATCGTGGCGCGCAAACGGCGGTCGGATCCGGTTATGATCGACTCGACGAACGGAAGGCCCTGCTCCCAAAGCCTGCGGATGTAGAAGCTCAACAGGATGCCGTCCATGACCGCGATTCCGAAAATCGAAATGAACCCCACGCCGGCCGACACACTGAACGGTGTACCCGTGATGATCAGCGCGAGGACTCCGCCGAGGCACGCGACCGGAATCTGCGCCATGATGATGAAGGTGTCGATGAGCGATTGGGTCGCGGCGTAGAGCACGCCCGCGATCAGCAGCAGCGCGAACGGGACGACGACTGCGAAACGGCGATTGGCGGCCTGCAATTCGCCGTACTCGCCCGACCATTCCAGATGCACGCCTTCCGGAAGGTGGACTTCCTTCGCGATTCGACGCTTGGCCTCTACGATGGTGCTCTGCAAATCGCGATCGCGGACCGAAAACCTGATCGGCACGTAACGTTGCAGCGCCTCACGGTAGATGAATGACGCGCCTTCGGCGGTTTCGATATTCGCGACCTGATCGAGGGGAATCTGACCGCCTGCCGGAAGGTTGACGCGGATCTGGCGCACCGCATCGAGGCTCTCGCGGTACTCCGGCTTCCATCGCACGACCAGGTCGAAGCGCCGGTCCCCGTCGAGCACTTGCGTGACGGCCTGCCCGCCAATAGCAGCCTGCACGATCGCGCCAACGTCGCCGACGTTCAGCCCGTAGCGCGCACAAGCGGTGCGGTCCGGAGTGATTTGCAAATTCGGCTGGCCCATCGAGCGCAGCACCACTTCATCGACGACGCCGGGAACCCCGCCCAGCGTTTCCCTGATATCGTTGGCGATTCGTTCATCCGTGGCCAGATCCGGTCCAAAAACCTTGATCGCGTTTTCGCCGGCTTTTACCCCCGAGATCGCTTCGTCGATGTTGTCTTCGATGTTTTGTGAGTAGCTGAAGCTGACACCGGGAAACGTCCGGGTCAGCTTGTCGTCGATCTGCTTGATGAGTTTCGGCTTGTCGATTCCTGGAGGCCATTGATCGTCACGTTTGAGATCGACCGAGAATTCAATGTTGAAAAACCCCGCCGTCTCGGTCCCGTCGTCGGGCCGGCCGAGCTGCGACACAACCGTGGTGACCTCGGGGAAGCTCTTGAAGATGGCGCGCATCTGGTTGCACAGCTTGGCGCCGTGCTCGAGTGAGATGGTCAGCGGCATCGTCGCGTGCGCCCAGATATTTCCCTCCTCGAGCTTGGGCAGAAACTGCCCGCCCAGCAGCGGGAACAGCGACAGCACGCCCGCCACCAGCAAAACAATTGCGGTCAACGTCAGGCGCGGCCAACGCAGGACCCACTCGAACATCCCGTGGTAAAACGCGGCAATCGCCGCCCAGATGGGATTGTGAATCACTCGCATTCCGCGCGCGAAGAAATACGAAGACAACACCGGCGATAACGTGACCGCGAGCAGAATCGCGGCGCCCAGCGCGAACGCGTAGGTGTGCGACATCGGTGAGAAGATGGCGCCCTCGACGCCGCGCATCGTGAATAGCGGCAGGAACGCGATCACGAAAATCAGCGTCGAGAAGAACATCGGGCCGCCAACTTCCTGCGCGGCAGCCAGGATTCTAAGCCGGTAACTTTCGTGCTGGCGCTCAGGCGCGGTCAGGTGCCGCTCGATATTTTCCATGACGATGACAGTGGTATCGATGATGATGCCGAAGTCGATCGCGCCCAGCGAAATAAGATTAGCGGGCGTGTTGGTCGCGTGCATCAGCGCGAACGCCCCGCATAGCGCGAGCGGAATGTTCACCGCGGCGATGAGCGCGGCGCGCAAGTTGCCGAGAAAGAAAACCAGCACCAGAAACACCAGCACCATCCCGATGGTAAGATTCTCGGTCACCGTGCGAAGCGTGGTATCGACGAGTTGCGTGCGGTCGTAATACGGCACGACCTTGTAGCCCTTGGGCAGGATGCCTGAGGTGTTGAGGTCGCGGACCTTGGCCTCCACGCCCTTGAGCGTTTCGAGCGTGTTGCCGTACTTGCGCATCAGCACGATGCCGGTGACGACCTCGTTCTGATTGTCCTTGCCGACAATTCCAAGACGCGGCGCGTAGCCGACCTCAACGTCGGCGACATTGGAAACCTTGATCGGGATGGACTTGCTGGTGTTGAGCACGACGTTGCCGATGTCGTCGAGATTGCGGAAAAATCCGAGCCCGCGGACGTCGAACGCCTGCTCGCCGACGCTCATATAGTTGCCGCCGGAATTGGTGTTCGAGTTCTGCAGCGCCGCGATCAAGGCGGATAGCGGAACCTGGTAGTAGTTCAGCTTGTGCGGATCGACTTCGACCTGGAACTGCTTGGTCAATCCGCCAAAACCCGAAACATCCTCGACGCCCGGCACCGTCCGGATCTGCTTTTCGAGGATCCAGTCCTCGATGGTCTTCTCGTTGGTCAGATCGTGATCGGGACTCTCAACCGTGTAGCGGTAAATTTCGCCGATCGGATTGTCGGGCGAGATTCCGGGCGTCACGCCCTGCGGCAGCGTGATGAAAGACAGCCGGTTGATCGTCTCGACGCGGTCCCAGTAGTAGTCACTGTCCCACGAAAAGTAGCAGCGAATGTCCGAAAGTCCGTAGAGCGAAATCGAGCGCATCGCCTGGAGATCGCGCATCCCGGCCAGGCCGTATTCGATCGGCACCGTGACCAGCTTTTCAACTTCTTCGGCGCTGAGACCGTTGGGCAGCGCCAGGATCTCGATCAGTGGTTGAACCGGATCCGGATAGGCCTCGATATCCAACTGCGAGAACGAAAAGACGCCGGCCAGCAGCAGCATCAGCGCGATGCCGATTACGACTATCCGCTCGCGCAGTGCCAGCGCCATCAACGATCGAATCATCGCTTAGCCAAAAATGCCGGTTGCGACCACCAATCCGCCTGGTTCTAGGAACTTTCTCCGTGAGCCTGGTGCCAAAGCGCGTTCACCTGCAGCGTCTCGCCGCTGACGACGCGGTCGCCGGCCTTAAGCCCGGAGACGACGCGCGCGTAGCCGACGCGGCTCCACGACGCGATCGAGACCTTGCGATGCTCGAACATGCCGGGGCTGACCTCGACGAATGCGTAGTAGTTGTCAATGTCGAATACGAGAGCGTCCTGCGGGATTACCAGCGCCTCGCCGGGGCGAGTGACAATGCTAACCTTCGCGAGCATCTGCGGCTTGAGCTTGCCGCCGGGATTCTTCACTTCGCAGCGGATTTGAAGCGTGTGCGTGGTGGGATCGACATTCGGACTGATGCGCGCGATCACACCTTTGAACACTTCATCAGGAAAAGCGGTCGTTACCGCGGACAGCTCCTGGCCAACGCGCACGCGTGCGAGATCATCCTCGTAGATGTCGCCGGTGATCCAGACGTCGTCGAGCGTGCCGAGCGAAAAGAGCACGTCGCCCGGATTGACCGCGGCGCCGCGTTGCACCTTGTTGTCGACGACGGTGCCGCTGATTGGCGCGCGCATCCAGACGGTAGGATCGGGCGCCTTGATGGCCTTGATATCGGCGTCGCTCATCCCGAGAAACTGCAGCTTACGCTTGGCCGCCAGCGACAGCGCGCTGGCAAAATCCGACGTACCGCCGACGCCCGGCGCCGCGATCAGAGTTGAAGACTCGTGCGCCTGCAGATACTCGGATTCCGCGGTCATGAAGTCGGGGCTGTAGAGCGCGACGATTTTTTCGCCGCGCTGGACGTTGTCCCACAGCGACACGCGCGTTTGCTCGATTCGCCCCTGCACGCGCGAAACGATAGTCGAGACGCTGCGATCGTCGTACGTGATCTGCCCTGATGTTTCCAGGATGCCCGGCATCTCGATGTTCTGCACTTCCACCATCTTCAAACCGGGGACGTCCGCTGCATTGAATTGGATCACTTCAACGCCCTGCTGCCGAACCAGTTGCACGACGGGCGTCGCTTCAGGAACCGCGGCGGCCGGGCCGGCCGAGTCAGTGTGGCATCCGGCGATTGAGATTCCCGCAGCCAGCACCGCAAGCGCGATGGGATTGAAGTTGCGGCGGTTCATTGACGCAGTGGCGCTCCGATGGCCTGCTCGAGTGAGACTTCGCCGGCCAGAAATTGATTCGCTGCCTGCAGGTAATTCACCCGCGCAGCGTATTCGCTCTGCAGCACGGTCGAGAGCGTGACGAAATCGATCTTACCAGACTGATAGGCGGTCAGCGCGACTCGGAAATTCTGCCGCGCCAGTGGAATCAGCGAATCGCGATAGAGGATCGCGGTCTCGTAGGCGTACTGCGCGCTGCGGTACAGCGTGGCAACCGCCGCGGCAGTCTGGATTTTAATCAGCGCCTGGTCGGACCGCGCGGCTGCCAGATTAGCCTTCGCGCGCGCCACGTCCTCGTCCTGCCTGAGCCAGAAAAAGACCGGCAGGTTGAAACCGACGATACCGACCCAGTCGCGCGTCTGACTCGGCTTTGGGGCGAAGCTTGGAACCAGGTAATCGTCGTACTGAACGCCCGCGGTGAAGTCCGGCAGGTACTCCATCTTCGCGAGATAGAGCGCGGTGTTCGCGTTGCGCTCGGCGAGCGCCGCTTCGAGGATTTCCTGCCGGACCGTGTACGCGCGATCGGTTAGCGCGTCGAGCGGGTAGTTGAGGGCTTCCAGTTTAAGAGTTCGATCGACGACCAACGGTTCGCCCACCGGTCGATAGAGTTGCAGATTCAGAGCGGTCTCATCGTTTTGAACTGCAGTCAGGTACTGGCGTTGAAGCTGGCGCGCTGCCGCCAGGTTGAACTCCGCGCTGATCACGTCGGTCTGCGGCACCGCCGAGCCCGAGTAAGCGGTCTCGGTGACTCGGACCACCTGGTCGAGGTTCTGGACGTTCTCGGCGTTGACGTCGCTCAGGGCCTGGTCGAGCACCAACTGGAAATAGCCGGTCTCGGTCGCGGCGCGGACGTCGCGCACCGTCGCCGCGAGGATAAGATGCGCAATCTCGGCGGCAAACTCCGCTTGGTCGCGCTGATGAAGCGCCTTGCCGGGGAATTGAAAAGTCTCGGTGAAGTTGAATTCGCGCAGCGACGCGCGCCCGAGCGGATTCTTGGGACTGTCGCTGTTGGTGTAAGTGAATACCGGATCATTCGGCGCGACCGTCTGTTTGATCGAATGGACCGTGGAGTCCCATCGGTAGCGCGCCGACTTTACCTGCGGATTCGCCTCGATTGCGATTTCGACGAGCTGTGATTCAGAAAGCGGAGCGTCCGCGGCGCGCGCGAGCGACGCGGCAAGGGCTATTGCCGCGATCGCAAGCATCAGAGCGCCGCCGATCTTTATCGTGGGCATCCAGACTCCTGGGTCCACGCCGCCCATTCAAACACGTCGCCGACTTGGAAAGGTTCCATCGCCATGACCCCGAATCGGTTACATAAGCCACGTCAGGTCTGCAATCGACAATCAATTAAACCGCTTTGATTCGACGACCGAAAGCGTCCCGCGCAACAGCTGCATTGCAAATGGCAGGAGGCTCCTTAATACCCGCTGGGGTATTGTATTATACCTACCAGGGTATGCTATAACGAAATCGAGGCGACCCGTCAATGGCTCATACGATCAGAGATAAGAAAAAACTCATCAACCGCGTACGCCGCATCCGCGGCCAGCTGGATGCGGCCGAGAGCGCGCTCGAACGCGAACTCGATTGCACCGACATCATGCATACCCTCGCCGCCGGCAGAGGAGCTCTCGACAGCCTCATGGCGGAAGTGATGGAGGGTCACATCAAGCTTCATCTGGTCGATCCCGACGATCATCCGACCTCCGCCCAGGCGAAGGCCGCGCAGGACCTGATCGACGTGATCAAGACCTACCTGACGTGACGAAACGGTCAGTGAGGCAGGATCAGTTGCCCGCGACCTTGGCTTTCGCGGCTGCACTCTGCATCGATCGGATGTACATCACGACCTGCCAGCGCTGCTCGGGCGCCATTTCTTCAGCGTAAGAGGGCATCGCCAAGTTGCCGTCGCGGATTGTGCCGTAAAAGTAGCCGTCGGGAAGATCTTTGCTCTTACCAGTGACCAGGTTTTTCGGCGGCTTTGCCAGGATGTGCGCGACGGGGCCGTTGCCATCCGCCGATTCGCCGTGACACGGCGCGCAGTAGGTATTGAACTGCTCTTTACCCTTCGCGAGATTCTCCGGCGTCGGCTGCAACGGGTTATGCATCTTGATCGTCGCCTGCTCGAGGTCCATCGGCGGCTCTCCGCCATGCACTGGAATCGTGTCCGCCGGAGTGATGCGCGGCGCCACGGCGTAGGGCTGAACCTCCGGCCCGCGGTACATGTCGATGCTCCACGGGAAACAAGTGGCGGGCGCCGGCAACGCCGCGATCGCAATCGCAACGGCCAGCAGCAATCCCGCGACGCGAATTGTCCGAGCAAGCGGACCGATCACGTTTCTGAAAGTCTCCACGCTCTACTTCTTGACGACAATCACCCCGAACATACCCGCCTTCTCATACGGAAGGCAAAAGTAACGATAGGTGCCGGGCACGGTGAACGTATAACTGTAGTCGCCGCCGGGTGGGATGAAGCCTGAATCAAACGCCTCCGCCCCCTTCGGCATCGAAGTGTCTTTGGGATTCTGGGCGTTGGCGGCGCTGGTCGAGACCGAATGCACCTTCTCGCCGCCGTTAACCCATTGCACGGTATCGCCGACTTTTATCGCGACTTTTGCGGGTGTGTAGAACGGTTGCGTGTCAGCCATCTTGATCACGACGGGATTGCTGGCCGCTTTGGCTGGATCGGGCAGCAGCGCGAGCGCCGCGGCGATCGCGGCGGCTGCGGCGACGATCGCGATACGGACGAAAGTACGAGACCGTGGCTTGCGTGAAGCGGCGGCTGCAATGCGGAGACCGATTGTGGAGCTAGCCATACCTTACCCTCTAATGCCGGAGATTTATCACTGGGTACTGATATTCCTCGCTCGCCGCGCAACCAGCTTCAACATTAGCCAAGCTGATTAATCGACCATGCGATCATCAAGCCAGCTAAAGTTTAATGCTTATTTTGCGCGAGACAAGAGCGCGCGGGAGATTAGATCGAATATCGTAAAATTTAGCGTGGAAACAGCTACTTAGATGCGCCGGCCAGCGGTTTGCTGGAGAATTCTAAGCCCCGCGCGCCCGCATCGACCCTAACCCGTGAACTGTCGCGAATCTCGCCCGAGAGCAGTTTTCGACCGAGAGCCGTTTCGAGTTCGCGCTGGATGAGCCGTTTCAACGGACGCGCCCCGTACGACGGATCGTAGCCGTTCTCGGCCAGGTAGTCGCGCGCCTTGTCGCTCAATTCGAGCTCGATCTTGCGCTCCTCGAGCCGCTGGCGCAGGCGTATCAACTGGACATCGACAATCTGGCGCAGCTCGTCGCGGGTCAGCGGATGGAACACGACGACCTCGTCGACGCGGTTGAGAAACTCGGGCCGGAAACTCTGCCGCAAGACCTCGAGCGCCTGCGCCTTCATCTTCTCGTAGTCCTGTCCCTTGAACCCGAGAATAATCTGGCTGGCGATATTCGACGTCATGATCACAACCGTGTTACGGAAATCCACCGTGCGTCCGTGACCGTCGGTGAGCCGGCCGTCGTCGAGCAATTGCAGCAGGACGTTGAATACATCGGCGTGCGCCTTTTCGATCTCGTCGAACAGGATGACCGAGTAAGGATGGCGGCGCACGGCTTCCGTCAACTGCCCACCCTCTTCGAAGCCGACATACCCCGGCGGTGCGCCCACCAGCCGCGAGACGGTGTGCTTCTCCATGTATTCGGACATGTCGATTCGGATCATCGCGGCTTCGCTGTCGAACAGGAACTCGGCCAGCGCGCGCGCGAGTTCGGTCTTGCCGACGCCGGTGGGACCGAGAAAAATGAACGATCCGATCGGGCGGTTGGGATCCTTGAGTCCGGAACGGGCACGAATTACCGCGTCGGAAACCGCGATCACCGCTTCGTCCTGGCCAATCACGCGTTTGTGCAGATGCTCCTCGAGATGCGCGAGCTTCTGCACCTCGCCTTCGAGCAGGCGCGACACCGGAATCCCGGTCCACCGCGCGACGACTTCGGCGATGTCGTCCTCGTCCACTTCTTCCTTGATCAAACGTTTGCCGCCGGTGTGCTTCTCGATCAGCCCCTGCTCTTCGGCGCCGAGCTGCTTCTCGAGTGACGCGAGCTTGCCGTACTGCAGCTCGGCGACCTTGTTGAGGTCGTACTCGCGCTTGGCTTTTTCGATTGCGAGCTTGGTTTGTTCGATCTCAGCTTTGATTTTTGCCAGTTTCTCGAGGCCGCCGGTTTCGGTTTCCCACTGCGCCTGCAGGCCCGCGCGCTTTTCCTTGACCTCGGCCAGTTCCTTCTCGAGTTTCTGCAAGCGATCGCGCGAGGCCTGATCGGTTTCTCGCTTGAGCGCCTCGCGTTCAATTTCCAATTGCATCACGCGCCGATTGACCTCGTCGATCTCGACCGGCATCGATTCCTTCTCGGTGCGCAGCTTGGCCGCCGCTTCATCGATCAGGTCGATCGCCTTGTCCGGCAGGAATCGATCGGTGATGTAACGCTTCGAGAGCACCGCCGCCGTCACCAGCGCGGAATCCTTGATGCGAATTCCGTGATGAACTTCGTAGCGCTCCTTGAGGCCGCGCAGAATCGAGATTGTATCCTCGACGCTCGGCTCCTCGACCATCACCGGCTGGAACCGCCGCTCCAGCGCAGCATCCTTCTCGATATATTTGCGGTACTCGTCGAGCGTCGTCGCGCCGATGCAATGCAGTTCGCCGCGCGCCAGCATGGGCTTGAGCAGGTTCGACGCATCCATCGCGCCTTCAGCCGCGCCAGCGCCGACGACGGTGTGCAACTCGTCGATGAACAGAATTATCTCGCCTGCGGCCTCCTGCACTTCCTTCAAGACGGCCTTGAGCCGTTCCTCGAACTCGCCGCGGAACTTGGCGCCCGCTATCAGCGCTCCCATGTCGAGCGCGACCAGCCTGCGATTCTTGATTCCCTCTGGCACGTCGCCCTGGACGATTCGGCGTGCAAGGCCCTCGACAATCGCGGTCTTGCCGACGCCCGGCTCGCCAATCAGCACTGGGTTGTTCTTGGTGCGGCGCGAGAGGACCTGGATTACACGTCGAATTTCCTCGTCGCGTCCAATTACCGGATCGATTTTGCCGGCCGACGCCAGCTTGGTCAGGTCGCGGCCGTATTTTTCCAGCGACTCGTAGGTCGCCTCGGGATTCGACGAGGTGACGCGTTGACTGCCGCGGACCTTTTTGAGCACGGCCATCAGCTTGTCGTGCGTCAACCCGGCTTCGCGCAGAATTTTTGAAGCGGCGCCCGGCTCATCGAGCATCGCGATCAACACATGCTCGACCGAAACGTACTCGTCCTTGAGCTTGCCCGCCTCCTGCTCCGCGCGCGCGAGCACGCGGCCCAGGCGCTGGGTCGCGTAGACCTGCCCGCTGTCGGCGCCGCCGCCGGTTACATGCGGAATCTTCGCGAGTTCGGCGCTGAGCTTGCGGCTCACCGCATCGCGATCGACGCCCGTGAGCTTCAGGATCGAAGACGCGAGCCCTTCGTTATCTTCGAGCAGCGACGCCAACAGATGCTCGACGTCAACGGCCTGGTTGTGAGCGCTAAGCGCGGCGTTCTGCGCGCGTCCGAGCGCCTCCTGAAGTTTTTCGGTGAATCGGTTAGCGTTCATGCGATCGTCGGCTTTCCCTTTTGACTAAGCTAACTACTTTTCAGTCTGGGGCAAACGAAAATCCACGCAGAAAACCCGCGCCCAACCGCGAGTTCGCAGTCAGGCGCAGGCCCACGGAGGCTTTGTGCTGTCGTCGAAGGCCTAGATATTTTCAATCGGCGTCACGGTCGGGCGCACCGCACGGCGATCCGCTCGCACACGGCGCGTGGCCGCGGGCGCCGGCTCGAACGCCGGGTGCAGCTTGGGTTCGCGCGGAGCAGCCGCGGCCGCTGCGTTGTCAGGCTTTTGTGCGGCGATAAGGATATGGCGCCGTCCCTCGCGAATTAGCATGCCGCGCTCGGTCATCTCGGTGAGCAGCTTGCTGACCATCGGGCGTGAGCTGCCGATCATCTCGGCGAGTTCTTCCTGCGCGAGCTCAGGCAGCAGGAGCGTACCGCGCGAATCGGGCACGCCGAATCGTTCCGCCAGCTCGCCCAGCACAATCTCGAGCCGTTTGCGCAGCGACATTCCCAAAAAAGTCGCGTAGCGGTAGACGACCGACGACCACATCGAATTGATCGCTTCGGTAATCCCGAGCAGCGCTTCTGGCTCGAGACCCTTAAGCACTTCGGCGATCTGATGACGCGTGAACAGCGCAACGCAGGTGTTGGTCAGCGCGGTCGCCTCGAACAACTGCGAGCGCCCGCCGTCCGCGTCGGCAAAATCCGCATATCCAACCAGGTCGCCCGGACCGGCCAGTTCGACGAGCACCGGGTCGCTGCCCGCGCGCGAGCTATGAACCTTGACCAGGCCTGTAAGAACGGCAAAAACGACATCGGCGGGCGAGCCCATCGTAAACAACTCCGCGCCCTTGGGATAGCGCACGAGCATGTGGCGCTCGAGCAGCGTCGTGGCGGCGGAGCGCGGAAGTCCCATCGATGAGAGCTTGGATAGCAGCCTTTCCTGAGCCTGTGCGGAAACCTGAAGGTTCATAGGCATCTCCCTTGCGGCTGCACCATATGACGGCCGACGTGTGTAATTAAACCCTACAAACAGTTAGCTCAGATTTGCGCCTACGTCAAGAGGGAGGCTGATACTGGTAAAAAAGTATCGGAGGCTATCAGGCGCCGGCGATCGTCATCTCGGCGATCTTGATCGTTGGCGCGACAGTGGACGAGCGCCAGTTCAAATCGTTGCCGATCATTTCGACGCCGGCGATCATGTCCTTCAGGTTGCCCGCGATGGTGATCTCCTGCACTGGGTACGCGAGTTCGCCATTCTCGATCCAGATTCCACCGGCCCCGCGCGAGTAATCTCCGGTGACCATGTTCACGCCGAATCCGATGGTTTCGGTCAGGTACAGCCCCTCCTTCACCGAACCGATTATCTGCGCGGGCGTATATCCACCGGGCTCGAGGTACAGGTTGGTGGTCGAGACGCTGGGAGCCTCGCCGACCGAGCGCGCGGCGTTGCCGGTGGGAGCGAGACCGAGCTTGCGCGCCGAATAGCAGTCGAGCAGGTAGGTCGCGAGCACGCCCTTGTCGATCACGTTCTTGCGGGAGGTCGGCAGCCCCTCGCCGTCGAAAGGCTTGGAGCCGAGTCCGCCGGGAATCAGCGCGTCGTCAACGATCGTGACGCCCGGAGCGCCAATCGCTTTGCCCAGCTGGCCGAGCAGGAATGACGCTCCCTTGTATAGTGCTGGCCCCGATGCGGCCCCGACGATCGATCGAATCAAGCCTGCGGCCATGTCGGGATCGAACACCACCGGCGCGTGCGTCGTCTTGATTTTGCGCGCTCCAAGACGGCGTAGCGCTCGCTTGGCGGAAGTTATTCCGACCGACTCCGCATCCTCGAGTTTTCCGAAGCGGCGATTCGACGTGTACCAGACTCCCTGCTGCATCGCGTCGCCATCTTGCGCGATCGGCGCCACCACAAGGCTGTACGAAGTGCCGGAATACTCGCCGGAGAAACCCTGGCTGTTGGCGAATAGTACCCGGTAGCGTCCGGAACTGAATTCGGCGCCTCCTGAATTCTTGATACGCCGATCGAATTTCAGCGCCGCATTCTCGCCGATGCGCGCGATCTCGAGTGCGCGATCCGCGGTCACGATTCCGCTGTCGGGATCCGCCAGCGAAAGCTCGGGCAACGATTTCGGATGAAGCCCGGGGTCGGGCAGTCCCGCCCACGGATCGGCGGCCGACAGGCGCGCAAGCTCGACCGTGCTCGCAACGAAAGCGCCAAGCGAGTCACGCTCGAGTTCGGCCGTCGAGGAGGTCGCTGAAGATTGTCCGCAAAACACGCGCAGACCGAGCCGGCGCTCGCGCGAGCTCTTGAGTTTCTCTACTTCGCCCAGGCGCACGCCTGCATCCAGAGACTCCGCCGTAACGCACAAAACCTCCGCCGCGCTGGCGCCCTTGCGCTTCGCTTCATCGAGCGCCCAATTGGCGAGTTCAATATCAACCGCCGCCATCAGATTGTTCTCACTATCATCTTGATTGTCATGCGCGCGTACCGCCGACCGTTATGCCGTCGATTCGAATCGTCGGAAGTCCCACGCCCACCGGTACCGATTGGCCGTCCTTGCCGCAGGTGCCGACGCCGGCGTCGAGTGCGAGGTCGTTGCCGACCATCGAGACGCGCGTCAACACGTCGGGACCGTTGCCAATCAAGGTCGCGCCCTTCACGGGCCGCGTTACCTGGCCGTCCTCGATCAGGTAAGCCTCGCTCGCGGAAAAAACAAATTTGCCGTTGGTGATATCGACCTGTCCGCCGCCGAAGTTGACGGCGTAGAGGCCATTCTTGACCGACTTGATTATTTCCTCGGGCGTCGATTCACCGTTGAGCATGAAGGTGTTGGTCATCCGGGGCATCGGCGAATGCGCGAAGCTCTCGCGGCGGCCGTTGCCGGTCGGCTCCATCTTCATCAGCCGTGCGTTCATCCGATCCTGCAAGTAGCCGCGCAGGATTCCTTTTTCGATCAGCACTGTGCGCGAAGTGGGAGTGCCTTCGTCATCAACGTTCAGGCTGCCGCGACGATTCGGGATGGTGCCGTCGTCGATCACCGTGCAAAGTTCGCTTGCGACTTTCTGGCCGATTCGATCTGCGAATGCGGACGTCTTCTTGCGGTTGAAGTCGCCTTCGAGACCGTGGCCAATTGCTTCATGCAGCAGAATCCCCGGCCATCCCGGTCCGAGCACGACCACCATCTCGCCCGCAGGCGCGTCGATAGCGTCGAGGTTGACGATCGCCTGGCGCGCGGCTTCGAGGGCATACTCACGCCATCGGTCATTCTCGATGAAGTAGTTCCACTCGACGCGCCCGCCGCCGCCGTAGGAGCCCATCTGGCGGCCTTTGCCGTCGTCGGCGATCACGGTGACGTTGAGCCGGCACAGCGGCTGCACGTCCGCGGCGACCTGCCCGTCGCTCCTCACGATCATCACGATCTTCCGCTCGCACGCGAATGACGCCATCACGTTTTTCACGCGCGGATCGGAGGCGCGCACGAGGCGATCAATCTCGCTCAGCAGCTTCGCGCGCTCCTGCACCGGAACGTCGAGCGGCGTGCTCGGAAGATCGTACAGCGCGTGACGCGCGACCGGGGCGCCGACCTGCACGGCGGCGGGCGTCGTGCCGCGCTGGTCTGCGATCGCGCGCGCAGCCTCGGCCGCAAGGCGCATCCTGTCGATCGTGACTTCGTCGGAATACGCGTAGCCGGTGCGATCCTCGGCGCACACGCGTACGCCCACCCCGTGGCTGACGCTCTTGCTGGTGTGATTCACCATCGATTCCTCGAGCCCCAAGCCCTCGGCGCTGCGGTACTCGAAGTAGAGATCGGCGTAGTCAGCCTTGCGTTCGAGCGCGCTGCCGAGGATTCGCTCGAGTGCGCCGTGGTTCATGCCGAAGCGGTTGAGGAAGAATTTATCGGGAGCAACGAGTTCGTTGGACATTATATTTTGCCGCCTGTGAATCAACATTATCAAAGCGCGCACTCGCCAAGAAGGTGCTCGCTGCGTTACGATCTGCGAATGGCCACGCGGGAGACACTGGTGATAATAGATCGCTTGATGCTCGAGATGATCGCGCAGCAGGAGAGCAAGGTGCTCGCAATGGCGCGTGCGATTCATCCCGGGCTCACCCCGGAGGACATCCGCAACCCGAACGACTTCGCCGACCTGATGGCGAGCGGCGAGTGGAACTTCGAAGACGGAATCCTGTCGGGGCTCAAGAGCGCGCACATGGCGCTGCGCGCCAAGCTGCTCGAGCGCATCGAGTAAAAAGAAAAGGCACGAAGAGATTCTCTTCGTGCCTTTGCGTCGTTGGTCGTGAGGTTAGAGTTGGATCAGCCCGCGGCGGCGGCTCGACGAGGCTTCTCGGCGGTCGCGCCTTCCTTCTTTGCGGCGGAGCGCTTGCGCGGCTTCTTGGCCTTGGTCTGCTCTTCCTGTCCGGTGAACTCGATCACCGACATCATCGTCGCGTCGCCGCGGCGATGGCCGAACTTGATCACCCGGGTGTAGCCGCCGTTGCGATCCTTGAAGCGCGGCGCGATCTCGTCGAACAGCTTCTTGACCGCGTCATGCGATTGCAACGCCGCGAACGCGCGGCGACGCGCGGCGAGATCGTTCTGCTTGCCGAGCGTGACCATCCGGTCCGCGATACGCCGCAGTTCCTTGGCCTTGGGATCAGTTGTCTTGATTCGTTCATGACGAATCAACGCGAGCACCATGTTCTTGAACAGCGCCTTGCGATGCGCCGAAGTGCGATTGAGCTTGCGGCCCGAATTGAGATGACGCATCAGTTACTCCAAAAAGCTATGCAGACTCGCGTCGGACTTTATGCCGATTCGCGGCGTTCTTGCTCTTCCCACATGCGGTCGAGCTCGCCGCGCGGTGGCAGGTTCTCCAGCCGCATTCCGAGCGAGAGGCCCATGTCGGCGAGGACTTCCTTGATCTCGTTGAGGGACTTGCGTCCGAAGTTTTTGATTTTGAGCATGTCCTGCTCGGTGCGCTGCACCAGCTCGCCGATATACTTGATGTCGGCGTTCTGCAGGCCGTTGAAAGCGCGCACCGAAATCGGCAGCCCCTCGACTGGCCGATAGAGCAACTCGCTCATCGTGGGACGCGCTTCGCCGCCCTCGGCCGCGCCGGCGGGCACTTCGGCTTCTTCCTCGACGCCCGCGAAAATCGTCATCTGATCGCGCATCACGCGTGCCGCGTAGGTCAGGGCCTCGCGCGGGTTGATCGAGCCGTCGGTCCAGATTTCGAGCGCGAGCCGATCGTAGTCGGTGCGCTGGCCGACGCGCGCGTTGGTGACGGTGAAGTTGACTTTGCGAATGGGCGAGAAGATCGCGTCGAGGCGAATCGTGCCGATCGGTTCCTCCTCATCGGTGCGCTCGCCGGGGACGTAGCCGCGGCCGCGCTTGATGACGAGTTCCATGTCGAGGTCGGCGCCTTTGTCGAGCGACGCGATATGCTTGTCCGGGGTCAGGATTTCGAGGCTGGGTCCGCCGGTGATGTCGCGCGCGGTGACCTGCGCTTCGCCTTTGACCTTCAAGGTCGCGGTAATCTGCTCGCCCTCGTGCAGGCGGAGGCGGATTTCCTTCAAGTTGAGGACGATGTCGGTCACGTCCTCCTTGACGCCGGCCAGAGTCGAGAACTCATGCAGGACGTTTTTGATCCTGACTGCCGTAATCGCGCAGCCGGGCAGGGTGGACAGCAGGATGCGCCGCAGCGCGTTGCCAACGGTGATTCCGTAGCCGCGTTCGAGCGGTTCCGCGGAAAATTTGCCGTAGGAAGGAGTGACTTCCTTCTCGTCGAACTCGACAGCCTTGGGTTTGATCAGATCTCGCCAGTCATTTTGCATAGTCTGTGCTCTTTTTTCCCGATGGATTTCCCGCGCCCACACAGGTCCACCACGGACCGGGACGCCGAATCGGTAGCCTCCGCCCTATCTTGAGTAATGCTCGACGATCAGCTTTTCGCTAATCGGCATTGTCAGTTCAGCGCGCGCCGGCAGCGCCCGGAGCGAGCCGCGGAATTGTTCGCGCTCGAGTGCCATCCACGGCGGAACGCCGCGGCGCTGTGCCATCTCGATTGCCTCGACGATCACCTTCTTGGTGCGGCTCGCCTCGGCCACGCTTATCACACTGCCAACCTCGACCAGGGTCGAGGGAATCGTGACTTTCCTGCCGTTAACTAAAATATGCCCGTGACGAACGACCTGCCGCGCCTGCGCCAGCGAGCTGGCAAAACCGAGACGATAGACGACGTTGTCGAGCCGCCGCTCGAGCAGCACCAGCAGATTCTCGCCGGTGATGCCGTCCATCCGCTCAGCCATCGCGAAGTACGCGGCGAACTGCGTTTCCATCAGGCCGTAAATGCGCTTGACCTTCTGCTTCTCGCGCAGCCGAATCGCGAATTCGGAGAAGCGCGTGCGCGCCTGTCCGTGCGCGCCGGGCGGATAATTGCGCCGCTCGATCGCGCACTTGTCGCTGTAGCATCGCTCTCCCTTGAGGAAGAGTTTCAGTCCTTCGCGTCTGCACAGACGGCAGACCGGTCCCAGGTTTCTCGCCATGTTAAGTTACGTTCCTTGTTCGCTCGCGGTTAATTCGGCTCAGACTCGGCGGCGCTTCGGCGGACGGCATCCGTTGTGCGGAATTGGAGTTACGTCCTTGATCGAGATGACGCCGAGTCCGGCCGCTTGCAGCGCGCGGACTGCGGATTCGCGGCCGCCGCCCGGACCCTTGACGTGGACGACTACCGCGCGCATCCCGACTTCAGAGCATTTGCGGGCGCACGCCTCTGCCGCCATCTGCGCGGCGAACGGAGTGCCCTTGCGCGAGCCCTTGAAGCCGACCGAGCCGGCGCTCGACCATGCGATCACGGTCCCTTGCTGATCGGTGATCGTCACGATCGTGTTGTTGAAGGTCGCATGCACATGCGCGACGCCCTCGGGCACCGAACGACGTGCGCGTCGCGCACGCCGGGGGGCAGGAGCACCGGCTGCTGCCGGAGCGCCAGCCGCAGCAGGAGCGGCTCCGCCCGCAGCCGATGCGGCAGGAGCGCCACCC
>NZ_DATEQZ010000070.1:0-4763 GCF_035272065.1 Binatus sp. (SeqCode)
ACGGCATCGATCCGTCTGAGCTGGAGAAGTTCTACCGTGAACGGAGCCTGCTGAAGAAAAACGTTACGCCCGAGGATGTCGCCGAGGCGGTGCATTTTTTTGCGTCCGATCGATCGGCAAAGTCCACCGGCAACATTCTCAATGTTGACGCCGGCAACGCCGCTGCATTCACGCGCTGAAGATCTCGAGAGGTTGCTATGACGCTGCGCACTCCAATCGATCCCGAGCTCATCGCAAAACACAACGCACGCCTGGAAAACGACCTTGCGGCCGACTACGAGCATCTTGGCGCCGTGCTGGCGCGGCGCGGCGTTGACCTCGAAGCGATCACCGCGCGCATCCAGCGGTTTGCGGTCGCGATTCCCAGCTGGGGGGTCGGCTCGGGCGGCACGCGGTTCGCGCGCTTTCCGGTGGCCGGCGAGCCGCGCAACATCTTCGAGAAGCTCGAGGACTGCGCCGTGATCCAGCAGCTGGGACGTGCGACGCCCTCGGTGTCGCCACATTTTCCCTGGGACCGGGTTGACGATCTCCGCGAATTGCGGGACTTTGCGCGCTCCTATGGGATCGTTTTCGACGCCATCAATTCGAATACGTTCGAAGACCTTCCGGGTCAGTTGTCCTACAAGTTCGGCAGCCTGACCCATACCCACAAGCCGGTTCGCGAACAGGCTATTGCGCACAATCTGGAGTGCATCGAAATCGGAAAGCGGCTCGGTTCGCGAGCGCTCACTGTCTGGATCGGCGACGGCTCGAATTTTCCGGGTCAGCTCAACATGACCAAGGCGCTCGAGCGCTACCTCGAGAGCATGCGCGTGATCGTCGCGGCCTTGCCCGACGGATGGCGTGCGTTCATTGAGCACAAGCTCTACGAGCCTGCCCTGTACTCGACGGTGATCGCGGACTGGGGCACCAGTTTCATTTGCGCGACGCAGCTCGGCGCAAACGTGCAGTGCCTGGTGGACCTGGGTCATCATGCGCCGACCACGAACATCGAGCAGATCGTTGCGCGCTTGATCCAGTTTCAGCGCCTTGGCGGCTTTCACTTCAACGATTCCAAATATGGCGACGACGATTTGGACACCGGCTCGGTCAACCCGTTCCAGATTTTCCTGGTTTTCAACGAGCTGGTGGATGCCGAATTGCGTGGCGCGCCGGGATTTGCGCCGGCTTACATGCTCGATCAGAGTCACAACGTGACCGACCCGATCGAAAGCCTGCTGGAGAGCGCGGTCGCACTGCAGCGCGCCTATGCGCAGGCGTTGATCGTCGATCGCGACGCGTTGAATTCGGCGCAGGAGAAGAACGACGCCCTGATGGCGAATCGCACGCTGCAAAACGCGGTGCGGATGGATGTCGAGTCCGCGATCAAAATGGCGCGCAAGCGAAACGGCGGCGCAATCGATCCTGTCGCCGTGTTCAGAGACAGCCGTTACCGTCAGTGCAAGGTCTCCGCGCGCCCGCAGGACATGACTGGCAAGTCTGGAATCGTCTAGAGCGAACCGATCGCTTTAGAAAGTTTGCGGCTGGTCTTAGCATCGCGATAGATCAGCGGAGCGTCGGTACCGGAGTTCTTTCGCATCGACTCGACGATCCCATTATGCGGTGACAGGCGGCAGATCGGATCGGCCTCGGCGGCATTTCCCGCGAGCATAAAGGCCTGGCATCGGCATCCTCCGAAATCGATTTCCTTCCTGGCGCAAGTGCGACACGGCTCCATCATCCAGTCGTCGCCGCGGAAAGCATTCATCGCGGGCGAGTCGCGCCAGATTTTTTCCAGGGCGCCGTCGCGAACCGAATCGAAGCGCAGCCCCGGGATCACCGACGCGGCATGACACGGCATCACTTCGCCGGTGGGATTGATGCAGATGTAGCTGCGGCCCCATCCGCCCATGCATGGCTTGGGCTCGCCCGAGAGATAGTCGTTCTGCACGAACGCGATTTCGAGCGTGCCGCGATATTTCACGATTGCCTCGCGCGCGATTCCCTCGGCGCGATCGTACTGCTCGCGTGTCGGCATCAACGCCCGCCGATTCTCAGCCGCCCACGCATAGAACTGGGTATTCGCCAGTTCGAGGCGATTCGCGCCTAGCTCCAACGCGATCCCGATCAACTCGGGTACCTCGGCGATATTCAGCCTATGGATCACCACGTTGAGCGTTAGCGGGAATCCGATCTTGCCGATGAGCCGCGCGACCTCAAGCTTTTTGCGATGTGAGCGAACGGCGGCGATCGTCTCGGCGCTTTCGCGCGCAGCGCCCTGGATGCTCAGTTGGATATGATCGAGGCCTGCTTCGCGAAGACGCCGCAGCTTGTCTTCGTCGAGCAGCGTGCCTCCTGTGATCAGGTTGGTGTAGAGATCGTGCGCGCGCGCATCCTGAATCAGCTCAACGAGATCATCGCGAAGGACAGGCTCGCCGCCCGAGAAATGCAACTGCATGACGCCCAGTTCCGCGGCCTCAGAAAAAACGCGGCGCCACTCGCCGGTCGAGAGCTCGCTGCGTGAGCGGTGGAAATTAACGGGGTTGGAACAGTACACGCATCGCAGCGGGCATCGATAGGTGAGCTCGGCGACGAGGGTGTATGGGCGCGACGCCGCGATCACTGGAGCAACCCGCGCGCGCGAATCGTCGCAATGAAATCCACCACCTCGCGCATTAGTGCGTCGCGATCGGCGCTGCGAAATTTTCTCGATAGCTGTTCGACGATTTCATCGATCGAACGCGCGCCATCGCACAGCCGCACAATCGCGGCGCCTGTTTCATTGAGCGCCAAGGCGGCTTCCGGGAAGAGCAGCATTTCCTGCTTCGCTATAGGGTCGAACTTGAGCCGCGCGCGGGAGGCCAGCCGCGGCCGCCATGCGTCGCCGGTACTCATCAGAGTTTCCGCGGATCGTGCCACAGCGGCGGCAGATATCCGGGGGAAACGTACGCGTAGTGAACAGCGTCGAGCAGGCCCCACAGTATCTGACACTTGAGCGTGAGCGCTTCTGCGGCGCGGTCCTGCGACTCGCGCGTCGTGCAATGCGCGACGACGTAATCCAGGCCGAACTCAGAGTCGCGCGGCGCCTGCACCAGCCGTCCGCGAAAATATTCCAGCCCGCGGCTGTCGAGCCAGGGGTAGAGTTTCTCCAGCACTACGATACGATCCGCCATCAGCGTGGGCGCGAACAATTCCGTCAGCGACGACGCGACCGCCTCGGTCAGCGGACGCGACGCGCACAGATGCAGGTACGCATCCACCGCGAATCGCACGCCCGGCAGCACGTAGCGCAAGCTCGCGACGTCGTCGGCGTCGAGCCCCGCGGCCTCCGACAGCTTGTACCACTTGCGGATGCCGCCCTCGCTATCGCCAATCCCGTCGTGGTCGGTGATCCGCGTGATCCATGCGCGGCGGAATTCCGGGTCGTCGGCCTTGGCCAGGATCAGGGCATCTTTTTTGGGAATCGTCCACTGATAGTAGAAACGATTTTCGATCCACGCCTGCAGTTGTCGCTTGGTGAGTTTCCCTTGATGCATCAGTACGTGAAACGGATGCTTGTCGTGATAGGCCGCCTTGCCGATCGCGCGCAGCCGCGAGACAAATTTTTCAGGCGAGTCAGGTTTGCTTTCTGCCATACCGTTCAAGCCCGAAGTCACACGGTAAAGTCCATACCGTCTTCGGCGACTTCCCATCCCGCTTTTTCGACCTCGCGACGCTCGGCCGACGCTTCATCGAGAATGGGGTTGGTGTTGTTCATATGAGTATAGATCTTCCTGATTGGAAGATGGCTAAGCCGTGCGAGGCTGCCAGCGGGTCCCGAGATGGGTATGTGCCCCATCGTCGACGCGGTCCGCGTCCCCGCGCCGCGGAACGCCATTTCATTTTCCGACCAGAAACTCCCGTCGAGCATGAGACAGTCGCACTGAGCGGCCGCCGCGATAAATCGTTCGTCGATTTCTTTGATTGCCGGAACATAAAGGATCGACGAGTCTGCGCGAGAGTCGATGACCTTGTATGCGACCGCGGCTCCGTCGCGGTTGGCTGCTGGGGTTTTCACGTAAGTCGGAATTTTGCCGCCGACGAAAATTGCCTCGAAGCCCAGACCGCATCCGATAGTTTCGACTTTGCGATTTTCGACCATCGTCACCCGAAACCTCTCCGGCTGGTTCAACGCGCTGAAAATCGGGTTCGACGCGAACACCCAATCGAAAACCCGCGATGTGCAATAGAGCCGCACCGGCTGCGCCTCGCGGAGCGAAAGCAGGCCGGTGATGTGATCGAGCTCCGCGTCGCTCAGCAAAACCGCGTCGATCGCTGATCCTCTCACGCTGCTCGTCGGCAGCAAGTCTGGAAATGAAAATATTTGTGCGCGAAGGTCGGGGCTAGCGTTCAGCAACGACCATCGCGCGCCGTCCGCACTAACTGCTGCCGAGGATTGCGTCCGCGCTTTCGCGCGAAGCGACCCGGTCCTCAGCCCAGCGCAATTGACGCAGTTGCAGTTCCACTGCGGGAACCCGCCGCCGGCGGCGGAACCAAGGATATGGACCCGCACTGACTGCCGGTCTTAGGATTCCTGGTTGGTTTCCGGGCCGTTGTCGCGAATCACCGGCTGCTTCAGAACGCGACGAGGATCGTCGGCAAGCGCAGAACTGTAGCAGTTGATTTCCGCGTCCATCCGGATCTCGACGAACTCCGGCTTCTTCCAGTCACTCATATTTGAACTCCTGCAAACTCCCCGAAGAATTTTTACACTATGCGCTTTACCGGAGGCAACATGTCTCTAC
>NZ_DATEQZ010000071.1:0-47228 GCF_035272065.1 Binatus sp. (SeqCode)
GTGCTGGCACCGTTCGAGCCGTCGCCGCCTGCCAGCTAGCGCATCGAAAAAGTCCTGAAACACAAGCATTTTCCTTTCATTTGACTCTTTAGGTAAATTTGAAAGGAAAAACTCAGCTGCGGATATCGTCATTTCTATCGATATAGACCTGATTATGCTATTATTTCCTCTCAAATCATCATTCCAGAAATTTGAAAGGAAAACGTCTCATTGAAGCCAAAGGAACTCACTGCCCAGCAGCGCAGAATTGCGGTCGATACTGCACAGCTCTACGAACATTCGATCGACCTGCAAGTAGAGCGTCGGACACTTCGCGGCGGACTGTACTGGAAGAAAGTCGCTGACCACGACTACCTCGTGCGTATCACCGACCGCACGGGCGGAAATCGCTCGCTCGGCCCACGCTCGCCGCAGACCGAGCGAGTTTACCGGGAATTTACCGAGACCAAGCGCGACCTCGATGTGCGGATCAAATCAATCAATGAAGAGGTCGCCCGCCAGGCTAAATTTTGCGTCGCTGCGGGAGTGAATCGCGTTCCGCGGCTTGCCGCTGACATCGTAAGATCGCTCGACGCGAGCGGGCTGCTCGGCAGCCATCTGATTATTCTCGGCAGCCATGCGATGTATGCCTACGAAATGGCGGCGGGGGTGCAGCTCAAAGCGGGACTTCTTCAGACTGAGGATCTCGACACTCTCCTGAACACTAAAGCTGAAATCGAACTGGCCGGCTCGATACGGAGTCCAGGACTGCTCGGAATCCTTCAGGACGTGGACGCGACGTTCAAACCGCAGCGCAAGAGATCGTTTCGCGCCGTCAACGCGAAGGGCTTCATGGTCGATTTGATTCGGGCGCCAATCGATTCCGGCGGACTCGCGTTCACCAGCATCGGCAGCGGCCATGATCTTGTCGCGGAACAGTTGCGCGGGCTCGAATGGCTGACTGCGTTGCCGCCGAAGACCCAGATTGTGATCGCCGACAACGGCTTCCCGGTTCGATTCGTGGTACCCGAGCCGCGCGTGTTCGCATTGCACAAGCTGTGGGTCTCGCTGCAGCCGACGCGAGATCCGATCAAGCGCAAACGCGATCTCCGTCAGGCAGAGGCGATCGTGCAACTCGCACTGGACTACTTCAATTTGAGGTTCGACGATCCGGCGGTCAAAGCGCTTCCTTCCGAGCTTACGTCGATGATTCCGGGCCTCGTCGAGCGAATCAACGACCGACGTTCAAACACGCAAAGTGGACAAGCTGCGCTTCCGCCGGGCTTCGAGAGTCGTGAAGATGACTATGACGAGGATTAAATCTCGCGGCGGCATTGTCCGCGACGCGATCGATCCGATAAAATTTTTTGCGCCGCTGCTGAGACTTCACCTGAGACTTTATAAATGAGTGCCAACAAGGATCGCCTCGCTCTGATCGAGCATCTGTCCTCGATTGGCGGCGAGCATTCCGACGATTTGCGCGAGACGCTCGATCGCGTGGCCTTCGCGATCGCGGGCGGGATGGAGGCCGAGGTCTGTTCGCTGTACCTGTTCGATCCGCAGCGCGAACGAATCGTGCTGCGCGCCACGGTCGGGCTCGATCGCGAGTCGGTCGGCAAAGTCTCGATGCGGCTCAGCGAGGGACTGGTCGGACTGGTGCTCGAGCAGGACGAGCCGGTTTACGTACCCGACGCGATCAGCCATCCGCGCTACAAGTATTTTCCCGAGACCGGCGAGGAGCGCTTCCATACTTTTCTCGGCGTGCCGGTTCGCGACGGCCGCAAGAAGCCGCTCGGAGTGCTGGTCGCGCAGACGCTCGAGCGGCGCAAGTTTAACAAGAACGAAATTCGGCTGCTCAGCACCGCGGCCAACCAGGTCGCGCAAATCCTGTCTCATTTCAGGCTGCGCGAATCGCTCGCGACCAAGGAAAAAGAGCGGCTCGAATACAAGCGCCGGATGATCGAGGCCAACCGCCAGCTCAAGGACTACGAAAAAGTCGGCGGCAAGACGCGTCACGCCGCGCCGGCCAAGATTCGCCGCCCGCGCCTGGCGGGGCTGTCCGCGTCGCCCGGATTTGCGCAGGGCAACGCGCACGTCGTCGGCACATTTCTGAGCAGCGTCGATCGCCATCAGAAGTCGCGCGACCCCAAGGTCGAGGCCAAGCGCTTCGAGGAGGCCCTGGCCCGTTCGCTGGCCGAGCTGGCGACGCTGCGGGTGCGGATGGAGCCGATGATGCCCGAGTCAGACCTGAAGATCTTCGACGCCCATCGCATGATTCTCGAAGACGAGGAGTTCGTCGGGCGCATCCGTGACACGATTGCCAACGGCTACACGGCGGAGAGCGCGCTGTTTCGCGTGATCGAGGAACTCAGCACCTCGATGCTGGCGGTCGCGGACAACTACCTGCGTGAGCGCGCGACCGACTTCCGCGACGTTGGCCATCGCGTGCTGCGTCATCTGCGGCAGGAGGAAAAGCGCGCGCCCTTTACCAAGCCGACGATTATCGTCGCCGAGGAGCTTACGCTCTCGCAGTTGACGATGGTCAGCCATGAGAAGCTCGCGGGCATCGCGCTGCAATCCGGCGGGGTCACCTCGCACGCGGCGATCCTGGCGCGCGCGTTCGAAATCCCGACCGTCGTTGGGGTCGAACATCTGATGGAATCGGTCGTCGAGGGCGATCAGCTCGTGCTCGACGGCAACGCCGGCGTCGTCTACGTCAATCCCGGTACCGAGATCGAGCGCGACTACGTGAGCCTGTCGAAGCGCTATGAGGCCTTCAAGAAAGAGCTGATTGAGGAGGGCAACGCGCCCACCGCGACGCGCGACGGCCATCGCGTCCTGATGCTCGCCAACATCGCGCTGCTCGCCGACATCCACCTGGCGCTGCGCTATGGCGCCGAGGGCGTAGGGCTGCTGCGTTCGGAATTCTCGTTCCTGACTTACGAGGATTTTCCCGACGAGACTCAGCAGCTCGCGCTATACAGCAAGATGCTCGAGGCGCTGGGCAAGCGCCCGGTCACGATTCGCACACTCGATATCGGCGCCGACAAGTATCCGCCGTATATGCGGGTGCCGCGCGAGGACAACCCGTTCCTGGGCTGGCGTTCGATTCGCATCTCGCTGGAGATGTCGGGGCTGTTCAAGGTTCAGCTCCGCGCGATTCTCCGCGCCGCCGCCAAGCACAACGTCCGCATCATGTTCCCGATGATTTCGAGCCTCGAGGAATTGCGCCGCGCCAAGGAGCTGCTGGCCGAGTCGCAGGCCGAGCTGTACAAGGAAGGGCTCGAGCACAATCCCAATATCGAAGTCGGAATCATGGTCGAAGTGCCGTCGGCGGTGTGGCTGGCGCCGCGGCTTGCGCGCGAGGTCGATTTTTTCTCGATCGGCACCAACGATCTCATCCAGTATCTGCTCGCCGCCGATCGCAACAATCCCAAGGTTGCGCACCTGTACGAGGCGTTGCATCCCGCCGTCATCTCCGCCATCGGCGAAGTCGTCAACGTTGCGCGCGCGGCCGACAAGGAGGTCTGCCTGTGCGGCGAGATGGCCAGCGATCCGCTGGCGGCGCTCCTACTGGTCGGGATGGGTCTCGACGAACTGAGCCTGAGCCCGCTGTTCATTCCGGTGGTGCGCAAAGTCATTCGGGAGGTCGACTATCAGACCGCCCGGCTGATCGCGCGCGAGACTTTGCAGATGGCCAGCGTGCAGGAAATCAAAGGCTACCTGATCGAGCGCTACCGCGACCTGGGCCTAATCAATCTGGTCGAAATGTACCGCTAGGTACGCTCCGCGCGGATTACCCGGCTAATTCCTCGACTTTGGCGCCATTAACGTGGTTCAATCGAATGGTTGACAACTCCGGTCGGGATTTGTTTACTGATTTCTGACCGACCGGTTAGATACCGTTCGATCTCGCATTCGGATACCTTGGGCAGCGTGGGTTGCGGGGTAGGCTGCAAAGGCAGAGGATCTAGAGGATCTATTCATGGGATTTCTCGTTTTTCTTGGCGCATTCTTCGTTTTCGCGGCTTCTATTCTCTATTGGCTCTTGGGAACCAATCGCTACGGCGGTGACCGGCCGGCTGCGCTCCAGTTGACTGCCCGCGAGGGTGCGACGGCAGATGCCGCCGTCAAGCCTGAGCCTTGCCGCACTATTCGCGTCTATTTCATCAAGCCCTCGCGTTACGACGAGGACGGCTTCGTCCAATATTTCCGCTACGGCGTCCAGCCGAACAACACTTTGACCGTGATGACCGCGCTCAACGAGGCGTTCAACAAGCGCTACGCGGTCGAGCGCAACGTCCGCCTCGAAACGGTAATTTGGGACGAAAACTGCGACGGCATCGTCAGCCCCGAGACAATCAAGGCGATTAAAGAAAAGGCGCGCGAAGATGGCGTCGAGTTGCTGATCGGACTGGCAGGCGTGCAATCGAATCAGTATCCGCGCGGGCGCGACCTCGCGCTGCAGTTCGTCGCGGAAGGCGTCCCCACGATGATGGGCGGCTTCCACGTCAGCGGGTTTCCGGACTCGTGCAAGTTCCTCAACCAATGCGGCGTCACGACTGTAGTTGGCGAGGCTGAGAATATTTGGGGCGATATCGTTGAGGATTTTCTGCGCGGCGGGCTGCGCCTCAGTTATTCGGTCACGCAGGGAATTCGCGCGAAGACCGGCCAGGACGACATCATCGTGCCGCTAATCACCGAGTCGCTGCTGCCGGTACTCGACGATCGTTACCTGACGCGATTTTTCAACGACACGATGACCACGCTCGACACTTCGCGCGGATGCCCGTTCACCTGCTCGTACTGCAGCGTGAAAAACGTGATGGGGCGCACGATGCGCTCGCGCGAGCCGGACGCGGTCGTGAGCTGGGTACGCGACGCATGCCAGCATCACGGTATCGAGTCGCTGTTCCTGGTCGATGACGATTTTTTTCGATCGCCACGATGGGAGGAGATTCTCACAGGCCTCGTCGAGGTGAAGAAGGAGTATCCCAAGCTCTCCTTCATGATGCAGGTGGACGTTGATGCGTCGTGTTACGCGAATGTCGCCGAGGGCGAGACTGAGACGGCCAAGCATCGGCGCAGCAAGCGTTTCACGGAGCTGGCCGCGGCCGCTGGATGCTACCAGGCGTTCGTCGGAATCGAGTCGCTGAATCCCGACAACCTGAACTTTGCGACCAAGTACCAGAACACCGACGACCGCCAGCACAAAGGCAAACTGGAAGCGGTGCGCGCGCATGTGATCGACAAGTATCGGCGCGTCGTCGAGAACTGGCACAAGGTCGGCGTGTCGGTGCACGCGGGCTACATGCTGGGGTTCCCGTTCGACGGTCCCGATTGCGGGCGCGTCGCGGCGGCGACGCTCAAGAAGATCGGTTTCGACATCGTGTCGTTCTTCATCATGACTCCCCTGCCGGGTACCGAAGACCAGGTGCGCTTCACCAAGGAAGGCGCCATCATCGATTGGGACTTCAACCAGCTCGACTCGCAGCACGTCACGCTCAAGCACGACAAGCTGGATAAAGAGAGCTGGCTGGGGGCGTATCGCGACGCTTACAAGGGCTTCTACACGGTCCCCCGCTTCCTGCACACGATGTTCACCGTATGCGCGGGACACGGACTCGGTGCGGAAGCGCGCAAGGGCGTGCTCCGCCAGTTCACGTACTATTTTTTCAGCTATCGCCAGGGACGGCATCCGATGGTCGGCGGGATTTGGCCGATTCGCCGGCGCGACGTCCGCCGCGCGGCCGTCACCGACGACGAGGCGCGTCGCTTTTACCTTGGCGGGAAGCGCTTCGACGCGATATTGCGCGGCGACGGTGGCGAGGGATTCGCCGCGGCTCCGGCGTAAGCCACGAAAAACGAAATTTTACAAACTTACCGAATACCGGCGCGATCCGAATCAGGGTCGCGCCGGTGCGCTTTTTGGGTGCGATCCGGCCCTAGCAGCCGCATCGGCGCGGAACTATCCGCGTCCCGCTTGCGCCAACGCCATCTAAACGGCTAGGCATTCCTCCGGGGAATTCATCATCTATGTTCACGCCGCCCGAACTCGTCATCGCCGCCGTCGTCCTCACCGCAATGATCTTCATTCCAGTTCTACGCCGCTTGCTCGGGCTGATTATCCGCCTTGCGATTTTTTTCGCGGCCGTGGCGGTGGTAGCGGCGGGAGTCACGATGATCCTGAACAACGAAACAATCTTTGAAAGACCCGGTTTCAGCCAGCGCGTAGTCCGTTTCGTCACGATGAACTCCGCGGCCGCCAGCGCGACAGGTTCCGGCTCGGTGACTTGCGTGATGGAAAATCCACCGCCGGCGGCGCCAACTGCGGCCGCTACCGCGCCGCACAAGAAGGCCGCCAAAAGAGAAGGCGCCGCGGGACCTCAGACGACCCGAAACGATGTGTCGAATGCGTCGCCGGCGCCGCTCGACGATGTATTTCCTGAATTGATTCGCCGCGGATACCCGGGAATCTCGCGCGACAAGCTGTTCAAACTCTCACAGGATACTGTCAACTCGCTTGGCGGATGGAGGATCGTCAAGTCCAGTCCGAGCAACTTCACCCTGGATTGCATCTACACGTCGCGCTTCTTCAAATTTGAGGACGACGTGAGGATCACGATGGACCCGTCAGGCGACATCGAAGTGTGCTCGCGCTCCGGGCTGGCGCGCCCCGGCACTACCTCGATCCTGCGCTACTTCCCCGGCGACCTGGGCGCCAACGTCGGGCACATCAAGCAATTCTATGAAGCGCTCGAGCCGAAGATGGACGAGGTCTACAAGGAAGAGCAAGACAAGCAGAACGCCAAGAAGCCCCCGCACTGAAGAGTGCGGGAAGGGCAAATCACGTGATTGAATGTGAAACCCACCGTGGGTTTCACGCTTCCTTGGGCAGGGGTGACCCCCGCACCCAATGACAAGAACGCCACAACCGTCCGTGCGCTGGTAAAAGAGGCTCGCATTGGGAGAATCCGGCGTGTGAGTTCCAGTTCGAGCGCGTCGGCGGGACAACACTCTACACGGAGGAGGAATCATCATGAGTTGGGATTTTGAAACCGAGCCCGAGTTCCAGAAGGAGCTCGACTGGATCGAAAAATTCGTGCGCGAGGAGGTCGAGCCGCTCGAGTTCGTGCTCGACTGCCATCCGTATGACGTGCGCAATCCGAAACGCAACGCGCTGGTGCGGCCGCTGCAGGCCGAGGTCAAGAAGCGCAAGCTGTGGGCCTGCCATCTCGGGCCGGAGCTCGGCGGGCAAGGCTACGGGCAGGTTAAGCTAGGACTCATGAACGAAATTTTGGGACGCGCGACCTATGCGCCGATCGTATTCGGATGCCAGGCGCCTGATTCGGGCTACGCCGAGATTCTCGCGAATTACGGGACGCCTGAGCAGAAGAAAAAATACCTGCAGCCGCTGCTCGACAACGAAATCGTGTCCGCGTTCTCGATGACCGAGCCTCAGGGCGGCGCCGATCCGGATCGTGATGGTTGTGACGGATCCCGACGCGAAGGAATACAACCGCATGTTGATCGTGCCGAAGGAAACTCCCGGCGTGAACATTCTGAAGAACCTCGGTGTTGGCACGCATGAGCGCGGCGGCAGTCACGCGTACATCCGCCACGAAGACGTTCACGTGCCGAAGGATCACATGCTCGGGCCGCGCGGCGGCGCGTTCGTGGTGGCACAGACGCGGCTCGGAGGCGGACGCATACATCATGCGATGCGGACGATCGGGCAGGTGCGCAAGGCATTCGACATGATGTGCGAGCGGGTGCTGTCGCGCACGACGCAGGGATCGCGGCTGGCGGACAAGCAGATGGTGCAGGAGAAGATCGCGGACTCGTGGATGGAGATCGAGCAGTTCAGACTGCTGGTGTTGCGCACCGCGTGGAAGATCGATCGCTACAAGGACTACCTGAAAGTGCGCAAGGATATTGCGGCGGTGAAAGCGCTGATGCCCAAGGTGTTCCACGACGTGGCGGCGCGCGCGCTGCATCTGCACGGATCGCTCGGCGCGACGGGTGAGATGCCGTTCGTCGAGCAGGTGATCCAGAGCTTCCACATGGGACTGGCCGACGGGCCGACCGAGGTCCACAAGACAACGCTCGCGCGGCAGGTGTTGCGCGATTACAAGGCGACCGACGGCTTGTTCCCGACGCAGCAAATTCCAAAGCTGCGCGAGGCGGCGATCAAGAAATACGCGGACAGGATCGAGCTGGAGGTGGCGAATCAGTAAGCGGTAAGAGTTACAGTTCTCGTTTTTTTTCGGCAAGCTGTAAATTCTACAGGTCTCGCGGCGCGGACCGTCTCGAATTCTTCGCCGGTTCGTGCGGGCATGGAAAGTGCTCGTACGATTCCGCGGAGGATGACGGCCATGGCGAAGATGTTTTTCTCCCTGGGATTCTGGATGACGATTCTGCTGTTTATCGGGCTTGGCTACCTGTTCGGCGCGATCGTCCACGGTATATGAAGTTCCGATCGCCGAACGCAACGCCTGCTCAGACCTCTCTTCAGTTGCATTATGAAACCCGACTCGGCTAGAACCGAGGAAGAATTTCATGGATTGCAGTGCAATCGAAAACAGAAGAGAGGAACGACGATGCAGACGATCAAGTTTGACGATATACCGGCGCTCACGGCGAAGATCGGCAAGGAGTTCGGTCCGTGGAGCGAGCCGATTCACGTGACGCAGGAAAAAATCAACCAGTTCGCCGACGTCACCGGCGACCATCAGTGGATTCATATCGATATCGAGCGGTGCAAGAAGGAAAGTCCGTTCGGCGGGCCGGTGGCGCACGGATTTCTGACGCTGAGCCTGCTGCCCGCGTTCAAGAATACCGACGAATACACGATCACGGGATTTCGTAACGTCGTGAATTACGGCGCGAACAAGCTGCGCTTCGTGGCGCCCGTGCCGGCGGGCGCCAGCGTGCATGCGCGCTCGCGCCTGATCGCGGTCGAGCCACGGCCGATGGGCACGATGCTCACGCGCGAGACGGAAATCCAGGTCGTTGGTTCGCAAAAGCCGGCGGTCGTGTACGAAGCTCTGATGCTGTTCGTGAAGTAGGCGGAGATTAGTCGATGGCGTACGAACAGATCATTTACGAGGTCGCGGAAAATATCGCGACGATCACGCTCAATCGGCCGGAGAAGCTCAACGCTTTCACCGGCATCATGATGAACGAGATGATCGACGCGCTCGACAAGGCCGACGCGGACGACAACGTGCGCGCGATAATCGTGACGGGCGCGGGGCGCGCGTTCTGCGCTGGCGCGGACCTGTCAGCGGGTCCGAGGACGTTCGATTCGACGCGCGAGGATCGTGCGGACCGTCGCGCCGCGATCAGGGCCGACGGCACGGTTGATTGGAGCAACGATGCCGTTCGCGACGGCGGCGGGCGGCTGACGCTGCGCATCTTCGAGTGTCTGAAGCCGGTGATCGCGGCGGTCAACGGACCGGCGGTGGGCGTCGGCGTGACGATGCAACTCGCGATGGACGTGCGGCTGGCGTCGGAGAACGCGCGCTTCGGTTTCGTGTTCGCGCGGCGCGGGATCGTGCCGGAAGCTTGCTCGAGCTGGTTCCTGCCGAAGATCGTCGGCATCTCGCAGGCGCTTGAGTGGACCTTCACGGGGCGCGTCTTTGCGGCCGAAGAGGCGCTCGAAGGCGGGCTGGTCAAAAGGATCTACAAACCGGATCAACTCATTCCGGCGGCGCGAGCACTCGCGCGCGAAATCGCCGACAATACATCGCAGGTCGCGGTTGCGCTGATTCGACAGATGTTGTGGAAGATGGCGGGCGCGGATCATCCGATGGAAGCACACAAGGTGGACAGCCGCGGAATTTTCGCGCGCGGCTCTTCGGCGGATGTGAAAGAGGGCGTCGCGTCTTTCCTGGAGAAACGTCCGGCAAAATTTCCCGACAAGGTCTCGAAGGACATGCCGGTGTACTTTCCGTGGTGGCAGGAGCGGAAATACAGCTAGCTGACAACCATGATGACGGTCTCCCTCACGCGGGCGGGGGGCCCTCGGGATATTGCGGGAGATCGTCGGTGATCTCGTGCCAGGGAGCCTTCGAGCCGACGTAGATGTGACAGCTCGTCCGAATCTTGGGGTCGTCGTCGAGCGCGCCCGCCGGAATCAGCACGACGTCGCGAGTCGGCACCGCACGCGGCATCGGACTCCCGCAGATACGGCAGAACGAATTTCCAAATCTTTGCGTGTTCGGCAGCCGATAGGTGATCACGAGATCATCGCCGCGAAGCCATCGGAATGCCCCTGCCGGCACGAACAGGTTGGTGGCGTATGCCGCGCCGCGCGACTTGCGGCATCGCGAGCAATGACAGTTGCGCAGTTCGAGTTGAGCGCTGGCCTCGAAGGCCACGCGGCCGCATAGGCAGCTTCCCCTGGTCATATCGAACACCTCCCGTTCAGGGCTTGCGGCAAATGACAACGCGAACTTCGCCGGCGCGCTCGGCCTTGACGATGGCGCGCTGGTTGTTGAGATCCAGTTCGGCGACGCCGCCGATCACTTCGATCTCGCATCCGCCCGGATACTGAAGGCGCGGAATGAATACCTCGGTTGCGCGGCGCGCGGATGGATCGAACTCGAAAGTGAAATCGAACAAGCCTGTGATGCGATCGAATTTCACTTTCTGCGGAATACCCTGAGTAGCCATTGCGTATGGCCTGACAAAGCCGGCGAGCGCGCGGCCACCGCTGTTGATGTCCGCGGGATTAGTCTGTTGGTCGCGCGAGAAGATACTCAGATCCTCCTGGTTCCAACCGTCGCCAATAGCCAGATCATTGCGATTCGATGCAGTATAATTCCATTGCGTACTATTGATGAGCAGAGTATCCAGTGCATTATACATTAGATCGAGTGCGATGATGTGAGGAGTCCACGGTGTATCGCTGCGATCGCCGGCCTGAAAGGCGCGGTATGCTTCGGCGCCATTTAAATCGAACGGGATTCCGCATTCGCCGACTAGGGTGGGCGCGCCGTCGTTCACTGTCTCAGACATTTTCGCGAGTTTACCAAGCTGACGTTCGTAGCGCTCCTGGATCTGTTCAGCGGCAGTCGCGATTTCGCCGGTCAGGACGTCAAGGCTGAAGTTCGGACTGAACATCTTGGTCGCGAGTGTGGTCACGTCGTACCAATGGCCGGCGTTGACGCTGTTGGGCGGAGTGTCGGGAATCCCGGTCCGAAGAAGCCCGAGAGCGGATCGAGCTCGGCGAACAGGAGCCAGTCGGGATTAATCGCGCGAATATTTTCGGCGACGCTCGCGAAAAATGGTCCCATGTAGTCTTCGACAACGTTGACCTTGCGATCGCCGACGCGCTGGAAAAAGTCGTCGCGAAAAACCTCGAAAGTGCCGTCTTTATTGAGTTTCCACGCGCCCGCCTGCTCGAAGGGATCGGTACGACCTTCGGCCCAGATCGAGATACGGTTGGGATTGATCGTCTGGTCCCGTTTATGGACGGCCGCCTTTGCCGCAGGATCGAAGTCGAGCACTGGTATCGAGCGCGAGATACCATGCGACACCAGCAGGCCGTCGGGCGGCGACCAGGCGAGACCCGGCATCGCACGTTCGGCGTTGGCGTCGCTCGGAGCGAGATGACGATAGCTGAGCGACTGTCCGATCCATCCGGGAGTGGGTTCGTTGAGCGAGTCGAAGCCCATGACGTTGGGCAAGTCGCGAATGCGGCGCGCGATCTCGCGCATCGCGCCTAGGTAGTGCTCGAGCATGTAGTCCTGCACGTTGACGCCGTCGATAGTCAGTCCGGGAGCGAAGTCGCGGCCGGCGAAGAACAGGGTCCACATGATACCGTTGGCGGGACGGCGCGAATTCGCCGACCAGCTCATCGTCGGGTAGCGATCCTCCTGGCGGCCGCCGCGCGCATAGTCATATAGATGTTGCATTACATGTGCGGAGCCCGATTCGGCGATTCGCCGATAGTCAATTCCAACTTTTTCGAATAGCCAGCAGGGCGCGCCGTCGCCGCCGGTCATTCGACTCCATACGTCCTGGTGAAAGTCCACGAATACATAGAAGCCATAGTCACCGGCGAGCCGGCACAACTCGGCGAAGTAGTCGAGGTATGCGACGTCGTAGTCATTCGGGCCGCGATGCTCGACGGCTTCCCACGTAGTCAGCAGGCGCAGGCAGTTGAAGCCCCACGCGCGCAGTCGCGAGAAGTGCTCGCCGGATTCGGCCATGGGAAACGGACGACCGATGAAAGAGACCTCTCGATGGTTGGAAAAGTCAGAGGGAAAATTTGTGCCGCCGTCGGGGTAGGGTACCTTGCAATCGCCGCCCAGGTTGACGCCGCGCAAGATAACGCGGCGCCTGTGTTCGTCGACGAACCATCGTCCTTCGATGTGCAGCCGTGGCAGATTCATGGCGCGAGGTTGACGCAATGTCCGTTCGCCCGTCAAGCTGCGCAATGATATGGCCGTGAGTTGGCAGGAGAGCGAGATAATCGCGGGTCTGTTCGTCGGCGATCTGCAGGACGCGCAGAAATTCGACGGCACGATCATCAGCGTGCTGCCCGACGTGCCCGAGGGTGAACCGCCGCACACTATTCACATGCCGTTCCTTGCGGAAGGGGTCGTGACGCTCGACCGGACGGCCGTGCTGATCGACGAAGAACTCGCGCTGGGGCATCGCGTGCTGGTGCATTGCGAGGAGGGATGCGAGCGCGCGCCGCTGGTGGTGGCGTGGTTCCTGAAGACGAAGCGCGGCAAGACGATTGACGAAGCGTACGCGCTGCTGAAGAGCCGGCGCCCGATTATCGAGGATCGGCGGCGCTGGCTGGGTATCCACAATCGATAGCCACATCTAATGTGTTTGGGGTGAATTGACTATTGTCTGGCGACGGCTCACGCTGGCGGCGTCAGGCGACTTAGGCTCATGGCGAACTTCCTAAATCGAGCGCTCGAGTACCTGGAGAAAGCGCTCGGACATTTGAAGGCGGCGTTTCATCCCTCGAAGCCTTGGGTTGCACGCGCGCAGGAGTTGGGCCGTTCGCGGCGCGTGCGCAAAATCGGCGTGATCGTCGTCGCGGTCCTGCTTTTTCTTGGCCCGGCGTTTTACCTCGCGGTTCCGCCAGTGCTGCGCCACGTGCTGACCGGCCCGGTCGCCGCCAGCATCCATCGCCAGGTGAGCGTCGGCAAAATTCGCTTCAATCTCTACAGGCTGAAACTCGACCTTGACCAACTGCACATTGGCGAGCGCGACGATCCGCAGAAACCGTTCGTCGATCTCGGGCACTTGACGGTGAAGGTTTCGTGGACATCGCTGTTCAGATTTGCGCCGATCGTCGGCGAGGTCGTCATCGACAAGCCGCAGATACACGTCGTGCGCGAGTCACAGCAGAAATTTAACTTTTCCGATTTGCTCGAGAGCGCGCCGGCGCCGGAAAAACCGAAACCTGCGGCGCCGAGCGCGCCGATGAAATTCGCGGTGTCGAACATTCAACTGCGCGATGGCGAAATAACGATAGACGATCAACTGCTCGGCAAGCGGCATAAGATCGAGAAGATTCAGATCGACGTGCCGTTTATCGCGAACCTGCCGTCCAAGTTGGACGTGTTCGTGGAGCCGCTGGTGCAGATGGTGATCGACGGCAGCCCGTTACGGATTGCCGGAATGGCCAAGCCGTTCACCGCGACGCGCGACTCGGTGGTTGATTTGAAGCTGCATCGACTCGACCTGCCGCGCTACGTCAGCTACGCGCCGATGAAGTTGCCGGTGAAGATTCCGAGCGGAGCGCTGTCGGCGGATGTGTACGTGCACTTCGTGCAGTCGGAAGCGCAGCCACTGATTCGACTAAACGGGATCGTGGCGCTCGATCAGTTCGACGTTCGCGACAACGCCGATGCACCGATCGTCGCGCTCAAGCACGCGGAGGTGAAGCTGACTGACGTCGAGCCGCTCGGTGCGGTGTTCTATCTGCGATCGATCTGGATCGATGGACTGCTCGCGAATGTGAGGCTGAATCCCGACGGCACCAATAATCTCTCGTCGCTGGCGAGCGGTAAGGCTGCCGCGCCGCCTGGTCCTGCCGCGCAAGTCGCCGCGGCGAGCACTCCAACGCCCGCGCCAACGCCGGCGGGCAACGTGGCGCAACAGGCGGCGCCCGTGGCGGGTCCATCTACGGCGAAAGCGCCAATGGATTTTCAGCTGGAGTCGTTCGTTCTCACGAAGAGTGGAATGGACGTGCAGGACAACAGCGGTGCGACTCCCGCGACGGCGACGCTCGAGGCGCTGGAGGTCGGAGTAAAGAATCTGCGGACGCTCGGGAAGTCGCCGGCGACGTTCTACGTTAACAGCAACATTCACGGCGGCGGCGCGCTCGCGGTCCAGGGCGCGCTGGATCTCTCGCAATCGCATGTTACTAGCGACGTGTCGATCGATCAGGTCGATCTGCCGGCGCTGCAACCGTTCGCGCAGAAATTTCTTGCGGCGACGGTGGCGTCGGGCAAGTTCAGCGCGAAGGCCAACGTGCAGACGAATTTCGCGAGCGATCACTTCAACGTGCACGCGGAGCCGGCAAACGTCACGATTGCGAATTTCGAAGTGGATGCGCCGCACGAAAAAGAAAAGCCGGTGCAGTGGAAAAATTTCAGCGTCGCGATCGGACAGTTCGATCTGGCGTCGCGCCAGGCCACGGTCACCGAGGTGAAGAGCGACGGGATGCATCTGTTTGTGCGGCGCGGGCGCGACGGGAAGTTGAGCCTCGAGTCGCTGATGCGCGGTCCCGCAGCTCCGCTGGAACGCAACACGCGAGCAGCCGAGCACGAGAGGCGAGCGCCTCGTGAGCGGAGGCAAGCGGCGCGCAAACCCGTGCAGCTCGCAGCGCCGTCGGCGCCAGCGTCGCCGAGTTTTCAATTCCAGGTCGCTTCCGTCTCGCTGGATCAGACCGACGCCACCTTCGTAGACGAGACTGCGCCGAAGCCGGTAACCGTGGCCGTCGCGCCCCTGAATCTGCATCTGAAAGATGTGTCGAGTGACTTCACCAAACCTTTTGACATCGACATCGACGGCACGCTCAATCGCAAAGGTACTTTCAAAGTCACCGGTAAGGCCGCGATTGCGCCGCTCGAGGCCGATCTGCGCGTCGCGACGAAACGGCTGGACCTGACATTTGCGGATCCATACGTGAGCAGCAGGCTGAACGCGACCATAACGAGCGCGAACCTGACAATGGATGGCGCGGTCGGGCTGCAGCAGGTGCGCAAGGATTTTCTCGTCAGCTACAAAGGCGACGCGTCGCTCGGCAGCGTGCGGATGCTCGACAAGCTGACCAACGATCTGTTTTTCAGAATGGCCGCGCTCAATGTGAACAAGATCGATTTCGCGATCGGCAAAGGTCCGCCGAAAGTACATGTGGAGTTGATCGCGCTGAACAACTTTTATTCGCGGGTCATTCTTAACAAAGACGGCAAGTTGAACCTGAAGGACATCACGGCGAACCCACAGGAAGCGCCCACATCGCTGACGCGCGCGGCGGGAGAACCGGGTTCGAAGGGCGCGGTTCCAGTCGCGCCGACCTCGACGCCTACACCGGCTGCCGCCCCGAGCGCAGCTGCCGAGACTGCTCCTGGAGCCAGTCCGGCGGCGGAGGCGAGTCCTGCGCAGCCTTACGCGGGGCAGCCGATGAACGCCGACATCGAGCTGAGCAAGATCACGCTCAAGGGCGGCAAAGTCAATTACACCGACAACTTCATCAAGCCCAACTACACCGCGAACCTGAGCGACATGGAGGGCAAGGTCGGGGCGTTCGGGACGAAATCCACATCGCCGGCGGACGTTTCGCTCGATGGAAAAATCAACGGCAGCGCGCCGATCAATATCGACGGATCAATAAACCCGCTCGCGCCCACTGCGTTCGTCGATATCAAGGCGAAGGCGGACGGGATCGAACTGACTGGGCTCTCGCCATATACGACGAAGTACACCGGCTATCCGATCGTCAAAGGCACGCTGACCGTCGATGTTCACTATCTGTTGGACACCGGCAAGCTGACCGCAGAGAACCACATTTTCATCGATCAACTGACTTTCGGCGATCACGTGGAAAGCCCCGACGCGACCAATCTGCCGATACGGCTCGCGGTGTCGCTGCTCAAAAATTCGAAGGGAGAAATCGACGTGCGAGTGCCGATATCGGGCTCGCTGTCGGATCCGCAATTCAGCATCGGCAGCGTCATCCTGGGCGCGTTCCTGAACCTGATCGTCAAGGCCGCAACGGCGCCATTCTCGCTGCTAGCCGCCGCGTTCGGCAGCGTCACCGGCGGCGGGGCGCAACAGGATCTCGCGTACATCGAATTCGCGCCCGGCTACGCGACGCTGACGACGGAGAGCCAGCAGAAGCTGGATACGGTCGCGAAGGCGTTGGCGGATCGAACCGGGTTGAAGCTCAACATTTCGGGGCGAGTCGATCCGCAATTCGACAAGGACGGCTACCGCCAGGCGGCGCTGGACCACAGTATCCAGGAGCTCCGGCACAAGGCCGAGGGGGATAGCGCGGAGTCGAATGCGAAGAGTGCGCCGCTGTCGACGGAGGACTACAACAAGTACCTGGCGAAGGTTTACAGCGCCGGGGATTTCAAGAAGCCGCGCAACGCGATCGGATTCGCGACCACGCAGCCGCCGGACGTGATGAAGAAACTAATTTTCGAGAACACTCCCGTGACCGATCAGGATTTGCAACATCTGGCGGAAGCGCGCGCCAATGTGGTGCGCGCGTACCTGAGCACGAAACAGGTCGACGCGGCGCGGATGTTCATAATCGCGCCGAAGCTGGACGCCACCGGAATCAAGGATCAGGGCAAGACCACGCGCGTCGATCTATCGCTGGAGTGATCCCTCAGCTAGAGCGAGCCGAAGATGCGATCGGGGACCGCGTCCCAGGCGCGGCGCTCTTCGTCGCGCGGCGCATCTTCGAGCTTTGTATTCGCGCCGAAAACCATCGTTGGACGGCGCGACTCCGTGTAGGCCGCCCAGTCGCCGGTACTTTCGTTGCTCGGATCGCCTGAGCGCGCGAACGCGAGCCACGCGTCCTGCATCTGCGTTGCGAGGGTTTCCGCCCCTGGCCCTGTGCCTGCGAATGCGGTCATCCCCGGCAAGTGATTGGTGCCGAAGACGAAGCCGAGCTCGAGTGCGTGGCACGAGCCGAGCACACCGCCCATCGCGGGCGACGGCCAGGTGAAGAGATAGCTGTAAACGCGGGCGTCGTGGCGGCGCTGGACTTGCGCGAGGCGTACGCCGGGGATGCGGAAAATGCGGTCGGTCTCGATAGCGGTGAACAGATCAGCGGGCGTGGCAGGCTCGCCACGCTGCGCGCGCGCCTTGTCGTAACTGTCGATGAGCGCGTCGGCTGCCGGAGCCGTCAAGCGCCTGCTGATGCGCGCGCCGAGGCCGGCGCGGTCGAGCTTGTGCAACGATGGATCCATCAGCGAGAACAGCTTCCATTCTTCGAGCGTCGAGCCGACCATCACCGCCACGCTCGACGCCGAGCCGTCAGCCACCATCTCGATCGCGGCGCGCGGCACGTGAGTACCGTCGATGCACGGTTGATACGCCATTCCGAGTTCGGGGTCGGGCGTCTTGCCGTCGGGGAGCAGCGTGCCGGTGAGCAATTGCGCGGGAGTCAGCGCGCGGATAGCAGCGGCGTCTCCGGGATTCACGCCGAGCTTCGACAAGACTCGCTCCGCCGTGCGATTCGCGCGCGCGACGGGAGCGCCGGTGTGGGATGCGCCGCTTTGCGGTATCGCTTTGTGGAACAGGCCGCGCGCCGCGGGCATCGCGAGCAGGGTTCCGACGCTCATGCCGCCGGCCGACTCGCCGAAGATCGTGACGTTGCCGGGGTCGCCGCCGAACTCGGCGATATTGTCGCGCACCCATTCGAGAGCCGCGACCTGATCGAGCATTCCTTCGCTGCCCGTTGACGGGATCTTGCCGCCAGTCACGTCGGCGAGGCGCAGGAAGCCCAGCGGTCCGAGGCGATAGTTAACCGTGACGAGTACAACATCGCCGCGCCGAGCGAGAAGGGAGCCGTCGTAGAGCGCCTGCGAGCCGGAACCGATCGTAAAGGCGCCGCCGTGAATCCAGACCATCACGGGCCGGGGCTTGCCGTCGAGCGCGGGCGTCCAGACGTTGAGCGTGAGGCAGTCTTCCGACTGTTCACCGTCAACCACCATCGCGGAGAGCGCGCTGAGCATCACCTGGTTCTGATGAGCCACCGCGCCAAACCGACGCGCGTCGCGGACGCCCGTCCACGACGCGGGCTTTTCGGGCGCGAGCCATCGGCGCGCACCGACGGGAGGCGCCGCAAACGGGATTCCTCTGAAAACGAATAGTCCGCCCTGCTCGTCGCCTTCGAGTTTGCCTTGATGGATGGAGACAGTCGCGCCCATGTGGATGAACCTCGGTACGGTGAATTGCCGCGATTCTCGCAGAATTCGCGCTGGTTTCACAAACGCCGCCGCCGCCAAATGGGGCGGGGCCAATAGCGCGGGTCGCCTTTGAACCGCTACTCTGGCTGGAGCGATTCGCGCCTCGATTGCGCTGGTCGGGAGGGATTTCGAGAAATGAATTTCCTACTCTACTGTGGAGCCGCCACTCAGATCGTATTCGTCATCGTGGTGTTCGGCGGCGGCAGTATAGCCGGTCTGTGCCTCGTGAGATGGCTGGTTCCTCTGGACCGGCTGCAGAAGAACCACGAGGTGGCGGGCGTGACGTTCGGAGTGCTGGGCGCATTTTACGGCCTGGTCCTCGCCTTCGTGATTGTGGCGGCCTGGGAGCGGTTCAATGAGGCCAATGCCGATGCGATCGAGGAAGCGACGGCGCTGGAGAGCCTCTACAAACTCGGGGCGGCTTTCTCCGAACCGATGCGCTCCCAGCTCGATTCGGCTGTCCTCGAATACTCGCATCGGGTCATAGAAAAAGAATGGCCGCAGATGGCCGACAACACCTTTCAAGGTGGGAAAGTGGGCGCGCACGAACTCTGGGCCACCGTGCTCGCATATCACCCTACGGACAACCGCGAGCAAATGTTGATGGACAAGTCGATCGATCAGCTTAGTCTCATCAGCCGTTCGCGCAGCGAGCGGTTTAACTACTATGAACAAGACCTCCCATCCGTGGTGTGGACCGTAATCTATCTTGGATGCTTGATGACGATTGGTTTCAGCTACTTCTTCGGCAGTAACGTCTTTCGCGCGCAGGTGCTGATGTGCGGGTTCTTCTCGATCCTGCTTGGCATGACGATCCTCGCGATTCTGGAACTGGCGCATCCTTACCAGGGTGTCGTCACAATCTCGAATGAGCCATACCGCTACGCGCTCGCACGAATGGAAGCGGCTAACAGTTACAAGATGGCGAAAGCATCGCCCACGGCAGTCAGCCGGGCATCAGACCGATAGAGGTAGCGAAAACCATGGCAGAACAACGCCCACTCCGGTTTGGAATACTCGGCGCGGCGCGAATCGCACCGGACGCTTTGATCAAGGCGGCGCAGAATGTGCCGGACGCCGAAGTCGTCGCGGTCGCGGCCCGCGATCCGAAGCGGGCGCGCGAGTTCGCCGACGCCCACGGTATCCCGCGCGTGCTCGCGACCTATGACGACGTCGTCAACGACCCCGAGCTCGATGTGATCTACAATCCGCTGCCGAACTCGCTTCATTGCGAGTGGACGATCGCGGCGCTGCGCGCCGGAAAGCACGTGCTATGCGAAAAGCCGCTTGCTTCCAACGCCGCCGAGGCTGAGCGAATGGCGCGGGCGGCGGACGAAAGCGGGAAGCTTCTCGGTGAGGCGTTCCATTACCGCTATCATCCGCTCGCGGATCGCGTGCGCGCGCTTATGAGCGACGGGACGCTCGGCCGCCTGGTCCACGTCGAGGGACAGTTTTCGGTGCCGATTCCGGAAACGAACATCCGCTTCGATTGGACCCTCGCCGGCGGCGCCACGATGGATTTGGGATGCTACCCGCTCCACATGATTCGCTATTTTTCCGGCCTGACGCTCCGCGTGATTCGCGCGAACGCGGAGACCGGGCCGAAGAATATCGATATCGCGATGGACGTGGATCTCGAGCTCGCAGGCCGCGTGACGGCGAAGATGAACTGCGCGATGAAGAAGGATTCGCCGCTGATGGCTTCGTTCATGGCACGCGGGGAACGCGGGGAGCTGCGCGTGACGAATCCGATCGCACCCCATCGCGGGCATCAGCTCAGCGTGAAGACGGGAGCGGGCGAAAGGACCGAAACGGTGCCGGGCGACACGACGTTCACGTACCAGTTACGCGCGTTCGCAAAGGCCGTGCGCGGCGAAGCCAAATTTCCTACCGACGGCGCCGAGGGGATCATCAACATGCGCGTGATCGACGACGTCTACCGGGCAGCGGGCCTCCCTCCACGCGCGACGTAACCCGGCGTTCGCCTAAAATTACGAGCATTTGCTGGCAAAAACAGTCTCAAATCCTTCAAAACTTGATTTAACTAGGCATAACGGTTAGTTATTTCTCTCAATTGATGCTGCGTTATAAGCATCTATGAGGGGAGAGTTCACGATGAAGGTAGCAAAGACACTTGTAGTTGTCGCGTGTGCGGGCTTGTTGTCCGCAAGCCTTTTCGGCTCCGCGAGTTTCGCGCGCGCCCAGGACCAGGGTTCGGCCGGTGACGGTGGCGGGCACTCGGCAGCATCTGTCGCGACGCAACCGGACAAGGCGCCACCGATTGATGTCGCGGGATGCTGGGACGGTTCAAGCACAGTCGGCACCCTGGAGGATAATAGCTTCGGGTCCGGATACGGCTGGATTGGGATCATCCAGAACGGCAAGAACATCAAGAGCGGAGCCCACGGCAGCTTCTACGAGTTTGTTTGGGACAGTGGCAATGACTGGGCGTATGGGCCCTTCAAAGGGAAGGCGAGTGCAAGCGGATTCACGACGATGGGCACGCTCAAAGGCAAGTGCAAAGTGAAATTCATCGGACACCTGGGGAGCTCAGACGACATCGTCGGAACCTATGAGTATACTGGCTGCACAGTGAAAAAGGATGATTTCATCAATACGAGTGGAACGTTCGACCTGCCACTGAACAATTCCGGCTGCTTCGACATCATCCCGTAAGTTTGATTGCACCGGCGCGGGCGTCGCACGAGGCGGCGCCCGCTCTTTTGTTCTGAAGATCGAGATCCGCGCCGTCCACTCGCGAGCGCGCAACGATCCGAGCTCAGACCATTCTTTCCCGTTTCGTGATATAGCCGTCGCTGTAGCGAAGCGCATGAATATGGAGGGAATATGGCGAGCGAACAACTGGGCAAGGTAATCGAGCGGATCAAGTCGCAGCCGCAGAATCCGAACGCGTCGCTCGAGCAACGGCGCGCGGGGATGGAGCGCATCAGCGAGCGTGTCCCCGCCGACGTGATTTGCGAGAAGATCAACGCGGGCGGTGTCAACGCGGAATGGATTGCGGCGCCCGGCGCGACTGCCGATCGAGTTATCCTCTATCTGCATGGCGGCGGCTACGTGCTCGGCTCGATCAACACGCATCGCGCAATGATCTCCAGAATCGCGCGAGCGTCCAATGCGCGGGCGCTGGCGATTGATTATCGGCTGGCGCCCGAGCATCCGTTTCCCGCCGCCGTCGAGGACGCGACCGCCGCATACCGCTGGCTGCTCGCGCAAGGCTACAAGCCCGGCAGGATTGTTATCGCCGGCGATTCAGCGGGCGGAGGACTCACGATTTCGGCGTTGCTCGCGATTCGCGACGCGGGGTTGCCGATGCCCGCCGGCGCAGTTCCCATATCGCCGTGGACGGACCTCGAAGGCAGCGGAGAATCGGTGCGTACACGAGCCGCGAAAGACGTGATGGTGACGCAGGACAACCTCGCATCGTCGGCGAAGCAGTATTACGGCGCGCATGATCCCAAGGATCCGCTCGTGTCTCCGGTGCACGCCAATTTTCGAGGCCTGCCGCCGATGCTGATTCACGTTGGCGATGCGGAAATTCTGCTCGACGACGCGACGCGGGTCGCTGCGCGTGCTAAAGCCGCCGGCGTGCAAGTCGAGCTGGAGGTCTGGGACGAGATGCCCCATGTCTGGCACGTGTTTGCGAAGCTGCTGCCGGAAGGCCAGCACGCGATCGACAAGATCGGGAGATTTGTGATCGCGCGCACCTCGTAGGAGAACCAGCCCGAGGTCATCTGCTCACAGATTGTAGTGCACGTTCGTGAGTTGCTCGGACACTTCCCACAGCCGCGACGCTGCCACGGCGTCCTGCGCAGCAGCACTACGGCCGACACGCACCGGATTCCCCCACAGCTCGGCGACGCCGTCGGGCCCGAAATAGTCGCCGCCGTGGACGTCGGGCGCCACGGCCGCATACTCGGTCGGCAGCGCGCCCATCGCGGCGCTCTGCGCGAACAGGCTGTTGGCGACTGAGAAAATAGATTCGAGCATCGACGATCCCGACATCCTCGGTCCCGCAGCTTGCAGATTGGTCGCCGCATATCCGGGATGGCATGCGACGCTTAACAATTTCTTGCCGGCCGCATCCACTTTGCGCTGCAACTCCAGAGTGAACAGCAGGTTGGCGAGCTTGCTCTGCCCGTAAGCCATCCATTTGCGGTAGCCATTGTGCCATTGCAGATCGTCGAAACGAATTTTGCCCATGCGATGCGCGCCGCTGCTGACGTTGACGACTCGCGCGCCCTCAGTGGCGAGCAGGCGATCGAGCAGCAGGCCGGTCAGCGCGAAGTGCCCCAGGTGATTGGTGCCGAATTGCATCTCGAAGCCGTCCGCCGTTTGACGATACGGGATCGCCATCACGCCGGCGTTGTTGCACAATACGTGCAGCGCCTGATGCCGCAGATGGAACGCGTCTGAGAAGCCGCGCACCGACGCGAGGTTCGAGAGATCAAGCTCCATCACCTCGACCGTGGCTCCCGGCGCCGACGCAGTGATCTGCGCGGCCGCGGTGCGCGCCTTGCCGAGGTCGCGGCAGGCCAGGATGACCTCGGCTCGCTTGCGCGCGAACGCGAGCGCCGCTTCGTAGCCGATACCGCTATTGCCGCCGGTTACGACGATCATCTTGCCGGAAAGATCCGGTATGTCATCGGCGCTCCACGCTTTCTTGTCGGGCATGGTGAGCTTTCCTCCCAGTCGGTTACACGAAAGCTATCACACGATTGGGAGCAGACGCCTACGCGGCGGGCGGCAGGGGTGACCCCTGCACCTAGTATTCAAAACACCGGGTTCCAAGGAGTCACCCTTGGCGCCCACCGCGCAAGTGATTCCGTTAACGAGACCGGAGCGAAACGCCCGCGAACGCCGCGATCTGCGACATATCGACGCACGCTCCCAGCGCGTCGGCGATTCGATCGAAGGCGGTGCGGCGATTGGCGTCGGTGTCAACCAGTCCGGCCGATTCGAGCGGCGCGAGCCCTATCGAATTCCGCACTTCGTCGAGAAAGTTTCGTCGAAAGCGGGGCGAATCGAACAAGCCGTGAATCGAAGTGCCGATCACTCGTCCATCGGCCGAGCGGACGCCCTCCAATTCGTTCACCGCGCTCAAGTCCCTGTGAGTCAATCTGAACAACGCGCGGGATTCCGGGATGCCAGTAATTCGCCCGCAGTGAATCTCGTAGCCGGACACCAGCAGGTTCGTCGTCAGATGAATCGCACGAAGTCGATCGGTGATTTTTTCTGCCTGAAAGGTGGTTTCAATTTCGAGCAGGCCGAGTCCAATCGTTTCAGTTGCATCGCTCTCGACTCCGCCGATGTCGATGATGCGCCGTCCAAGCATCTGGTAGCCGCCGCAGATTCCCAGCACCCATCCGCCGGCGCGACGGTGCCGCACGAGGAGACTCTCCCCGCCGGTTGCGCGCAGCCATTTCAAGTCGGCGACCGTGCTCTTGGTCCCCGGAATGATCAGAACGTCGAGGCGCGGCGCCATGCCCGGATCGCTCAAGTAGTGAACGAACGACGTCCGGTTCGTCTTCGAGCGCCTCGAAATCCGTATAGTTAGAGATGCACGGCAGGTGTATCACTCCAATAGTAAGTGGCTTGTTGGTGGCAGGCTTTGCGATCCCGGCCAGCATCGCGGCATCTTCTTGCGGCAAGCCCAGGTTCTGCTGCCACGGCAGCACCCCGATTATCGGGATACCCGTGCGCCGCTCGAGAACACGAAGGCCCGTCTCCAGCAGCTTCAGATCGCCCCGGAACTTGTTGATCAGCACTCCCTTGACGCGGCGCCGTTCCTCCGGCGCGAGCAGCTCGATCGTGCCGACGACCGAGGCAAACACTCCGCCCTTGTCGATATCGGCGACCAACAGCACGGGCGCGTCGGCCAGTTCGGCAACTTTCCAGTTGACGATGTCGCGGTGCCGCAGATTGATCTCAGCCGCACTGCCTGCGCCTTCGATGACTATCAACTCGAAATTCCGCGCTAGATTGCTATAGCTACTGACTATCTCAGGCCATGCCTCAGTTCGATATCGCTCGTAGTCATTCACGCCCATCTGAAAGCGCGCGCGGCCGCGAATGACTACCTGGCAACTCATGTCGGACTGAGTTTTCAAAAGCACCGGATTCATGTCGAGGCTCGGTTCGAGTCCGCACGCCTCGGCCTGCACGGCTTGTGCACGTCCTATTTCACCGCCGCCGCGACAAACCGCCGAGTTGTTCGACATGTTCTGCGATTTGAATGGCGCCACGCGGACGCCGGCGCGCGCGAACGCACGGCACAGCGCGGTGACGACTACGCTCTTGCCGGCGTCCGACGCCGTGCCCATCACCATCAAACTCCTGGCGCTCAAAACCCGGCTCCTTTTCGCGCGACGCTCGCGGAAGCCATAACATCCGCGATGCGATAGAGTGTTTCAATACGGGTCCCGTTCAACAAGGAGCGAACTAAAATGCAAATGGGAATGGTCGGCCTCGGCCGCATGGGTGCGAATATGGTGCGCCGCCTGATCCGCGGCGGTCACGAGTGCGTGGTGTTCGACGTGAGCGCCGCGGCGGTCAAGGAACTGGTAAAGGAGGGCGCGATCGGTGCGTCGTCGCTCGACGACTTCGCCGCCAAGCTCAAGTTGCCGCGCGTCGCTTGGATGATGGTGCCGGCCGCCATCGTCGAGCAGACGGTCGCGGACTTGTCGAGCCGTTTCCAGCGCGACGACATCATCGTTGACGGCGGCAACTCGTATTACATCGATGACATCCGGCGCGCCGAATCGCTCGCGGCCGAGGGCATTCACTATGTCGATTCGGGCACCAGCGGCGGCGTCTGGGGACTCGAGCGCGGCTTTTGCCAGATGATCGGCGGCGAACCGCAAGTCGTGAAGCATCTCGATTCGATTTTTTCGACGCTCGCCCCGCCGATCGATTCCGCCCCGCGCACCCCGGGCCGCGAGAAGGTCAAGGGCGGCACCGCCGAGCACGGTTACCTGCATTGCGGACCGAATGGCGCCGGGCACTTCGTGAAAATGGTTCACAACGGAATCGAGTACGGCATCATGGCGGCGTATGCCGAGGGCATGAACATTCTGAAAAACGCCAACGTCGGGATGCAGACGCACGCGGTCGACGCGGAGACGACGCCGCTGCGCAATCCCAAGCTCTACCAGTACGACTTCAATCTAACGGACGTGGCCGAGGTATGGAGGCGCGGCAGTGTGATCGCGTCGTGGCTGCTGGACCTGACCGCCAACGCGCTCCTCGGTGATCCGGAGCTGAAGAATTTTGCCGGGCGCGTATCGGATTCCGGCGAGGGTCGATGGACGATCGACGCGGCGATCGACGAGGGCGTCCCCGCGCATGTCCTCACCGCCGCGCTCTATGAGCGCTTCGGCTCGCGCGGCGCGGCCGACTTTGCCGACAAGCTGCTGTCCGCGATGCGTTACGAATTCGGCGGGCACGTCGAGAAGAAAGCCTAACAAGCGTTTGCGATGCCGAGTCCAGAACCAGAGAACGCATCGGTACGCGGACGGCCCGGCGATCCGTGCGTGTTCGTTATCTTCGGCGCGACCGGAGACTTGACCAAGCGGCTGTTGATGCCGGCGATGTACAATCTGCTCGCCAACAAACTGCTGGCCGACAAGTTCGCGATCGTTGGCGTCAGCAACGTCGAGATGAGCTCCGCGGATTTCCGCAAACAGCTCGGCGACGAGATCAGTCAATTCGCGACGACCGAGGTCGTCCCCGAGCTGTGGAAATGGTTCGACCAGCGCATCTCTTATATGTCGGGCGATTTCAAGGATCCGGCGACGTACCAGCGCCTCAAGTCGGAGCTCGACGCTGCCGACAAGCTCCACAGCACGCCGGGAAACTACCTGTTCTACACCGCGGTGTCGCCAAGTTTTTTCGGCGAGATCGTCAAGCAACTGGCCGGCGCGGGACTCACCAAAGAAACCGACGGCCATTGGCGAAGAGTGATAATCGAGAAGCCTTTCGGCCACGATTTGGAATCCGCAAACGCGCTCAATCGCGAAATCGGCGCATGCATCGACGAGAATCAGACGTTTCGCATCGATCACTATCTCGGCAAAGAGACGGTCCAGAACATCATGGCGTTTCGCTTCGGCAACGGCTTCTTCGAACCGCTGTGGAACAACAGTTACATCGACCACGTGCAAATCACGGACGCGGAAACGGTCGGCGTCGAGCATCGCGGCGCATTCTATGAAGCGACCGGAGCGCTGCGAGACATGGTGCCGAATCATATTATGGCGCTCGTCTCTCTTACCGCGATGGAGCCGCCGAATTCGTTCGACTCCGAGCCGGTGCGCGACGAGAAGACCAAGGTGCTGCGCGCGATCCGTCCGCTCAAGCCCGACGAGGTCGCGAGCTGGGCGGTGCGCGGCCAGTACGGACCCGGCACGATGGAGGGTAAGCCGGTGCCTGGCTATCGCGCGGAGCCGCAAGTAGGTCCCAAATCCGGCACCGAGACTTACGTCGCGCTGAAACTCGCGATCGACAACTGGCGATGGTCGGGCGTGCCCTTCTATCTGCGCACGGGAAAGCGAATGGCGAAACGCGTCACCGAAATCGCAATCAAGTTCAAAGCGCCACCCGCGCTGCTGTTCCAGCAGACCGGCGTGAAGATGCTCGAGCAGAACGAGCTGATCTTGCGCATTCAACCCGAGGAGGGTATCTCGCTGAGCTTCAGTGCCAAGATTCCCGGGCCCGTGGTGAAGCTCGGCGACGTCGATATGAACTTCAAATACGCCGACTACTTCGGCTCGCCGCCGAGCACGGGCTACGAGACGCTGCTGCTGGATTGCATGCTCGGCGACCCGGCGCTATTCCAGCGCGCCGACACGGTGGACGCGGGATGGCGTGTCGTCGATCCGATTCTGGACGCATGGAAAGCGACGCCGGCGGCCGATTTTCCCAACTACGCAGCCGGTTCATCGGGACCGCGCGCCGCCGCCGAGCTGCTCAAACGTGACGGCCGCAAATGGAGAGACATCTGAGCATGATATCGCTGCGTGAAGTGTTGAAGCGGGCGGAGGCGGAAAAAGTCGCCGTCGGTCATTTTAATTTTTCGGATTTGGTGGGCTTCAACGCGATCATTGCCGCCGCGCGCGACAAGAAACTGCCCGTGATGGTTGGCGTGTCCGAGGGCGAGCGCGAGTTCACCGGCGTGCGCCAGGCGGCAGCGCTGGTGAAGGCGGTTCGCGACGAGTACGACTACCCGATTTTTTTGAATGCCGACCACACTCACTCGATTGCCAAAGCCGAGGCGGCGGCGAAGGCCGGCTTCGACGAAATCATCTTCGACGGCTCTGCGCTCTCCTTCGAGGAAAACATCAAGCAGACGAAGAAAGCGATTGAGGCGATCAAATCGATCAACCCTGCGGTTCTTGTCGAGGGCGAGATCGGCTGGATCGGCGCGTCGTCGGCCGTGATCGACAAGGTTCCGGAAGGTGTCGGAGTCTTGACGACTCCGGACGAGGCGAAACAATTCGTCGAGGCCACCAAAGTCGACGTGCTGGCGCCGGCGGTGGGCAACATGCACGGAATGCTCGCGAGCATGGTTCACGGCGACGTTCAGAAGCGGCTGAATATCGAGCGGATCGCCGAGATCAAAGCGGCAGCGAAGATCCTCATGACGTTGCATGGCGGGTCGGGCACCAACGATGACGATTTCAGGCGCGCGATCAAGGCCGGCATGACGATCGTCCACGTCAACACCGAAATCCGGATCGCATGGCGACGCGGAGTCGAAGCGGGGCTGGCCGCGGACCCTAACGAAGTGGCGCCCTACAAGATCCTGAAACCCGCGGTCGAGGCGGTGAAAGACGTGGTCAGATCGAGGCTCGAGCTGTTCAGTTCGAGATAGCGGCCTACTTGGCCCAGCCTTTTTCGTACGGCGCCGACATCCGGCCGATCGCGCGCAGGTGCATGAACTTCCACTCGCCGTTTAGCTTGACGTAGTCGTCTTCGTAGCGTGCGCCGAGCCACATCGCGCGATTTCCACTGCGCATCGTGAACGGGCCGATGAAGTACCCAGATGCCGGTGGCGCGGTCGCCGTCGACGTCGATGATCGGATTCATGACGTTGTGCTGCGAGAAGCTGATCCGTTCCTGGAAGCCCTGGAAGAGTTTGCGAATCGCGTCGTGCCCTTGATGCCGCCCGACGCCGGCGCCCTCCCAGATGCCGTCGGGGGCGAACAGCGCGGTGATTTTCGCCGGATTGTGATCCTCGTCGCAGATCGCGCAGTAGCGGGCCTTGAGCTTCTTGATCGCCTCGATATCTTCGAGGACCGCGATGCGCTTTTCGAGATCGCTGAGATTCATCCCGGCTGTTTGTCCGTTGGTAGATTCACGAATACCGCGGCGGTAACGACCGTTGTCCACAGACCGTCGCGATCGCCGATTGCGGATTGCGTGATGTTTCGCGTCTGCACGATTTTATCCGACAGCTTCCACACGTCCTTGCGTTCGTCGTAGCTGACATTGGGGTCGAAGTCCACGCCGAGCGCCGTCGCGAGCATCGTCGCAGCGAGATCTTCCGCGTAGTCTCCGGCCTTCTCGTCGGTCTGCCCGAAACTCTTGTGCTCGGAGAGATAGCCGTACTGATCCTTGTCGGCGGGAATCGCGAGGCCGACCGACGCCGCGATCAGGCGATGCGGCTCGTCGGTCGAGTTGTCGTACATGACGGTGTAAACGATCTGGCCGGGAGTCAATGTCTTCAGTCCGTCCTGGATCGAGACGACTTTGCAGCCGGGAGGGAAAATCGAACTGACTCGAACGAGATTGAACTCTGCGATTCGCGCGTCGCGCAGCGCGAGCTCGAACGAGGTGAGCTTCTCGCGATGCCTGCCGACGCCCTTGGTCAGAAAAATGCCTTTGCCTGTTGGCCCCATCTATTTTTTATTCCTCGACTCGATCTCGTCATTTACATAGAGCAAGCGCAAGAGTTTTGTGAGGTTACGCGCCGATTATCGGTTCGTGAATAATGCTCGGCGACGCGGTAAGATAGCGGCTCAAAGAAATTTGGCGAGGTGACATCGTGATCGAGACGAGTCCGTTTGGGAAAACCGGGCATCAGAGCACGCGCATTCTTTTCGGCGCCGCCGCGCTGGGCGGGATGAAACAGGACAAGGCCGACGGCGTGCTCGAGGTGCTGCTCGAATACGGCATCAATCATATCGACACGGCGGCATCGTACGGCGAGTCGGAATTGCGGATCGGGCCGTGGATGCGGGAGCATCGCAAACGGTTTTTCCTCGCCAGCAAGACCGGCGACCGCACATATCAAGGCGCGCGCGACAGTCTCCATCGTTCGCTGGAGCGGCTGCGGGTCGATCAGATCGATCTGATCCAGATGCACAACCTCGTCGCCGAGAATGAATGGACGACGGCTCTCGGAGCGGGCGGTGCGCTGGAGGCTCTCATCGAGGCGCGGACCCAGGGGCTGGTGCGGTTTATCGGAGTCACCGGGCACGGCTCGCAGGTCGCCGCGATGCATCGCAGAAGCCTGGAGCGGTTCGCGTTCGACACGGTGCTGTTTCCGTACAATTTCACGATGCTGGATATCAAGTCGTATGAGGAAGATGTCGAGGCGCTGCTGAAAGTCTGCCGCAACCGCGGCGTGGCGACACAGACGATCAAGTCGGTCGCGCGGCGGCGATGGCAGAATGGCGACAGCCGAAAATTCAGCTGGTACGAGCCATTGCGCGATCGCGAGGCGATCCGCCGCGGTGTGCATTTCGTGCTGAGCCGGCCGGGACTGTTCCTGAATACGTCGAGCGACGCGACGCTTCTGCGCGATGTCCTCGACGCGGCGAGCGTGAAGGCTACCGCGCCGGCGCGCGCGGAGATGGATGCCGACGTCGAGCGGTACGCGATGGAACCCCTGTTCATCCCTGGCGTGTCCGACACGATTTGATCCGAACCAGCTCGGCGTACGACTGGTTTTAGTAGAGGCCCGGGATCAGGCGCGAGGTGTGGGCACAGTACGAATCGAATTCGCTGCCGAACTGCGAGCGCAGCATCGCCTCTTCCGCGTGGATGCGTGCGAGAAGCGGTGGTATGAGGCAGGCGGTGATGAGCACTCCTACCGACGAGCGAAAGGCCAGTACCCATCCCAGCGTTGTAATGAGCAACCCGAGATAGCTCGGATTGCGAACGACGCTGTAGATTCCGCTGGTGACGAGTTTGTGATTGGGCTGGATCGCGACTAGGCCGCTGAATCGGCGGCCGAGCACGAAGACCGGCCACAAGCGCAGCGCGCCGCCGATGGCGAAGAGCGTGACGCCAATCCATCGAGTGATTTCGCCGTCAATCGTCCAGAACTCCATCCGGTCCGTGTAAGGAGGAAGATAGGAGATCAGCAGCAAGATCGAGCCAAAGGCCACGAGGACCCATCGATTGGCGCGATCCTCGCGCTCACCGGGGTTTAGATTTCCCTCGGAGAACATCGACGCGACCAGCAGCACACAGCCAACGATCGCAAGCGCCTCAAGCGGCGGGTGAGAGAAGAAGAAGGCAAGCCCGCCCATACCGAGGACGGCTAGGCCCACCTGAACACCGACCACTATGAAGATGAGTACGAATCGGAAGGTCTGCGTCGCCATCTGACTCTCCCGCCTTGCTCTTAGCCATGCCAGCCTGGACTCGCCGTGCCGAGCGCGTCATGCCGATCTCTGAACTATAGTCCGGCTCCGATCTTCTAGACGACTTTGTGGAAGGCCAGGGCTGGGGGAAGGCGGACTGCTTCCAGGATTGGAACTATGCCGCTTATAAGACTTACGGCTAGCGCCGCGATTAGTGCGTTAAGGGTTTGGGCGGGAGTTACCCATAGGGCGCCGTTGCCTCCTAGAGCGGCGCCCAGAGTTATGCCGCCGGAGAACATCCATAGGGCGGCGCCCGCTCCTATGATTCCGCCTAACAGTCCTATAGCGCTGCATTCGCCGAACAGCAGGAAGGCTACTGCGCTGCGGCTGAAGCCTAGAGCGCGCATCACCGCGACGTCGCTGATTTGTTCGCGGACCATCATGACTGTGGAATTGGCTGCTATGAGCAGGACTGTCAGCAACACTACGAGGCATAGCGCGAACACGATTGCCCGGATGTTGCCGATGGCGGAGAGGCCGGAGGATAGCGCATCGCTTTCGGTCATGGTGCGCGTTTCGGCGTCGGAGTTGGCGAAGTGCTCGTCGATCATCTTGGCGAGCGAGCCCATCGCGTCGTTGCTGGTGGCGCGCACAATTATGTTCCAGGCAATGTCTTCGTCGGGCAGCCCGTGCGCTTTGCGCGCCGCCATCATATAGTCGCGGCGAATGAGAAAGATGTTGGGATAGTGCTTGGATGTCATCTGGCCGACGATGACGAAGGTCATTTCCATGTGGTCGGCGTCGGTGCTGCGCAGCGTGATGGTGTCGCCGAGTTTCCAGCCGTATTTGCGCATGAGAATTTCGCCGACGACGGCGGCGCGCTTATCTTTCGCGGCCGCGGCGCGCTGCTGGCCGGTCAGGGCGTAGTCGGGGAACACGTCGGCTATTTCCGGGCCGGCGCCGACGGCGAAGACGGGGTCGCTGATGTCGCGCCACGTCGCGGGCCATCCCGTGATAGCGACGCACGCGGCGACGCCGGGCATTTTGTTGATGTCGTCGCAGTAACGCGCAGGCAGATCCTCCCACGGCGCGGTCTTGTTGACGATGATCAGGCGGAGCGTACTGGACGCATCCTTGACCACGCGATCCATCGAGGCCGGCACGGAGACCAAGACGGTGTAGATGAAGGTGGCGAGCGCGATGGTGAGGATGGTCAGAATCGTGCGGCGCAAATTCCGGCGCATGTTGCGTTCGATCAATTTAATCCAGTTAAACACGTCGGCTTCCGTTCAGACCGAGCGCAGCGATTCGACGAGACGAATGCGCGAGGCGCGCCATGCGGGCAGGAAACCGCCGAGCGCGCCGATTAGGATTGCGGCGACGATTCCCGACACGAACGCGCCGAGAGTCAGGCGAAACCTGAAGATGAATTCGCCGACATTCATGAGCTGGCTGCTGAGCCCGGTCGAATACGCGACCAGCACGCCGAGTATTTCGCCAAGCACGCCGCCCGCGAGCGCGAGCACGATGCTTTCGATGACGAAACTCGCGAGCACGTTGAAGCGCGTGAAGCCGAGCACTCGTAGCACGCCGATTTCGCTGGTGCGTCGCGCGACTGCGGAATACATCGTGTTCATCGCGCCGAAGACTGAGCCGACGGCGAGAATAAGAGCGACGATCAGGCCGAGTGCGCGCAGCTGATCGACGAAGCCGGTTTGCTTCGCGTAAAAGTCCTGCTCCGATATCGCATCGAGCTTGACGCGCGAATCGGTCGTTAGCGATTTGGCAAAGTCGTCGTGCGTGCCGGGTTTGAGCACGACGTGAAGCACCTGGAAGCCATTGTTGACGTGGATATCCTGGATCAGGACGCCGAGATCGGTCAGCATTTCAGACTCGCGCGCGCTGTCCTGATCGGAAAAGACGCCGACAATTTTGAAAGTGCGCGGTCCGAATTTGAAATCGCTTCCGACAGCGAGGTTGGGATAACGCGCGGCGAGCTTGCGGCCGACGACCATCTCGGACGCGCTGCTATTTGGCCAGCGACCGCTCTCAATACGCATCCCGCGATGAACCTGGTAGGCGATCGGATAGACGCCGCGAAGGAGCGTGAACATCACACCGGAGGTTACCGGTGCGGCGGGGTCAGGATTGAATCCGGTGATCACCTCGGGCGAGACGAGCGCATTGCCGTCGGGAGTCGTACTGATTTGCGGGCGGCTTTTGATGATCTCGTATTGCTCGTGCGTGATGAAGCTGCCGCCTTCGTCGGTGGTGCCGCGGCTGAGCACGATCCAGTTGTCGGGCAGCGCGTTTTGCATCACGGTCGCGCGCAGACCAGCGACGAAGCCCGACAAGATGAACAGCAGCATCACGACCAGAGCGACGACCGACGCGGTCATCGCGGCGGTGGCGCGGCGAACCATGATGCTGCGCAAGTTGTAGCGAATCGGGATCACTTTGCCTCCCGGGAAATCGCGCCGGGGCGGATCGGGCGTTTGCGCTACGTGGAAAGGCAGCGATTGTAGACTGTCGGCGCCCGCGATCCTAGGGGGCCGCAGGAGGAATTGCGGGTCCCCGCGCCAAGCGTCGCGGGGAGAGCGCAAACCCGTTGCGACAATGCCGCCGATGTCGCCGGCGTGGGCTCGTAGTCCGTCGCTTGCTTACTAGTTCTTGATCGCCCTGCCCCTGATCGAAATTTTCAGGGGAAACCGGCGTGCTTGAGCGCGCCATAAGAGCCGGAGCATTGACCCTCGGCGTCCGAAAACAGGGTCGAGGAGGTTCCGAGCTCGCAGCCGCCGCTCACATACTCAGTCGACGTGACGTTTTCATTGTAACAGTCACCCGCGTCGGCACCGATGCTTTCGTTGTCCTTGGTCGCGCCGGTGATCTCGATGTCGAGATAAGCCGTAGTGCAATCGCCCTCGACGCCGAATTCCTGGCCAAAATCGATGGTTTCGTAGACCGTGGCGGAGCCGTGTCCGACAGAGCCCGATGCCGAGCCGCTCGATGTGTAGCAGTCACAGGGGCCGACAGGACAAAAGTCGGCCAGTCCGGCGCCGCCGGTGCAGGGACCTGAAGTGCTAGAACCGTTCGGTTCCTGCGTGGTGATGTTGACGGTCCACTTTGCACCCGCATTGCTCTTCTTGTCCGGAACCGAAACCTGCGGGGCGCCGCTTGCCCGAGGTCCGGCCAAGACAATCGCCGGCGTTAGCGCGGCTGCGAGAAATGCTATCGCGAGAATGTGCCCCCCGCATCGGAAACTCTCCTGACTTGAGATACGCAGACCGATAGCAGCAGCCTGCGCGGATTTCAATTGGCGCGCCAGGCTCAACTGTCGCCGCAACCGCTCCTGGAGGTCGTCGCGTCATGGTTGGCGGCGGCGCGGCTTCAATACTAAGCTCCGAGAATAAAACTTTGGAGGCGAAGCGATGTCCAGCGGGAGCAAGTCAGAGGCGCAGCGGATTCGCGCGAGTCTCAAGCATCCGGTGATCGACGCCGACGGGCATTGGCTGGAGTTCGGGCCGATCATAGTCGAGCAGTTGGAAAAATTCGGCGGCAGCCGCGCGGTCGAGGGATTTCGCGCGTTCAACGGACGGGTGTCGAAGCAACTGACGGCGTCCGAGGAAGAACGCAAGCGCAAGCGTCGCGCGCAGGAAGCATTCTGGGCGCTGCCGACGAAGAACACTCGCGATCGCGCGACGGAGATTTTGCCGCGCCTGCTTTACGAACGGCTCGACGAATTCGGAATGGATTTCACCGTGCTGTATCCGACGGCCGGGCTCGGCGTTCCATTTCATCCCGACCAAGAAACGCGGCGCGTTACGTGCCGCGAGTTCAACCAGTTCATCGCAGAATTTTTCGGGGAGTTTTCCGACCGCATGACGCCCGCAGCGGTGATCCCAATGCATACTCCCGAGGAGGCGTGTGCGGAACTCGACTACGTGACTAAGGAACTCGGACTGAAGGTCGTGATGATGGCGAGCATGGTGCGGCGGCAGATACCGGCGGTCGCGGCGAAGACGCCCGACGCGGCGCGATTCGCGACGTGGTTCGACATGCTCGGGCTCGACAGCGAGTACAACTACGATCCGGTGTGGACGAAATGCGTCGAGCTGGGAATCTCGCCGACGTTTCATTCGGGTTCGCGCGGGGTTGGACTGCGCAATTCGCCGACCAATTTCGTGTACAACCACATCGGGCACTTCGCCGCCGCGAGCGAGGCGGTTTGCAAGGCGATTTTCTTAGGGGGCGTGACGCGCCGGTTCCCGCAACTCAAGATGGGGTTCCTGGAAGGCGGGGTCGGATGGGCGTGCGGGCTTTACTGCGATCTGATCGGTCATTGGAAGAAGCGCAATCGCGAGGCACTCGAGGATACGAATCCGGCCAACCTGAATCGTGAGATACTGACGCAGCTCATTCGCGAATATGGTGGGAAATGGGTCGAGGGCAAGATTTCTCCGAAGAGCAGCGGGGTCGAGGCGATTCTCGAGCGGGATCAAAGCGGCGCCACTGGCGGGATTCGCGAGCTCGACGATTTCGCCGCGTGCAAGATCAAGCGGGCCGAGGACATCCGCGATTTGTTCGTCGAGAATTTTTATTTCGGATGCGAAGCCGACGACCCGATCAATGCTTACGCGTTCAACCGCAAGGCGAATCCGTACGGCGCCAAGATGAATGTGCTGTTCGGCTCGGACATCGGGCATTTCGACGTGCCGGATATGAAGGACGTCGTGCCCGAGGCGTACGAGTTGGTTGAGCACGAGCTGATCACGGCGGATGACTTCCGCGATTTCATGTTCGTCAACCCGGTGCGCTTCTGGGGCGAGGCGAACCCGAATTTTTTCAAAGGCACGCGCGTCGAGCAGGAAGCCGCCGCGCTGCTGGCGCGTAAGAGCGTTTAGTTGCCGACTGCGTGCGGCGTCACAGTTGCGGTGCTCTGGGCTGGCTCGGCGAAACGGCGAATCAGGTAGAGCAGCGGGCCAACACTGCCTAGCGCGAGGGTGAGGATGAGATAAGGGATGGCGGAGACTTTGCGTTGCTGCGCGTCGTCGCGCATCCAGGCCAGGATGAGAACCAGCGCGATGATGAGATCGACCAGCGCAGTGAAGCTAGCGAAGTTCGCGAACATCATGCGGAAGAAGCCGATATAGCCGTAGAGAACGATGGCGTAAGACTCCTGCGCGAGGAAGGCGATCATGACCGCGGACAGTACGAACTGCTTGCGATTCATCGCGTCCTCCGGATTCAGCCTTTCGAAGTTTGCGCGAACGCGCGTTTTGCCGCGGCGATGAATGAGCGCACGCGCACCGGATCTTTTTTCCCGCGATGGCCGGGAACGTCGGTGTGCGTGAAGGAATCGACGCCCCAGGGCCTGACGGTGGCGATCGCGTCTGCCACGTTGTCGGCGGAAAGTCCGCCCGCGAGGATTACCGGGATGCGCGAGCGCTCGACCACGGTGCGGCTGATAGTCCAATCGTGAGTCTCGCCGGTCGCGCCGGCAAACGGGCGGCCCTTGGCGCCTGAATCGAGCATCAGGTAGTCGACGCATTCCTGATGCGCGTCGGCTTCGGTGAGGGTTTCGCCGGCGCGCACGGCAATCGCGCGTAGAAGCATGACGGGCGCGATGCGCTTGCGAATCCAGGCGCAGTCTTCGGGTTCGATCTCGCGCGCGGCCACGTGCAGGACGTCGGGGCGCACCGCGTCGACCATCGCACAAATCTCGTCGCGATCGTCGGACAACGACAACGCGACACCGCGCGAGCGCGGGCGAATCGCTGCGAGAATCTCGCGTGCCAGGTCCGGGCCGATTGCTTCGGGCACTACGCCGGGCTCGGCAATGACGAGGCCTATCAGATCGGCGCCGGCTTCGGCAGTCGCGATGGCGTCGGGCACCGATGTCATGCTGTAGATTTGGACGGCCATCGGCGGATTTAGCCGCGGCCGCCGCGCAGCAGCTTGCCGGGCGTCGCGCCGGTGCAGCGCCCATCATCCCACGTCATCTCGCCGTTGACGATGATCGCGCGGTAGCCGCGCGCATGCTGCACGCGACGCCATTCGCCGCCGGGAAAGTCGTGCGCGATATCGCCGACCCAATCCGGCTCGACGCCGAGCCGATCGAGATCGTAGACGACGACGTCCGCCGCCAGCCCTTCGCGGATTACGCCGCGATCGCGGAAGCCGGCCGCGTGCGCGGGTAGCGCGGACAGGCGGTAGTGCGCCTCCTCGAGCGTGATGCGCTGTTCGTCGCGAACGAGCCAGCCGAGAAAGTCGGTCGTGTACGCGCCGCCGGTGAAGAACTTGGTGTGCGCACCCCCGTCCGACACGCCGGGAATCGTGTAGGGCGAGTCGTTGATCATCTCGGCGTAGAACTCTGCGTTGAAGCCGCGGTTGGGGCCAAGGAACTCGACCTTGAGATCGCCGGCGATCGAGAGATCGAGCATCGCGTCGATCTCATGCTTGTTTTCCTCGGCGGCGATAAGGCCTACCGATTTGCCGACGTACTTCTCGAGTTCAGGCTTGCCGGCCGCCCACGTCACGATCAGATCACGAATCGGACCGCCGACGCCGGCCTGGATTGCCTCGAGCTTGCGATTGGCCTGGTCGTGCTCGCGCTTGATCGCTTCGCGCAGCGCAGGATCTTTCATCTTGGAAATTTTCTCGGCGTTGCTGCCGGTGGTGACGGTGCGCCACGCGGGGCTCGCGTCGTAAAGGTTCCAATGCTCGAGCGTGAACGCGAAGCCGGTGCGCAGAGTGGCGGTCTGCCCGAAGATCGGCAGGCCCTTCTCGCGGCATCGCTTGAGCCATGCGAGGCTGCGCTGATGAACTTGGGGATTGCGGCGCGCGGGCGCTATCGCGTTGTGAAGGATCGGGCGATTCGCCTCGGCTGCGAGGCGCTCGAGGAACGCGAGGTCCTCCTTGATGTGGCCGGTCGCTTGCGTGATCTGGATGAAGCCCTCGTCGCGCTCGCGGAGAACGCGCGCGAGATTCAGGATGTCTTCGTCGCACATCGTGTCGGTGACCATCGGCGAACCGTCGAAGTCGGCCTGCGTGGAATCGGGCCCGAGCCGCTGCACCGAGAAGCCGCCGAGGCCGGCGTCCATTCCTTCGGCGAGCAGGCGGCGCATCTCGGCGCGTTCGTCTTCCGTCGCGGCGCGGGTCTTCGCGGCCTCGAGTCCCATCACGTAGGTCAGCAGCGACGAGGTCGGCAGGTACTGAATCGCGTTGACGCCTTTCGGCGCGCGATCGAGCGAGTCGAGGTACTGCGGAATCGTCTCCCAATCCCACTTCATCCCGGCCTTCATCGACTCGTAAGGAATCGCCTCAGTGCGCGTCATCGTGAGCATCGAGCGCTCGCGGAATTCCGGCTTGACGGGCACGAAGCCGAAGCCACAGTTGCCGAGCACGACCGACGTGACACCGTGCCATCCCGAGATGGTGCAATAGGGGTCCCATCGAATTTGCGCGTCGTAGTGAGTGTGCAAATCGACGAAGCCGGGGGCGACGATCATGCCATCGGCGTCGATGGTTTTTTTCGCGAAGCCGGGGGCGCGGCCGCCAACCTGCCCGATTTTGCCGTCCTTGATCCAGACGTCGGCGCGGTATCGCGGCACGCGAGTTCCGTCAACAACGGTTCCACCTTTGATGTGAAGATCGAAATCGGCCATCGAAAGATCCCTCCTTCGAAGACAAGGTTGGCGAGCGGTCGCGCTGCTGGTTTCGTCTTACAGCATCGCGGGCCGTCTGGGCAAACGAGACGAATCGCTCAGAAGTTGCGGCGGTACGTGACGTAGTTCGCGCAGACTTTGGCGCCGAGTTTTTCCGCGGTGCGGCGCGACGGCCAGTTGTCGTCGAGCACCAGCGTGTAGCTCAGATACTTCGAGCCATTGCGGATCAGGTGCAAGTACGAATACGAGGCCATCGCGAGGTTGACGCCGCGGCCACGCGCTTCTTCGAGCACTCCGATGCCTAGAAAGTTTAATTTTTCGTTGTCGGCCAGTTTGCGGCCGGGCTTGAGAATTGTGCCGTCGGGATTTGCCGGCGTAACCATCAGCGCGCCGACCGGCTTGCCGTCGTAATAGGCGAGCACCGAGGTGTCGAGCGCGCCGGACATCGCGAAGAAGTCGAACAGGAATGAGAGTTCGTCGATAGTGAAGGGAGTCGCGCCCCAATGACGCGCGAACGCGGTATTCCAGGTGTGCTCGAAATCGCGGATGCGGCGCGCGACGGGTATGTCCTTCAGCGCAACGATTTGGAAACCAGCGCGGCGGCTTGCTTCGAGTGCGCTTTCGTAGCGCGCGATCAGTTCCGGCGTCACCTCAATCTTGTAGTCAACCCATCCGCGCTCGGTTTCGAATCCGGCGTCCTTGAGCAGCGCGTGATAGTACGCGGGATTCTGGCGCGCGATGTCGGGCGGCAGAGTTTCGTAGTCGTCGATGACGAACGGAAATTCGAGCAAGCCGTAACCGGCGCGCGCCGCCGTCGCGCCATTCGCTTTCATCCAGTCCGACGCCGCGTCCATCATCTGAATCACGGCGTCGCGCGTCCCTGGCATCGCCTCGAACATCACGACATGCCCGAGCGTTTCCTTCCAGTGACGCTGATAATGGCCGTCGATTATCGCGACGGCGCGCGCGACGAGGTTGCCGTCGACGCGCGCCGCGAACGGCCGAGTCATGCGGCCCGCCGCGAACGGTCCTTCGCCCATCAGGATCGGCAACTGCACCGCAACCATCGCGGCCCATCGCGCGCTGCGGTATTCGTAGACCCGATGTTGAAAAAGTACGAACTTGGTGAGCGCTTCTTCGCCCGCGGGCGATTCGATTTTGACTGACAACTACAGATTCTCCCGCACGCGCTGACTAATCGCGCGCTTCTATTCAGGCTGCCGCAGAGCGGGCTTGCGCGATGTCACCTTGTTTCGGCTCTCGCCGTGCGCTAACCACTGTGCAGGGGCGAGCGTAGCGCCGCGTGAGTGCGAGCGTCAAACAATCGCGAGCGCATTGCGTCCCCAGGAGCGTTTGAGCGTCATGGTTGAAAAAACGATCGAGCTCACGGGCATCTCGGCCAACTCGGTCGAAGACGCCGTGCAATTGGCAATCTCGCGCGCCGGCGTCACGATCAACGGCATCCACACCGCTCATGTCGAGGACATCACGGCGCTGGTCGAGGCGAACAAGGTCGCGCGATGGAAGGTGCGGGTCAAGGTGACCTTCCAGGTGAAAGACGAGCTGCACGAGTGATCGCGAGCGAGGATCCGGAAGGCGGCGGAGCGCAAGGACTTCCAAGTCATGCGAAACCAGCCACTGAGAGCAATCGATGGCGAAAATAGTTGAGGTCCATCCCGGCATCTACGAGATTTTTCTCCCGCTGCCGATGCGGCCGACCATCATCAACGTTTATCTGCTCGATTGTCACGGCGCATGGACGCTCGTTGACACGGGAATGAACTCGCCCGAGAGCATCGCGGCGCTCGAGGAAGCGTTGGCGGAAGTCGGAATCAAGATCGAAGATCTCCACGCGATCGTCGCGACGCATCATCACATCGATCACTTTGGCGCATCGGGCGAGATTCGACGCAGAAGTCATGCGACGACGCACATTCATCGCCTCGAAGCCGAGCGCGCAGGCAGGATGATCGAGTTCGGAAAAATGGCGCCGCACGACCGGCCCGAGTCGCGCGCGTTTTTCGCCAAGCACGGATTTCCGATCGAACAATTCTCGACGACCGGGATGCGCCCGGCGTGGATGGGGACGTCGATGTACGGCCCCGTCACGCGGCCCGACAAATACATCGACGATCGCGACGTGATCAAAATCGGCGACCGCGAGCTCGAAGTTATCTGGACGCCGGGGCATTCACCGGGTCACAACGTGATTTACCTGCGCAAGGAAAAAGTGATGATCGTCGGCGATCACCTGCTGCCCAAAATTACGCCACACGTGGGAATTTATCCCGACGCCGAGGGAACCAACCCGCTCGGCGACTTCATCAATTCGCAGTTGAAGGTGCAGAAGTTCGACGTTGAGCTGGTTTTGCCGGCGCACGGTGGTGTGTATCACGACCATCGTCATCGCGCGAATCAGTTAATCGAGCATCATCGGTATCGAGAGGCGGAAATGCTCGATTTGACGCGCAAGGCGCCGCAGACTGCGTTCGAAATTGCGCAACAAGTGTTTGGCGGCGAAGAACGGCCGATATTCCACGTGATGGCGGCGACTTTCGAAACGCTCGCGCACCTGGAACTTGCCTGTTTCGAAGGCCGGGCGCGGCGGTCGGAGCGGGGTGAACGAACTGTGTTCCAGGCGTTATGAGGGAGTTACAGGGGGGTTTGCTAATTTTTCCAGACGGTGTATTTTGGCCCTGCTTAAACGAACGGCGGATGGACTATGTTAGCTCGATTAGTGGAGGGGTTCCTAGATTGAAGGAGGATGCCATGAAACGGAAGATCGGATTGGCGCTGGCTACGGGGCTGGCATTGTTGGTCGCCGGTTGCGCGAGTCAAGGTGGCGGCGGCAGCGCGGGAGGCGGTGGTCCCGCAGCGGCCCCCCCAGCCGCAGTCTCGTCAACTGCCAGAAATTTCAACCTGGCAGTCAAGTGTCCCGGAGTGCACTGGGAGAAGACGCACGGTTGGTCTGATCAGCAGATTATGCAGCAGGAATCGCTCGAGGCAGACGACATTCCCGCTTGCGAGCAATGGGTGCAGGCACAGCCCAAGGGCTATGTGCCTCCTCCGCCCGGAGGAACAGTAGCCGCGAAAGGTCCGACGGCTCCGGCAGGTGGTGCTCCCGCTCCGGCCCCGCAGTGAAAAGTCTGAGAGCGTAGGGCTGGCCCGCACCAATGGCGCCGGGCTAAATCGGCGGGCAGGGTAATAAATTGAGGCGGCGCGGCATCTCGTGAGAGATGCCGCGCCGCCTTTGTATTGTGCTGAATTTCACTCCGGCGCGATTCGCGCCGAATAGGCATTTCTAGCGAGCGTGGGCCGTCGCCGCGCGTTTTGCATCGCGACGGGCCGGAGCACTGATGCGGCCGCTGCGAACCACCGGCGAGCGCCTTGCCAAGCGCCGCGTGGAAACGCCCGCAAGCTGCTGAGTCCGCCAGTCGCGCAGACCCCTACGCAGAAATTGCGGCTCGATTCCCAGCGTTTCGCACACCGCCTCGAACGAGAACGGCCCCTCTCCGCCTTCGCCGATCAGCCACTGCTCGGCCTCGCTGAACAGGCGCTTGCGCGGGCCGCCCTTGGCGTCGGCGTTATTCTGGAAGCATCGGAGCGCGTCCTCCAGGATAGCCATCATCAGCTTCTTGACTGGACGGATGGTGCTGTCGTCGCGCCGACTGTCGTAAAACTGCTCAGGTGTTAGAACGTCTGGTACGAAGAGATTTCCGAGAGCGCTATTTTCCCATTCCATTGTACTTTGTCCTCACCCCACCGTGCCTGCGCCGGATAAAGCCGGGTCAAGCCATCAGTGCCGGGAATCCGACTTTTCGTCGTTCGACCCAAAAGTACGCAATGATCGTGCCGAATTTTTCGGCAACTGCCCTAATGCGATTTAGCCAGTATGTTAAGGCATCATGAATACCAACTCGGGTCGCGAACTGTTGAGAAATTCTGAATATCGACCATTCTTTCGCAAATAGTTCCGCAATTTGCGAATCCGCAACCTTGTGCGAACGCTGACTCATTTGCGACACGCGTTACGATTCGGCCACATACCGTCCGCAATGTGTCGCTCGGGTGCCATAGTCAGGCTGCGCTTCATGACAGATTTTAAGGCGCTACGCGAGATTATCGAAAGTGGATTCGCAACCCGCCGAGCGGATACGCGCAATTCGGTCCCGTGGAATACCGCTACTGGACCGTATCGGGACCGCTGGTGCCCGCAGGGCCGCGCTTGCGCTCTTCGAGCTTGAAGGTCAGCACGTCGAGCAGGCAATCGACCCGATCCGCGAGTGCCTCGAGCAGCGTCTGCTTCTCTAGCGGCGTGATGTCGAGATGAAAGCACAGGAAGTTGATCAGCGCGGTACCGCGCAGTCCGCGCTGCTCGACTATTGTGCGCCACGCCTCGTGCGCCGCTTCGCCGAGATAGCTGAAGAGCATCTCGCGCAGGGCGTCCATTGTCTCGGCGTCGCAATCAAGCGCGTCGGGCCGCACCGGGCACCAGGTCACTTGCGCCTGGCGATACGAGCGATCGCGAATCTCGCGTACGATGCGAAACTCGCCGACGCCCTCGAGGACCAGGTTGTAGCGCCCGTCGGCAAGCCGGACGAGGCCGCCAATTTTACCCGCGCATCCGACTTCAAAAATGTCGGGGAACGCGTGGTAGTCGGCCTGCCAGTCGCCCTTGAGCAGCGCCATCCCTATCATGCCGTGCGCGTTGGCGACGTCGGCGATCATCTCGCGATAGCGCGGCTCGAAAATATGCAGCGGCACGCTCAAGCCCGGAAACAGCACAAGGTTGGGCAGCGGAAAGATTGGAATGATACTGGGTAATGCAGCCACGCCGGCGCCTGTTCGCAGGTTAGGGCCGTTACGATCGGGCGTCAAGGTAGAGCGGCGCGGAGATACCACTGCCGCGCGGTTTTGCTATGTTTCAGCGAATCCGCGAGACTTCATCTAACAGCGAAATGGAAACCAGATTATTCATCGCCGGCCCCGTGCGCATTGCCGCCGTCGAGGAGGAGCACGATGGGTAAGGTCGTTGCGACCGTGTTCACCACCCACGTACCGCGGCTGATGATCGCCGATCCGATCGCGCGCCGCGCCTACATGGGCCGCAGCGTGACGACATTTTACGACGCCATGCCAAAGCTCGAGCGCGAGCGCATCCGCCATCTCGACTTCGATACCTTCTTACTAATCGATACACACTGGTTCTCTACTTTGGAGTACTTACTCAATGCTCACGAGCGCTTGTCGGGTGTATATACCTCGGAAGAGCTGCCGGCGATGCTGCATGACCTCGACTATGACTATCGGGGCGACCCGGAGCTTGCGCGCGGAGTTGAGATAGAGGCGCGGGAGCGGGGGATTCGTGCGATCGCGTCGGTGCATACCAACTTGCCAATTCACTATCCCACGCTGAACGTGATGCACTATTTCAATCATGAGGCACGTCGCCGCGTGCTGTCGGTGAGCGTGTGCCAAACGGCGTCGGTCAAAAACGATTTGGCCTACGGTGCCGCGATCGGACAGGCTATCTGGAAATCAAATCGCCGCGTCGTAATCGTCGCGTCCGGCGGGATGTCACACAGGTTCTGGGACTACGATCATATTCTCGACCGCGCATCAGCGTCGCCCGACGACATCTCGTCAACCGCCAATCGCCTATACGACGAACGCATCATGGAATGGTTCAAAGCCGGGCGGCATGACGCTGTCCTCGCCGCCGCCGACGATTACCGCGCGCATTGTTCGCCGGAGGGCCGCTTCTCGCATTACATCACGATGGCCGGCGCGATGGGCGGCGACGCGTGGACCTGGCGCGGCGAGCAGTTTGGAAAATACGAGGCCGCGATCGGAACCGGGCAGGCGATCTTTTTCTTTCAACCGTCTATCAGCGGAGCCGAGCGCGCCGCTGCCTAGCGCGACTTGAGCCGGAGGTGCGCGTTTGAAACTTGCACACGGAATTTTGGCGATGCTGGTGACGCCGTTTCGCGACGACTACCGGCTCAACGAGGACGCGCTGCGGCGCGAAGTTCAGTGGGCGATTGCCGCGGGTGCACAGGGCGTCGTCGCCGCGCCGAGTATCGGCGAATTTCTGCACATGGACGAAGCCGAGCGCACGCGAGTGTTCGAAATCGTGATCGAAGAAACGCGCAAACGTGCCGGCCTGTCGGCAGTTGCGATGACTTCGGGCGCGACCACGCTCGAAACTCTGCGCTATGCGAAAATCGCGGCGCGCCTCGGTTACGACGCGCAGCAGGTGATCCCGCCGTTCTACTGGCGATGCGGCGAGGCCGAAGTCGAGCGCCATTACCGCATGATCGCAGAGGCCGGCGACCTGCCCGTCGTGATCTACCACAATCCCGCGCTCAGCAAGTTCAACATCTCGCCGAAGTTCGCGGGCAAGCTCGCGACGATTCCCGGCGTCGTGGCGTTCAAGGAAGTGCTGACGGATTTGCAGTATCTTGAGGCGCTGTACGACGAGGTGGACGGGCGCGCGGACATCTACAATACGTTTCGCGCGATGCTGGCGGGGTTGATGCTCGGGGCGGCCGGCGGCTTCATCAATATTTTCGCGGTGCCCGCAGCGGTCGCGCTGCTCAAGGCGTACAAGTCCGGCGACTACAAGCGCGCCGAGGAAATTCAGCGCCGCCTCAATCGATGCTTCCCGCGCGGTGGCGAGGAAACACTCGGCCATCTCGGCACCACCAAGGTCACCGCGTCGGTCGCGACGGGAATCGAAATGGGTCCGGCGCGGCCGCCGTACATGGCGCCCGCCGACGCCGCCGAACGAATCCGCAAGCGGCTGCCGCTGCTCAACGAGGTCATCTGAGATGGGCGCGCGCTCGGGCAACAATTACCTGTCGTCGCTGAAAAAGCTCGGCGCGGAAATCTGGATCGGCGGCGCGCGCGCCGGCGACGTTACCGCTCATCCGGCGTTTGCGAATTGCGCGCGCTCGGTCGCGTCGCTCTACGACATGCAGATGGAGCATCCCGAGACGATGACGTTTCGCACCGACGACGGCGGTCGCGCGGGGATGTCGTTCATAATCCCGAAAAGCGCCGACGACCTGCGCAAGCGCACCCGGATGATGAAGACGTGGGCGGACTTCGGCTGCGGGATGCTCGGGCGCACGCCGGATTACCTCAATGTGAGTCTCGCGGCGATGGCCGCCGCGCGCGAGTTTTTTGCCGAGAGCGATCCGCGCCACGGTGACAATATCTGGAACTACTATATGGAGGCGCGCCATCACGATTGGTGCGCGACGCATACTCTCGTCAACCCGCGCGCGAGCCGCGCCGCCGGATGGGCAGGACACACCGACGCCGATCTCGCGCTAAAGCTCGTCGAGAAAACAAAAGAAGGCATAATCGTGAGCGGATGCAGGATGCTCGCGACGCTGGCTCCGCTGTCGGAAGAGTTGCTCGTGTTCCCTTCGACTGTGTTGAAGGCCGAGCCGGCGGCAGAGCCGTTCGCTCTGTCGTTCGCGATCCAGTGCAACGCGAAGGGCCTCAAGTTCCTGTGCCGCGACACGTATGACGTGGGCCGTTCGCGCTTCGACAATCCGCTCGCGTCGCGCTTCGACGAAATGGACGCGGTGGTCGTGTTTGACAACGTGCTCATCCCGTGGGAGCGCGTGTTCCTGTGCGGCGATGTTGCGCGATGCAACGCGCTGTACGCGGGAACCGGCGCGGTCGTCCACATGATGCACCAGGTGGCGGTGAAGAATGTCGCTAAGAGCGAGTTCATACTCGGATTGGCGGCGCGAATCGCCGAGGCCAGTGACGCGATGCCGTTGCCGCACGTTCGCGAGCGATTAGCCGAGATGATCATGACCACCGAGACGATGCGCGCGTGCCTGCGCGCGGCGGAAGCTGACGCCGCGCCCGACAAGTGGGGCGTGTTCACGCCGGCGCGAGCGCCGCTCGACACCGCGCGCAATCTCTTCCCGCGGCTGTATCCGCGCATGGTCGAGATTATCCAGCTCAACAGTTCGAGCTCGCTGATGGCGACACCGTCCGCCGCCGACTTCGCAAATCCCGCCGAGCTGCCCGATATCGAGCGCTACTTCGGCGCCGCCGATGCTGGCGCGAAAGAGCGCGTCGCGCTTTATCGATTGGCGTGGGAGGTCGCGTGCAGCGCATTCGGCGGCCGGCAGGTTCTCTACGAGCGCTTCTTCTTCGGCGATCCGGTCCGGATGGCGAGCGCGCTGGTCGACAACACCGACCTGAAGCCGCTGTCCGATCGAGTGCGCGCCTTCCTGAAGCGCCCCGACTGATGGCGGAGTAGGGCGGCGAGCGGTATCGTCATGCTCATTCATGGCGAGACTTCGAAAGGCGGCGCGCATCTGGGGGAATCCCAAGGCGCGCGAGATAGGCGAGCGCGTACTGTTCACGCCTGACGACTCCGTTTTCACGATCGATCCGCCGGCGATGTTCGGCCGGCGCGCGCCGGTCGAAGTCGAGATCGGCTCGGGCAAGGGCGAGTTCATCATCGAGCGCGCCGCGGAATTTCCCGA
>NZ_DATEQZ010000072.1:0-6733 GCF_035272065.1 Binatus sp. (SeqCode)
AACATCGTCGTGCGCGCGCCATTTCCTTATTCGCATGAAGTGGCGACGGGGGGATGGAAGCGGTGCAACCAGAGCTACGGCGAATTCAGGGTGGCGTCGGTCGAGCAACTGTCCGACTTCCACGTCGCGGCAATCCTCGAAACTGCCAGCGAAAAAAAATTTCGTCTGTCATGCGAGGTCGAAGACAGCGAGCCGCATCGAATAACCGTGCTTACTCGCGACCGCATCCTCGATTTCGAGGTGGTATCGCGCGAGGCGACGATTGCCGACGCGGCCGTGCTTGCGGACATCGAGCGGCGATGCCCGATCGTGCTGGCCGACGGCGTCACGATGACGATCGAGCGTGGCGACGACTATTTTGCGTTCACGCGGCTGATGGATGATTTCCTGGTTGCGCTGGGTTTCGTCGACGGAAAACCTGCCGGCGTCAACGTGGCCGCGCTCCATACCGTGCGGGTCGGAGGGCGCGACTATCGTATCCACGCGTTCGCGCACCTGCGCATTCTTCCCGAGCATCAGAAGAAAGGCCTGTGGGGCGCGATAAACCGCATTTTCGACGAGAAGTACCCGGAAGGCTCGGCGGACGGAAGCACCGCGTATCCGTCGGTTGACAATGCCGCGATGTTGCGTGGCTTTGCCGGAGCGCCGCGATGGAGCATCCACCAGATTCGCGCGCAACTGCCATGCGCGTCGCTCGCGGGGCCGCAAATCGGACGGCCTGCAACGCCGCGCGATGCGTCGCGAATCGTCGAGATTCTCAACGCGACGCACGAACGCGACGAGATGTACCTGCCGTACACCGTGGAGTCGTTCAGTGCACGCGTCGAGCGTTCGCCGCGAGACTATTGCTGGGAGCGGGTGCGGATTACGGATCGCGCCGTGGTGGGAGTCTGGCCTGCGGGCGACAGGGTGCGGTTTATCATCGAGTCGAAGGGAAGCCGGGTCGAATCGCGGCGCGGGCTCGCGCTGGACTGGGGATTTTTGCCGGGTGCAGAGGACGAGTTCGAGGCACTTCTCCGCGCGCAATGCGGATGGCTCGCCGCTCGCGGTCTCGACCGACTGTCGGTCTTCACCTCGGAGGCATCCGCCGGATACCAGAGCGTGCGCGCGCTGGCGAGCGAGATCGAACGGTACGTGGTGATTTCATTCGGCATCCCGGAGCCGCCGGGCGCTGCCACTCGCGGCTTGTACGTGGATCCGATTTACTTTTAGGATCATGCAGTTCGCGCAGGAAAACTCCTCGAAGGAAAGGAGAGGCAGATGGAACTGGCACCCAAGCGGGCTGGATTCGCGCCCGAACGAATCAATCGGATAACGGCGCACCTCGACAAGAACTACATCGCGCCGGGCAAAATAGCCGGATGCCAGACGCTGGTGGCGAGGCATGGGCAAGTCGCCTACTTCAAATCGCAAGGCTTGATGGATCGCGAGCGCCGCAAGCCAGTGACCGACGATACGATCTTCCGGCTCTATTCGATGACCAAGCCGATAACCTCGGTGGCGTTGATGACGCTCTTCGAGCAGGGCCACTTCCAGCTCAACGATCCGGTGTCGCGTTTCATCCCCGCGTGGCGCGAGCACAAGGTGTGGGTGTCGGGCGAAGGCGCGACCATGGAGGCCGTGGCGCCGACTCGGCCGATGACGATGCGTCATGTGCTGAGCCATACTGGCGGTCTTACTTACGGCGCGACCAATCATCCGGTTGATCGCGTCTATCGCGAAGCAGGAGTGGGGCGCGGCGCGGGGGAGACACTTAGCGGGTTCGCGGAGAAACTCGCGAAGGTGCCGCTGCGCTATCAGCCCGGCGAGAGATGGATGTACTCGCTCTCGACCGACGTATGCGGCTACCTGGTCGAGGCGATTTCCGGAAAGCGCTTCGACCAATATCTGCAGGAGACGATTTTCGATCCGCTAGACATGAAGGACACGTCGTTCACAGTGCCGTCGCGCAGGGCTGATCGCTTCGCGGCTAACTATGAACGGCAGGCCGATAAGACTCTGAAGCTGATCGACGATCCGGAGCGGAGTAACTATCTGAAGCAGCCGACGTTCTTTTCCGGCGGCGGAGGGTTGACTGGCACCACCGCCGACTACTTTCGCTTCTGCGAAATGCTGCGGCGCGGAGGCGAGTTGGATGGCGTGCGCATCCTGGGTCCACGCACCATCGAGTTGATGCATCTTAACCACCTCGCAGGCGGCAAGGACCTCAGCGGGATGGCGATTGGCGCATTTTCGGAGACCGCCTATGAAGGTGTCGGATTCGGTCTCGGCTTCGCGATGACGCTGGGGCAGGTCGAAGCGGGCGCGCTAGGCGGCGGCGACTACTACTGGGGCGGCGCGGCCTCGACTATCTTCTGGCTGGACCCCAAGGAGGACATGGTAGTGATCTTCATGACACAACTAATGCCGTCGGCCACCTTCAATTTCCGCGGACAACTCAGGAACATCATCTATTCGGCCATCGTCGAGTGAGGAGTGTATCATGAAGGCTGCGGTCTATTATCAAAACGGCGGTCCGGAGGTTCTTAAGTACGAGGACGTTCCCGATCCTGAGTGCCATCCTAAAGGTGTGGTAATTCGCGTCGAGGCGGTAAGCATCGAGGGCGGCGATACGCTCAATCGTTGGCACGGCGCTCTGCTGAGCAAGCCGCATGTCGTTGGCTACCAGGCCGGCGGAGAGATCGTCCAGGTAGGTTCCGAGGTGACAGACCTGAAGGCAGGCCAGAAGGTCACCACGGTCTTCGGTGCCGGATCGCATGCAGCATTGCGCGCGGTGCCTGCTCGTAATGCGTGGCCGGTGCCCAAAGGATTCGACATCAAACTCGCCGCGGCCATCCCGGTGCCGTTCGGCACCGCGAACGATTGCCTGTTCGAATTCGGGCATCTGAAGCCGGGAGAGACAGTGCTGGTGCAGGCGGGAGCGAGCGGTGTAGGCGTGGCCGCGATTCAACTCGCGAAACGCGCAGGCGCGACAGTGCTGGCGACAGCGTCGACTAACGAGCGGCTGGAACGGCTTAAGCCGCTAGGTCTCGATCACGGCATCAACTATAAGACTGACGACGTCGTAAAGTCTGTGATGAAGATCACGCATAACAGGGGCGTCAATCTCGTGGTTGACCCTGTAGGTGGTGCGACTCTGCAAGGCAGTCTGCTGTCGCTCGCCTATCGGGGCCGGGTCTCGATGGTAGGCGCGGCAGGACGCGAAGCTATGACGATCGACGTCTCGTCACTGATGGCAGGCAACCGTTCTTTGACGGGAGTTTTCCTGGGCGCCGAGATAGGCACCGATCGCGCACACAACATGATCCAGCGCCTAATCGATGAGGCCGCTCGAGGCGAATTCAAGGTCGTGATCGATCGAACCTTTCCGCTATCGGAGGCTGGCGCCGCCCACGCTTACATCGAGAGCCGGCAGGCAGTCGGCAGGGTTCTTCTAATTCCTTAGGATAACACTCTTCGCGAATTCAGTTAGCGAAGGAATGCCGGCGGCAGCGAAAGCAAAACCTCGTATCGAAGCTACGACCACGGCACCGGTCAGTGGGTGGTCGAGGATTCCTGATTCGGCGAGGCTCAGGGCAGAAGCCAGCGGGCTGATGCTGCTAGGGCTTGCGCTGATCGTGAACGCAGTATTGCTGTGGCCGGAGATTCGCATCGAGCGGGTACCGGTCAACGACCTCAGCTTCCACATAGCGGCTTCGCAGCGATTGGCGGATAGTCTTATCTCTGGCGATTCGTTCCTCGACCCATGGGTGTCGCAATGGGCGTTGGGATATCCGCTGTGGCACTTCTATCAGCCGCTTCCGCACATGGTGGCGGGCCTGTGGCTGACAATTACTAAGCACTTCGCTTCGGCGCCGGCGTCGTTCGCGGTGCTCAACTACCTGTTGATGATAGCTCTCCCCGCATCCACCTATTTGGGTGCGCGCCTATTCGGGCTCGAGCCTATGGCCGCCGGATTCGCGTCAATCCTCATCATAAGTGTGAGCGAGGTGGGCGATCTCAGCCGCTATGGGCTATCATACGGTGCGTACGTTCGGCGGGGCTCCGGCCTGTATACGCAACTGATGTCCTACAACTTGCTGATGCCGGCGCTAGGACTCGCCAACTATTCTCTTATCACTGGCAAACGGCGAATCCTGGCGGCTTGTCTGGTCGCGGCCACCGCGCTCTCGCACGTCGTGTTCGGCTATGCAGCTATTGTCTCGGTGGCGATCATGGCCCTGGTCGGACCACGCGGCGAGCGCTCGAGGCGAGTTGTCCGCGCCGCATCGATCCTGATTCCCGTTACCATCATGCTCGCATGGTTCGTTGTTCCGATGCCGCTCGCCAGCGGGGAGGCGAACCGGTGCCGCTGGGATGACGTTTGGAAGTTCGATTCTTGGGGTGCGAAAAACATATTCGACACTCTGTTCTTCGGGCGTTTCTTCGACGGAGGACGCTGGCCGGTAATGACATTGGCGCTGGCGGTGTCGTCGATGCTCGCGCTGTATCGCTGGCAACGGCCAATGCCACGCCGCCTGTTGGTACTCACTGCGGTGTGGCTCGTGATTTTTTTCGGCCGCACGACCTGGGGATATTTCATGCTCGCATTGGGGCTGCCCGGGACATTTCACGTCAGCCGTTTCGAGTCGGTATTCGAACTGTATGCAGTGCTGTTGACGGCTTGGGCGCTCGCCAGAATAGTCGCGGCCGCCTGGCGAATCGGATTAGCGAGCAAGCTTGTAACCGTGAGCGCTCTGGGGGCCATGGCGATTCTGATCTTCGCCGAGCGCGTGAGCTACCTGCGGCAGAATGACCAATGGGGAGACGAAAGCCTCGCGGCGATTCAACGCGAAGGTGCCGATCTCAATGCCGCCCTTGCCGACCTCCGCACGATCTTGCGCGAGCGTCCAGGCCGGGTGTGGTCCGGTCCGACCGGAGCATGGGCCGCCAAATTTCAAATCGCAAAATCGCAGGCGTATTCGTTTCTGTCGCTGGCCGGGTTCGACGAGCTCAGCTTTCTTTATCACAGCTTGTCGTGGAGCGCGGACGTGACGGCTGAAATCAACGAGCGCGATCCTTACCAGGCCCAGTTGTTTGCGATGCGCGCGGCGCTGGCGCCCGTGACTCAGGCGATGCCCTCCTACTTCAAGCGTCGCGCAGTTCACGGCAACCTCGCTGTCTATGAGGTCTCCCCCGAAGTTTACTTCGGCCTGGTGGATATTGGCGCGCGCTACGAAGGGCCTCTCACAACCGTCCTCAACCGCGACTGGAGATGGATGCTGAACCCCGCGGTGCGGGCCGGCGCGGTGGTCGCGCTAGGTGGCGATTTCAAGGGAGCGCCCGAATGGAAGATGTATCAGGCGCTGCCTCCGCTCGATCCGCGGTTTTCGACTCAGCGCGGAGTAGTAATTTCTGAAAGCAAGCAGGGCGAGACTTATAGCGCGCGGCTGGCAATCCTACGCCCGTGTTATGCGTTGCTAAAGATCACTTACTTTCCAGGTCAGCAAGCCACCGTCGACGGAAAGCCGGCGCCGATATTTCGCGTGTATCCCAACTTCTGCGCGATTCCAGTCGGTCCGGGAGAACACATAATCGTACTGCGCTACCGCCCTGGACCTATCAAGCCAATATTGCTGGTGGTTGGATTCATCCTGGTGGGATTGATCGCTCAAGCGATGCGCCGGCCCGACTACGCCGCGATGGAACGCAGGATTGCGGCGCGGCTGGCGGAATTGACGACACCTTGGAATACTCCGCGGACTCGAACGGCGCTCGCGCTTGCGGTGCTGATCCTGCTTTTCACGCGCCCGCTGTTCCGCGGCAACCTGCTCGACGGTCATGACTCGCTTGAGTACCCACCGCGGCTGACTGAATTCGCCAGTATATTGAGCGACCATCAATTCCCGCCGGTATGGGCGCCGGATCTTGGCAAGTGGGCATGGGCAGCCGCTGTTCGAATTCGCACCGCCGCTGATCTACTCGGCGGCATTGCCGTTCTTCAAAGCCGGAATGTCACTGGCTAACTCGCTTCAATCCGGACTTGCGATTCTGTTCGCTTTCGGCGCGATAGCAGTCTTCCTGATCGGGCGAAAACTCTCGTTTTCTCGTGTCGCCTCAATCGGCGCCGCGGCTGCATGGCTGTTCGCTCCATATCAAGCTCTGGATATTTATGTGTGTGGGCGATTTGCCGAGTCGGCCGCGATTGCGGTGGTTCCCGTGGCGTTGCTCGGGTTGCTCACCGCAGTTCAGCGCCCGACCGCGATCAATGTGGCGCTCGGCGCGCTTGCAGTGGCGATGCTGCCGCTGGCGCACAATGCGATCGCGCTGCTGATGTTTCCCGCGTTCGCGGCGCTCGTCGCCGTTCGCTCCGCCGTCTCGGATCATCGGCTGAAAACCGCGGCGGCTGGCGCCTCCGTGCTTGTCGGCGGACTGGGACTCAGTGCTTTTTTCTGGCTTCCGGCGTTGCTTGAACGCGATTTCGTCAAAACCGAACTTCTGCGGATCGGTCTTCTCAATTGGACCAATTACATAATCTCGCCGTCTCAGTTGCTTTGGTCGCCATGGGGGTACGGCTACGCGATGCGCGGTCCTATGAACGGCATCTCGTACTCACTAGCAGGGTGTTGAGGAAAGGGTTTGATTACTCAAGTTTCATATCTCGTTAGGGACGCGGGACTGGGATTGCAGGTTCTACCCGCGACCTACTTCAGTCGCGGCACGGTGTGGAAGAGTGGTGTGGGCTGATGATTCA
>NZ_DATEQZ010000073.1:0-7657 GCF_035272065.1 Binatus sp. (SeqCode)
CATCGCGCGGCCCTTCTCGCTCTTCAGGTTGAGCGTGATGCCGCGTTTGTTGGCGTTGAGCAAAATGAAGTAGTAGGAATCGACGCCCTGCTTTTCGGTGAGCAGCCAGCGACCCTGCTCGCCCATTTTTGGCGACTCGACTTTGATGACGTCGGCGCCGAGCCACGCAAGCATCTCTGTGCACGAGGTGCCGGCCTCGAACTGCGTCATGTCCAGAACTTTGACCCCGCTCAGCGCCTTTTCCATCGCGATCTTCCTCCCGCTTGCAACTACCTGATCTAGCGCCAGCAGCGGAGCGGCGGCAAGCCTCGAAGCGCGCATGGGGTTAAGTCTTTGGCTGCGGTCTGGTAGAGATCATGATGAAAAGGCAAGTGGCAGACACCGCATTATCGAAGCTCGCGCGAATCCGTGAGGAACTGAACCGGATGTTCCTCGAACGAATCGATCTGATCGACGGCGCAATCGTGGCCATGCTGTCGGCGAATCACGTTTTGATCATCGGGCCGCCGGGAACCGCGAAGTCGATGCTCGCCGACGAACTGTGCCGCCGAATCGAAGGTGCGAACTATTTTCAGTGGCTGCTGACCAAATTCAGCACGCCGGAGGAAATTTTCGGCGCGGTCAGCCTCAAGGGACTCGAGGAAGACGACTACCGGCGCGTCACCACGCACAAATTGCCCGAGGCGCACATCGCGTTCCTGGACGAGATCTTCAAAGCCAACTCCTCGATCCTCAACGCGCTGTTGACGATTATCAACGAGCGGATTTTCCACAACGGCCGCGAGCGCGTCGCGGTGCCGCTGATCACGATGTTCGGCGCTTCGAACGAACTACCCGACGAGGACGAGCTGACCGCGCTTTACGATCGCTTCATGCTGCGCTTCATGGCCGATTACATCACCGAGGAGCATGGCTTCATCCGCATGATGGCCGGCGGTCCGGATCGTGCGCGCACGACGCTGAAATTTGCCGAGCTCGACGAGCTGCGCGCGGCGGCTGCGGCAGTCACGGTGCCGGGAGCGATCCTAGAGGCGATCGCGCAAATCAGGCGCGAACTCGCGCGCGAGCAAATCATCGTGTCGGATCGGCGCTGGAAAAACTCCCTCGGCATTTTGCGCGCGCACGCGATTCTCGCCGGACGCGGCGCGGTCTCCGAAGATGATCTGATGTTCCTGGCACACGTGCTGTGGAAAGATCCTGAGGAGCGGCCGAAGGTAGTCGAAGCACTGCGCCGAATCGTGCGAGGATACGAGGACAAGCTGCAGGAGCTGGTGTTCGAGAGCCGCGAGCTGCGCGAATATGCCGAGGGTGCGTGGGAGAGCGAGGAGCTCCGGCGGCGCGCACTGACCGAGGCGAATGCCAAGCTCGCAAATATCGCGGCGCGCTTCGACATGCTGATGAAGGAAGCGTCGGACTCGGGAAGGGCGATCGCCAACGCAGAGCGGATGCGCGTCGAGGTCAAAGATATTCAGCAAGCCGTATTCCGCAGAAGCGTCGGCGACTAGAAATTCATGCCGATCGAAGAATCAACCCCGGCGATCGTGCTTCGCGCACGCGACTACGCCGAGTCGGATCGAATCGTCACGCTGCTGACGCTCAACGCCGGCAAGCTCAGCGGAATCGCGAAGGGCGCCAAAGCGTCGCGGCATCGCTTCGAGCGCAAGCTCGAACCGTTTTCGCACGTAGTCCTGCACTATCGCCGCCGGCCGCACGGGCAGTTGGTGTTTATTACGCGCGCCGAAGCGGCCGACCTGACGCAGCACGTGCTCGACGACGACCTCGCGAAGATCGCGCTCGGCAGCTACATGCTGGAACTCACCGACGCGCTGACGACCGAGGAGAGCGAGGCGGCGGAAGCGTATCGCGTGCTGTCGGAAGGACTCGGCGCGCTCAGCACGCGGTTTGCGGACGCGGCGCTCCGGCAGGCTTTCGAGATGCGGCTGCTCGGATGGGCGGGATTCGGACTCGAGTTCACGCGCTGCCGCATCTGCGCGACCCCCAACGGCGACAACGGCGCGACGGTGTATTTCGTCGTGTCGCGCGGCGGGATCGTGTGCGCGAAATGCCGGCCATCGGTGGCGGAGGGCGCGATCAAGCTGTCGAGTAGGGGCGCCACCAACCTCGCGCGACTAGACAGGTTGCCGATGGACGCCTCGCCCGGATCGGAAGCGGCGGGCCCGGACGGTGCGCTCGCGCTGGCGCGGTTCATCGGCTCGATCGTTGATCGACGGCTGCGCAGCCAGGAATTTCTCGATTCGGTTTTGCCGGGCGGGGCTAAAGCCTGACTATCACCCGCCGGATTCTTGCGCCGGAGTTTCGCCGTACACCACTTCGGGCTCGCGGTAGCGTCCGCCATGATGCTCGATCACAACGATGCCGCAATTCGGTGGCACATGCGCGCTTTCCCACTCGCCGGTTACGTGAGCCCAAACCGCTCGCATTACGCCGCCGTGGCTGACGATTACGATCTCGTCGTCGGAAAATTTTCCAGCTACGCGATCGAGCACAGGCGCGACGCGCCTGAGAACGTCCTCATGACTCTCGCCGTGCGGCGCGCGCCACGCCCATGAGCGCTTGGGATCGAAAGTGGGATCGTTGGCGATAGAGTCGTACGGCTGCCCCGCGAGGTCGCCCAGACTCATCTCGCGGAACTCCGCCTCGTACTCGATCGGGATGCCCAGTTCGGCGGCGATGATGAGTCCGGTTTCGCGGGCGCGCGTGAACGTGCTCGCGATCACCTGCACCGGCTGAAACTTCTGCTTGATTCTCTGCGCCGCTTCGAGAGCCTGGCGGCGGCCAAGCTCCGTGATCTTCGCGTCGCCCGAGGTGGTGAAGCGCCGAATCGCGTTGCCTTCGCTCTCGCCGTGACGAACCATTATCAGCTTGCCCATAGGGTACAAATTTTCTCCGAAAATTCAGTGTGGTGCCAACGAAACGACGCGGCCCTTCAGGTCTTGGGCTTGTCGTCGCCGATGCCGGCCGCTTTCGCAAACGCGCGGAACGGTTCGAACAGATCGATCGGCATCGGAAAGACGGTGGTGGAATTGTTTTCGGTCGCGATCTCCTTGAGCGTCTGCAGATAGCGAAGCTGGAGCGTTATTGGACTCTTGCTCATGATCTCGGCGGCATCGGCGAGCCGCTGCGACGCCTGGAATTCGCCCTCCGCCGCGATCACCTTGGCGCGCCGCTCGCGCTCGGCCTCAGCCTGCGCCGCGATCGCGCGCTGCATGTCCTGCGGCAGATCGATATTTTTCAACTCAACCAGCGTGACCTTCACGCCCCACGGCTCGGTTTGCGAATCGACTATTTCCTGGATGCGCGCGTTGAGCTTGTCGCGCTGGCTGAGCAGTTCGTCGAGCTCGGTCTGGCCGCCGACGGAGCGCAACGTGGTCTGCGCCAGTTGCATCGTGGCGAACAGGTAGTTTGCGACCTCGGTCACGGCGCGCGACGGGTCGACGACGCGAAAATACAGCACCGCGCTGACCTTGACCGTCACGTTGTCCTTGGTGATGACGTCTTGCGGCGGGATGTCGAGCGTCACGGTGCGAAGATCAATTCGCGCCATCCGCTCGAGTACGGGAATCACGAAAATCACGCCCGGCCCGCGATACGGAGTGAGACGCCCGAGTCGAAAAACGACGCCACGCTCGTATTCGTTGAGGACCTTGAGCCCGCTCAAAATGAAAATTACGCCGATGAAGACGACTATCCCGACTCCGCTCGCCATCGCGATTCTCCTTCGCCCCAAAGCGCACGAGGGCTTGAAGATAACCTGCGCTATCCGCCGGCGCTAAGCTACCTTTTGCACTTGCAGTTCCAAACCATTGATCGACTTCACGCGTGCGTGAGCGCCGGGGCTGAGCGCGTCGGCGCTGACGGCGCGCCATATCTCGCCATGCACGAACACCTTGCCTGGCGCGCCCGGAGCGATCGCCTCGCGCACTTCCGCGACCTCGCCGACAATGCCTTCCGCACCGGTGGTCGCGCGGCGGCGGCGCTCGCGGGCCACTATATATCCGATGCCGAGGATGATCAGCGTCAGCGCGGCGGCGGCGCCATAGATAATGTCGCGATTGACGACCAAGTCAGTCTTTGAAGTGTCGATCAAAAACAACGAGCCGATGACGAAAGCAGTGACGCCGCCCAGGCCGAGGATTCCGTAGCTGGTGACGAAGGCTTCCGAGATCAACATTCCAACACCGAGAAAAATCAGCAGCAGGCCGGTGAGGTTCACCGGCAGAACCTGGAACGACGCTAGCGCGAGCAGCAGGCAAATCGCGCCGGCGACGCCGGGAAAGATCACGCCGGGATGCGCGAACTCGAAGTACAGGCCGATCAATCCCGCCATCAGCAGCAGATAGACGATGTTGGGATCGGCGAGGACGTTGAGCAGTTGCTGGCCCGGCGTCATCCGCATGCGGCGCACTGTGGCGTCGGCCACCGCGAGCGTCACGGTCTGGCCCGCGACCTGGACCTTGCGGCCGGTGGCTTGCGTCAACAGGCTGCGGAGGTCGGGCGCGACGATGTCGATGACATTCTTCGCCAGCGCCTCGCGCTCGCCGATCGCGACGCTGTGGCGGACGGCCTGCTCGATCCAATCTTCGTTGCGCCCGCGCTCCTGCGCGATCGTGCGCGCAAAGGTCGCGGTGAAGTTCTCGACCTTCTGACCCATCGCGCCCTTGATGTCGTCACCGCCCTCCTCGACCGGATGAGCCGCCCCGATCGTTGTTCCCGGTGCCATCGCGGCTACGTTGGCGGCCTCAGTGATGAAGGTGCCGGCGGACGCGGCGCTCGCGCCCGACGGCGCAACGTAAACAATCACCGGAATCGGCGCGGCCAGGATCGCCTTGACTATCTTTTCCGCCGAGTTGAGCAAACCGCCCGGCGTATCGAGCTCGATCACCAGCGCGCTTGCTCCTTCGGTATTTGCGGAGGCGAGCGAGTCTTCGATGTAAGAGGCGGTGGCGGGATTGATCGAGCCGTCAATCGTGATCAATTCGACCCAGGGCGGCGTATGCGCGGCCGCTTTTGCGGGTACGTCGGCGGCAAGCATTTGCTGCGATGCGAATGCCGCGGTCGCGATCGCCAACGCCACGACGACGAGTCTTAAGCGCACGCTCACGACACGGAACCGCCGCGGCGCGGAATCGGCATCCCGAGATATTTCATCACTTCCTGAATATCCGCCCATACCAGCCGCTTGTCGCCGGGCGTGCGGAGCAGGTACGCGGGATGAAACGTCGGCATGAACCGTATGCCGCGAAAATCCTGCCAGTTGCCGCGCAGCTTGCTGATGGGAATCTTCACCTTGAGCACCGCCTGCACGGCGAATGTGCCCAGTCCGACGATCGCGCGCGGGCGCACAATGTCAATTTGGCGAAACAGAAACGGCTCGCACGCAGCGACTTCGTCGGGCTCCGGATTTCGATTGTCGGGCGGGCGGCACTTGATCACGTTGCAGATGTACACGTCGGCGCGGTTGATCCCAATGCCGCGCTCGATGATGTCGGTCAGCAACTGACCCGCTCGGCCGACGAACGGCTCGCCGCGCGCGTCCTCGTCGGCCCCCGGCGCCTCGCCGACGAACATCAACTGCGCGTTGGGATTGCCGACGCCGAAGACGAGATTGGTACGGCGCGGCGCGAGCTTGCATCGCTGGCAATTCCCGATGAACTCGCGCAACTCGTCGAGCGTCGAGGATTTCTCGAGTCCGGGATATTTCGAGAACAGTTCCGTCGGTATTGGTGCGGCGTCGGCCTTGCTCACCGCAGGAGCCGACGCGGCGGGCATCACGCGTGGTGCGGACGACGCAGGCGCGGGCAGTCCTTCCATACCCTCCTCGCGCAACTGCTCGACGTAGTCGCGGATCGTGGCGACCAGCGTTCGGCGATCCGGCGGCGATGACGGGTCCATTCGAAAGTTATCTGACGGCGCGCAGGCGCGCGGATTTATCCGCGCGGCCCGACTTCGGTTTGGCGGCGCGGAGCGCGACCATTCGATCTAGTATCAAATCCGCGACCGCGTCCTTGGACATCTGCGGATGGCTCTGCGAGCGGCCATCGGCGCCGATGAGCGTGACGATATTAGTATCGACTTCGAAGCCGGCGCCTTCCCGCGACACATCGTTGGCCACGATGAGGTCGAGTCCTTTGCGTTTGAGTTTGGCTCGTGCGTTGGCTTCGAGATCATCGGTCTCGGCCGCGAATCCGATCAGAATGCGCGCGCCCTTCTTCGCCGCCAGCCGCGGCATCTCGTCCGCGATCGACTCCATCTCGAGTCGAAGCCCGCGCGCGTCCTTCTTGATTTTGCCGCCCGCCGGATGCGCAGGACGGAAATCCGCAACCGCCGCCGCCATCACGAGCGCCGTGGACCACGGGAAATTGCTCGACGTTTGCGCGAGCATCGCCGCCGCCGTCACCGTGTCGATTCGCTCGACGCCATAAGGCGTCGCGAGCGCGGACGGTCCCGCGACTATTCGAACTGCAGCACCGCGGCGCCACGCCGCGCGCGCAATCGCAAATCCCATCTTGCCCGACGAACTATTCGAGACGAATCGCACCGGGTCGATCGGTTCCCGAGTCGGGCCCGCCGTCACCAGGATATTTTCGCCCGCGAGATCCTGCGCGGAGAGCATCTTCTCGATTTCCACGACGACGATCGCCGGGTCCGGCAGGCGCCCCTTGCCCTCGTAGCCGCATGCGAGTGCGCCCTCACCTGGCTCGATGATTACCGCGCCGCGCGAGCGCAGCCTGGCAAGGTTCTCGATGACCGTCGGATGCTCGTACATGTGCACGTTCATCGCGGGCGCGAACGCGACTTTCGCGCGCGTGGCGAGCAGCACGGTCGTCAATATATCGTCGGCAATACCGACGGCGGCCTTAGCGATCACGTCGGCCGTCGCGGGCGCGATCACGATCGCATCCGCGCTATCGGCGAGCCGGATGTGCCCGATCTCGGATTCCTGCGTGAGCGAGAAGGTGTCTGTCGCAACTGGATTCGCGCTGAGCGCCTGGAGCGTGAGCGGCGTAATGAACTCGGTGGCGTTGCGCGTCATCATGACGCGAACATTCGCGCCCGCATTGACGAGCATGCGCACGAGTTCCGCGGATTTGTAAGCGGCGATTCCGCCACTCACGCCGAGCACGATCGTCTTGCCGCTAAGCACGCCCATCAGGCTTTGATTCTAATGCGGCGCGCCAACGGTTGAAACGGCCCGCAAATGGATGGTCAATCGTAGTATTCGAGCCCGAGATGCGTGATCAGGTCCTCGCCGCGCATCCAGCGCAGCGTGTTCTTGAGCTTCATTAGCTGAATGAAAATGTCGTGCTCGGGATAGATGTTCGGCGCGTGCATCGGCGCCTTGAAGTAGAACGACAGCCATTCCTGGATTCCGCGCATGCCTGCGCGATGCGCCAAATCCATGAACAGCACGAGGTCGAGCACCAGCGGCGCCGCCAGGATCGAATCGCGGCACAAAAAATTAATCTTGATCTGCATCGGATAGCCGAGCCATCCGAAGATATCGATATTGTCCCATCCTTCTTTGGAATCACCACGCGGCGGGTAGTAGTTGATTTTCACCGAGTGGAACACGTTGCCGTAAAGCTGCGGATGCAGCTCGGGTTGCAGGATCTGATCGAGCACCGACAGCTTGGTC
>NZ_DATEQZ010000074.1:0-20780 GCF_035272065.1 Binatus sp. (SeqCode)
GCATTCAGGAACAACTCGATCTGACGCGGCGACAAGTTGGGCGGCGCCTGCACGTTCATCGCGGGGCCGAGCACCAGGCGCGCGGTCGCGATCGCGCGCGCCATGTCGTAGGCGTCAGGCTCCGGCGCGTCGGCCATCGCAATCTCAGGCTTCGCACGAAAATTCTGGATGATCACTTCCTGGATATGACCGTGACGCTCATGCGTGTCGCGAATCGCCGTCAGACTCAGCGCGCGTTCGGCTGGAGTCTCGCCGATACCGAGCAGGATTCCGGTCGTGAACGGAATCCTCAGTGCGCCGGCCTCGTCTATCATCTTAATACGCAACGCGGGATCCTTGTCGGGCGCCGCCTGATGCACTCCGCCGCGCGCCCGCAGTCGTGGCGAAATATTCTCGAGCATCAGGCCCATGCTTGCGTTGAGCGGGCGCAGCGCGCGCATCTCGTCGGACGTCATCAGGCCGGCGTTGGTATGCGGCAGCAGTCCCTCGGCGAGCGCGATTTCACATGCGCGCCCCACATATTCAATCGTGGTGCGGACGCCGAGCGTCGGCAGCACTTCGCGATATTCCTTGAACGCGACTTCCGGCTTGTCGCCGAGGCACATCAGCGCTTCTTTGCATCCGAGCTCGGCGCCGCGCCGCGACCACAGCGCAATCTCGTCGGGCATCATCGTCCAAGCGCCCGGGTCGCCGGGATCTTTGCGGAACGTGCAGTAGGTGCATCGGTCGCGGCAGAGATTGGTGACGGGCAGAAAAACTTTGCGCGAGTAGGTCACGTCGCGGCCCTTGCCACGATCGCGAAGTTCAGCCGCCGCGGAAAGCATGGCGTCGAGATCAGCGTCGGGGCATTCGATAAGCGCGACTGCCTCCGCATCGCTCAAACGCACGCCAGCCAGCGCTCGATCGAGAATTTCGCGGATAGCCGCCCGGCCGCGCGGCTCGGAAGCGACCGATGAATGTAGCGACGCCATCAATCGCGTTTATAAGACATAAGGTACGGGAAGGCAACCCAGTTGCAAAACAAAACCGAATACGCGGCACTGTCCTAAATCGCGACTGAGTGTCCTAATTTCCCGTGAGGCGCGAATCGTCGCTCGCGACGCACTGCGCCGATAGCCACAATGAATCAAGCGGACATTTACCGCAATCCATAATGCGTTGCGTTAGTTCGTGATCGCAATCCGTTGCTTTATCGAAAGGCTTTAGGATCTTCCACTCCTGAAATGGCGCGTCGGCTGAGACAGTCACACGTAAGTTCTTTAGGTGATGTGGCGGCACCATCAGATACCAGCCCACAAGTGCGAGCGCGGCGGCATGGCGAGGCTTCATGGACGCGGTTTAGCAGAAGGCAAAAGGCCGGAACAGCGGCCAGCAATGCCCTGCCAAAAGCTTTGGCCGAAGAAACCGCTGAATGACGCGACCTTAACCCCCAGTTTCGGGATTATGGGCGTGAACCAACCGCGACCGCAATCGTTGCGAAGGCCGAGCGTCCCAAGTGTAAACGGCGAGTGTCCTAAGTAGTTTAATTTTAGGACGGCGCCCGCGGCACGGCACACTCCTAAATCGCAACCGGCCGTCGTGAGTCCGTCAGTGTCCGGCGGCGCGAGCCTAATATACTTCGAAATTGTCCGAGTGCAGGCGCGGATCGTCAGCGGCGACGCACTTCCCCGCCAGCACGCGCTTTTGGATCACAGAGTAGCTAATATTGCCGGCTATCACCGCGGTCAGTTTAGCCAGCTCACTTCTACACGCTGCGGCGCTGTCGTAGCTGCCAATCGTATCCCACTTTGAAAGTGGAGCATTCTTCTCGACCGCCTGATAGTCGTCAGAAAGAGGCGGCATTATCAGGCACCAGGCCACCAGCACAAGCGCGGCGGCGTGGCCAGGCTTCATGTGGTCTTTTCCCCTCAAGGCCGCAACGGATTTCAAATTCCCGAAAAGTAGATCAGCACCGCGGCAAGTAACAGCGCGATCAATATGATCGGCAGATAGTGGCTCTCTTCGACTTTGGGCCACCACGGGAACCATGGGAATGGGTTCGTCTTCACTCTCTGATGATACTCCTTGGGAAGAAGTACGCGCGAGAAGTGGCGTGGTATTCTGCACTGCCTTTTTGTGTCATCCCGAGCGAAACAAGAACAAGGAGCGCGATGCGGAATCCGCATTCCGCTCGTCTTCGTGTCATTCAGAGCCGTCGCGGCGAAGAATCCCGGCAGCCTGCTTGAAGCTGGCACCCATCCGGGATTCTTCGCTTCGCTCTGAATGACACAAAGCCGTCGTAACGCAATGATAAGATCTCGAGAGAAGGTGAAGGAGGACCCGCAATGATGCCGACCGCCGATCCGCTCGTTCACACTTACTCGATCGTCGCGCGAGATCCCGATACGGGACAGCTCGGCGTTGCCGTGCAGTCGCATTACTTCTCCGTCGGCTCGGTCGTCACGTGGGCAGAAGCGGGCGTCGGCGCGGTCGCGTCGCAAGCGATGTCCGATCCTGCGTACGGCAAGCTCGGACTCGACTTGATGCGCGCCAGGAAGAGCGCGCCCGACGCGCTCGCGGGTCTGCTTGCCGCGGATCCGATAAAGGAAGTTCGCCAGGTCGCGATGGTCGACGCGTTGGGCCGGGTCGCGGCGCACACCGGCTCGACGACGATTCCCGAAGTGGGGCACATCGTCGGTGACGGATTTTCGGTGCAGGCCAACATGATGCTCAAGAACTCGGTGTGGCCCGTGATGGCGGAGGCATACCGCAGTGCGAAGGGCGATCTCGTCGATCGATTTCTCGCCGCGCTCGACGCCGCCGAGGCTGAAGGCGGCGATATTCGTGGGCGGCAATCGGCTGCGATATTGATCGTTGAGGCGAAGAGCACGGGCCGCCCCTGGATCGACACCATCTTCGATCTTCGCGTTGACGATGCAGTCGAGCCGCTCGTCGAGATTCGCCGTCTCGTCGCCGTCCGCCGCGCCTACATTCATATGCAGCTTGGCAACGAAGCTGCGCGGCGCGGCGATCTGGATGTCACCGAGCGCGAGTTCTCAGCTGCCGAGCGGCTCATCGGCGACAATCCCGAAATGCGCTACTGGCATGGGATAGCATTGCTCGGTCTCGGCAAGATCGACGACGGCCTCGCGATACTGCGCGAAGTCGGGCGGCGCGATCGCAACTGGATCGAGCTCACACTGCGACTGCCTGGGGCCATACTGCCGCGCGATGTTTCGTTCACTGAAAAAATCAGAAAACTGCTGGAATGACTGTCGCATTGGAGACAAATGCGTTTTGCCCCGCCTATCCTTAGGAGTTAGTCTGAACTGGATAGGCGAGTCCGGAGTACACGCAAATGCCCGAAACCAATGTTGCGCGCGGCGCTGTCGAGCCGGCTCCACGCGTCGAGTACGAGCTGCAGCTCTACTACTGGATGAAGCTGATTCGCGCGTTCGAGGAACGCGTCTCGCGACTGCACCGGCAGAACAAAATCCTCGGCGGCGTTTACTCCGGCGCCGGCCAGGAGGCGATCGTCACCGGCATCTGCGCGCCCCTGCACGACGGCGACTTCGTCGCGCCGCTTCATCGCGACATGGGCGTGTTCATCATGCGCGGCGTCGATCCGGGGCGGCTCATGGCGCAGTTGATGGGCAAGGAAACCGGTCTCTCGCGCGGCAAGGATTCGTTTCTGCACGGCGGCGATTTGGAGCATGGCGTTTTCGGTTCGACCTCGATGCTTGGTTCGTCGCTGCCGGTCGCGGTCGGCGCGGCGCTCAAATTCAAAATGAAAAAGAATCCCAACGTCGCGGTCGCCTTCTTCGGCGAAGGCGCGTCCTCGCGCGGCGACGTGCACGAGGCGATGAATTTTGCCGGCGTGCACAAGCTGCCGGTCGTGTTCGTGTGCGAGAACAACCGCTACGCGTACTCGACCCCGCTCGAAAAGCAGATGGCGATCGAAGACGTCGCCGACCGCGCCGTGGCCTACGGCTTCAAGGGTTACACGTGCTCGGGCAACGATTTGCTCGCGGTGCTCGAATTGAGCGAGCGCCTGATTGCAAAGACGCGCGCCGGCGACGGTCCCGTGCTGATCGAATGCAAGACCTATCGCTATCGCGGGCATAGCGAGCATGACGCGGCGCTCTACCGCGACCAGGAAGAGCTGATCGAATGGCAGAGCCGCGACCCGATCCCGAGCTTCGAGTTTTACCTCGAAAAGAAAGGCCACGACATCAAGCGGATTCGCGAGCAGATCGACGAGCGCGCGAACAAGACGGTGCAGGCGGCGGTGGATTTCGCGGAAAGCAGCCCGCTGCCGGAACCTCAAGAAGCACTTGAAGATATTTACGCGCCGTCCGGTGCTCCGATTTCGGCTAACTCCTCGACCAATGGCTCGCGCTGACCATGGAAGTCACGTACATCAAGGCGATTAACTCGGCGCTGCACGAGGAGATGCGCCGCGACGAAAACGTCTTCGTCATGGGCGAGGACGTCGCGGATCTGGGCGGCGCGTTCAAGGCGACCGAAGGGTTACTCGACGCGTTCGGCGAGGAGCGCGTCATCGACACGCCCATCTCGGAGGCGCTGATTGTCGGCGCGGGAGTTGGCGCGGCGGTGCTCGGGATGCGTCCGGTGGTCGAGATGCAGTTCGCGGATTTCATCTCGTGCGGCTTCGATCAGATCGTCAACACTGCCGCTACCCTGCGCTACCGTCACGGCGGCAAGGCCGCGTGTCCTCTCGTGATTCGCGCGCCGTCGGGCGCGGGCGTCCATGGCGCGCTGTTCCATTCGCAGAATCCCGAGGCGTGGTTCACGCGGGTGCCGGGACTCAAGGTGGTCGCGCCCGCGACGCCGTACGATGCGAAGGGAATTTTGAAGAGCGCGATTCGCGACGGCAATCCGGTCGTGTACTTCGAGCACAAGCGGCTCTATCGCAGTATCAAGGAGGACTTGCCCGAGGGCGACTTCACGGTGCCGATCGGCGTCGCGGAAGTTCGCAAGGAAGGCGGCGACCTTTCGATAATCACCTACGGCGGCACGCTCGGCCAATCGCTCGACGCGGCGCGAATCGTCGAGAAGGAAGACGGGCTCGCGGTCGAGGTGCTCGATTTGCGCACGCTGCTGCCGCTCGATCGCGAGGCGATACTCGCGACCGCGCGCAAGACCGGCAAGGTGCTGGTCGTGCATGAGGATCGCCTCACCGGTGGAATTGGCGGCGAGGTCTCCGCGATCATCATGGAGAACGCATTCGAGTATCTCGACGGTCCCGTGCGCCGCGTCGCGGCCGCCGACTCGCACGTCGCGTTCAGCCCGCCGCTCGAGGACTTCATCTTGCCGAGCACCAACAAAATTGTGGAAGCGATCCGCAGCCTGGCGGCGTATTGAAATGACGATCGACGTAACGATGCCGCAGATGGGCGAGAGTGTCGTCGAGGGCACGATCACGAAGTGGCTGGTCAAGGAAGGCGATGTCGTCACCGAAGATCAGCCGCTCGTTGAAATTTCAACCGACAAGGTGGACACCGAGATTCCGTCGCCGGGCGCGGGACGGATCGCGAAGATCGTCGCCGCCGAGGGAGAGACGCTGCCGGTCGGCGCGATGCTCGCAGTCATCGAGCAGGCCGGCGCTGAGGCCGCGGCAAAACTGAAAGTCGTCGCGCCGAAAGCCGCGCCGAAACCGGAGGTCGCGCCAGTGCAGGTGATGCCAGAACCGGTTCTCCCGCCCGCACTATCACCTCAGCCGATGCAAGCGGCTGGTGCGGGACTTCGTGAAGCCGAGCCCGAAGTGGGCGGTCCGCGGCGCTTCTCTCCGGTCGTGCTGAAAATCGCGGCGGAAGAGGGAATCGATCTGAGTCGCGTGCCGGGAACGGGAATCGGCGGACGCGTGAGCAAGCGCGACCTGCAGCGCTACCTCGATACGCTGCGCAAGGGCGGGACGCCGAGTGTCGCCGCGCAGCCGCAGACCAACGGCGCCGCGCAGAGCGGCGCGCGTGCCGCGACGACTGCTGCCGCGACGGCGCAACGTGCGCCGCAATTGGGATCGGTCTTTCGGGCGCCTGTCTATCAACCCGTCGAGGGAGATATCGTCGAGCCGTTCACGCGGCGGCGCAAACTGATCGCCGAGCACATGGTGTACTCGAAGACGCATTCGCCGCATGTGGGCACCGTCGCGGAAGTGGACGTCACCAACGCGATGCGTCTCCGGGAGAAGCACAAAACTGAGTTCGCGCGCCGCGAAGGATTCAATCTCACGTTCCTTCCGCTGGCCGCCGCGGCGACGGTTCGCGCGCTCAAGGAATTTCCGCGGATGAACGCGTCAATGGTAGGCGACTCCGTGGTGACGCGCCGCGAGATCAATCTTGGCATCGCGATGGATACCGACGAAGGCCTGCTCGTGCCGGTGATCAAGGCGGCCGAAGGGATGTCGGTGGTCGGGATCGCGCGCGCGATCGAAAGCCTGCGCCGTAAAGTCGCCGAGAAGAAAATCACCGCCGACGACCTCGCGGGCGGCAGTTTTACCCTCTCCAATCCGGGGAGGGAGGGGAATCTGTACGGGTTCGCGATCATCAATCAGCCGCAGGTCGGCATCCTGCGGATGGGTGAAGTGAAGAAGCGGCCGGTCGTCGTCGAAGTTGACGGTGCCGACGCGATCGCGATTCGCACCATGATGTACCTAGCGTTGTCGTACGACCATCGCGTCGTCGACGGTGTGCTGGGCAACAGCTTTCTCTACCGCGCCGCCCGCATCCTCGAAGAGGCCGATTTCGAATTGTGAGCTCTCTGCACCGCGTCGCTCGGCGTGAATCAGCGCGCTCTGATTCCGCCGCCCCTACCTTCCGATTCCCTCCCACGTTCGTCCGGGGAGGGAGGGTGGGGGACCGCTGTGCGACGCAATTGTCTGTTGCGCCGCACCTTCTGCTCTCTAGAAAAATTTTAGAATTAAAGGTCCCCCACCCGACGCTCGTGGACGAGCGTCGACCTCCCCCGAAGAACGTGGGAGGCAAGAAGCAGCATCAGGCTGGGTGCGCGCCCTGCTGCGAGCGTAGCTGGTGCAGCATGTTCGCGATCTGGCCGCTTAGGTCGCCGATTGTGCGGCTTAGGGCGGCGGCTGCGTCAGTCATGTCGCCGGGCTTAGAGGGTTGGGTCAGGTTGGATTCCACAGTGTAGAGAATGTTTCTGCCGGTGGAGTCGAGGATCGTCCATTTCGCCGACAGCGTCGCGGTGCCCTGGCCGTCGGTCTCGAAGCGGTAAACGTCGATCTGCACCTGCATATCGATGTGCACGGTGTTGTACCACGGGAAGACGATCACTTGTCCGGTGCCGGCCTGCGCGGCGAGGTCGCGCTCCATCGCGCGGGTGAAACCGTTCTGTATCGACTCGCCCCATCGATCCTCTTTCGAAAGCTCGAGACGATTCGGCGCCATTCGCGTTACTATCTCCGGGCGATCGAGATATGGAGGGAGTTTGATCGGTCCTAGTCCGATCGTGAAAGCGCCGCTAGTGCTCTGCGCGGCCGCTTGCGCCGCCGCCCCGGTGTCGGCGGTGGGCGTGATGAGGTAAAACCGCGAGATATCTTTCTGCGGGGCGAGAATCGCTTTCGCGAGGTAGGAACATCCCGCCAGCGACATCGCGAGCGCGCCGGCCGCACAGGTCTTCAGAAGCACTCTGGTCAAGGTCATCGTTAATCCTGGCTGAAGTCGCGCCCGCGAACGATCGCGCTCGGGTTACGTTGCAGGTAGTCCGCGAGTTCCTTGATCGAGTGCGCGGCGGCGGAGACGTCCTGGAGCGTCTGCAGCGCCTGGTAGTTGATCGGCGAGTTAGGCTCGATCGTGGTTTGCACGGTGCCAAGCGTTATCCGCGCCTGCTTCGCCGCGGCGTCCGCCGAAGTTGAAGTCTTCTGAATCGAGTCCGACAGGGGCGGCACCTGGCCGTTCAGGGTGCTGAGAGTCTGCTGCGCGCCGGCCAAGGTGTGGTCCAATTGCTCGCGTGTCTTCTCGGAATTGTTCACTACCTGTTTGAGCCCCGGCGAGTTGGTGATTTCCCTGATCGATTCCAGCATACCGGTCATCTGCGTGAACACCGCGTTGAAGTCCACCTTGTCGAGCCGCTCGAAAATTCGCATCGCGACCGCTTGCGCTTGTTCCAGCGGGTTTGGGACCGCCGGGATTTCCTGGAGCGGCGCTCCGGGCGGCGCGAACATTTGAATCGGCGTATTCGGTTGGATGTCGAGGGCCACGTACAGCAGGCCGGTCACGAAGCTGTCCGAGCCCAGTTGCGCGCGCAACCCTTCGCGAATCAGGTTGGGAATCGTGTGCGGGTCGCTCAAATCGATGGTGCTGCCGTGGGAGAGAATCTTTTCCTCGTCGAGCTCGACGATCACCGGGATGCGCACGTTAGCCCGCAACTGGCCGTTCTGCTGGTTCACCTCCTGCTCGAGGCGCAATCGAATTTTGCTGACCTGGCCTATCTCGACGCCCTTGAACTTGACCGGCGCGCCGACCCTCAGGCCGTTGATGTCGCCGGCGAAGTAGATGACAAATTCGTGCGTCTTTCGGAACAGGTTGCCCGAGCCGAAGACCACTACTGCCGCCAGGATCAGTCCGAGCGCGCCTAGAACGAACAGACCAACCGTCGCCGGATTGATTCGTTTACCCATGTTGCCTCGCTGATTTTTCCGTTTTGTTGTCTTCTCCGCCGCGAGTCAGGAAAGTCTGCACGCGATGATCGGTGCAATGCGCGAGCAGGTCCTTGGGGTCGCCGTGCGCGATCATTGTCTTGCTTTCCGCGTCGAGAAAAACGCTGTTGTTGCCGATGGCAAAAATGCTGGCCAGCTCGTGAGTGACGACGACCACGGTTGCGCCAAGGTTGTCGCGCAGCTCGAGGATCAAGTCGTCGAGCAGGCGCGAACTTATCGGATCGAGCCCGGCCGACGGCTCGTCGAAGAAAAGTATTTCCGGGTCCAGCGCGATCGCGCGCGCAAGGCCCGCCCGTTTTTGCATCCCGCCGCTGATTTGGCTCGGATAGTAGCCCTCGAAGCCCATGAGCCCGACGAGAGCCAGCTTCAGCGCGGCGACCTCGCGAATTTCCCCCTGCGACAGATCGGTAAATTCGCCGAGCGGCAGTCCCACGTTTTCCGCCAGCGTCATCGAGCTCCACAGCGCGCCGCCCTGGTACAGCACGCCGAAATGCCGCAGCATCTCCTCGCGCTGCTCGGGCTCGCCTTTGGTGAAATTGAAATCGCCGTACCAGACCTCGCCCTTGGCCGGCTCGATCAGCCCGAGCATGTGGCGGAGCAGGGTGCTTTTGCCGCTGCCACTGCCGCCCATGATTATGAAGATGTCGCCGTGATTAACGGTGAAGTTTATATCTTTCATCAACACGAAGGTCCCGTACGCCATCGTGAGATTCTTGACGGTAATCGGCGGCGGCCCGTCCTTGGGGAACGTCGTTACGGACGCGTGCTTGCCGTCGGTGCTCTTGATTGATGGGTGTGTGATGGCCATCTAGATTCCGATGATGTTGAAGATGAACGCGAAAATCCCGCACGCGACGATTACGTAAACGACTCCTGTGACCACTGCTTCGGTCGCCGCGTCTCCCACCGCCGACGAGCTGTTGCCGCACTGAAAGCCGCGCATGCATCCGGCGACCGCGATAATGATGCCGTAAACGGCGGCCTTGAAGATGCCGCCAAAGATGTCGGTGAGTGTGACCGCGTGCCGGGTTTCGCGAATATACGTGGCGAGCGGGATGTGCAGCATCGTCGCGCTGACGAACGCTCCTCCGGCCACTCCCAGGCAATCGGAGTACACGCACAGCAGCGGAATCATCAGGAACAGGGCGAGCACGCGCGGCAACACCAGGAATTCGAGCGGCGAGATTCCCATCGTGGTCAGCGCGTCGATCTCCTGCGTCACCTTCATTGAGCCGAGCTGCGCGGCAAACGCGGCGCCCGTGCGGCCCGCCATGATGATCGCCGCCATCATCGCGCCCATGTCACGGCTCATCGCGATCCCGACCAGGTCCGCGACGAAGATTGACGCGCCGAACTGTTGCAGCTGCACCGCGCCCTCGAACGCGAGAATCACCCCGACCAGGAAGGTGACCAGCGTCACGATGCCGAAGGCGTTGGCGCCGCAATCCTGGATTACGATCATCAGATCGACTCTGCGAAAACGCGCCTTGCCCACCGCCAGCTTGGCGAACGAGATCGCGACCTCGCCCAGGAAGCGCAGAAAATCGTCGAGCCCCTGCGCATACGAAATTGCTTCGCGGCCGAGCTCCTCGATGAACGAAGTATGCGACACCTCGGCGCGCGCGCCGGTCTTTTCCGGCACCGCTTCCGCAAGCTGGATCAGGCTGCGTACGCCTTCGGGCAGCGGGCCCCAATCCGCGGGCAAATTGCGCTTGTGGCAAAGCTCGCTGACGCCCAGCAGGAACGTGAGCAGGCCGCTGTCCCAGTCGCAAAGGTCGGCGGCGTCGAAAGTCAGCCGCGTGGGCTTCGGCGCGGCGTCGAGTTGCTTCTCTACCAGGTCCTGCGAAGGCAGGCCGTGACGAAGATGCCAATCACCGGCCAGTCGAACGACCAGTGACTTATCGGCGCGCGCGAACGAAAGTTCGTTGTTCGCTTGGGGTTGCTTCTGCGCCTGCATGCGTGCGGCTCAATAGAGCACGGCGATAAACGGTAGCACAATTCTTTGCTGTTCGATGGGTCAACAGGCTCTTTCGCAAGCCAACAGCGGACGCATCTACTATGATATTTTCCATGAAGGCGATGGTGGTTGAAAAGCCTGCGCCGATCGAATCGGATCCGCTCCACGCAATCGACGCCGCCGCGCCCGAGCCGGGACCGGGCGAAATTCTGGTGCGCGTGCGCACTTGCGGCGTTTGCCGCACCGATCTTCACGTCGCCGAAGGTGACCTGCCGCCGCGCCACGCGCGAATCATTCCGGGCCATGAAGTGGTCGGCGTCGTGGACAAGCGCGGCGTCGGCGCGGCGCGTTTCAAGCAGGGCGATCGAGTCGGCATCGCATGGCTGCGCGAAACCTGTGGCATCTGCGTCTATTGCCGTCGCGGTCGCGAGAACCTCTGCCCCAATGCGCGCTTCACCGGCTACGACCATGACGGCGGCTACTGCGAGTACGCGGTCGTGCTCGAGGACTTCGCCTATGCGCTCCCCGATTCGCTCGGCGACGAGGAAGCGGCGCCACTGCTATGCGCAGGAATAATCGGGTTTCGCGCAATCAAGCGCGCCGACGTTAAGCCGGGCGCGACCGTGGGACTCTACGGTTTCGGCGGCTCGGCTCATCTTGCGCTCCAGGTGCTGCGGCACTGGGGATGCCGCGTGTTTGTCATGAGCCGCGGCGGACCGCATCGAGATTTAGCAAAAGATCTTGGCGCCGAATGGATCGGCAACGCCGAAGACGCGCCGCCCGCGCCGCTCGACGCGGCAATCCTGTTCGCTCCCACGGGAAATCTCGTTCTGCCGGCGATGCAAGCACTCGATCGCGGCGGGATTCTGGCGGTTGCGGGAATTTATCTAAGTCCGATTCCGTCGTTGGACTACGAAAAACATCTCTTCTACGAAAAAGAACTTCGCAGTGTGACCGCCAACACGCGCGTCGACGGCGAAGAGTTCCTGAAGCTTGCAGGCGAGATCCCGATTCGCACCAGCACGGTGGCCTTCGGCCTTGCCGAAGCGAATGTTGCGCTCAAGATGCTCAAGCACGACGAGATCAAAGGCGCCGGCGTGCTTCGAATCTCGTGAGCAGGGGTGGACCCCTGCACCCAATGTTAGGAAAAGAGAGGGCGGAGCTTACCCTGAGTTACTGGTGGGGCCGCTCTTAGAACTGTTTTTGTGTCATACTTGGGCGAAGCGAAGAATCCCGGATCCTTCCTGCGTCCCGGAACCGTACGAGTGAGCTACGGAAGTATCGCGAACGCGCGAGCGGGGAAGCCGAGGCCATGCTGCGGCTTCGGCCAGCTCACGACAATCAACGCGCCGGTGGCCGGCACCTTGTCCAGGTTCGCCATCACCTCGATTTGCCAGTGGCCGTGCTTGAGCAGCCAGGTCTCGGACTCGAGGCCGGGCGTCGGGTCCGTATCCATCGACTCGTGACCATTCGCCACGATGCCACGCTGCTCATACAGAAATCGGATCGCCGCCGGGGACCACGCGGGGAATGGATAGCGCTCGAAGCGCCGGGGATTCTTGTCCCAGTCCTTGTACATGTCGGTGCGCAACGCGGCGAAGCAGCCCGCAGGGACGCGGCCGTGCATCCGCTCCCACGCTTTGATGTCGTCCACAGTGAGGAGATGGTTGGGATCGCTCTTGAGCATTGGAGTCAGGTCGAAGACCACCAGCGGCAGGATCATCTGTTTGACTGGAATCTCATCCACCGTTGCGCCGGCTGGGTCGAAGTGCGCGGGCGGGTCGATGTGCGTGCCGTACTGCCCGACCATCGCGAAGAATTGCGCGCGAAATCCGTCCCGGTCGATAGTGTAGGGACGGCCGGTCGCGGGATCCGCAGCCGCGGAGAACGTCGCCTGGCCGAATCCTTTCCATACTGGCGTCAACGGACTGAAGGAATGCGTCAGATCGACGAACTCCTTCGTCGCGATTATCTGGTACGCTTCCGCCAGCGATCGCGCTTGCGCCAACGCGCCCGCCGGTGCACCGACGATGAAAGCGGCGCTCAACAGGACGGACAATGCGGACGTGACCAATGCGGCCGGCTTCCTGTCCATGCGCAACCTCCTCGTCGATGCTTCGGACGGCTTCAAGTTTCTATCGCGGAACTAAAATCGCGGGAACGAATCTGATCGAATCGGCAGTGTATCCTCTTTTCATCTCTCCTTGAGCAGCGCGCCAATAAGCGCCAGCACACCGAGCGAGATAATTAGCGCCGAACCCTCGACCGCCAGATCGGCCAACGCCGCGCGCGGACCCGCGACGTAAACCCGCATGTGGTTCGGATGGAGCAGCCGCGGCACCATCACCAGCCTCGCGCCGCATTGCCGGCAGATCTTCTTGAAGCCCCACTGCATCGGATACCCGCATTCCGGGCATGAAAGCGCGCGTCGGTGCATCACGACGTGCTGGTACCTGGCCGGCGCCGGCCGCTGCCATTTAGGCAACTCGGATTGACCCCGGGTTAACGGCGCCCCGCAATGGCCGCAGAAGCGCGCGTTGGGAAACAGCGCCGTCGCGCCACAGCGCGGGCAGGTGGGACTCACGGTATTGCGCCTCCGACCCAGCGGGTCGTGTGATACTGGGCCTCTATCCTCAACGTTGAGCACATGCAACCGCTGCGCATTTGCGGCTCGCGCAACGTGCGCTGGAACATCTCCCGCTGCCACACGGCCTGATCCGGCGGCGCAAGTTTTGCTTCATTCAGAATTGATGCTTTCATTAGAGTTCGTTGACGCGCCGACGCGATGCTTGCTACCCTTCAACTGTAGCGATTTAACGTATAGATCAAGCGCCAGAGGCAACAATGGCATTAGTTAAAAGCGGGCTCGAGTCGGCCAAGGGCGACGAGATTCTGCTCGGCGATACCGCGGTCCTGACCCGGCTGGACAAGGCTCTCGGGTGGGCGCGAAAATTTTCGATCTTTCCGTATCCCTTCGCGACCGCATGCTGCGCGATGGAATATATGTCGCTTTCGATGACGCCTTACGACATCGATCGCTTCGGCGCGCTGCTGCCGCGCTTCACGCCGCGCCAGGCCGACCTGCTGATGGTCATCGGCACCGTGACCGTCCGCCAGGGGCCAATTTTGCGCCGCGTTTACGATCAGATGGCGGAGCCGAAGTGGGTGATGGCATTCGGCGCGTGCGCCTCGACCGGCGGCTTCTACGACAACTACGCGACCCTGCCCGGCATCGACAGGATCGTCCCGGTTGACGTTTATGTTCCCGGATGTCCGCCGCGGCCCGAGGGCGTGCTCGACGCGCTGATGGCGCTGCAGCGGAAAATCCAGGGGCAGAAGCAGAAGCTGATGGCGCTCAGCGAAAAGCATCCCGCCTGACGGCATCCAGATCCACATGGAACGGATACTGACTCGTTGGCTGGATATCCCTGACCTTCGCAAGCTCGACGTGTACGTCGGCAACGGCGGATACAAGGCGCTGCGCAAGGCGCTGTTCGAGATGAAGCCCGAGGACATTATCAACGAGGTCAAGAACTCGAATCTCCGCGGTCGCGGCGGCGCGGCGTTCCCGACCGGCGTGAAATGGAGCTTCATTCCGAAGGATTCGAAGAAGCCGGTGTACCTGTGCTGCAACGCCGACGAGAGCGAGCCCGGCACTTTTGCGAATCGCTACGAACTCGAGTTCGATCCGCACGGCATCATCGAAGGAATCGTGATCGCGTGCCGCGCGGTCGGTGCGCATACCGCGTACACGTACCTGCGCGGCGAGTTCACCGTGCAGAAGAGAATCCTCGATGCCGCAATCGCCGAGGCGTACGCCAACAACTATCTTGGCAAGAACATCCTCGGCAGCGGCTTCGACCTCGAGGTTTTCACGCATCGCGGCGCGGGCGCTTATATATGTGGCGAGGAAACGGGCCTGCTAGAATCGCTCGAAGGCAAGCGCGCGTATCCGCGCAACCGGCCGCCGTTCCCCGCTATCCAGGGCGCGTTTGGATGCCCGACCGTTGTCAACAATATCGAGACGCTGTCGAACGTCCCGCACATCATCAATCGCGGCGCCGACTGGTACAAATCAATCGGCCCCGAAAAAAGTCCCGGCCCGAAACTCTTCTGCCTCTCCGGCCACGTCAACAAGCCGGGCTTGTACGAGCTGCCGATGGGCTTTCCGCTGAAAGATCTCATCTACGATGTCGGCGGCGGAATCCTCGGCGGCAAAGCGCTCAAGGGCGTAATCCCCGGCGGCTCGTCGTTCCCGGTCTTCACCGCGGAAGAGGCCGTCAAGGTGAACATGGACTTCGACTCGGTGCGCGCGGCCGGCTCGCTGATGGGTACCGCGGGCGTGATGGTGATGAACGAAGACACCTGCATGGTGGACGCGCTGAAAACGATCGCGCATTTCTATCACCACGAATCGTGCGGACAGTGCACGCCGTGCCGTGAAGGATGCGGTTGGATCGAAAAATTGCTCATCGAGCTCGAAGCAGGGCGCGGCAAGATGGAAGATCTCAAGGTTATGATCGACGCCGCCACCAACATGGAAGGCAACACGATTTGCGTGCTTGCCGACAGCCTCTCGATGCCGGTGAAGAGCTTCGTGCCCAAGTACCGCGACGAGTTCGAAGCGCACATCAAGCTCGGACGCTGCCCGTTCAAAACAACCTCGGCCCAGCAAGCCGCCTGACAGGATTCACCGAAAAAATGCCGAAGCTTACGATCGACGGCAAGGAAGTTGAGGCTGGCGCTAACCTGAACGTGATCCAGGCGGCCGAGCTCGTCGGCGTCGAGATTCCGCACTACTGCTACCATCCCGGCTTGACCATCGTCGGCAACTGCCGCATGTGCCTGGTCGAAATCGAAAAAGCGCCCAAGCTCCAAATCGCGTGTAACACGCGCGTCGCCGACGGGATGGTCGTCCACACCAAAAGCGCCAAGGCCGTCGCCGCGCAGAAGGCGGTGCTCGAGTTCCTGCTGATCAATCACCCGATCGATTGTCCCGTTTGCGATCAGGCCGGCGAGTGCAAGCTGCAAGACTACTACATGGATTTCGATCAGCAGCCGTCGCGCTTTCCGTTGCTCGAGAAAAATCACAAGGGCAAGGCGCTGGATATCGGCTCGGGCGTGATGCTCGATCAGGAGCGATGCATCCTGTGCGCGCGATGCACGCGCTTTTTCGACGAAGTGACGAAGACGTCGGAGCTCGCGATTTTCGAGCGCGGCGACCACAACCGCATCGACATCAATCCCGGCCAGCCGGTCAACAACAAGTACGCCGGCAATGTCGTGGACATCTGCCCGGTCGGCGCGCTCACCGAAAAAGAATTCCGCTTCCGCATGCGTGTGTGGTATCTGCATCGCACCGCGTCGGTGTGCGGCGGATGCGAGCGTGGATGCGCGATCGACATCCATCACCATCGCGGACGCATCTACCGCTTCAAGCCGCGCTACAACCCCGGCGTCAACAGCTACTGGATGTGCGACGAGGGCCGTCACAGTTTTCCAACGCTGCAGAACGAGACGCGGCTCACCTCGCCGCTCGTGCAGTCGAAGGATCAGCTCGTAGTCGAGCCGTGGGGCGAAGGCGTGAGGCGCGCGGCGTCGATCATCGCGGACTACAAACGCAGCTATGGATCCAACTCGATCGCGGCGGTCGTCGACGCGACCTCGACCAACGAAGAAGCATTCGCGCTAAAGCAATTTATGAATACCGCGATCGGCTCGGACCGAATCGCGACGCTCAGTTGGTCGCCGCCAGGCGTCAGCGGCGACGATGAGCTGCTGATCCGCGCCAACAAGAATCCCGACACGCGCGGCCTCGCGGCACTCGGGCTGTCCGCCGACGGACTCGACGGACTTGCGGCGGCAGTCGCGTCGGGCGAACTCAAGATGCTGATCGCGTTTCGCGCCGACCTGGTTCGCGGGCTCGGCGAAGAGGAATTCGTCAGGCGCTTCGGCGCGCTCGACTACATGCTGGTGCTATCGACAGACGCCAACGAGACCTGCCAGATGGCAAATCAGGTGTGGCCGATCGCCGCGTATCCCGAAATCGACGGCAGCTTTACCAACTTCAAGGGCCGCGTGCAGCGAATCCACGCCGCGTTCCCGCCGCCGGGAAACGCAATCGCCGGCATCGAGGCAATCGCGCGCCTGGGTCACGCGCTCGACGGCATCGATCGTCCGCACACGGCGGACGCGGTGTTCACTGCGATGGCCGCCGCGGAGCCCGCCTTCAAGGGCCTCAGCCTAGCGACCCTCGGCGAGCACGGCGCAGACCTCGCAGCTAGCTAGACCCCACCAGTCTCCTTTTTTCTGTTTTCCTTGTGTTAACGGGAGTGGCCGCCGCGGCCTCCGATACCTGCCGTTCTTTTCACGGGAGAGGCGGCCGGCCGCATCGCGGCCGGTAGGTGAGGGTTCTGCTGCTCAAGCAGCAAATGTGCAACGTCGAATTCGGAGCAGCTCAGCTCCGCGCGCGCTAAGTTAGGTCAAACTGGCGCGCACCGCAAAAGATCCGGGATTCTTCGCAGCTGCTCAGAATGACGCGAAGAATCAGCCCGCGCGGCAGTTGAAGCGGAAGCTTGATTTGCTGCTGCGGATTTGCGCGATTCTAGTTTTGATCTTTGGCGTGATCGGTACGTCCGGGAACGCGTCGACGAATGCCTGCAATCCTGCCGCGGTCTTCTCGGCGTTCTCGCAAGTGCAGATGCCTGAGAGCAGCTCCGACTCGAGGCTGTCGATTTCGCCTTGCGCCTCGGACGCGTAATCGTCGGGATACATGGTGCGGAACGTCAACCATCCGCGGTAGAGCCCGGTCATAAGCGTTCCATCAAAACGCGTGCATCCTGCTTCGTCGGTCTGCTGCTGGATGTAGGCCGGAAACGGCCCGTTGCCGTCCGGTTCGGTGCGCGAGTAGATGGCGAAGAACGCGCCGTCGGCCTTGGTGCCCTGCTTGCGCGCGAGGCTTCTGAAGTAATCGACGCTGGGGCGCACGACGACTATCGCGTCATTCCGCACCACGATGAATCCCTGCATCTGGCTGGACCTGCTGATACTGCGATTCGCTGAGGTCGGGCAGGATTGCCTGCAGTTCCGGACTCGCTTGCATTCCGGCTTCGAAAACCGGCTCGAGCGGACTCTTGCCGCGGGATGTCCGCAGGTCATCCAGCGCCGACGCGTACGCTTCCACCGCTGGTGGAATCTCGACGCTGGCCGCGTTTACCTGGATCGCGAAGCACGCAATCGCAATTGCGGCGGCAAGCGACGTGCGGAAGAGCGCGGGAGGCGGATTGGTCGAGGTCTGCAATCGGCTTCGATCGCTAGCATCGCGATCGCGCCACGCGCAACCATGCCGCACCGCCGGGTTATTCTTTGGACGGCTGAAACACTATCTCGAGACGATCCATATAGTTGAGCAGTTGCCGCGCGAGCGTCGTCACGGCGCCATCGTCGCGCGTCGCGGCGGCATGCTCGAGCCCGCGGCCCATCTCGGTCATCGAGTCGAATCCATAGCTGGCGCCTTCGCCTTTGATGCGATGCGCGATGCGGCTGATCTCCGCGTAGTCGCGGCGCGCCACTGCCTCGAAAATCGCGGCGATGTCGTCGCGCTTGTGCGCCAGAAAACCAGGGATCAAATCGCTCAGGTCCTGGTCGACTTCCACTATTACTCGGTCGGGCATGTTTCCTCCTTGAGATTGGCAACGTCGTTGCGCCCGTCGTCCAACTGGTTCCCTTCCACCGCGTCGCGAATCGCTTCGAGCAGCGTCGCCTTGCGGACCGGCTCGGTGATGTGCGCGTCGCATCCAGCGGCTTTCGTGCGATGCGTCGCTTCTTCCAACACCGCCGCCGTCAGCGCCACAATGGGCGTGCGGCGGCGATGGTTCTCCCGCTCCCAGCCGCGAATCGTGGTCGTCGCTTCGTAGCCGTCGACGATCGGCATCTGGATACTATCCAGGCGGTGATCGCGATAATCGCCGCAGAGGTTGCCAGCGCGAACCCGCGCCAATTGCGCATCGCACGCGGCGACAGCGTCGCCATGAACGCCAGCAGGCCCACCGTGATGCTGGCGATGTGCAGCGGGGCGGTTTGCGCGAACGTCAGCGGAAATTCGGCGCGGTCAAGCAGTGTGTATCCAACCTGAAAAGCGATGATCGCCACGGCGCCCGCGCGCAGGGTTGCCGCGACCCTCGCGCAGTCGTCGCGGGCGCGCGCCACCGGCGCGATTGCTTCGGCGGGCGCGGACGGCGCTTCGACTTCGAGGCCGCCGGCCAGCGCAAAGGCGCCGTTTAGGGTGCATCGCGCAGCATTCCCTAAGCCGTCGGCGGACGGATCTATCCGAGAGTCCACACGTCAACAGCAAGCAAGTCCAATGCCCTGACGAGGCATTGCAACGGCCCGCTATCGCCGCCTGACGTTGCTTCTGTCGCCGAATTTCTACGTTGTCGCGGCGGGTGTCCCATTATGCGCTTGGAGCGAGCGCGACCCAGGAACCGAAACGCGTCACCCGCCTAGCGCCGTTTCAAAATCCTCGAGCAGGTCGTCGCTAGATTCGAGGCCTACCGACAGCCGCACCAGCCCGTCGCCGATTCCCGCCCGCACGCGCTCCGCCGCCGACATGCCCGAATGCGAAGTCGTCGATGGCCGCGTGATCAGAGTCTCGACTCCGCCAAGACTCGGCGCGCTGATCGGTATCGTCACGCGCTCCATGAAACGCCGCGCGGCGTCGAGGCCGCCCGCGAGCTCGAAGCTCAACACGCCACCGAAACCGTCGAACAGCTCGCATGCGCGGAGGTGATTCGAGTGGCTCTCCAGGCCGGGATAGTTCACCCGCGCGACGGCGCGATGCTGCTCGAGCCAGCGCGCAAGCTTGAGCGCGCTCTCGTTCTGATGGCGCACGCGCACCGCCAGCGTCTTCATCCCGCGATGCAGCAGAAAGCACGCGTGCGGATCGAGGCTCCCGCCAAGATGGTTCAGCGTATGCGTGATGCGCGCGACCAGCTCCGCCCGCCCGATCACCGCGCCCGCCACGATATCGGTGTGTCCGTTGAGATACTTGGTGCCGCTATGCAGCGAGAGGTCGAAACCGACTTCCGCGGGCCGAAAATTGATCGGGCTCGCGAAGGTATTGTCGATGATCGAGACCAGCCCGTTTTCAGCGGCGAAATCCACCGCCGCCTGCAAGTCGCTCACCTGCAGCAATGGATTCGACATCGCCTCGACGTAGATTGCCTTGGTATTGGGACGAAGCGCCTCGCGCCATGTGGCCGGCTCGTCGCCATCGACGAAATCCACCGACAGCCCATAGCGCGGGAACTCCTCGACAAACAGGTCGTGCGTGCCGCCGTAAACGCAGTCCTGCGCGAGCAGATGCCCGCCGTGAGCGAGCACCGTTAGGAGAGTCGCCGAGATCGCCGCCATCCCGCTGCCCGCGACCAGCGCCGCCTCCGCGTTCTCGAGCGCCGCGAGCTTGGCATGCAGCACCGCGTGATTGGGTGTGTTGTTCAGCCGGATGTAGCGCAGGTCGTGGTAGCTGGTCTGCCCGGCGTACTCGTACGTCGAGGATTGAAAGATCGGCATCGTGACCGCGCCGCCGATAAGCGGCTCGGGTTCGCCGGCGTGAATCAGCTTGGTGTCGAGTCCCTTGATAAGTCGCGCCATCGGTCCGCCTCTCCGCTGCCACGACATTTATCACTCGGCGCGTCAGGGAAAATAGGTGTCTGCCGCGTTACCGTCGGCGCCGGCGACGTTGCCGGCGACCGGCCCTTCGCCCGGGATCGCGTTGCGCCCGAACAGTGCCGCGGTTTGATCGCTATATAGTAGATGCCATCGCGGGGTCCGTCTGACGACATCGGCGCCCTTGGTATGTACGCCCATCAGCACATAGTCGTGCGGATACGCGTCGAGCAGGGCCGCAGCTCCCTGCATCCCATAGAAAAACCTCGCGTAGTCGCCTTCCTGCTTGTCCGAATAAACCAGCTCGGCGCGTGTGTCGATATAAACCTTGAACGCATCGCCCATGTGCCACAGCACCCACGAGCCCCATTCAAACTGGGGCAGGATGTTGCCGTGAAGTTTGTGCTGCTGCATGAAGTTGAGCGCGCCGGTCGGCATCGGCTTCCAGGTTTTGAGCCGGTTCGAGAAAGTTCCACCGACAAG
>NZ_DATEQZ010000075.1:0-29193 GCF_035272065.1 Binatus sp. (SeqCode)
GGGAGTTCGCGCTGGATGATCGCGATGTCGCGCTCGATGCTCGCGGGCGTGTCGGACGGGAAGCCCAGGATGTAGCCGGCGTAGGTCAGCACCTTGGCGCGCTTCCACGCCTGCAGCATCTTGCGGTATTCGGTGATGCGATTCTGGCCCTTGGATGCGCCCTTCAGGCTGTCGGGATTGATGTTCTCGAGCCCGATGAAAACTTTCTTACACCCTGCGCGCACCGACTTCTCGACGAAGTTCGGGATTTTGTGGCACATGGTGTCGACCTGCATGATGATGTTGATCTTCAGGCGGTCGCGACGCTTGAGTTCGATGATGCGGTCAAGGATCGGTTCCCAATTCTTGTTGCGCGCGAAATTGTCGTCGGTGATGAAGAAGCTGCGCACTCCCTGCGCCGCGTGTGCGCGAATCAACTGCTCGATGTCGTCGGCGCTGCGATGACGCGACTTGCGCCCCTGCACATTTATGATCGTGCAGAAGCTGCAACTGAACGGGCATCCGCGCCCCGCGTCGAAGCATCCGAGCGCACCGGCGTAGCGCTTGACGTATTTCATCGGCAGGAACGGCAGCGGCTCGCCGTCCATCGCCGGCAAATCGGCCATGAAGTTGTAAACCGGCTGCAGGCGATTCTCGAACGCGGCGAGCAGCAGCTCGTCGAGCCGATGCTCAGCCTCGCCCGCGAACAGCGTGATTCCGAGCGCGAGTGCGTCCTTCATCTCGGGCGGCATCTCGGGCAGCATCGCGAGGCATCCGCTTACGTGGAATCCGCCGATAGCAACCTGGATTCCGGCGGCGCGCAGCTCGCGCGCGATATCGACTGCGCGTGCGAACTGGTTGGTTTGCACTCCGACCAGGAGCACGACGCCGCGGTTCGCGTTGCGCTCAAATCGCCGAATTATTCCACGCACCGGCACTTTCGCGTTGGTCTCGTCGTGCGCATCGATATCGAGATCGACGCTCTCGCCGAGGATGTGCCGCGACTGCGCGTCGAGCGCGAGGCCGTAGAGGTTCGACAGCGAACTGGACGGCACGAAGCCGCGCCACCACTGAATGAGATAACCGTCGTCGTCGTAATGCGAGGGTTTGATCAGCTCGACGAGGAACTTTGCGCGCGGTTCTGTATTCATCATTTTATCGAGACAAACACCGCTCCACTTTATTGTTAATCGGCGCTGTTGGCTACCTCCGCGTTTGTCGAGTTCGAGGCGGGGTTCTTCGCTATTCCGCGCGATTGGATTGAGTCGATATAAAGAGTAGGTATACGTCTGAAAGGTATCAGCCTGCGCTCCTATCCAGACTGCGATAGGACGCGGATAACGAACACTTACAGAAAGGCGCGAGCTGCAAATAGCAAGCGCGCCAAAGGAGCAAACCTTGGACCTGGAAAAATTAGTGGCGGACTTGAAGAAAGAGAGAGACAGGCTCGGAAATGCTATCACTGCGCTGTTGGGATCGGCCTTGTCAGACGGTCGTGGCAAGAAGCGCGTCGGCAGGCCTAAGGGGAGCACGACCAAGAGGAGGAAGCGTGGCGGCCTGACACCAGAAGGCAGAAGGCGCCTGTCGATAGCAATGAAGAAGCGTTGGGCTGAGCGCAGGAAGCAGGGCGCGTAGCGACTGCTCGAATCGCGCGCGAAAAAATAGCCTTGCGCTGTGCGCGCGGGTTGGCTACGCCAAGCGGCAGGAGGAGATTGCGATGCGGCTCGTTCTGCTCCTTGTTGTGATCGTTGCGACCGCAGGATGTTCCAGCGTCGAGCAGGATACGTCCCAACTCCACCAGGAGCAGGATGCGCTCAGCGCCGCGATCAGGAAGATACAGGTCGTTCACGGCGCCACGATCAAAGGTCATCCGCAGTACGCCACGCTTGGACGTACCGAGGGCTACTGTTTCAACCGGCCAAATTCCACAGGCGGCCAGGTCGTCCATGGCGACGGACTCAGGGCAGCCGCGTATCGCAAGTATGGCGACCAGGTCAATGCGATTGTGAACACTTCTGTCTGGTTCGTCGCGGATGAAGATTACGGCGCTTACGAGCCCTATGATGAAGGCGGATACTTCGAATGCGCAGGTACAGCAGTCCATTTCACCGGTGAATCGGCGCCGGCCGCGCAGCCGTCACCCAGTTGATACGTAACCTGTTTACTCGAACAAGGTAGTCGAGGAGAGACCACGATGGCTTTACTTGTACCCATGCTGGGAATCGAAGAGGTAAGGGCACATCGCGGCTGGTTTCTGTTCATGGGAGTGGCGCTGATAATCCTGGGCACCATCGCAATAGGCAGCGCCGAGCTAATGACGATGGTATCCGTGATGCTGCTGGGATGGCTATTGCTCTTCGCCGGCATCTTCGAAGTAGTTCACGGCTTCGCGCGACGTGCCTGGGGCGGCTTCTTCATCAATCTTATGGGCGGCCTGCTGTACGCGGTAACCGGCCTCCTGATGGTCTCGCATCCGGGGGTGGCGGCAGTGACGCTGACCTTCATGATCGCGATGCTGCTGATCGTCGCCGGCACCTTTAGAATTTTCGTAACCTTCTCGACTCCGCTCCATCACCGCGAATGGCTAATCCTGAACGGCGCAATCTCGCTATTCCTGGGATTTTCGATCATGAGTTCGTGGCCGGTTTCGGGACTGTGGATCATCGGACTTTTCATAGGCATCGACATGATTTTCGACGGTTGGACTGAAGTGATGCTGGCGCTGAGCAGTGGCAGCAGCGGCGGAGCCGCACCCGGGCAGACCGCGACGGCGTGATCGCGGCGCAGGTCGCGGGCTCATGGCCGCGCATGTTCGGACCTGTAAGCTTCCACCGCCGCGCGCACGCGTTCAGCTTCCGCGACCATCGAATCGATCGCCGTCTGAATATCGCCGCCTGGTTCACGCCTCGCCCGGTCTTCGAGCTCGCGACAAAGCTCAACCAGCCGCATAGCGCCAAAATGACCGCAGCTTCCCTTTATTGCATGTGCCGTCGCCGAAACTCCGGCGCGGTCAGCCCTGTTGATCTGCAGGCCGATTGTGCGCACGCGCTCGCTCAGGTCGCCGAGGAATACGTCGATGAGTTCGGCGATAAACCGCTCGCCCAGTTCATCGCCTTCGGCGAGTTGGGTAATTGCGTTCATGTCGAGCGCGGGAACGCTCGCGGTTTCAGTGCTCACTAGCCCGATCAATCCAAGTTGCGTGCCGTGGAAGCGTAACCGCCTGCAAGTCGTGACCGACACTGCCAATAGTTGGCTGCGGCGAGCAGTCGCGCGCCCCATGAACTAATGCAACTTTGAGCATCGATACGGATCCGATACCCGCGATGTCAGAATCGCACCGCAGTGACATTTGTTTGCCACCGCGCGCGGAGGCTTATGTTGCACGTACAGCTCATCGCGGTTCGATCAGCGCCGTCAGCCGGCTGGGCATGGCGCTGTGAAATTCCATTGACGCGCCCGACACCGGATGGCAAAACTTCAGCTCGCTTGAGTGGAGCGCGAGCCGCCGCGCGGGATCGCTGGTCGCACCATACTTGCGATCGCCGACGATCGGATGACCGAGGCCGGCGATCTGCACGCGAATCTGGTTTTTGCGCCCGGTCTCGAGCATAAACTCGAGCAGCGAGTTGTCCCGGCCTTTTCGTAAAACGCGGTAGTGCGTGATCGCCAGCTCGCCACCGCGCTTGACGCGATGTATCCTGAAGGACTTGCTCTCGACCAGGTTGTCTCGCAGCGTCCCCTCGGCCTTTGAGGGCGTACCCTCGACGACGGCAAGGTATTTCTTGGTGACAGTCTTCCAGTTCTCTTGAAGGGCCGCCTGGATGGCGCGGCTTCTCGCGAAGATCATCAGGCCGGAAGTCTCGCGATCGAGTCGATGCACGATGAAGGCCTGTTGCATCGGCGAACTCGTGAGCGCCTTCAGATGATCGTTGAGAATCCTATGCGCGGTGCGTTCCTTCTCGCTTTCCGAGCCCATCGAAAGCAGGCCTGCTGGTTTATCGATTACGACGATATCATCGTCGAGATAGACAATTTTCAGGCCGTGACGCTCGAGCGATGCGGCGCGGACTTGCTTGCCCGACGCGATAGTCACAACGTCGCCCGGCTCCAACTGAGTATCATGCCGGACACTAGGTACTCGCCTCACGGTCACGGCGCGGAAGCGCAGTAGATCCTTCGCCTGTTTGCGCGACAGTCCGAGCGGAAGGGTGAGCAGATACGGCAGCAGTTCGCATCGCGACTCGACGCTAAACTGGTGGTCACGCGTGGGCATTGCGGTATTATGGTCGCCCACTATCGACGAAGCGGCAAGATGAGTAGCCCGAATCAGTACATCGCCGACAGGTTTCCGTGGCTTACGCGCACGCGCGCGATGGCGGGAGCATTTGGAATAGCGCTGCTGATCGTTTTCATCTGGCCGCACGCTCATCTGGTGACGGAGTCAGTAATCGTCACCGCGATTCCCGGATCGATTGGCGCGATTATGTGGGGTTTGACGTTCTGGTCGAAGGTGCGGGTCCAAATCGGCCGGTGGAAGCTTCGCTACAAATCGGTGCGGCGAATCGCGGGCATCGTTGCGTTGGCATGCCTCCCTTTCATCCTCATGCAGCGTGCTTCGATCTATTTGCGCAGTCCGCGCGAGGCCACCTCTGAGATTTCGGGGTCGGGAGACTACCCGGACATGACGCACTGGCACGTCCGCGTCGTCGTCGCGATTGCGCATCTTGACGGCGATGACGGCAAGAAGCTCGAAGGACGATTGGTTGCCGCGCTGACCGGCCTGGATCGCCGCCTGCACGTCGTGCCGGTGATCCTGAATCGCACGATTGCGGTCTCGGGGCGCCCGCAGGGAATCGCGCATCTCGACGCGATCGGGTCGATCGCGGACTCTCGCATCGATTCCTTGATCTGGGGCGGGGCGAAGGGCGCGGCGCATCCGGCGGTCGGTCCGCTCTTCCAGACGAGGTTGGGGTCCGACTCACAATTCGGCGGGATGTACCTTCCGTCTGACTTCAAGCTGCCGGAATTGCCGGTGGACGAGCTCTGTGCGGTGCTGCGCCTGATGGTTGCGAGCCAAAGCGCCGAGTCGATGCGGGAGTGGATGGTCAAATTTGGCGATGCGCTGGAGCCTCTGATCAAGCAGGTACGCACGATCGCGGACGATCGCGGCAGGATGTCGGGCTGGAGCGCCGACACGCGCGCGCGGGTGAACCTGGTGGTCGGTATCGCACTCGCGACCTCGGGTGTCGAACGCAACTCCGAGGATTCCTTGCTTACGGCAATCGCCTACTTTCAGCGGACGCAGGCCGACTGGACGCGCGAACGCGATCCGCTCGAATGGGCGATGGCGCAGCAAAATCTTGGTTCCGCGCTGAGCGACGTGTCGCGGTTCAATCTGCGGGTTGCGCCTCTGCAAGCGGCGGTGACGGCTTACCAGAACGCGCTGGCGGTTTATCAGTCGCGAGGCGATCGGCTCGACTCGGCGAATTTGCAGTTCGTACTCGGAGCTGCGTTCGAAAAAATCGCGGAGCATAAGGCGGGGGTGGAGAGCATTCATCGCGCGGTGGACTACTATCGCGCGGCGGCGAAGGGAATTGACTTTCGCTACTATCCGGTTAGCTGGGCAGAAGCCCAACGCGGCCTCGGCAACGCGCTCAGCACGCTGGGCGATCGCGATGGAAGCAAGAGCGAACTCGGGGAGGCAATCGCGGCCGATCGGGAGGCGTTGAAGGTGTACGACCAGCGGTCATGGCCGATATATTGGGCGGCAACCCAGGACCAGCTCGCCCAGAGCCTGCAGCAGCTAGGCACGCTGACCTCGAATCGCGACGACCTGAATCAGTCGATCGCACTTTCCCGGCAAGTCCTCGATGGATATCCGCGCGATCGCAATCCTATCGTCTGGGCGGAGGTCCAGATGTCTCTCGGCAATGCGCTCATGGAGTTGCATTGGCTGGACAAGGATCCCGCAGATGCGCAACAGGCCGCTGTCGCGTTTCGCGCCAGCCTGGAGGAGCTGTCGTTCGATCAACAGCCGACAGATTGGGCCACTGCAAAAGCCGGTCTCGGAGATGCTTTGCTGGCATTGGGGGAGACTGGCTCGGACACTTACTATGCGGCGCAGGCGGTCGAGGCGTACAACGACGCGCTCAAGGTCCTCACGCCGGAACGCGATCCTCTCGCGTGGGCATGGGCGAAGTACGACCTGGCCGATGCGCTGGTAGAACTCGGCGAGCGGGGGTCAGGAGTCAGGTATCTCGAGCAGGCTGTCGATACCTACCATCAAGCGCTGACGGTATTGTCGAAGGACAAATCGCCGGTTCTGTGGAACAAGATTCAAATCAATCTCGGGATCGCGCTCGAGGACCTGCATCAGCGCGGGTGGAAGGGTAGTTGATTGAATTCCACGATCCCTGCCGAAACCTTTCGGTTCGATGCCGCGTACTGTTTGTGATATTCAACACGCTGCTGGCGTTTTCTTGGACCGGTACGGCCGGAAAGGGGCTCGAATGGCGACAGAGCAACGCATCCGATCATCCAGGCGAGCCACGTTTAAGAATATCATCCGGCTGCTGCCCGCCGTCGTGATTATCGCGGCGACGCTTAATTCGATCTCGTGCTCAAACAACGGACTCCTGCCCCACTCAGGTGGCGGCGGCTCTCCGACTGCCACTGCAACGACCGGCACCGGCGCGCTCGCGTTCGTGACCAACTTCAACGACGGCAAGGTGTCGTCGTTCAAGCGCAACACGACGACCGGCGTGCTCAAGCGTACCGGCGAGGTGACGGCGGGCGCGAAAAAGGGGCCGAAAGGCGTGGTCGCAGATCCCACCGGCAGCTTTCTCTACATCGCCAACAACAGCGACGGCAACATCTACCAGTTCTCGATCAATTCGACCAAAGGGACGTTGACTCCCCTGTCGCCGGCGTTCGTGAGCAATGGGATCGCATCCGGACCCGACGAACTTGCGATCAATCCCGCTGGAACATTCCTGTGGGTGACGGGAGCGAAAAACGGGACGGTTACGACCTACACGGTTGACAGCGGCACCGGTCAGCTTACGCAGAACGGCAAGGTGATCGGACTCGTGAACCCATTCGGAATCACGGCCGATTCCTCGGGCTCGTTTGTTTACGTCGCGGACAACGGGGCCGGATTAGTTTATTCGTACTCGATCGGCGCCGGCGGCACTCTCAGTCAAATAGGATCGGCGGTCTTCGACCTCGGTTCGCCGGGCGGCACACCCGGCTTCATCGCGATCGATCCCGCCGGCACGTATATCTACGTCACCGATCTCGGCGCCGGCGTGCTGTCGGTAATTCAAACCACCGCGGGTGCGCTGGCGTTCGGTTCGATCGTACCTTCGACCACGACTGGCAACCTGCCCGTTGGAGTAGGATATGCCGCAGTGACCGGTGTCGCCGATTTCGTTTTCACCGCGAATCAGGGCAACTCGACCATGTGGTCGTTCCAGGTTCCCGCTCCAGGCTTTCCAGCCTCGCCGGTCGAGTTCGGAATCGGCGACTTGAACGCGCCGACCGGGCTGGTTGTCGATCCGCAGACCGCATTCCTTTACACCACCAACCAAAACGCGGGAACGGTAAGCCAGTTCTCGCTGAGTTCCACGTGTTTCGCGTCCTCAGCGACTCCCTGCTTCGTCGGCTCGGTTGCGGTGGAGAGCAGCGGCAGCAGCAGCGGTCCGTTCGGGATCACGCTGGCGCAATAATTATTCACTGCTCGCGCGTCACATGCTGAGGCATGCTTCGGCGGCGAGCGTAAACAGGCGCTCGCGGATCTGATGGCGGTTCCAGTTGCGAGGGTCCCAGTCGTCGCCGGCTAAATCGTCGCCGCCATAGAGAATCTGCCCGAACTGCACGCGGCGGAACTGCGCGACGGCGAAAAAGGCCGCCGCTTCCATCTCGACCGTTAGGCATCCCTCGCGCCTGCGCGCGAGCATCCGCGCGCGCGTCTCGCGCAGAATCCCGTCAGTCGTCCAGGTCTTCGCGACGATATAGTCCATCGCGTTTCGCCGGAGCGTTTTCTCGATCGCCGCAAGCGCCCTCGGATGCGGCGCGACTTCGCGCGACGGCGCAAGGTAATGGTAGGAGGTGCCCTCGTCGCGAACCGCGGAGCTCGGCACGATGATATGGCCAACCGCGATCTTCGAGTCGAGCACGCCCGCGCCGCCGCATGCGATGAACTTGCGCGAGCCGAGCGCGATCATCAGCTCGAGCATCGCCGCAGAGACCGGAGCGCCGACGCGCGGATGCATCACGGCGAGGCGGCGACCGTTGAAGTCGAGCTCGTAAACCGGATGCCTGCCGGTCTCCCAATTCGCGACGTGAATCTCGCGGGCGCCATTGCGCACCAGCTCGTCGATCACGTCCTGGAAAAAGCAGAGCACGCAATGTTTCGGCACGTCGATCGATTTGTACACGCGCCGCGGCTCGATGATCGCGCTCGGCGAGGGATCGTGTTCGAGGATCGGGAACGCGCGAGAGGGAAGGGGCTTCGTTGTGCGCGATGGTGTTTTGCGGCGGCGCGATTTCATGAGGACATAGAAATTAGCAAAGCGATACGAGCGAGTCCGTCTCCGCTTCCCTCCCACGTTCGTCGGGGGAGGGCTAGGGTGGGGGACAGATGTGCCGCGCGATTGTCTGGTGCGGGGCACTTCTTGGGCAGACACAAAATTTCAGAACTAAACGTCCCCCCACCCGCGGCGCGCGGACGCGCGTCGGCCTCCCCCGACGAACGCGGGAGGCAATTTAGGATCAGGATTGCGGGATTGGCTTGGGCGTCGATTCCGCCGCGGACGCGGATTTCGCCGCTAGCGCGGCGGCTTTTGCTTCCGCTTTCTCAGTGGCCGCCTTCTGGCGCAACTGCAACAGCATCGCGCGCAGCTTGCCGGGATTTACCGGCTTCTTGAACAGCGCGCCCTCCAGCCCCCGCAGGCGCGAACGCTTCAGGATGTGATCCTTGTCGTAGTAGTAGGCGGTCATCAGGATGACCGGCAGCTTCGGCATGTCTTCCTTGACCTTGAGATAGAAGTCATAGCCGTCCATCTCGGGCATCACGACGTCCGAGATGACCGCGTCGAGCTTCACGTTGCGCAGGATTCCAAACGCGGCCGACGGGCGTGTGGCGCAGTACACGGTACATTTTTCGGCGCGCAGCAGGTCCGCCATCGAATTGAGGACGGCCGTATCGTCGTCGAGCACCAGGATCGACATCCCTTCCAGCGGTGATTGTTCCGTATGCGGCGCATCATGCGGCCGCGTGTGCACCTTGCCATCTTCGCGCGGCGCGAGGTCGGCCATCCGCTTGCCCGCCAGATAGTCGCGCGTCTCGTACTCGCCCTTGCGGGTCATCTCGTCGAGGCGCCGCACGATAGCCTGCACGCGCTCGATCGAATTTCGAATCGAGTCGAGGCGCTCGTTCTCGACGACCTTTTCGGCATCGCTGAGGTGCGTCTCGACGCTCTGGGAGAGCAGTTCGAGGTTGTTGGTGATCGATTCGAGCGGGTTGTTGATCTCGTGCGCGAGGCTGACAGCGATTTCGCCGGCGGTCGCGAGCTGTTGCGCATGGCGCATGCGGCGGATGTCGCGTGCGAAGCCGATCGATCCGACTTCGGCGCCGTCGTCGTCGTGGATCAGCGCGCCGGTGATCATCACCGGGATGATTTCGCCGTCTTTGTTACGGAACTCGGTCTCGAAGCTCGCGATTCGGCCCTTGTCGGCCGACTCGCGCATCGCTTTCATCACGCGGCGGGCCTCGTCGAGTGACGGATAGATGCGGGTGCAGTTCTGGCCGATGATCTCCTCGGAGCTGTAGCCGAGGCTGGTGCGCGCGCCGTCATTGTAATAGTTCACAGTGCCGCTTTTGTCGACGGCAATTATGATGTCCGGCGAGCTCTCGACGAGACGCTGGAAATATTTTTTATCGAGCGACGCCATTGTTGATTATTGATCCTGATTCAGTCGATCCGGATTATTTCGCGGCGCGAAGCCGGAATTTCGGTATCGAGACTTCATCGCTGAGTTTTTCGAACGTGACCTCTACCGGCATCCCGCACCGGATGTCATGCGGCTTGACGCCGAGCAGGTTCGACACGAATTTGCATCCCTCTTCGAGCTCGACCACGACGACGGCGTACGGGATCTCGTTGGCGAACCCGGGATGGTAGAGCTGATGCATGATATTGAAGCTGAAAACTTCCCCGCGGCCGCTCACTTGGACCCACCGCGAGGCCGTCGAGTTGCACTTCGAGCACAGGTCGTGAGCGGGGAAGCGTAGCGTCCCGCAACTGTCGCACTTCTGGACCATCAGGCGGCCGGCGCGCGCACCGTCGAAGAACTCACGCATTTCGGGGGTGATGGCCGGGATGGGTTTGCTGATTTCAGGCATCGCAGTTTGGCTTATATATAAGTTAGACGAACTAGCGGTTAAAATGAATGAAATGACACTATATCACAGCACAGGCAGTGACAGCGCGACTCACAGCTAATGTTAAGCTTGTGAACCCAGCACGAGGGTCGAGTGCGTAGCTAGGATACCGCCGTTGCCGGAAACGAGTCCAACGTCGTGTTTTGGCACTTGCCGCCTCCCTCCATCACCCCGCATCTGCACGATTGCCTCCGCCACTGGCGTCATCCCCCACATATAGAACGAGCTTAGCTGGCCGCCTCCGGTATTGACGGGGAGCGCGCCACCCGGCTTGATTGCACCGCTGGCGACGAACGGCCCGCCCTCGCCCTTTTTGCAGAAGCCGTAGTCCTCGAGCGTCACCAGCACTGTGAAAGTATAGCAGTCATATAGCTCGCAGAAGTTCACGTCGTTGAGCTTGATTCCCGCCATCTTGAAGGCGGTTTCTTTGGCGATCGGAGCGCCGGAGACCAGCGTCTCGAGCGGGTCGCCGCCGGGATGACCCTGCCCCATCCCCAGGATATAGACGGGGGGCCGCTTCAACGTCTTGGCGCGCTCGGCGGAGGTCACGATAACCGCCAGACCGCCGTTGGAAACTAGGCAGCAATCGTAGAGATGGAACGGCTCAACCACCCATCGCGAGGCATGGTAGTCGGCGAGCGTCATCGATGTGTCGTAAAACTGGGCGACAGGATTCAGGTTGGCCCAATCGCGCTCGGACACGGCGACGGCGCCGAGATGATCGTTGGTGGTGCCGTACTTGTACATGTGGCGCTGCGCTACGAATGCGTACTGCGCGTTGACGCCGAACTGTCCGTAATGCGCGTTGAGACCTTGGGCAAAGCCGTACGACGCGGCCGAGCCGGCATCCTTACCCTTGTTGGACGAGGGCGGACGCAACGGAGCGTCGGCGAATACGCACGCGACGACCTCCGCCATTCCGGCGTCGATAGCCTGCGCGGCGTGCATGATCATCGCTGCCGCCGTCGCACCGCCGAGGTTCATCGTAGCGGTCAGGCGCAGGTCGCGGATACCCATCGCATTCTGCAGCGACGTGGAGGCCATCGGATTGTTGAACCACGTGATCCCCGGGTTGACGAGCAGGCCGTCGAGATCGGAGCGCTGCAAGCCGGCGTCGTCGAGGGCGAGATTGACGGCCTCGGCAGCGAACCCAATCGGTCCGGGATGATCGAAATTTTTACCCATCCGGGTCTGGCCGAGCCCGGCGATAGCGCATTTAGCTCTTAAAGACATAGCGCCTACTCTCTTACGCTTTTTTGCCGAGGGCATCCAGCGGAGCGCAGGGAAGGGTAAAACACTATATTGAATGAGGAACCCACCGTGGTTCCGCACTTCCTTGGGCAGGGGTGACCCCTGCACCCAGTGTCTTGTGTCATTCAGAGCGAAGCGAAGAATCCCGGTTCCTTTGCCGCCGCTTGACAGCGCACCACCTCCGGACGGAAACCCACATTGATGGCTATCTCGTTCCGACGCGCGAATGCTGCCGATGCGTCCGAAGTCGCGACTGTCTATATCGCCTCGCGGCGCGGCGCTGCCGAATATCTGCCGACCGTCGGCACCGACGCTGAGATTCGCGCATTCGTGATCCATCAGATGGTGCCGGAGCGCGAGACCTGGGTCGCCGAGGATGGTGGCCGAATCGTGGCGGTGCTGGTACTCCGCGACGGCGACGAGGTCGATCAATTTTACGTTGCGCCCGGCGAGCAGCGCCGCGGCGTTGGCGATGCGATGCTTGCGCATGCGAAGCAACTGCGGCCGGCCGGTCTTAGCCTGTGGGCGTTTCAGCGCAACACCCCCGCGCGCCGCTTTTACGAAGCGCGCGGCTTTATCGCAAAGAAATTTACCGATGGCGCCACCAACATGGAGCGCGAAGCCGACGTGCTCTACGAATGGACGCCCTAAACGACCGCAAAATTTCCGGCAAGGAGCTGATGCGATGGCCAAAGTCGATCTCGACAAAGTTCCCCGTTTTTCAGAACTGCCGATCAAGCCCGACAAGCCGAAAGAATCGTCGTGGGGCGTGTTCGGCGACGACGACGAACTCGGATGCCTGAATTTCCTCACGCCGGAAGGCGTGATCGATGCGGCGCGCCTGGTGCGCAAGGGCTCCGTTTTCCGGCTCGATACTAAAATCAACTACGCCAACCCGCCGTTGTTTGCGCGCCGCCCCGCCAAGCACAACATCATGAGCTTCGAGAGCTTCGGCCTGCTCGGTTTCGACGACTCGCTCGACAGCTACAACACGCAGGAAGGCAGCCAATGGGACGGCCTCGCGCACGTCGGCAGCCCGCGCTACAAGGCGTTCTACAACGGCGTGAAATCCAGCGAGATCAAGGACGGCCCGACCGGCCGCCTCAGCATCCACAAATGGGCCAACAAGTTTGTCGGCCGCGCCGTGCTGCTCGACGCGTTCCGCTACCGCATCTCGCACCGGCGCACGATCAATCCGCTCAAATCTGAAAAGTACAGCCTCGACGACTTGAAGGAGACCGCCGTCGCGGATGGCGTCGAGCTAAAGCCGGGCACGATACTGCTGATTCGCACGGGCTGGATGCAGGCGTACCTGGCCGCGTCTCCCGCCGACAAAGCCGCGATGGCGCCGCTCGAAGGGCTCAAAGCCTGCGGCATCGAGGATAGCAGCGCGATGGTCGAATGGTTCTGGGATCACCGCGTCGCCGCGGTCGGCACGGATTGTCCCGCCGTCGAGCCGTGGCCGTGGGACTTCAAAAACGAGGGCGCGCTGCACTACCGCACGCTATGCCTGCTCGGCCTGCCGATCGGCGAGCAGTTCAACCTCGAGGAACTCGCTGCGGATTGCGCCGCCGACAAGCGCTACGAGTTTATGCTGGTCTCAGTCCCGATGAACCTGGAGGGCGGCATCGCGTCACCACCTAACGCGGTCGCGATCAAATAACTGGGCAAGAAAAAAGAGCGGGGTGGATTTCCTTCCCGGCGCCTGACTAAATCCCCCGATTGAGAGCGAAAGGTTGTCCTCAACGTTTCGCGCTTATCATTGGGTGCAGGGGTCACCCCTGCCGAAGGAAGCGTGAAACCCACCGCGGGTTTCACATTCAATAGAATGATTTACCCTTCCCTCTTCCCCGATCGCGCCGTCTCCGCGATCACGATTCGCACCGCGTTCTCCATCATCGGCAGCGGCATGCTGGGCAGGCTGCGATGGCGACCGGCCTGGCGGGCCTCGTACGGCAGATGGACGAAGCCCACCGGGATGCCGGGCTTGCGGCGCAGGTAGTGCAGGGCGGCATACATCAGCGCGTTGCACGCGTACGCGCCGGCCGTCAGCGACACGCTCGCGGGAATTTCCTTGCGATCGAGCTCGCGGATGATCGCGCGCAACGGTAGTCGCGAGAAGTACGCGTCAGGTCCGCCGCGAACGACCGGCGTGAATCCAGGGTCGCCGCTTTTGGCGAGCGCGCCGCGCTCGTCGGCAAGATTGATCGCGATTCTTTCCAGTGCGATCGCCGGTCGACCGCCGGCCTCGCCGAGTCCGATCACTGCGCGCGGCCGGTAGCGCACGATTGCACCTATGATCCGCCGCGCCGCTTTGGTGCATCCGACCGGCACGCGCACCGACTTTATCTGCAAGCCGCCGATCACCTCGCCGTCAAATCGCCGCGCAACTTCCCAGGACGAATTGATCCGCTCGCCGCGCCACGGCTCGAACCCGGTGAGAACTAGAATGGGAGGCATCGACCGGTTTTCTTGTTCCGCTTCCAAGCTTCTTCCCCTCTCCCTGCCAGGGAGAGGGTCGAAGGTGAGGGTCCTTGTTCAGCGCGCGACTTCTTTCGCGCACGATTCAAGATTCTGCTTCTTCTCTGAACGCGTGCCGGAGGGTTTCTCATACCGCTCACTTGCGCCGCGGATGCTCGATCGGCAGGTCGTCGCGATTGCCCCATTCCGCCCACGAGCCAAGATAATTTCTCACCTTCGGATAGCCAGCGAGTTTGAGCGCGAGGTACGCGTGCGCGGCGCGGTAGCCTCCTTGGCAGTACGGCACAATCTCGTTGGCGGGATCGAGGGCGAGCGCTTCGAACTGCGCGCGCAGCTCGGCGGGCGATTTCACGGTTCCATCGGCGGCAAGCGCGGCTGTCCAGTCCTGATGGACCGCGCCCGGGATCGCGCCGCCATGTTTCGCGCGGACGCGTTCGCTGAAGTATTCCGCATCGCTGCGAACGTCGAAGATTTGCACCTCGCGACGCCCCAGTTGCTCGAGCATACGCGGATACGTCGCGAGAATTTCCGCGCGCGGATTGAGCTGGAAATCAGCAGGCGCGAACTTCTCGACCTCGGTAGTCAGTTTTTCGCCGGCCACCGCCTTTAGGCCGCCGTCGAGCATTCGCGACTTCGGATGGCCCGCGTATTCGAGCGCCCACTGCCCGCGCGCCGCGCGCATTCCGGATTCACTCTCGTAAAACACGACGGTCTCACGGCCGGTGATTCCGAGCGCCGAAAATATCCACTGGAGCTGCGCGCCGAACTCCGCGACGCCGCGCTCGGACGTATCGGTGTGATGAAACGGGAAGGGATCGAAATGCCGCGCGCCGCGGATATGCCCGGCGTGGAAATCCTTGGCCGGCCGCGTGTCGATGAGGATCAGACCAGCGTCGGCGCGATGCGCCCGCAGCCATCGCGCATCGACAGTCAACTTTGTTTCTTCCTGGTTCAAATCGCCTCCGCCTATCTGTCGATTCCGACCACTTCGCTAATAGAGCGAAATCCATTGCGCCGGAGCAAGTCCGCCAGACCCGCTTTTATTCTCTCCGCCACGCCCGGGCCTTCGTAGATGAGGGCGGTGTAAAGCTCTACCAGCGCCGCTCCGGCGCGGATGTGTAGCCACGCGTCCTCTGCCGTGCTGACTCCGCCGACGCCGATGATCGGGATTTTTCCACGGGTGTGCGTATGGATGTCGCGAATCAACTCGCGCGCGCGAATCAGGATCGGACGGCCGCTGAGTCCGCCCGGATGCGGTGACGAGACGCCTAGCGCCTCGCGCGCGACGGACGTGTTGCACGCGACGATCCCGTCCACGCCCAGCTCAAGCGCGGTTTCGCAGATTCGAAACAGCTCGTTGCGTTCCAGGTCGGGCGCGATCTTCACCAGCACGGGCCGCGGCTCGCCGGCCTTTTCCCGCATCGCCGCGAACAGCTCGCTCATCTTCTCCGGCGATTGCCAGTTGCGCAAACCGGGCGTATTCGGCGAGCTCACGTTGATTACGATAAAGTCGGCGAGCGGCCCGAGCCGCTCCATCAGTGCCGTGTAGTCTGCCGCGACACCCTCCGGCGGAGTGTCGCTGTTCGGCCCGAAGTTGAGCCCCAGCCGAATCGAAATCCCGGCCTTGCGCATCCGCTCGATTCGCGGCGCCACCGCCGCCATCCCTTCGCTGGGGAAGCCGAGCCGGTTGATCAGCGCACGGCGCTCGGGAATCCGCCAGAGGCGCGGCGTTTCGTTTCCCGCCTGCGCGCGCGGCGTAATCGTTCCCAACTCCGCGAAGCCGAAGCCGAGCGTCTCCCATCCGCGGATCGCGACGGCGTCCTTGTCCATGCCGGCGGCGAGCCCGATCGGATTGGGAAAATCGATTCCCCACAGCTTGATCGCTAGCTCGGGCCGCTCACGCGGCGGCGGAAACGGCGGCATCAGGGAGAGCATCCGGATCGTCAGACGATGCGCATACTCGGCATCGAGGCTGAACAGGAATGGCTTGAGAAACTGCCTGTAGGCGGCGTCAATTGCGGAAACAGCGGGCATCACAGCTCTGACAGCCAATCTTGCAATGCCGCGCGGATGGCGCAATCGAAATGCAGGTGTGGATTAAGAGCGTGCGCCCCTGATGCAGTCGCACCGCGGCTTGGAATAAGATGATACGTGCCGGCAGCGCAGAGCGCCCGGCCATTTGCGGAAGGGGTCAGGACAGCGTGGAAAATCAGGCGAAAATGCAAGTTAAGTTGATCGACTACGCGCAGCAGCCGCTCGAGAAACTCTACGCGGCGTTTCGCACCTGCTACTCCTCCGACACGCCAATCGAAGTCTGGGACAAAATTAAATCCGAAAAAATCACTCACGAAAAAATTCGCGAGTTCATCACTGAGCGGCTGAAAACCGGCCACGCTTCGCCACTCGAGCAAATCGTTTTCTGGTTCGGCATCGCCAACGTCTCACGCTCGCTGTCGCATCAGTTCGTGCGCCATCGGATCGGCATCAGCTTCGAGCAGCAGAGCCAGCGCTACGTGAAATTCAAGCAGGACAAGCTCGCGTTCGTGCTGCCCGATTCATGGTCGCGCGCGGGGCTGGAAAGTGAATTCTCCGAGTTGCTTTCGAAGACCTCCGAGCTCTACGCGAAGGCGCTGAAAGCGGGGATTCCCGCCGAGGACGCGCGCTTCGTGCTGCCCAACGCGGCGCCAACGAACTTCCACGTGATGGTGAATTTCGCGGAGATGCTGCACATCTGCGATCTGCGGCTGTGCGTGCGTGCGCAGTGGGAAATCCGCCGGATGGTCGCGATGATGCGCGCGGAAATCAAGCACGTGCTGCCGGAAATCGCCGTGTTCCTGCAACCCAAGTGCGGCGAGAACCGCATGGGCTACTGCGACGAGTCGCTCGACGAATGGCAAAAGTGCCCGCTGGGCAAGGTGCGCCCGCATAAGTCGAGTCTGTTCGATCTTTACGAGCGTTACGGCACGCGCAAGGCGCAGGCGTTGGGCGAAGCCGAGTATCGCGCGGTCGAGGAAAAAGAGCAGTTGTAGTTTTTTTCCAGGTTCCAGTGAGCGACGATTTCCCACCGGCGTCGATCGACGACGCGATTGCGGCATTCAATCGCGGCGCGTACTTCGAAGCAGCCGAGATGTTCGAGATTGCCTCGCACGCCGCCGGTGAAGATCTGAAGGCGCTCGTAGTAGCGTTCAACCAGATTGCAGCTGCGCTTCATCTGCGCTTCGAACGCGGCGGCAGGCAGGCGTCGATCAACCTGATGTCGCAGGCGATGATCGGGCTCGACGACATGAAGCCCGCGCGCGGCGGCGTCGACGTCGAGCGTCTGTGCGTCGAGCTGGCCGCCTACACCGAAGAGGTGCGCGCGACCCCGCGCGACGAGCGCGACGGCCTCAAGCATCGCGCGCGGATTTTCCTGGAGCGCCGCCGCGCCCCAAAGATCAACCGCCGCTGATCCCATGCAAATTACCCACGAGCAGATCTCCGACGGCCTCAAGCGCGCCAAATACGTCACTAATGAGCGCGTCGAGACGGCGATCTTCCTTGCGCTCGCGCTCGAAAAGCCGCTGCTGATAGAGGGTCCCGCCGGCGCTGGTAAGACTGAAGTCGCCAAGGTGCTCGCGGAAATTCTCAACACCGAATTGATCCGGCTCCAATGCTACGAGGGACTCGACGAGGCGCGCGCGCTCTACGAATGGAACTATCAGAAACAACTTCTGCGCATGCAGGCCGGCGAGCAGCAGGGCCTGCGATGGGAAGATCTGAGCGAGCACATTTTCTCGCGAGATTTTTTACTGGAGCGCCCGCTGCTCAAAGCGATCACCGCGCCGAGCCGCGTCGTGTTGCTGATCGATGAGGTCGACAAGGCCGACGAGGAGTTCGAGGCGTTTCTGCTCGAGCTGCTCTCCGACTTCCAGGTGAGCGTTCCCGAACTGGGAACGTTGAAGGCCCACGAGCGGCCCGCCGTGATTCTGACGTCGAACCGCGCGCGCGAACTGTCGGAAGCGCTGCGCCGCCGATGCCTCCATCTGTTCATCGATTTTCCCGGGACCGAGCAGGAGCGAAAAATTATCGAGCTCAAGGTGCCCGAACTCGACGCCAAGCTGGCGGCCGAGGCGGCGCGTTTTGTCGGCGCGATTCGCAAGCTCGGACTGCGCAAGCCGCCGTCGATTGCGGAGACTCTCGACTGGGCGCGCGCGCTCGTGCGCCTGGGCGTGCGCGAACTCGACACCGACGCCGTGCGCACCGCGCTCGGCGTCCTGCTAAAGCACGAAGACGATCGCGCCAAGGTGGAATCGAAGGCTTCAACGCTCGCTCCGCGCAGGCGGTGAAGCTGCGTTAATTAGATGGCTCGGCTTCGCGATCAGCTTGTTAGTTTCATCTCTGCACTGCGAGACGCCGGCGTGCGAATCTCTGTTGCCGAATCGATCGACGCGATGAACGCGGTCGCGGCTGTTGGGCTCGAGCGCGCGCGGATGCATGAGGCGCTGGCGGCGGCGTTAATCAAGGACGAAGCCGACCGCGCGCTCTTCGACGAATCGTTCAACCGATTCTTTGCCGCGCCGCGATCGGAGCGCGGAGAGCATCCCGAGCAACGCGGCGACCAGGTCTCGGCTGCCACAGGCCGCGGCCGCCCGGGCGAGCATCCGACGCCATGCGATGAAGCGCCGCCGCGCAAGTCAGAAGAGCCGCGCGAAGGCGCGCTCGCGCGTAATCGCGACGAGAAATCGACCTCGCGGCCGTCGGAACTGCGACGCAAAGACGCTGAAGAGGGTGAGGACGCCGAGCGCACTTCCGATCGAAAGCGCGGCCGCGAGGAGCGTGGCGAGGCAGAAGCGCGCGAGGAATCGCGCACGCCCGGTATCGACGCCGCGCGCATCGCGCGACTCCGCGCGATCGAGCGGAGACCGTTCGATCAGTTCTCCGACCTTGACTACGACAAGGCGCGCGACGCGCTCGCTCCCCTGATTCGCCGTTTTCGGATTAGGCTGGGACGGCGGCTGCGTCTCGCGAAGACCGGCAGAATCGACTTTCGCCGCACGATTCGTGCCGCGATGCAGCGCGGCGGTGCGCTGATCGATCTCAACTTCCGCGCGCGGCGCCCGCGGCACGTCGATCTCGTGATCCTCGCCGACATCTCAGGCTCGGTCCGCTACGCCGCGCAGTTGATGCTTGAATTGATGGCGGGCGCGCGCGGATGCTTCCGCCGCGTCAGCAGTTTCGTGTACGTGGATCATCTGGCAGAGGCGGATTTTGAGCAGGGCCACCTGGTGATGACGCCCGCGCTCGATCTTTACGCGCGCTCGGATTTCGGTCGCGTGCTCGTCGAGCTGTGGGATCGCAGAACGGGATTGCTCACTCGCAGCACGATCGTCGTAGTCATGGGCGACGCTCGCAACAATCGCCTACCCCCACGCGCCGACCTTGTCCGCGAGATCACGCGCGCCTGCCGCGCCGTCATCTGGCTGAATCCCGAAGATCCGGCGCGCTGGAGTACCGGCGACAGTGCGATTAAGCAGTACGCGCGCGAAGTTAAGGCCGTCGTACCGTCGCGAAATCTGCGCGAGCTGCAAGTCGCGCTGGCCGCGATCGCCTAGCGCAGATCAGAAGTCGAACAGCTCACGCATCTTGTTGAGCAGCCATCGATGGGGGCCGCCTTTGCCGTCGAGCGTGTCGCCTGAGGCGAGCTTTTCCAGCCGCTCGCGGTTTCGCGCGGTAATAATATCGCCGATGCTGGCGACGGCATCGGGATGCTCCTTGAACAGGCGCGTGAGTCCCTCGCGATCCATCTCGATCACTTCCAGATCAGTGAGCGCGCGCACGTTTGCGTTGCGCGGTTCGCCGGTCATCAGCGCCATCTCGCCGGTGATAACGCCGGGGCCAATCTCGGCGATGTGGCGAACCTGGCCGTCTGCCGTATGACCGAAAACTTCGGCCTTGCCGCTCCGTACGATGAACATCGACTCGCCCGCTTCGCCGGCGCGCACCAGCATCTCACCCGCGCCAAACTGGCGTACCGCGACGGTCGGCACCAGCAGCCGAAGTTCGTCGTCGCTAAGGCCGCGCAGCCAATCGACCTGGCGCAGGTCGCTCATCAGCTCCCGCTCGAACTGCGCGTCAGCCCTTTCGTCTTCGTCGCGGCCCGCGTCGCGCACGTGGACCGTGCGGGTCGGGAACGGGATCTCGATCGAGTGGCGCCGCAGCGCGTACCAGAGGCTCGACGCGACGCGGTCGCGCACGTGTTCCTGCACGCCGTAGTCGCCGATCCAGTACTTGATCAGATACTGAATCGCGAAATCGCCGTAGCTCCACACCAGCACTTCGGGCGGCGGCTCGCGCAGCACCCCCGGCACGTCGCGCAGCAGCGTGAGCACGACTTCGCGCACGTGATTTGGCGGCACACCGTAGCTGATGCCAACCGTAATTTCCTCGCGCACGTGGCCCGTGGTGTAGTTGAACAGCACGTCCTTGGCGATCACGGAGTTTGGGACCTCGAGCCGCTCGCCGTCGCGCGTCACGATGGTGGTCGCGCGCCATGCGATTCCCTTCACCTGCCCAACATGCGTGCCACTGCGGATCCAGTCGCCGGGATCGAAAGGGCGCCCTATCGAGAGTGACAGGCCGCTGAAGACGTTGCCCAGAGTCTCCTGCAACGCGAAGCCGAGGACGGCGGCGAAGACGGTCGTCGTCGTCAGGATCGAAAGCGGCTGCACGCCGAAGTCGGTGTAGAGCACCACCATCACGACCACGAACCACAACACGAGCATCAGCAGTTCTTTGCCGATGCTGGAGAAGTGGACTTTGCCGCGGCGGGAAACTGCGTCAACAAACTCGAGCACCAGCCGGATTAAGCCGAACAGGAAAAGTACGAACGCCGCGACCGCGACCTTTTGGCCGACTTGCTCGTTGGGGATGAAGCGCGCACCGGCGTCGATAAGCGCGCTGCCCGACAGCAGCAGAAATGTCGTCGCGGTGACGGCGCGCTTGCGCCGGCGCACGGCGAAGGCGCCCAGCAGGGCGAACAGGACCAGCAGGCTTTCGACTAGCGTGCGCGTATCGCGCGACAGCGCGTCAATTTGCAGCATCGACTGAAGCGGCGTCGCGACCATCGTTCAGATCCCCGCGGCCAGCGCGATTTCGTCGAGCAGTTTCACCGCGTCGAAGTACTCGACGGCTATCTCACGCGCCGCGTGCGCGTGCCGCGGATAGTCGGAATTGATTTGCGCGATCGCATCGACCGCTTCGTCGGGCGTGTCGAAGCCGAGCAGTCCCGCGCCGGTGGAAATGAACTTTTCAAATCCGGTCCGTTGCGTGACGACGGGACGGCCCGCCGCCAGATAGCAGACCGTGCGATCGCTGAACCATCCTGTGCGCGGCCGCACGTAGATGTCCTTGGCGACGGTAAACTCGCCGCGCGAGCGGCTGATGTACTCGCGATATTCGTCGATGTCGAGCGACATCGGCACCACCGGCGTAATCGTAAAGCCACCCGCTATCGCGCCCTCGTAGTCGGGCCCGGCGGTCAGGTTGGTCGCGATTTCGATCGGCTGATTCGCGCGCGCGGCGACCTCGAGCGCCTTGCGAAAATTCAAATGCTTGGACCAGTAGTAGGTCTCGCCCTTGATTACCATGTCGTTGCCGCTATTCTGCCACGTGCCGACGGTTGTGAACGCTCGCGGTTCCGCGGGGCCTACGCCCGGATGCCACTCGTCGAGACTCACCGGCGGACGCGTCGGATGCCAATCGACGCCTGCGGTCGGCAGCAGGCAATCGGGCGCGCCGATATTGTAGCAATACGTGAAGAACAATTTGTGCGACTTGGCAAACGCCACGGTGGTCGGAATCTTGCGCGCAAGTTCGAGCTGAAAAACGCCCGGGTCGGTCTCGAGGTACACCAGGCAGCGGCTGCGCTCGTGCTCCTCGCGCGGCTCGGTCGCGCCGCAAAGATTGATGACCATGTCGGCGTCGCGGAACAGTTCCATGCATCGCTCGCGCGACATCCCAACGTATTGCTCGGTGGCCGAGTCCAGGAACGACCACCGGTCGCCGAAGCCGTAACGCGCGAGTATGCCGCCAATCACCTTCAGATTGCGCGTCGGATCCTTGGCGCCGCTTTCGATCGTCGGATCGTAAACGTACGCGCGGTGATCCTCGATGTAGTAGACCTCGAACCCAAGCTGTCTGAACCCCAACAGGTGATGAAGCAATTGCCAGATCACCCCGGCAAACGGGTACCGCGCCGCCAGATGCAGCACGACGACTTTGCCCTTGCGCTTGCCGTTCACCTTTTGCGTGGCGATATTAACTCGCGCGCCTCGATCATAATAGTTGGGCGTCGCGGCATCCGGCTATCCGCGCCAGCTCGTCGCGCAGCTTGAGCACCGCAATCCGGCGCTGGCTGATTTGCGCCTCTTCCTCGTCGCCAAGTTCGCCCAGATAACAGTTGCGCCCCGGTATAACCAGCACCGCGCGATACGGAAAGCCCGCGCGAATTTCAGGATACGCGCGCTCTGCGATCACGCCCTCGATCGCGCCCGACGCCGTCTTCTCGCGAATCACGCCGCCCTCCTCGTGTATCAGCGCGAGCGTGGCGCGTATTCGCGCTGTCCGGCGCCCGGCCTCGACGCCCTTCATCCGGCGGATAACTTCGGCGACGAGCGCCGCGTCGGAATCATCGCCCCCCGAGCCGAGCCATCGATGCGACCTGACGCCCGGCTCTCCGCCTAGTGCGTCGATCTCGAGTCCGCCGTCGTCGGCCAGCGTCGCGATTCGCGCGTGCTGGAAATAGAACCGCGCCTTGAGCAACGCGTTCTCGGCGAAGGTCGCGCCCGTCTCCTTGGGCGTTTCGGAAATTCCGAGCTCGGCGAGCGACACCAGTTCGAGCTCGATGCCCACGTCGCGCAGAATCAATCGGTACTCGGCAAGCTTCGCCGGATTCGTTGTCGCAATCAGCAGCCGCCGCATCGCCATCTCGATCGGCTCAGTCGCGCGACTTTGTGAGCGACTTCGGATGATACGTGATTTTGAGCGAGGCGCGCTCGCCATGCTCCTCGAGCGCCAGCTCGATCAACCGATCGATCAGCTTCGGCAGCGGCAAGCCAGACGCCTCCCACAGCTTCGGGTACATGCTGATCGCGGTGAAGCCGGGGATAGTGTTCACCTCGTTCACGTAGATCTCGCGCAAATCGCGGCTCGCGAGAAAATCGACGCGCGCCATCCCGCGCAGCGACAATGCCTTGAACGCCGCCACCGCCATCGCACGCAACTTCTTCGCCTTGGCGGGCGGTAACTCGGCGGGAATTTTTGTCGCGGAGCCTTCCGGATCGACGTACTTCGACTCGTAGTCGTAAAACTCATGCGCGCCCTTGACTAATACTTCGCCGGGAATCGACGCCTCGGGACGATCGTTGCCTAGCACCGCGCACTCGAACTCGCGGCCTTCGCACGAAGCCTCGATCAGCGCCTTGCGATCATACTGAAAAGCGTCGTCGAGTGCGGCGTTGAGATCGGCGGCGCGCTTCACCTTGCTGATTCCAATCGACGAGCCGAGCGCGTTGGGCTTGACGAACACGGGATAGCCGAGTTTGCGCGCGAGCCGCATCCCAAGCTGCGGAGTGTCGTGATAGTCGGCGCGCTCGATCGCGAAATATTTCACGACTGCGACGCCGGCGTCGCGCAGGATGCGCTTTTGCGCGTCCTTGTCCATCCCGAGCGCCGAGCCGAGCACGCCCGCTCCCACGTACGCGATTCCCGCCAGCTCGAGCAGCCCCTGCACGATGCCGTCCTCGCCGTAGGTGCCGTGCAACACCGGGAACACCACGTCGATATCCGGAATCGCATCATGCGTGCGCGTCATGTCGCCGCGCGCGCCGTCGGCCGGCGTCGCGATCAGCGATTGTCCTTCCGGATGCGGCAGCAGGGTCACCTGCGTGCCGCCCGCGCTGAGCGCTGCGAGACGCGGCGTCTTTTCGGCGAGCAGCTTGAGCGCGTTGCGTTCGAGATACCATCGCCCGTCGCGCCCAATCCCAATCGGAACAATCTCATACCGCGCCGGATCCATCGCCGACATCACAGTCAGCGCGGATCGCAACGAAATTTCATGCTCGCCCGATCGCCCCCCAAACAGGACGCCAACCCTGAGTCGTTTGTTTTCTGACATCGCACCGCCGCGCAGCGCGCGGAGGAACTTAATTGTAATGAAACCCGCGATGGGTTTGCAGGGGTGCCCCGTATTGCCTTGAGCGAAGCGACTCCTACCTCGCCCGTTATTTTTACGGGAGAGGCGGCCGGCCGCATCGCGGCCGGTTGGTGAGGGTTCCGCGGTTCCAGCTAAGTTTCACGCGCACAAGCACTACGGCCACGCGCAGGCCGCTCGCCACACCCCAAAAAAACTTCCCACAGGGACGAAGTCCCGCATCCTAATACTGGGTGCAGGGGTCACCCCTGCCGTGGGGCGCGGGGCGAGGAGCCCCGCATCCTACTGCCGATAATTCGGCGCTTCCTTGGTAATAAACACATCATGCACGTGACTCTCACGCATCCCGGCGTCGCTCACCTTGACGAACTTCGCCCGCTTGCGCAGCTCCGCGAGATTCGCCGCGCCCAGGTAGCCCATCCCGGATTGCAGCCCGCCGACGAGCTGCTCGATATTCGACGCCAGCGACCCGCGATGCGGTACGCGGCCCTCGATTCCTTCCGGCACATGCTTGCCGTCGGGCACGCTGATCTGCCCGTAGCGATCTCCCGTCCGCTCGTTCATCGCGCCGAGCGATCCCATCCCGCGATAAAGTTTGTACGTGCGCCCCTGGTACAGAATCGTCTCGCCCGGACTTTCCTCCGTACCCGCGAACAGCGAGCCAATCATCACACTGTTCGCGCCGGCCGCAATCGCCTTGGTGATATCGCCCGAGAACCGGATTCCGCCGTCCGCGATCACCGGGATATTGCGCGGCTCGGCAATCGCGATCGTGTCCATTATCGCCGTGATCTGTGGCACGCCGACCCCCGACACCACGCGCGTCGTGCAAATCGATCCGGGCCCCATCCCAACGCGCAGCGCATCGGCGCCGGCATCGCACAGCGCCTTAGCGCCCTCGCTGGTCGCGACGTTTCCGGCTACCACTTCCACGCCAGGCCACTCGCTCTTGGTCGCCTTGATGGCGTCGATCACGTTGCGCGTATGCCCATGCGCGGTGTCGATACAAATCACGTCGACGCCCGCACGCCGCAATGCGGCCACGCGCGCCTCGCGCTCCGGACCGACGCCGACCGCGGCGCCAACGCGCAGCCGTCCCATCTGGTCCTTGCTCGCATGCGGATGCCGAATCGCCTTGTCCATGTCCTTGACTGTGATCAGCCCGCGCAGCCGGTTCTGATCGTCCACCAGCGGCAGCTTCTCAATCCGATGCGCCTGCAGGAGCTCCTTCGCATGCTCGAGATCGATTCCAGGACGGGCAGTGATCACTTTGCTCGTCATCACGTCGCGCACCTGCTTGTCCAGGCGCCGTTCGAAGCGCAGATCGCGATTGGTCAGAATTCCGACCAGCCGCCCGTCCGAGACCACCGGCAGCCCGGAAATCCGGTAGCGCGCCATCACCGCCACCGCCTCGCCGATTTTCTGCTCGGGACTGACGGTGATCGGATCGACGATCATTCCGCTTTCATATTTCTTGACGGTCTCGATCTCGGCGGCCTGCTCTTCGATCGAAAGGTTGCGATGCACAAAGCCGATCCCGCCCATTTGCGCGATTGCGATCGCGGTGCGCGATTCGGTGACGGTGTCCATCGGGCTCGACACGAGCGGGATGCGCAGGCGGATTTTGGGCGTCAGCGCGGTCGAGACGTCGCAATTCGCCGGCAGCAGGTCGGACGACTGCGGGAGCAAGAGTACGTCGTCGAAGGTAAGTGCTTCGCGGAGCTCCTGATGCGCCATAGATTGACCCTCCTTGGGCGGTAAAAAAAGAAAGAGCCCGCGGATTTCCCGCGGGCTCAAGTCGGCCTTCAGTTTTTATACGCAGTCCGTTTAATCAGATGCGCCATATGCGACTTTAGCAACCGTCGCCCTGCCGATCAATACGGGTCGTCGGTACGCACTGGTTCAGTTTGCGCTTTCGGGGCTGTATCGCTGGTTTCGCTAATGTGTGTTAGTGTCCGTTCACTTTAAAAGGGGGTATCTGCCATCAAACGTCTAAATCTATGCTTTCTTGTGCTCCTGATACTTGGTTTTATCAGGACGGCAACTGCTGCAACTCCGAAAATGAAAGCAGAAACCACCGTTTGCGAAAATCCTACGGACGGTTGTTGTGTTTGTGCAGACCAGTCTGCGGTTCCGGTAGGCGGTGGTGGTAGTTGCCCGCTGGGTACATCTTTGATCTATTCTGAATCCGCTGACGGAAACGCGTGGTGTATTCAGTGCCGCTCAATTCAGCCATTCGTTCAATTGAGTACGCCTCCAGCTCCTGACCCGACTTTGGATTGCGTTACAATTAACTTTCCTTGCGACCCTGCCGTCTGCACCGAGCCACCTCCCCCAGAGAACCTCTGTGGAACCGCTTTCGCGGGTGACGGTTACCCCATCATTCCCGTTGAGGTGCAGGTAGTCTGCGCTCGTATCTGTCCACACACCGGCGGCGGCAACTGCAAATGACGAGACGAGTCTCCCACTAGCCGACAATCGCGGCTTTCATTTCCGCGGGTGAGTAATGGGCGGTTTTGAAAACTTCGGTCGGGTTATTCGGGAATTATATCGCTGACCAACACGGCTACAGTTCGATCACGTGCCCATCAGGGTCGGTGACATAGGCGAAGGGGCTTCCGGGCTGGTGCTCTCCGCGCTCTACTAGCGCGCCGCCCGCGGCGATCACTTCCTCAATCGCCCGGTCCAGTTGGCCTCGGTCAGCCAGGCGGAAACCGAAATGGTCGATGTTGCCGGCTCCGCGAGCCGCGTCCGGGCTTTGCTGTAGCGTGATCGTGTCATGGGTGCCGGGCGGCCTCAGAAAGACCAAGCCGGGACCGTCCCAGAACATCTCCTGCAAGCCGAACACCCTCTCGTAAAAGGCCTTTGCCCGGTGGACATCGGCGACCAACAGGTTGATGTGCGTGAGGCCCTGCGTTTCGATCACGGCGCGCCTCTGGTGCGAAATCGGACTTCGCCGGTTTGTTGATCTACCACGTATGCCCGCAGCCCATTGCCAAGGCGGGAAATTTGATAACGTGGCAAAGAATGACCCCAATCGTCATTGCATGCAGACACGCCAAAAGGCAATCCGACGCCGACGACAGAAACAGCAATTTTCATAAACGCCATTGGTTTTCCCCCGAGTTCAGGGATGCCCTAGTTCAGCCTGCCCGCGCCGTCCCTTCCATGCTACGCGATCCACTATGGACAACAGTCAAGACACCCCACACTCGCCCGACTCGCCCGAAAACCGACTGCCCGCGCTTTCGCCGCGCCGGCTTGCGGCGCGCCGTGCCAACGCGATGAAATGTACGGGCCCGCGCACGCCCGAGGGCAAGGCCGTTGCGCGGTTCAACGCCCTCAAGCACGGTTTCTTCGCCTGCGACGTCGTCAACCCCGAACTCGACGGCCCGCTTCGCGCCGAAGAATTCAATTCGATCCTCGACGCTTTGCTCGAAGAGTTCCAACCCGAGTCCGCCCGCGAGCGCATCCTGGTCGACGAGGTCGCCGCATGCTGCTGGCGGGTCCGCCGATTGCTGCGCTACGAATGCCGTGAATCCTGGCTCGATGAGGACGCTTACCGCCAAGACGCCGCTACTGAGGGACCCACCGAATCGCTCCTCGCCTCGATGGGTTATGATCACTACGGCGTTCGTCGGCGCACTGCTCGCAAGCTCCGGCGCAGCGGACTCGACGCCTTTACCCTGCCGAGCTATTCGGATGTGGATAAAATCGTCCGCTTCGAACGAAGCGTAAAGCGCAATCTGTTCCGCGCCCTCGATTTGCTGGAGCGCATCCGGGCCGCGCGCAGTTGTCCGGGATCATCGGACTCAACTTCATCGCCGCGGGAATGACTCGGGCGGCGGACGACGCGCGGCAAAAAATATTTTTGACGGAACAAAGCTAGCCTTGGGCAGTGTCTCAGTTTGAATTTTTCGGCCTAATGCCAAACGCAAATAGCACGATGGCGATCAGCGTGATCAGCAATGGCGTCCAAAGGATGACGGCCAGCATAAGGCTATGACGCTTGCCGTAATTCTTCATGGTTCTTCGGTCTTTTGGCTCGCTTCCCATTCGTCCACGATTCCGATCAGATCGTCAAACGAGAAAAGATGATTCATAATGCCCGATTCCATCGCGGGCGCGACTCGCGCGCAGTTGCCCGGGATCATCGGACTCAACTTCATCGCCGCGGGAATGACTTGGGCGGCGGACGACGCGCGGCAAAAAATATTTTTGACGGAACGAAGCTAGCCTTGGGTAGTGTCTCAGTTTGAAATCCGCAACCAAGAAAGCTCCATGTACGCCGCGCGCTCTGCATCCTCGGCCGACTTGTACAAACCCGACATATGAGACGGACTCCAGTATGAGATTGGGGCTATGGAAGCGGCTGGCGCATCTTCGGTAACAAATTTCTCCTCTACAAAACGGAACAGATTGTTAGGGGTCAATGTCACGATCATGCGCCGCTGGCCGTCTTGGCTCACGACCCGCGTGATTTCCTTCCACTTGCCCGCGGTCACGCCCTTTCTTGCTGATTGGTTTCCCATTCGTCCACGATTCCGATCGGATCGTCAAACGAGAAAAGATGATTCATAATACCCGATTCCATCGCGGGCGCGACTCGCGCGCAGTTGTCCGGGATCATCGGACTCAACTTCATCGCCGCGGGAATGACTTGGGCGGCGGACGACGCGCGGCAAAAAATATTTTTGACGGAACAAAGCTAGCCTTGGTGGCATACCCGTCGCCGGACCACAACCGGTGGTAGGAATTGCCCCTTTCCGCTCAATCTACCCGTCGCTCAGAATGACAACATCGCAATCACAGTGCCCCGCTTCACCTCCCGCACCACACTGGTTTTCGC
>NZ_DATEQZ010000076.1:0-18747 GCF_035272065.1 Binatus sp. (SeqCode)
GCGATTGGCGGAGATGGCATCAGCGACAGCGGCGTCGTCGAGCGGCGAGGAGTCGAGAATCTCGAAAATTCCGAGTTTGAGCGCGGTCTGGATAGCACGCGCTTCGGCGTGACCTGAGGCCAGCGCGGCGAGTTCGGCGAATTCCATCGCAGAGCGCCCGCCTTTCAGCGCACGAAATCTTGCGTGACGTAGGTGCTGCCGTCGGCGGATTGAGCGATGCCGACGCCGGTTTCGGTGAACTTAGCCGAGATGATGTTGGCGAGGTGCTCGGGGCTCTTCAGCCACCGATTCATCGCTCGTTGCGGGACATCGGCGGAATCGGCGTAGTCGTCCATGTAGATGTTCTCACCGACAGCCCGGTATCCGATGCCGACGCCGCTGATTCGGTCCGCGGGCGCGACACCGTCAGGGCTGTTATGCGCGAGGTAATGGCGTATCGCCATGTCGTAGCTGTGTCCTCGCGCGATCACGGCGAGACGCGGCGAGAATTTCAGCGGCGGCAATCCGCCGCGAACGCGTTGCTGGTTCACCAAGCCAAGGATTTCGGTTTCCTGTTCGGTCAGACCCGACACTTTTTCGGGCGAAGGAGCCGCGGTATAGATAAGGTAGAACCGTGCGATAATTGCGGCGAGCAGCGAGAGCACGAGCAGGGTCAGGCCCGCCTTGATTGCGCGGCGGCGGCGGACCACTGTGGGAGTCGGCATTCTGATGACTTTCGCCGGGCCGTTGCGAGTTCTGGATGGGCGGCGGCGCGTTGCAGATCGTGGGCTCATGTTTCGCTCAATTTCCAGCTATCGCGCCATTTGGCGGATGTCAACGCGAACAGTTCTTGCGTCAGCTGCGATCCTTTGCATCCTGAGTGCGCGGGCGAACGCCGCGACTGATGCGGCCAATGCGTTGCCGGCCGGGGCGCTCAAGTCGTCGCCAAGCATGTATCTGCGCGAAGCGTCGTCGAGCGCGATTCGATGGCAGGCGTGGAGTCCGGATACGCTCGCGCTGGCGCGGTCGCTGAATCGTCCGGTCATGATCGATATCGGCGCGGTGTGGTGTCACTGGTGCCACGTGATGGACGAGATGACCTACGCCGACCCGGCAGTCGCGGCGGCGCTGAACAGCGAATTCGTGCCGGTAAAGGTCGATAGCGACGAGCGTCCTGACCTCGACGACTACTATCAGAATGCGGCGGCGCAACTGACCGGCGCGGGCGGCTGGCCACTGACATGTTTCACGACGCCGGACGGCGCTTTGTTCTTCGCGGCCGGGTATCTGCCGCCGCGGCCGGGCAGCGGACCCAACCGCAGCGGCGGAGAAAACTCGTCGATGCTGCCGCTGCTCAAGCGAATCTCGCAGGTGTACGCGGCGAATCGCGCGGGACTCGAGCGCGAGGCGGAGGCAACTGCGGCGAAGCTCAAATACGCGTCGAGCCGGAACGCGCCGACACAAGGAGGACCGGAGGGGCTGCGAGCACAAATACTTGCTGGGCTGGCGGTGTCGTACGATCGCAAATCGGGAGGATTCGCCTCTGACGAGGGGGCGCGGTTTTACGATTTCCCGGCGCTAGAGCTTGCGCTCGCGCACGGCTTTTACGGGCATCCGGAGTACACGGCGATGGCGCTCGATACACTCAAGAAGATCGCGGCGGGAGGAGTGTTCGATCAATTGGGCGGCGGATTTCATCGCTACTCGACGGACGCGCAATGGCGCGTGCCGCATTTCGAGAAGCTTGGGTACGACAACGCGATGGCGTTGCAAGCATACAGCCACGCGTATGAAGCCAGCGGTGACCCGGACTTTGCGCGAGTCGCGGAGTCGATCGTCGGTTACGTAAATCGCGAGCTGCTCGATGTACAGACGCACGCTTTCTACTCGCATCAGGACGCCGATTCGTTCAAGGGCGACGACAGCAGCTATTACACGTGGACGGTCGCCGAGGTGAAGCGCGCGCTGCCGGCGGATGAGGCGCGAGTGGCGATTTTATTTTACGGCATGGAAGACAGGCCGGCGCGGGCGCCCGACGGACGAACCGTGCTCAGGCGCGCGATGAGCCCGGAGCAATTGGCGGCCAAGCTGAAGATCCCGGTAGAGGAAGCGCGTGAGAAGATCGCCAAGGCATCGGCGACGATGCTTGCGGAGCGAGCGCGTCGCAAGACGCCGCAGGTCGATCGCGCGGTGATGACCGATCGCAACGCGTTGATGGCGGATGCGTACCTGGCGGCGTCGGCGGCGCTTGACGACTCGAGTCTTCAACGCGCGGCGCTCAACGATCTGGATTTCATCATCACACATATGCGGGCGCCGGATGGAAGTTTCTTTCACGTCTGGTCGGATGGACGCGTGCATGTGGCAGGTCTCGCGGCCGACCAGGTCTACCTGCTCAACGCGCTCATCGATGCGTATCAATTCTCGGCCGATGAGAAATTCCTGGCCGAGGCGCGCGCTCTCGCCGCAATTATTTTGAAGGACTTCCGCGCCGACGGTTCGAGCTTGTTGGTGAACCGCGAGTCCGAAGACGCGAACACGGTGATTGCGCAGTCTCAAACGAGCGGGCAGGTTTTCCTTGATATGTCGACGCCGTCCGTGCAAGCCACGATGGCGATCGCGGCAGCGAAGCTCGGGATTATCACAGGCGATGACAATTATTCGAAGATCGCGGACGAACTGATGGCGAGTGCGCCGGTGATGGCGGGATCGATGCTGAGCGACCTGGTCGCAACGGTTGGGCTGGCGCTGGAGTATCGCGCCAATGGCGAGGCGATGGTCGCGATCGTGGGGCCGCATGGCGACGCACGCGCGGCAGCTTTGTGGAGAATGGCATTGGCAAGTTATCGTCCGGGGAAAATCGTGATGCGGATTGGATCGGATAGCGGCGCCGAATCAATGCCGGCCGCGGCGCGCGCGATGCTCGCGTCCAGCGCGGCGAAGGGAGTTCCACTCGCGTTTGTGTGCGCGGGAACTGCGTGCGCGACGCCGGTCGGGACGCCGGCGAAACTCGCGATGGTGATCAGGAGTTTTGGCGTCGAGAGGCGAGACAAAACGACGCTTGCCAACGACAAGCCGGCTCTCGCACGACCGCCGATGTGAAGGTCAGTCCATGGTCTTGTGAAATCTGAGCGTTGCGAGCGTAAGCGTCGCCGCTCCGAGAATGGCCATCGCAACCATCTGCGGCCATAGCACGTGTAGTCCGATGCCTTTGATGAAAGTTCCACGCAGGACGATGAGATAGAAGCGCAGCGGATCGAGATTGGTGAACCATTGCAGGGCGGTCGGCATGCTGGTGATCGGATAGCCGAATCCGGACAGCATGATTGCGGGCGAGATGTAAAAGAAGGAGATCGCGAAAGCTTGCTGTTGAGTTTGGCAGACCGTGGAAATAAGCAGGCCGACGCCCAGGGCGCTCGACAGAAAGAGCGTTGTGCCCAGCAGCAGGACGAAAATATTTCCGCGAAACGGAACGTCGAACCACAAGCTTCCAAGGATTCCGACGAAGACCACATTGGCGAGCCCAACGATCAGAAACGGCAGGGTTTTGCCGACGATTAGTTCCGCCGGGCTGATCGGCGTCACCATCAATTGTTCGAGGGTGCCGATCTCACGCTCTCGCACGACCGCGAAGGCCGTCAACATCATCACTGTCACCAGGACAAGAGTTCCAATCACGCCGGGTACGAAGAACCATCGGCTTTCGAGGTTGGCGTTGAACCACGGACGCTCCTGGAGCTCGATCTCAGGCGCGAAGGTCGCCAGAGACGGTTTCAGCCGGTCGGCCATTTGGAGTTGATAGTCCTGGGCAAATCGATTTGCGATCTGATTGATGTATCCAACGGCGATTAGCGCGGTGTTCGAGTCGGTGCCGTCGAGCACGGCTTGAACGGGTGCGGTCTGGCCTTTGCGCAGCAGTTCGGCGAAGCCAGGCTGAATCTGCAGCACCAGCACGACGCGCCGGTGATCGAGCAGCGAGGGGATTTGCGATTCGCTTTGCAGGACGTCGCGCACCTCAAACCGGCTGCTGGCGCTGAAGCGCTCGAGGAATTCGCGGCTCTCCTGGCTGCGGTCGTAGTCGAGCACGGCGGTCGATACGCGATTCACCTCATAGCTCGCGGCGTAGCCGAATACCAGCATCTGCAGCAGTGGCGGGACGATTAGAGCAAAGCGCGCGTGCCGGTCGCGAAACAGGTGGATGAATTCCTTGATCAGAATCTGGCGCAGGCGCTCGATCACGTCAGCCTCTCATGCCAGCGACTTGTGAAAAGATCGCTTGGCTAGGAACACCATGACCGCAGCATAGATGACGAGCGCCATCAAAGGTTCGGCGAGAAAGCTAAGGCCGGTGCCGCGCAGAAATACGCTCTTGAGTATGACGATGTAGTAGCGCGCCGCGATAAAGTAGGTGAAGGGCTGCACGCCGACAGGCATCTGTTCGATTGGAAACGTGAATCCCGAGAGTAGGAACGAAGGCAGGAACGCGGTCACCAAGCCAATCTGGCTCGCGGCCAGCTGATGTTTGGTGGCGACCGAGATCCAGAATCCAAGCCCGAGAATCGCGATCAGGTAAATTCCCGAGCCGACGGACAGCGCGATGAGCGAGCCGCGAAAGGGGACTTGGAACCAAAAGACGGCGATGGCGGCGCAGGCGGCGGTATCGAACAGGCCAAGGGCGAAGTAGGGGAGCAACTTGCCGATGATGATCTCGAGCGAGGTCACGGGCGTCGAGATGAGCTGCTCCATGGTGCCGCGCTCCCACTCGCGCGCAACGGTCAGCGAGGTGAGCAGAACTCCGACGACGGCCATCACGATCGCGGCGACACCGGGCACGATGAAGTTTTTGCTTTCGAGGTCTTCGTTGAACCAGGTTCGGGCCTCAACGGACAGCACGGGGTTCACGCTGGGCGCGTTGGACTTGCGTAGATACTCGGCTTGAACAACGGCGCCATAAGACGCGAGCACGCCCTGCGCATAGCCGATCGCGATCTCGGCGGTGTTGTTGTCGGAGCCGTCAACTAACGCCTGTATGCTCACCGGGCGTCCGTCGTGCAGGCGCGCCGAGAAGTCGTACGGAATCACGATCGCGAGCTGGCATCGGCCGTCGTCCAGCGCGGCGGCCAGCGCGCGGTAATCAGTGACGGTCGCGACCAGATCAAAGTAAGCGGAAGACTGAAAGCGCTTGAGCAGGTCCTGGCTCGCCTGGCTGCCTTCTTGATCAAGGGCGAACACGCGGATGTGCTTGGTATCGAGATTGACCCCGTAACCGAGCGTCGTCATGAGCATCAGGGGCATCAGCAGGACGATCAGCAGGCTGCGAGAGTCGCGCAGCACCTGGAAAACTTCCTTGCGTGAGATGGCGAGCAGTCGTCGAAGATTCATGGCGACAGCTCCGAAGTGGCGGCATCGGCGCGTCGAGTAGTCAATGCCACGAACGCGTCTTCGAGGCTCGGGCGAATCTGTTGCAGGCTGGCGACGGAGATGGCGCCGGCTTCGAGTGCCGCGCGAATCGCAGGGGCAATCGCGGCGTCGGATACGACGAGGTGCAGCGCGTTGGCGAAGACGGCGACGTCGCGGACGCCGTCGAAGTGGCGCAAGTGCTCGATGGCGTCGCCGAGCCGATTGCATTCGAGCAGCAGCAATGAGCCCTGGATCGAACCCAGCTTGAGTTCGGTGGGCGTGCCCAACGCGATCAATTTGCCGCCGTTCATCAGCGCCAGGCGGTTGCAGTATTCGGCTTCGTCCATGTAATGCGTGGTGACGAAAATGGTGACGCCATCGCTGCTCATATGCTGAATCAACTCCCAGAACAGGCGCCGAGAGAGTGGATCTACGCCCGAAGTCGGCTCGTCGAGAAATACGATTGGCGGGCGATGCAGAACGGCGCAGCCCAGCGCGAGGCGCTGCTTCCATCCGCCGGCGAGAGTGCCGGTGAGACTCGACTCGCGGCCGCGCAGCCCGGCCATCTCGAGCGCCCAATCGATTCGCCCGCCCAACTCGCCCGCCGGGACACCATACATTCCCGCGTAGAAGCGCAAATTCTCGAGCACGGTGAGATCGGCGTAGAGCGAAAACTTTTGCGACATATATCCGATGTTGCGGCGGATAAGTTCGGGCGACTCGACCACGTCGTAACCGGCGACAATTGCGCGGCCGGAGCTGGGACGCAGCAATCCGCACAGGATTCGAATGGTGGTCGACTTTCCCGAGCCGTTGGGTCCGAGGAATCCGAAGACCTCACCGGTGCGGGTCTGAAATGAAATGCGATCGACCGCGGTGAAATCGCCAAAACGCTTCACCAGGTTTTCGACTTCGACCGAATAGCCGTTGAGGCGTGTCATGCAGCCACGTGTGTCGAGTCTTTGCGCACAGCCTCGACGAAAAGATCTTCGATGGTCGGTGTGACGCGGACGATCTCGTCGAATGGAATCTCGCCGCCGTTCAGCCGCGCACTGAGATCGGAGATGCGCCGCCCGGCGTCATCGACGAACAAATGAACCGCGTCGCCGACCAGCACTGCGCTCGAAACGCCCTCGGCGGCAGCGAGTTCGTCCCGGACGCGTCGCGCCTCGGGCGATACGATCGATATGACCGAGCCCTGGAACCGTGACTTGAGCCGCGCCGGCGAGTCGCAGAAGAGTAGGCGTCCCAGATGTAGCAGCGCGACGCGATGACATCGCTCGGCTTCATCGAGGTACGCGGTGGAATTGACGACGGTGACGCCCTGGCCGACCAGCGAATAGAGCATCGCCCAGAATTCGCGGCGAGAAACCGGATCGACGCCGTTGGTCGGCTCGTCGAGCAGCAGCACGCGCGGTGTGTGTATGAGAGCGCAGACCAGGCCGAGCTTTTGCTTCATCCCGCCGGAGAGCTTGCCGGTCAGGCGGGCGTGGAACTCGCTCATGCCACATGCTTTCAGCAGTTCAGCGGCGCGCGCCTCGCGGTCCTGCCTGCGAACGCCAAACAAGTCCGCGTAAAATCGGATGTTCTCGTTCACTGTCAGGTCTTCGTAGAGGCCGAAGCGCTGTGGCATATAGCTGATGAGAGGCTTGACTCCTTCGGGATCGGCGACGATGTCGCATCGCGCGACGGTGGCAGTGCCGCTGTCGGGCGGGAGCACTCCGGCGAGGATGCGCATGGTCGTGGTCTTACCCGCGCCATCGGGTCCGACGATGCCGAAGATTTCGCCGGGCGCGACGTCGAAGCTCAGATGATCGATTGCGCGGACGCCCGGGAAGTCCTTCACCAAATCGCGGACGACGACCGTCTTGTCATCCACGACTGTTGCCGATTTGCGCGGGAGGGCCAAGGTGAATCGTCGCGTCCGCGGGCATCCCTGGCTTCAGTTCGTGGCGCGGATTTTCGACATCGATTTTGATTCGATAGACGAGCGTCACGCGCTCCTTGTGAGTCTCGACGCTCTTGGGCGTGAACTCCGCCTCGGAAGAGATGAACGATATCTGGCCGGGGTACGCTTTGTCGGGATAAGTGTCGGTGTGAACCGTCGCCGCCTGACCCCATCGGATTCGGCCGAGATCGGTTTCGGCCACGTAAGCGCGCAGCCACACGTGATCGAGGTCGGCGAGCGTGACGACCGGCGTGCCCGGCTGCATCACTTCACCAAGCTCCGTCTGACGCGTGAGAATGACACCTGAGAACGGCGCACGCAGCGTGGTATAACCGAGCATGATCTTCGCGAGCTCAAGATTTTCGCCGGCGTTGCGGATGTTTGCCTTGGCGACCTCGATGTCCTGCTGCGCGCTCCGTTCCATCGCGAGGTCTCGTTGCATCGCGGCGTTCGACTGTTTGAGCGCGGTCTCGGTGTGGTCACGCTGGTCGCCAGAGATGATTTTATCACTCCAAAGTTTCTGGCTGCGGACGTAGTCGATATTCTTTTGAGCGAGGTCGGCTTTATCGTTGGTGACTGTCGCGTGCGCGGCCTCGAGCTTTTGCATCGCTGAATCAAGTTCCTGTTCCTGCACTCGGAGAGCCGCTTCGTTGATCGCGACCTGCTGGCGGTAATCGCTGTCGTCCAGCCGCGCCAGCAGCGTGCCGGCCTTCACCCACTGGCCTTCGTCGAAGGGCAATTCGACGACGCGCGATTGCACGGCCTTGAAGCTGACGACGCTTTCGTGGGCCTCGATGTTGCCGGAAACGAGCAGATTGTCGGTCGCGACCGGGTCCTTGTATAGCAGCGCATAACCCGTCCAGGCGCCGGCGCCAACTACAAGGACCGCAATCATCAGGACGATTCGTCTCTTCATGCGAGCTGACCCGGTCTCTCGAATGATTGGCCGCGGCGAACGGCGGTCTGCGATGCCTTCAACGGATTGCGAATACGTCCAGTGGGTTTAGCCAAACGATCTCCAAGCCAGCGCAGAAAGTTCGCGCGCTGGCGCATGAAGCGAGGGTCGGTTGGTTCCATGCCATGGATGAGGCGAATGACTTGAGGCATCACCAGCGGGAACAGCGCCAGCGACAGCATCGAAATGAAAAGTTGAGTGAGATTGACGCCGCGGGGAATCGTTCCCTGGCGTTGCAGGGCGCGAAGGCGGGCGACTGCTTTCTCAAACAGAGCGCGGCGCTCGGTCTCGGCGATGCATTTTCTGCCGCCGCTGTCGATCACCTCCCATTCCATCAGGCGGACAAAGTCCGGGTCCGTGCTGCCGGCCACGTACATATGAGCCAACGCACCGGCGAAGTCGTTGGGCATGGATTCGATCCATTCGGAGCGCTCCGCGAATTTGCGGCGCAGGATTTCGCGATAGAGGTCCTGCTTGGGGCCGAAGCAGTAGTACAGCATGCGTTTGTTCACGCGGGCGCGCCGGGCGATCGCGTCGACCCGCGCGCCGGCGAAGCCGCGGGCTGAAAATTCGGCGAGTGCGGCGGCGAGGATCTTCTCGCGTGTGCGGTTGAGATTGCGGACGGTTGTGCGTGGGCCAGCCATGCTTCGCGCTTTCGTTAACCGGACAGTTAATAGCGATATTAACTGATCAGTTAATTAAGCTCGCCGCGCAGAGCGAGTCAAGGACGGCCGGGGCGGGCGCGAGGCCCGCTCCATCGACCAAACCGGGTTAGTCCTACGACTAAAAGTAGTTGCAAATTGCCACTGGAAGAGTAACTCAAAAATCTGCCGAGACGGATCGCGGCAGGCGCACGATGCCTTCCGCGCACGATCCGCGGTCCGGATTGACGAAATCGAAAATCGCGGCGCGAACGCAGCGTTACGGGATCAGCACCAGCTTGCCCGTCGATTGGCGCGACTCCATGAACTTGTGCGCCTCGGCGGCCTGCGCGAGCGGGAATGATTTGCCGACCAGCAGCTTGAGTTTGCCTTCTGCGATCAGCTTGAACGATTCCTCGATTCCTCGGCGCATCGCGTCTGGCACTGCGGTTACGGTGTAGAGCACGAAACCGCTCACCGTGGTCGATTTCTCGAACAGCCTGAACAGGTTGAGCGGTTCGGGTGGTCCGCCGGCGCGCCCGTAGAGAATCAGGTGGCCGAACGGAGCGAGACACTTCAGCCCCTTATCCAGCGTCGTCGCGCCGACCGCGTCCAGGATCAGATCGACGCCGCGTCCAGCGGTGAGGCGGTTCGCCTCGACGGCGAAGTCGCTGGTGGCATAGTTGATCGCGTCGTCCGCGCCGTACTCTTTGATGAGCGCCGCCTTGCTGGCGCTCGACACCGTCCCAATCACCCGCGCGCCCGCCGCTTTGGCGATTTGCACCGCGACGATTCCGACGCCACCTGCCGCGGAATGGACCAGCACTGTCTGCCCGGGTCCGGTTTGGTGCGACGTGTGAAGCATGTGCCATGCAGTCAGCACTTGCACCGGAAACGCCGCCGCATGCTCGAAGCTGATGGAGTCGGGAATCGGAATCACCTGCGCTGCTGGCGCGAGCGCATACTCGGCGTACATCTTGGAGCCGAGCGCAGCAACGCGCTGACCGGGTTTGAGATTTGGCACGCCCGCGCCGACGGCCTCGATTTCACCGGCGGCCTCCAGCCCAGGCGTGTCCGGCAGCTTGGGCTGCATCAGGTATTGTCCCTGCCGGAAGAGCGTATCGGCGAAGTTGATTCCGGCCGCGCGCACTTTGATCAGCACGTTCCCGGGCTTCACTTCGGGCTTCGCGACCTCGGCAATCTTCATCACCTCGGGTCCGCCAAGCTTTTCGAATACGACTGCTTTCATCTGAATGACCTCGTGCGGGCGCGCGCTGTTTATTTCCGGATCTATCTCACGGATTACGAGACGATGGAACTCGCGTCACGACAGACGCTGCAGAGCTTCTTCGACGAAATCGAGGCGATCGTTTCCCCAGAACATTTCGCCGTTGACGAAAATTGTTGGTGCCCCGAACGCGCCTCGGCTGACGGCTTCGTCCATATTCGCGCGAAGCTGGTTCTTGATTTCGTCGCCCTCGATGAGTGCCGGCTCGATTTCCGCCTCGTCGAAAAGCCGGCGCAGCGCTTCCTCCTTGCTGAGGTCTTGCCCCTGTTCCCAGATCGCGCGGAACGCCGCCGAATGAAACGCTGCGAAGCGGCCCCGCTGTTGTGCGGCGATCGCGGCGCGAAGCACGCGAATCGTGTTGAACGGAAAATGTGGATTGAACTTCGCAGAAAGGCCGTAGCGCCTCGCCCATCGCTGAAACTCCGCAATGTTGTAGGCGGCTTTCGACGGAATCGAGAGCGGACCCGCATTTCCGGTGGCCTTCATAATCGCGCCGAGCAGAATCGGCCGATATACGATCTCCGCCCCGGTGCGCCGCGCAATCGCAGGCAGTTGCGTGTCGGCGAGATAACTGAACGGACTCAGGTAGTCGTAAAAGAATTCGATTTTTTTGACCATCGATGTATCTTTCCCCGCGCGATCGTAGACATTCAGTTTCAATTTGCAACTATCGCTTCCTAGCAAACCAAGTTTCAAAGTGCAACGATATTTTTGTCGAATCGGGGCGTTGGGGAACGTCGCGGCAGGTGAAATTCAATTCGGGGGAGGAGAGTGACAGACGCCCATGCGATGGGATTCGGTCAAAGAGATGAATTGCTCGGTGGCGCGCACGCTGTCGGTAGTCGGCGAGCGCTGGACAATGCTGATACTGCGCGAGGCGTTTCTCGGACGCCATCGCTTCGACGAGTTTCAGCAGGGGACCGGAATCGCGCGCAACATCCTGAGCTCGCGGCTGCGCGACCTGGTGCGCGACGGAATCCTCGATCGTGCGCGCAGTGAGGGCGACAGCGGCCGAGTCGAGTATCGGCTGACCCGCAAAGGACTCGAGCTCTACCCCGTGCTGATCGCAATGATGCGATGGGGCGACACGTGGCTCAGTGACGAATCGGGTCCGCCGATGACGCTTATACATCGCGTCTGCGGCGCGAAGACCGCGCCGGACATGGTCTGTTCGCATTGCGGGGATCATCTCACCGCGCGCGAGGTCGTTGCGATTCCGCGCCGTCCGGCGCCTGCGCATGCCCGACGAGTCGAGCGGGCCGAACGCAGGCGCGCCACGCGCTGACTCTCGTTTTTGCGCGCGGCCGTCTGGCGCGATGCGTGGCGGTCCCGCACAATATTCGTACAACATGATTGAACTGGTGATGTTCGACGCCGACGGCGTGCTGTTCGATTCAACCGAATCGAACGTTGCATACTACAACTGGATTTTCGCGAAGGTCGGCGAAGCGCCGCTCGATCGTGATGAAGAAATCGCGGCGGTTTCGTACGCCGCGAGCGAGGTGTTCGCGGCCCGCGCGCGCGGCGACGCGGCCAAGCTTGGCGCGATGCACGCCGTGACGCGCAACATGGATCAGACGCCGTTTTTCAAGATGCTGCGTCCGCCGTTCGAGTTGCGCCCATTCATGCTCGACCTCAAGCGGCGCTACAAGCTCGGGCTGGCAACCAATCGATCGGCGACCGTGCCCGCGCTGGTCGAGCATCTTGATCTCGGCGGCGTATTCGACGCGGTCGCGAGCGCGCTCGACAAGGTTCGTCCCAAGCCCGCGCCCGACATCCTGCGGCTGTGCCTGGATCGCGCTGGGGTCGACCCCGCGCGCGCGGTGTACGTGGGCGACAGCAGGGTAGATCGCGAGGCGGCCGAGAGCGCGGGCACGCACTTTATCGGCGTCGGCAGCCGCATCGAGCACGATCGCCTGATCGCGACGATCGCCGATTTGCAAGCAGCTCTCGAACTATTGGCAGCGACCCGGACGTAGAAGCTGGTCTAGAGAATCATTTCGATCAGAGTCGGACCCGACGTCGCGAGCGAGCGTTCCAGTTCTCGCGTAAGGGCCTCGGCCGTCTCGACGCGCACGCCCGGTACACCCAGCCCCCGCGCCAGACTCGTCCATTCGATATCGGGATTGGCGAGACTTGTAAGCGAGCGCGCCTTGCGGCCGGGCTCGGTCACGCCCGCGCGCGCAAGTTCGACCTGCAGGATCCGGTAGCTGCGGTTGTTGCACAGCACCGTCGTGACGTTGAGCGACTCGCGTGCCTGCGTCCACAGCGCTTGCAGCGTGTACATCGCGCTGCCGTCGGCCTGAAATGCGATCACGCGCCGATCGGGACATGCGACTGCCGCGCCCGTCGCGCACGGCAACCCCTGCCCGATCGCACCACCGGTCAGCGAAAGGTATGTATGTGGAGGTGCGGCCGCCGACGCGGCCAGGAATGGCAGGCCGGTGGTGGCAGCCTCGTCCATCACGATTGCGCCCTCGGGCATTGTGGCGGCAATCGCGGCGCCCGCGGTCATCGCGTTGAGTTTTCCTACGGGACGTTCTGGGCGCGATATCTTCGATGGCGTCGCAACCGAAACCGGCGCGACAATTTCGCTTGCGAGCGCTTCCAGAGCGGCCGGGACGTCATCAGTCGGATCGGCCAGAATCGCGGTGTTGATGCCGTCAGGAATCAGCAGGCTTGGGAAATCGGGATAGCCGAAAAACGCGACGGGCTTTTTCGCGCCGGCGAGGACGATCGTATCGAACGCCTTCAGCATCTCGATCGCCTGTTCAGGAAAGTAGGGCAGCCGATCGAGCGTCGGCATGCCAGCGCCGCGTTCGAGCCGCGCGGGGAACGTTTCGCAAATCAGATGACATCCCGATTTCGCGGCGATGCGCGCAGCCGCTTTCAGACCACGCGCTCGAAGCGCGACGCCGCCCAAAAAGAGCGCGACCTTGTTGCCCTTGCGCATCGACTCTGCCGCGCGCTTTACCGCGTTGGAGGACACCACCGGTGGCGCCGCCGGCTCGATTGGCGTGGCGTGCCGCTCGGCAGGATCCCACTGGCAATCCGAAGGGATGATCAGCGTCGCGACTTGCCCAGGCGCACGGCCCGCCGCCGCGATCGCCTCCGCCGTCGCACCCGCAAGCGAGCCTGAATTGCGCACGCTTCGTATCCATCCGGAGACCGGCGTTGCGAGCGAAACGATGTCGGACGTGAGCGGTGCGTCGGCGCCGACGTGCCACGTCGCATGGTCACCGATCAAATTGACGATCGGCGAACGCGCGCGCCGCGCATTGTGAAGATTCGCGATGCCGTTGGCGAAGCCCGGCCCAAGGTGCAGCAGCGTCAGCGCGGGTTTCTCCGCCATCCGTCCGTAGCCGTCGGCAGCGCCGGTGCAAACGCCCTCGAACAATCCGAGAAACGCCCGCAGCCCGTCGGCCGAATCGAGCGCCGCCACCAGCGGCATCTCGGTCGTTCCCGGATTCGCGAAACACACTTCGACCCCGGCTGCGATCGCGGTGCGAATCAGGCTCTCGGCTCCATTCATGTTCTAATCCTCGGCGGCGCCGCGCCGCTCGATCTTCATGAAATCGTGCGATGGGTTCTGATGCCCGAACTTCTCCCTGGTCTGATCGATCGTTCCCGACTTCGTGTAATGCCACACCATCGCGGCGCGAATCCCGCCCGACAAATTGTCGGTCGAGCGATGCATCAGGCAGCTGTGAAACACCAGCAGGTCGCCGGGCCGCATCAGGACCGGCACCGACTTCGACATATCGTAATCGACGATCTCCGTGTAGCCGTATTGCGCGTGCGGGCGCCGGTCCGGCACGTGCTCGTGCACCGGCTCGAGGTGCGAGCACGGCATCACGTGCAGGCATCCATTGTCGAGCGTCGCCTCGGTGATGGCCAGCCAGACTCCGACTTGCGGCCGCGTGCTGAAGGCGAAGTAGTACGAATCCTGATGCCACGGCTGTCCGAGCGCGCCGTGATTTTTGAAAATGAACTGGCTGACGAAACAATCGAGTTCCGGTCCGATCAGATCGCTCACCAGGTCGAGCACCGCTGGATCCTCGACGAGCCTTTTGAAAATCGGATCGCGATGGAGCCGGAAAACTTTGCCGACGTTGTCCTCGGGGTTTCGCGCGAGCGGGTTGGGCTTCTTCTCCGGCAGTACGAAGACGTTCGGAACGCTCTGTCCGGCCGCGTTCAGACGGCAAATCTCGACCACCCGCGCATGCATCGCGCAGCAGTCCTCGATTGGCGCGAAGCCGCGAACGATGAAGAAACCCTTCTCGTCCCAATCGCGCTTGCGTTCACTCGAAAGCATCGAGCGCGTCTGCCGCTATGCGTTGAGCCCGGCGACGGAATCAGCAATGGCGGTGTTGGCGAAGAATTCGCCGAATTTTTCGCGGTGAATTCGGGACCGCCCCATTCGGCGAGCAGTTCATGCAGGCGCGGCCGATCGAGCCGCGACGGATCGTAATTCGCCAGGCCCGCGATGTTGCGTTTTTCCCAATGCTCTTCCAGCGAATGGAGCAAATCACACGCCCAGCCTGCGCCGCACTCGAGAAATCCAAACGCCAGCTGCGGGAACCGCCTCGCCACCCCGCCCATCACGATCGAACGGCACAGCTCGCCCTGCTGATACGCGTGCGCGCCAATATGGTTGAACATGTAGTTGGTCGGCGAGCGCCGCCCCAGCGGCAGGTAGCGCAGGCCGACACCACCGTGCGAGGTCACCGCGATTTTCAGCTCGACAAATTTTCGCCACACCGGATCGTAATCGTGGAAGCTGTCGAGGCCGTAGCAGTCGAAATACGCGGCGTTGGGGAACGCATCCGGATGCGCGGGAATCGGACGCGCCACGCCCGGCGGGATCATCGCGACCTTGAGGCCCAAGCGCGCCGCATACTCCAGTTCGGCGATTGCCTCATCGGGCGTATGCATCGGGATTGCCGCGGCAGGCGCGATGCGGTCGCGAAACTGCCCGCAGATTTCTGCGTTCATCGTGTTCAGCGCGCGACATGCTATCCGCCGCACCTCGGTATCGTGAATCGTCGGCAGCGCGAGTCCGAGCGTGGGATACATGACGGAAAAATCGACGCCCAGCTCGTTCAGCCTGCTGTACAGAAGACGCGGCGCCATCACGGTCGCGAGGTCGTAGGCGTCGTTCGAGACACCCCACCACGCGCCGCGCATGTCGCCGGCGTCGCGATTCCCGCGCGAGCCGGTCGGATGCTCGCGAAGCTCGCGATTGTACCGCTCAAGCATCCCGCTACCGCCGACCTTTTGAAGATATTCGTTGAAGAGCGGAGCGGGCTCGATCAGATGGCCGTCGGCGTCGATCACCGGATGATCCAGCCGCTTGCGGAGCGCTCGTACTTGAGCAATTTTTTCGCTGTTCACGCTTGACCGGTAGCGCGCACGCGCCAAAGGTGTCAAGCGCACATCGCAGACCGCGCCGGATCGGCGCGCCGACAATCAAATCAAAAAGTGCAAAGAGACCGCGCTAGCGCTTGTCGCCCTGATGACCCGCGACATGATGACCCGCTGCGGGATCATGTATAGGATGCGTCGCCGGCGCGCCATTTCGCGCGGAAATGCTCTGCGCGCATCTCAGGTGCAGCGGCGGCTCGCCGGTTATCTTGGTGCCGAAACCAAAACGAACGCCGCAGTGACTGCATCGTTCGTCCGCCATCGCGCGCAGCGTGTGGCACTTGGAATGATTGCAGGATCCGCGGCATGGACCGCCAGTCATTCCAGGAGTGGGAATAGTGACAACACTCATGACTTTATCCTCGCAGTTCGTTCTGCGGCAACTCGGAGCCCCGTATCCAAATTCAAATTAGAACTTCTAACTCTCTGTAGCAAGTCCGCCACATACTGTCAGTGGCACTTTCATACAACTAGCTAATAGACCGTTAAGCATTTCTATTTAGCTTTACACAAACTACTCCTATTAATTTTTATCCGCAAGAAGTCCTGACACAGATAAGACGACTAGGAAGTGGCCGGTGATGGCTAGTAATAACGTCTTATTGCGTAAGGTAGCGACAATCTTCGGGCAGGATCGGAAATGCAGTGCGGCTAATGACTCAGGCGCTCGGCAACGATCCGCCGAGCAGTTTGCGCGATCGCTCGAGATTGCGCCGGATGTAGCCGCGGACGTGGCGAGCGACGCTGTCGTCGGCATGGCCGAGCGCGACGGCGGTCGCAAAAGCGGCCATCGATTCTTCCATCGCGCGCCTATCCGGCGGATTCTTCGCACTCGCACGAATCGCCCGCGCGAGCGCGCTGCGAAGCCCATTTTTTTTTGAGATGCGCTTGTCGCCAAGCCGCTTGAGCGCTGCGAACGTCGCGCGCAGATCTTTTGTCTCCGCCGCATCGTACGCCGGCGCAGACTCGAGCACGGCCGCCGCGTGCGCGAGCATTCCGATCGCCGACATCGCCTGTCCCTGCGCGTACGGCGACGTCAGTTCGGGCATCAACGCCTCCATGATCGTCCGCTGCATTCCGCCGATCAGTTCATTCAACGTTGGACGTAGCATGTGACCTCTCAGACCAATCGAAGTTGCCTGGCCAGATCCTCGAACAACGCCGGCAGCAACAATTCAAGAAACGGCATCACCGCGTCGGACGTGCGCCGCTCGACGAAATCTCGGATTCCGGTCAGGCAAATCACGGCCATCTTCGCGTTGCCGAGCACCTGGTAGAAAAACAGCCGCTCCCGATCGACACGATGGCCCGTCTTCGCTTCGTACAGACGGTAGAACGCTTCGCGCTCCATCAGGCCACCCGCCAGTTCGTCACGTCCCCAGAACATCATCGACGCCCACCCGAGATCTTCCATCGGGTCGCCCAGATGCGCCATCTCCCAATCGAGCATCGCGATGATTCCGTTCTCGTCATACAAATAATTTCCCGAACGATAGTCGCCGTGCACGATCACGATGCGGTCGGCGACGACGGGATTGCCTTTGAGCCACGCGAACGCGGCGTCGAGAATGGGATAGTGCTCGCCCATGCGATCGCGCTCGTATATTTCGGCCCAGTGCGCAGCCTGGATGCGCGCCGGATCCTCAAGACTTTCAGGAGGCCCAAGAATCTCGAGGCCGCATTCGCGATAATCCAGCGACTGCAATCGTGCCAGCTCGCTCAGGAAGTCGTCTGCCACCTTGGCCCGCGTCGATTCAGGTTCGGCGGCAGGAAACGCGCCCATGCCGGTCTGCCCCGGCGCGCGATGCATGATGAAAAACGGGCGATCCATCACGCTCGCGTCGAGTTCGAGGAACAGCGGCTCGGGAACCTTGAGGCCCGCGCGATGCATCGCGGCGATCACTTTGAACTCGCGCTCGCGCTCGGTCTTGAGCAACCCGCCCGTCGGATCGCGCCGCCCGATCAGCGGGCGCGTGTGCGTCTCGTCGCCTTCGCTCCATTCCAGGTCGAAGGCATAGGTCTCGCGCGACGAACCGCCGGAAATTCTTTTGAGGCCGACCACGCGATGCTCGCGCGCATGCGGCATCATGCGTTTGAGATATTCGGTGAGTCGATGCTGATCCAACTTAGTGACGATCCCTCTCGCGCTACGGATTCGGCGAGGTCGGCGGCAGCGTCGTCGGATTCACCGGCGCCGTCATCCCACCCATCATGCTGCCCATCGAGGCGCGCAGCCGTTCGGCCTGCTCGACTTTGCCGTTGCGCATCAGTTGTCGTTCGACGCCAAGCGCTTCTCGTTTGGCCTGCTCCATCTGCTCGGGAGTCGGCGGCGCGATTGCCACTGCGGTGGCGAGCGTCTGCTGCGAAATTTGCGCCAGCATCTGCGTCATCTGCACTGTCGCCGGCGAGGGCGGCGGCGACGTAGATTGAGTGAAGCTCGTGGCTTTCCCCAGTGCTTGCGCGAAACTCCCAGGCCCGCGCGCCGTCATAAACATCTGCACCTCGTTCATGCTGGACGCGCCGTCCAGCCGTGTGCCCGACGGCGCACTATGGCTCATCGCATCCACATTCATCACGTCAAGCGAGGGCGTCGCGCCGAGATTATTCAGCGTCATTATCGAGTCGTAGTGAATCTCGTCGGCGTGCGAACCATCGACGTCGAACGCAATCTCCGAATCGCCGTCGCTGATCGGCGAGACTCCCGTCACGTGCCCAATCGTCGCCGACGCGTGCGTTATCGGATCGCCCGGCCCGAGCCCGCCGCTCGTGTCGAGCTGCGTCGTGTAAAACGACGGCTGACTGGCGCATCCCGCGATCAGCAGCGCAACCACGAACGGGGCGCAGAGTCTCAACGTCCTACGCAAATGCCGGCATCACTTCCTTCGCGAACAACTCGATGGTCGGCGGCGGCGCGAAGTCGCTGAAGAAAATTACGAATGTCGTGATTCCCATCGCCACACGCTTTTTGAGTTCCTCGATCAATTGCTTCGGCGTGCCTTTGATTCCGGTGCTGATGAACGGCTGGAGCATCTGCGCCGCCTTCCACTTCGCCTCGACTTCCGCGTCGCTCTGGCCGATGCACACCAGCAACTGCTCCGATATGTCGATGGTG
>NZ_DATEQZ010000077.1:0-7047 GCF_035272065.1 Binatus sp. (SeqCode)
GAAGCCCACGGGCACGCGCTTGTCGGTCGAGCCGAGGATCACGATGAGGAACATGAAGGTCAGCACGACTTCGGCGACGAACGCTGCGCCCAGGCTGTAGCCGCCCGGCGAATGCTCGCCGTAGCCGTTTGCGGCGAATCCGGCGCTCACGTCGAATCCCGCTGCGCCGCTAGCGATTACGAAGAGCACGGTCGAAGCGAGAATCCCGCCGATCACCTGCGCGATGATGTATGCTGGGACTTCTTTGCCCGGGAATCGCTTGCCGGCCCACAGTCCGATGGTGACGGCGGGATTGATGTGGCATCCCGAGATGGTTCCGATCGTGAACGCCATCGTGAGGAGAGTCAGGCCGAACGCCAGCGCAACGCCGAGCAGGCCGACGCCGACCTTAGGAAAGCCGGCGGAGACTACGGCAGTACCGCATCCCCCGAAAACCAGCCAGAAGGTGCCGATTAACTCCGCTGCAAATCGCCGCGTCATACTCATATCCGACCTCCGACGTTAGAGACCTTGGCTGGGATTTCCGTTTTGACTCTCCGGTTCCCACTGGCCATATAGACGGAATGGCCTTCCTCTGCAAGATTTTTTGCAAATGCAATCATCACATACCCTGCCCGCGATCCCCGGGACGTGACTGTCAAGGCGGGTGGATCGACTTCGGGCATCGCTCAGATATCGAACGTGATCCGGGTGCGCCACTTGCCGTCTTTGTTTTCGACGACCAACTGATGCTCTTGGACGCCTTTGATCTCGGTAAGCAGACTATGGCGATCCGGGTCGTACTGCTCGCCCGAGAGCCACACCACGATCGGGCCGCCGCGCTCCTCGAGCTCGGCATCGCGCCAGAGGAAACCACTGCGGAACACGTTCAGCGCGGCGCCCAGCATGTCGTGCATCATCTCGACGTCGGTATCGTCGACGATTTCGATCTCTTGCCGGGCCGCGGCCTTAACGTTGTCCGGCTGGACCATGATTCGCGACAGCACGGTGGTGGCGCGGGCCAGCAGCGCGTTGCGGCTGTCCGCTTCGATCTCGATCGCGAGTACTTTGCCGCGCTCGAGCTCCTTGTAGAGTCCTTCTTTATCGGCCATTTGCAACTCCTCTGATCTTTCAGAAGTGCCCGGGCTCGCGCTCGCGCCGGCTATCGCGTTCGAGCTGCACGGTCATGTGGCGGATGTTGAACCTGCACTCGAGCGGGTGCGACGTTTTCGCCAGCACGCGATCGTGATCTGCGTCCATCCTTCTATCACCGCGTGCGCCACTAGCGCGAATTGCTGCGAGGCGACCGCACCCGCAAGTCGTGGACCTCTTCGGCGCCTTCCACCGCGAGCAGGTCGCGCATCTATCAATTGGGCCGTCCAAACCCGATACTTTGGCCATCTGCCTGCGGGACGGTAGACGCAATGCGCTGCACGAAGTGCGGAACCGAAAGCATAACCGGAAGGAAGTTCTGCGCCGCGTGTGGCAATCCGCTATCCAGTGCTGCCCGAAGTGCGGCGCACAGTTGAGGAGGGGCGCGCGGGAACGCCAAGGATGCGGCTGATCGCAAAGAAAATCAGTCCGATCGCTACGGCGCTCCAACAGTACGATGTCGCATGGGACGAGTTGGTCTGCCAGCAGCCGGACCGCTTTACCCTCGCGCAACATCGACCTGTTGCGGCGGCAGCTCACGCAATGCGGCCAGCGTTCGTTCGACCCGGAATTCCTGCCAGAACGAGAACAGCCCACTGACCAAGATAACGGCCAGGATCGCGTAACCAATCTTTGCCATGGCCTGCCCCGGATCACTCCATTCAGCTAGAAAGGCCAATCCCGCGGCTAGCCAGAGGCTCAGCGCGAAAAAGTGAGAGAACTCCTGCAGGAAGCGTAGGAGTATCGATTCGCGCGCGACTTCCTCCACCCGATTGAGCCCGTATTCGCCGAGCCTCCGCTGTGCCCCGACGGATGAAAGCCCTTGGGGAGTACTGTTGAGGCTCGCGATGGCGTCGGCGGCGGGAGGTGGTGAATTTTCATAGGAGGCGAAAGAAAACTGAGCCGAGAAAAGCCAAACCTGCACGACCGCTCCGGTAGAAGATGGGTAGCAAGCCGAAATCAAACAAGCTGGTCTGCCTCTATTGCGGGAGCGACGACCTGGCTCCGAGTTTCTCGTGCGGCTGGATCGACGATGCTGCAAGTGTTTCCGTAAACGCTACAGGTCGCCATCGGAGCGGAAGTCGACGGTCCAAGAAGTAAGTTGGCCACGGCCCATCCAAAACTCTCGACTTTTCGCTGCGTTCGGAGTTTCTAGTAGGCACAGGGGTTTAGGTTTTGACTAAGCACACTTGAGAGCCCATGGTCTCTTCGCCAATCACTGCCGCCTCGGCTCACGTTTCGTTTTCGCGTGCGACTGACGCCACCGTGATGGTTCGGCTCGTGGGCGAGTGGCGCCTTCACCTCGCCGGCGTGTCCGATGTGCCGTTCGAAAGAGTACTCGACACTGCGCCACGCCCGGCGCGAATCACCTTCGACACCAGCGCTCTGCGCGAGTGGGGAAGCGGGCTCGTCGCCTATATAGAAGTACTGATTGAAGCTTGCGATATTCGCTCGATCGCCGTCGATCGCGCGGGCCTGCCCGAGGGCGTGCAACGCCTGCTTGATTTGGCGCGAGCGGTGCCCGAGACCGAAGGCGCGCGCCGCGAGGTTCGGCGCGCAGGGATTCTCGAGCGCGTCGGTGCAGTCAGTATCGGTTACGGCCAATCGGTCGCAGACTCTCTGGATTTCATGGGAGAAGTGATCCTTGCGTTCGGCCGCATGATGCGCGGGCAGGCTCGCTTTCGCAGGTCGGACTTGATGCTCGCGATTCAGCAGTGTGGTGCGGACGCGCTCGGAATCGTCGCGCTAATCAGCTACCTGGTCGGAATCATCCTGGCTTTCATGGGCGCGATCCAACTCCGTCAACTCGGCGCTCAAATCTACGTCGCCGACCTGGTCGGAATCGGCGTCACGCGCGAGATGGGCGCGATGATGACGGCGATCATCATGGCCGGCCGCACCGGCGCCGCATTCGCGGCGGCGCTCGGCACGATGAAGGTGACCGAGGAAATCGACGCGCTCTCGACGATGGGAATTTCGCCGCTCGAGTTTCTCGTGCTGCCCCGCATGATCGCGCTGATATTGATGATGCCGCTGCTGTGCCTCTACTCGGATCTGATCGCCATCTTTGGCGGCGCGACGATCGGATCGCTGATGCTCGGTATTTCGCTGACTGTCTATTTGAACGAGACCGCCCGCTCGATAACCGCAGGTTACATAATTGGCGGTCTCGTCAAGGCCACCGTTTACGGCGCGCTGGTGGCGCTCTCCGGATGCATGCGCGGATTTCAATGCGGCAGCAGTTCGTCGGCGGTCGGCGAGGCGACCACCGCGGCGGTCGCGACCGGAATCGTGATGATCGTCGTTGCATGCGGCATCTTCGCGTTCGTCTATCACGCGCTCGGTGTATGAGCCCGGACAGCGAATGGCGAAATCCAATGAAGCAGGCGCGACGCGGGCGCGCACCGACACCTCCAAGCCACGAATCGAAGTGCGCGACCTCACAATGGCGTTCGGCGACTTCGTGGTCATGCGCGACCTGAACTTCATCGTGCGCCGCGGCGAAATCTTCGTCGTGATGGGCGGCAGCGGATGCGGCAAGTCCACACTGCTGCGTCACATGATCGGGCTGCTCGAGCCCGCACGCGGCGAAATTCTGTACGAAGGCGTGAGCTTCACCCGCGCGTCAGCGGAGGAACGCCAGCGGATGCTGCGGCGCTTCGGCGTAACCTATCAGTCCGGCGCGCTGTGGAGTCCGATGACGCTCGCGGAGAACATCGGATTGCCGCTCGGCGAGTTCACCGATCTGAGTCCCTATGAGATTCGTGAAATAGCGCGGCTCAAACTCGCGTTGGTCGGACTTAAGGGTTTCGAAGACTATTATCCAAGCCAGATCAGCGGCGGCATGCAGAAGCGCGCCGCGCTGGCGCGCGCAATGGCGCTGGATCCGGACGTGCTCTTCTTTGACGAGCCGTCGGCGGGACTCGATCCGATAAGCACCCGACTCCTCAATGAACTGATCATCGAGCTCCGCGACAGCCTGGGCGCCACGATTATGGTCGTCACGCACGACCTCGCGAGCATCTTCATGATCGCAAACAACTCCGCGTTCCTCGACGGGATATCGCGCCGGATGATCGCGCAAGGCGATCCGCGCGAACTGCGCGACCATTGCGATATTCCGGCCGTACAAAGATTTCTCCGTCCTAACCTCGAAAAGCGCGCGGAGGCTCGGACCGGTGGGTAGGCGCGTAAGTCCGGCACTGATCGGAGGGTTCGTGATCGGCGCCATCGCGATCGTCGTCATCGCGATCGTCACGCTTGGTTCGGGCCGCCTGTTCCGCAAGACCCGTCAATACGTGATGTACTTTTCAGGCAGCGTGAACGGCCTGCTGGTCGGCGCGTCTGTGAAGATGGAAGGTGTGCCGGTCGGCGCTGTCAAAGAAATTCGGCTCGGCTTCAATCCGCGCGGCGAGCCGGTCGAGGAAATTCCAGCAAAGGTCAAAATCGCGGTGATCGTCGAACTCGACGAGAAGATGATGCGCGCGCGCGGCGTCCGCAACACCGATTTGGCCGACCCACAGCATATCCAGCGCGCCGTGCAGCACGGATTGCGTGGCGTGCTCGCGATGGAGAGTCTCCTCACAGGGATTCTATACGTGGACCTAGAGATGCTGCCCGACACCCCCGCCAACTTCGTGCAGCCGCAGAACGACGAGTACGTTGAAATTCCAACGATTCCGACCGCGCTCGAGCAGGCCCAAGTTACAGTCACGCAGATTCTTGAGCATCTGCAGCGAGCCGATTTCGACAAGGCGGTGTCCGACCTGAGCGCGACGCTGGAGGCGCTAAAAAAGTTTACGACCTCGCAGCAGTTGCAGGATGCCGTGGCCAATCTTGCAAAGGCTTCGGCGGAGCTGGCCGCAACCGCGTCGAGCATTCGCCGCCTCTCCGACAACATGAACGCGCAAACCGGCCCGATGGCCAAGAGCTTGCGCCAGACGGCGGACAAGGCAAGTGCGACTCTGGCGCAGGCGCAGGCCGCCCTCGCCAATCTCCAAGCGACCTTCGATCCGCAGGCGCCGCTCGCCTATCAGCTCAACCAAACTCTAATCGAGGTTTCCAACTCGGCGCGTTCGATGCGCGAGCTGACTGACTATCTCGAACGCAACCCAAGCTCGATCGTGCGCGGTAAGTAGCCCAGGAGCGAGCAGCCATGAGTCCAACCCAGCGTGCGCGATTGTGCACGGCTTACTGTGCGCCGCGCTGCTGTTGATGGCATCCGGTTGTTCGGCGTTGCTCGCACCGCAACCCGACGACCTCCGGCGAAACGCGAAGCCTCCGCGAACAAGTGATCTCTTGCGGCGCGAGGTCCTCTGGGAGCACCTTTGGAGGCACGATGAGCACGTCTCACCAATCGACACTTGCGTCCGCCCACAGAATCCAGTTCGCTTTCACCGACGAGCAGGAGCAATTCCGCTCGGCGGTCCGGCGATTTCTAAACGACAAATCTCCTACTACTGAGGTTCGACGCCTGATGGCAACTGCCGAGGGTTACGATCGTGCGGTGTGGCGACAGTTGAGCGAGGATCTGGCACTGCCCGGCATCCACGTACCAGAGCAATATGGTGGCGCAGGGTTTGGCATGGTGGAGCTTTGCATCGTTACGGAAGAGCTTGGCCGCACGCTGCTTTGCGCTCCGTATTTCTCCTCGGCCGTGCTCGCTGCCAATGCGATTCTCAGCGCTGGTACCGAGGTGCAGAAATCTGCCTTGTTGCCTGAGATCGCAAAAGGGGCACGCTTGGCGACGCTTGCGGTCACCGAGCCCGATGGTAATTGGGATCCAGCCGGTATCAAGGTTGTCGCCACTCCCGATTCGGACGGCTACCGTCTCGACGGAGTAAAAAGTTTCGTCGTGGACGGCCACGTGGCGGAGCTTTTGATTGTCGCTGCACGTGCCCCGAAGACTACCGGCCTTGAGGGGTTGGCACTGTTCACCCTCGATGCGAATGCCAGCGGCGTGGAACGACGCCCTCTGGAATCTATGGATCCTACTCGCAAGATCGCGTGCATCGACTTTCGCGGCGCTCATGCAAAACTGCTCGGCAACCTCGATGATGGTGCGGAGCCAATCCTCCGTACTCTCGATCGGGCGGCGATCGCGCTTGCTAATGAGATGGTGGGCGGCGCCCAGACCATGCTCGACTCGGCGGTAAATTATGCGAAGCTGCGGGTGCAGTTCGGGCGGACCATAGGCTCGTTCCAGGCCATCAAGCACAAGCTCGCCGATATGCTGCTGGACCTGGAGCTTGCCAAGTCGGCGGCCTATTACGCAGCTCAAGCTGCCGCGGCCGAGGATCCGGAGTGGCCCGCACTCGCCAGTCTGGCTAAAGCTGCGGCGTCAGAAACGTACCTCCATACGGCGGCCGAATGCATTCAGATTCATGGCGGCATCGGCTTTACGTGGGACAACGACACGCATCTCTGGTTTAAGCGAGCCAAAAGCTCGGAGGTGTTCCTCGGTCAGCCGAGTTACCACAGGGAACTCTTGATGCAGCGTTGGGGAGTTTGAGCGATGAGCAAAGTCAGCGAAGCCGAGGTGCGTGCCGAAGTGCGCGAGTGGCTGGCGGCCAACTGGGATCCTGATATGTCGCTGGTGGAGTGGCGCAGCAAACTCGCGGATTCCGGATGGGGAATGCCGCAATGGCCGAAGGAATGGTACGGCCGCGGACTTCCGCACGCGCTGGCGCGAGTGGTGGAGGATGAGTTCGCCAACGTGGGCGCTGTCCGCGCCGCTAACTCCGGAGTGCGATTGCTAGCCGCGGCAACCCTGCTGGAGCACGGATCGGATCTGCAAAAGAAGAAGTTCCTTCGCCGTATTCTCACCGGGGAAGATACCTGGTGCCAGTTCTTCAGCGAGCCGGGCAGCGGTTCCGATCTCGCCGGCGCCACCACACGCGCGGATTTGAAGGGAGA
>NZ_DATEQZ010000078.1:0-43057 GCF_035272065.1 Binatus sp. (SeqCode)
CCGCGCTCGTCGGCGAGCACGAGAGATTCGCGCACCGGCAGTACCGTTCGTGCAAACACCAGATGCACGCCCTTGGTCAAGCGCACGCACGCTTTCGCCGCCGGATCGTCCATCCGCCGAATCTCGTCAACCCATGGCCCAGCCGCATTCAGAAATTTCTTCGCGCGAACTTCGCAGGTGATGCCGCCAAGCAAATCGCGCACGCTGACCGAGGCGATCTTCCCGTCCGCGATTCTGAAAGTCTCGACCGCCGCATAATTCGCGACCGCCGCGCCGTGCAAGTCCGCGTCGAGCACGTTCTCGAACGTGACGCGCGCATCGTCGGCCCACGCGTCGAAGTACATCGCGCCGCCGGTCAACCCGTCGCGGCTGAGTGCAGGCTCCGTCTCGCGCACCTCGGCGGCATTGAGGCTCGAGTGCCACTCCTTGAACGGCATCCCCGCAAACAGGTCGTAGAACGTCAGCCCCATTGCCATCGTGAAACGATTGAAGCCGCGCCGCCGATAGACGGGAAACAAAAACTGAATCGGATGCACCAGATGCGGCGCCGTGCGATGGCGCAGGCGCTCGCGCTCGCGCAGCGCTTCGTACACGAGCTTGAACTGCCCCTGCGGAAGGTAGCGGAAACCGCCGTGAATCAGCTTCGAGGATCGCGACGACGTTGCGCCCGCGAAATCGCCGCGGTCTAGCAGCGCGACCCGCAATCCGCGCATCGAGGCGTCACGCGCGACGGCCCCGCCGTTGATACCCGCGCCGATTACCGCGAGATCGAATTCCTCGTCGCGAAATCGCGCCAGACTCTTTTGACGGTTCAGCGTGGAGGCCAACGCATCCGACCGTCAGTCTTCGGGATCTTCCTGGAACGAGTAGCGCTCCTCGGTCCAGGGGTCGGCATGGTTGTGGTAACCGCGCACTTCCCAGAATCCGCGCCTGTCGATATCGGCGAACTCGAGCGCGCGCACCCACTTGGCGCTCTTCCATCCGTAGAGCTTCGGCACGACGAGCCGCAGCGGAAATCCATGATCCGGTTCGAGATCGCGCCCGTCATGCCGATGCGCCAGCATCGCGTCGTCGTCCAGAAACTCATTCAGCGGCAGGTTCGTCGTGTAATCGCCGTCGCAATGGACGATCACGTAACGCGCCTCGGGACTGAGCTTCACCAGCTTGATGAGATCAGCAACCCGCACGCCTTCCCACACGTTGTCGAGCCGCGACCAGGTCGTCACGCAATGAAAGTCGGCAACCTCGCGCGATTGCGGCAGCGCACGGAATTCCTGGTACGAAAATCGAAGCGGCTTCTCGACCAGTCCCACAACTTTGAAATCCCAGGTCTTCGGATCGAACCGTGGCGTCGCTCCGTAACTGAGCACGGGAAATTTGTCGGTCAGGATCTGTCCGGGCGGAACCCGCGCGGCGACGTCCTGTGCGATGAGCGGCTTGGCCATAGCGCTGACTATTATCTGACGGTTAGATCTGACGAAAGGGTCGAGAGCGGACCAGGCAGACTCTTGTGGTGTGTTCGCAGAACCCTCACCTACCGGCCGCGATGCGGCCGGTCGCCCCTCCGTAAAAGAAACGGCGAGGTAAAGATTCGGACGCCTCCGCCCCAACCCTTCTAACAGGGACGAAGTCCCGCATCCTTTCTTATCACTGGGTGCAGGGGTCACCCTGCCCAAGGAAGCGTGAAACCCACGGAGGGTTTCACATTTAATTAAGTGATTTACCCTTCCCTATCCTCGCGACATCGCCTTGACGATCGCCGCCGTCACCTCGCTCGTCGACGCTTTTCCGCCCACGTCACGCGTCAGCACTTTGCCCGCACGCAGTACCGACGCTGTCGCCGCGCGAATCTTCGCGCCGGCCGCGCGATGCCCAATGTAATCGAGCATCATCGCACTCGACAGGATCATCGCGATTGGATTGGCGACCCCTTTGCCCGCGATATCCGGCGCCGTGCCATGCACCGCTTCGAAAATCGCGCCCTTGTCGCCATAGTTGGCGCCCGGCACCAGGCCCAATCCGCCTACCAACCCGGCGCACAAATCCGAAACGATATCGCCGTAGAGATTTTCCAGCAGCAGCACGTCGAACGATTCCGGATGCGTCACCAGCCGCATACACGCCGCGTCGACGATTTGCTCCTGGTACCGAATCTCCTTGTAGTCCGCCGACACCGCGCGCGCGCACTTCAGGAACAGCCCGTCCGACAGCTTCATTATATTCGCCTTGTGAATCGCCGTGATCGATTTGCGCCGATGCGCCCGCGCATACTCGAATGCGAACTTCGCGATTCGCCGCGACGCGCGCGCCGTGATCACCTTGATACTCTCGACCACGCCCGGCGCGATCTCGTGCTCGATTCCCGAGTACAAATCCTCCGTATTCTCGCGCACCACGATCAGATCGACCTTGTTGAACGGCGTATGCACTCCGGCAAAGTTCATCGTCGGGCGCACGTTGGCGTACAGGTCGAACGTGCGCCGCAGATGCACGTTGATCGAGCGCCATCCTTCCGCCACGCGCGTCTCGAGCGGCCCCTTGAGCGCGACCCGCGTCCGCTTGAGCGATTCGATAAGCGCGTCCGGCACCGGAGTCCCGAAACGCCGAAACGCGTTCATCCCCGCCGCCTGCCGATCCCATTCGACTTCGACTCCAGTCGCCTCGATCACCGACAGCGCCGCGTTCACGACTTCCGGCCCGACCCCGTCGCCGGGGATCAATGTGACCGCGCGATTACCGGAAGTTTTCGTACGAGTCGTTTTCCGCGAAGCAGTCGATTGTTCTTTTGTTTTCAAAATTTTAACTGTGCCCAACGCTCCTCCATCCTAACCTCTCCTTGTCCGAGAGACCTTTGTATAACCCGCTGCGCCTTTCTTCCCCTCTCCCTGTTAGGGAGAGGATGAAGGTGAGGGTCCTTGTCCAGCGCGCATCTTTCGCGCGCGACTCAGGATTCTGCCGCTGTCTGTACGTCTGCGCATAGGTTACGCAAAGCTCTCCTCGGACAAGGAGAGGGCACTGAACTCGGAGCATAGCGCGCCCGAGTTCCTTGTACTTCAATTAATAATTCACCAGACCCACAAAAACGTCGCTGACGTTGGTTCCCGTCGGCCCGGTGACGAACAGCCCGCCCGACGCTTTGAAAAAGTTGTACGAGTCGTTGCGTGTCAAAGCGGCTGCGGCGCTGACTCCCGCGCGCTGGCCGTCCGCGACCGTGTCCGGCGACGCAAATGCCCCCGCCGCGTCGGTCGGCCCGTCGATACCGTCGGTGCCCGCAACCAGCGCTGCGATTCGGCGCCCGCGCCCTTTCTGCGACAGCTCGATTCCCATCGCGAGCGCGCATTGCTGTGCGCGTCCGCCCTTCCCGCCTCCGCGCACCGTCACCACCGGCTCACCGCCCGCCACGACGCACACCCGCTCATCCGTGATCTCGCACAGGTACTCCGCGATCGCACGGCCGGCATCGTTGGCTTCGCCATTCAGCGCCTTCCATCGCCGGGGATGATACCCGAGCGCCGCCGCAGCGCGCTCAGCCCCTTCCAGGGCCAGCTCGTTGTCTCCGATAATCACGTTGGTGACGCGCTCGAGGATCGGATCGCCGGTCTTCAGCATCGCGCCGGCTTCGCCCGCTACCCCTTTTTCCAGGTACGCGCGGATCGCCTCGGGCGCGCGCCCCCACACGCCGCGCCGCTTCATCACCGCGGCCGCGTCGCCGAAGCTGCTCCAATCACCGGCAGTCAGCCCCGATCCGATCGTCGCCAAATCGTTGCCTGGCACGTCGGAAAGAATCAGCCCGATCACGCGCGCGCCCCCGCAATGGTGCAAGAGGCGCCCGCCCTTCACCGCCGACAGATGCCTGCGCACGACATTGAGCTCGCGAATCGACGCACCGGCTTTGAGCAGCGCCTGGTTGACGGCGATCTTGTCCGCTAGCGTCAGGCCCTCGGCCGGCCGTGTGAACATCGCCGACGCCCCTCCGCTGATCGCGACGATCACCAGGTCGTCCGCCGTCGCCCCATGCAGCATCTCGCAGGCGAGATGCGCGGCTTCCTCCGACGATTCGTCAGGCACCGGATGGCTCGACGCGACGACCCGCACTCTTTTAAGTATTAGGGCCCGCTCCGTGGTCGCGGCGGAAACTCTCGGAACTACGGCGATCGCATCGGCTAGCTTGTCACCGATGCGGCGCTCGATCTCGAGCGCCATCCCGAGCGACGCCTTACCCACCGCCAGCATGAAGATTCGCGACGCACCCGCGATCAATTCGGGAACCCGCTCCGCGCCGGCGCCACCGCCGTCCATCGCGACTCCGACGAGCCGCCCCGGCTCGACCGCCGCCACCGCCGCGCGATAAATCGTTTCCAGGTCGGCGCGCGCCGCCTGGTCGGTATCGGAATCCGTGGTCGCTGAACTCACCTTGCTAGCGCTTCAGCACGCGAATCTTTCCCGATCCTTCCGCCACCAGCACGACATCCGCCATCGCGATGAACAATCCTGTATCGACCACCCCCGGAATCGCGATCAGTTCGCGATCCAGCCGCGCCGGATTCGCGATCCTCTTTACCGTGCAGTCGAGAACGAAGTTGCCATTGTCACTGATGAATCGTTGGCCACTGTTTTCCCGAACTCGCGCCGTCATTCCAAGCGCTTTGATTCTCGTCATCGCGAGCGGCACTCCGAATGGCACCACTTCGACCGGGATACGGCCGCGATCCCCCAGTCTCTTCACCAGCTTTTCCTCGCCGACCAGCACGACGAACCGCCGCGATGACGCCGCCACGATCTTTTCCCGTACCAGCGCACCGCCGTATCCTTTGTTCAGATTGAGCCGCGGATCGACCTCGTCAGCCCCGTCGAAGTCGGTATCGATTTTCCCCGCCTCAGTCAGCGAGACGATCGGAATTCCCACCGAGCGTCCGAGTTGTTCGCTAGCCTTGGAAGTAGGCACGCCACGCACCTCGATCCCGCTGGCTCCCAGCGCCCGAATGAACGCACTAGCCGCCCGCCCTGTCCCAAGCCCTACCGTATGCCCCCGCTTAACGAAGCGAAGCGCATACCGCCCAAGCCCCTCCAGCGACGCGTCATCAGCAGCCATCAACTATTCCTTGGACCGATTCGTGTTTCGTTCTCCTGAACTAAAGTACCGTTTCACGTGAAACACTTTCGCTAGGAAAGCCCAGCAAACAAGCTCCATTTCTAGAGAAAAAAGCGAAACTCGCGACGTTACGGCTTGCCGTTCCTTAGCAATTGCATGAACTCCTGGCGCGTCTCGGTGTTGGTGCGGAACACCCCCAGCATCGCCGACGTCGTGACGTAGGAATTCTGCTTCTCGACCCCGCGCATCCGCATGCACAGATGCTCGGCTTCGAGCACCACCGCGACCCCCAGCGGATCGATCTCCGACATCAACGTCTGCGCGATCTGCGTCGTCAGCCGCTCCTGCACCTGCAGGCGCCGCGCGTAGATCTCGACCATCCGCGCCAGCTTCGAGATTCCGACGATCTTCCGATTCGGCAGGTATGCTACGTGCGCCTTGCCCATGAACGGCAGCAGGTGATGCTCGCACAGGGAGTAAAAATCCAAATCCTTGCACAGGATCATTTCCTGGTAGTCCTGCTCGGAGAACAGCGCGCCATTGATCGCTTCCTTGGGATCCTTGGCGTAACCGCTCGTCAGAAACTCGTACGCCTTCGCGACACGCATAGGCGTGCGCTCGAGCCCTTCGCGCTCCGGGTCTTCCCCCATATGCCGCAGGATTACCCGAACCGCGTCTTCAATCTTGCCGCGCCCGTCGGCGCAATTTTTCTCCGCGGGAACCTTGGCCCGGGAACCATTTGCCTGGGTACGGTTCATTTACCGATCTCCTTGCGCCACCGGCTGAACTGAAGAGTCAGCTCGATTGCGAGTGACGGGCCGCCGCCGCTCATGATGATGAACCCCGCCGCATCGCGAGCCAACGACTTCATCAGCGCCAGGTTCTCGCGGATCGAGACCGCGCGCACCTCTTCTTCGCTCATCCCGGCGAATCTGTCCAGATGGCTGCGCGCGCCGCTAAGGTCCTTCACCCGGTCGATCAGGTAAGTTGCCATCGCCTCGCGCTTGACCGGGATGATTCCGAGCATCGTCTTTATTCCCAGCGTGTTGGCCTTTGCGATGAATCGCCGCCCGGTCTCGGCATCGAACACCGGCTGCGTTATCACGAAACGCGCACCCGCCGCGGCCTTGCGTTCGAGCAGCTCGAACTCACGCTCGATATTTTTTCGATTTGGATTCGCGACCGCCCCGGCAACGATTGAGGGCAGCGCCTTCAGTAGCGGCTTACCCTCGCCGGTGTCGCCGCGATTCAGCGCACCGACCATCGCGAGCAGCGCGTAAGCGTCGATATCGTGCGAGGCGATGACCTTGCCGTCGGGACCGGGCGGAATCTTATCGCCGTTGAGCGCGACGATCGCCTCGATTCCGATAGCTGCCGCGCCCAGCAGATCCGACTTCAGCGCGAAGCGGTTGCGATCGCGGCACGACACGTTCAGCACGACCGGAATCTTCAGGCGCTCCTTGATTGCCGCGCCGAATACCAGCCCCGACATCTTCACCTTGCCCAGCGCGTTGTCGGTCAGGTTGATCGCATCGGCGTGCCCGGCCAGCTCACCAAGTCGTCGTAGCAGCGGCGCCGGATTGATTCCGCGCGGCGGTGAGACTTCGAGCCACAGCGCGGGCGCGGCGGCGTTCAGGCTGTCGAGAATTGAAGGCAACGGATTTCTGCGCGGATGCGCGAGTCAGGTCGCGATTTTCACGCCTGGCGGCGCTCGGTCGCTTTGACCTTCTGGTACTTGCGGTAGTCGTAGCCGGTCGCCATTGCCATCAGCAGCGGCTCCATCCCGCCTTCGCGCTCGCGGCGCAGCACGCGCAGGCGATCGAAGAACTCGCGGAAGTCCTTGTCGACGCGATGCTTCCCGTCCACCGGCGACAGAAAGAAATCGTGTAGCCGCGTCACGGTGAAGCGCAGCGACGAAAATCGCAGCTCGTTGGGAAACGCGTCCCATTCCGCCAGCGACAGCGTCCGCACCGACTCATAGCCCGACAGCAGGTAGCGAAACCGGTCGAGCGAGTAGCTGCCATCGACGAAGCACAGCGCGTTGACCGCGGTCGCGATATCGAAAATGAACTTGCCGCGGCACGCCGCGTCAAAGTCGAGCATCGCGGTCAGCTTCTCGCCGCGAAACAGCAGGTTGTCGGCGAAGATATCGCCGTGGATTACGCCCTTGGGCAGCTTGCCTTCGAGATACCGCGTCAGGTACTCGACCTCGTCGTCGAGCGTGCGGCAAATCTTGCGGAAGTAGTTCGGCAGCCGGTTGCGCACGGTCAGGTACAGGTCGGCGATTCGCTCGAAGCTGAAGCGGTTGTCAATTCCCTTCTTGTACGCCTTGCCGATCACGTGCAGGTCGCCGAGCGCGTGGCCGATCGTCTCTAGCTGGCTCGGCTTCAGGCGCGCGGGCGCCAGCACCTTGCCCTCCTGGTACTTGAACAACGACACGCAGCGATTGTTGTAGTTGCGGTAGAAGCGGCCCATCCGATCCTGCATCGGATGCGGGCACGGGAACGCATGCTTGCGCAAAAACGACAGCAGATCGATCTCGCGCTTGAGCTCGTTCTCGCTTTTGACCTCGTCGATCCGCAGCAGGAACTTGCCCTTGGCCGCCTCGAGCACGTAGTTGGTGTTGACCGATCCTTCGGGTATTCCGGTCGCGCTGGTGACGCGGCCCAGACCATAGTCGTCAGCCAACTCTTTCAGGAACGGTTTGCTTAGCTCGGTGTAAACGGCCATAGGAACGCGTGCGCGATCAATTGAGAACTGTCAGACGGCCAAGTCTAAGGTGTGACTGGCGCCTCGTCAACTAGGGGCCACGAAACCCTTGCAAAATATGGGTTTCGTGAATTCTTGAAATCGGCACGGGACGCCTGAAGTTGCGTCACGCATCACGCGCGACTAAATCAATTCCATGCCGACATCCAAAAAAACCGCCGCCAAAGCTCCGAAGAAATCCGCAACCGCGACCGCGAAAAGCGCCAGCGCCGCGCTCGAGAGAAAGAAGGCGCCCGCCTTCGAGCTGTTCGACGCCGGCGGAAAAGCCGTCGCGCTGAAAGATCTGATCGGCGCGAACAACCTCGTGCTCTATTTCTATCCCAAGGACATGACCCCCGGATGCACCATCGAGGCGTGCAGCTTCCGCGACAATATCGCGCCGATCAAAAGGCTCGGCGCCAAGGTCGTCGGCATCAGCGCCGACTCGACCGACTCGCACGGCAAGTTCATCGCCAAGCACGAGCTCAACTTCCCGCTGCTCGCCGATCCCGGCAACAAGGTCTGCAAGCTGTACGGTGTGTACAAGATGAAGTCGCTCTACGGCCGCGAGTTCATGGGCATCGAGCGGACTACGTTCATCATCGACAAAGCAGGCGTCGTGCGGAAGGTGTTCCCGAAGGTGAAGGTGAACGGGCACACGGCGGAAGTGATCGAGGCGCTGAAGGAGATCGCGTAGGTCTCGCCCAACCCGTTCCAACAAGGACGAAGTCCCGCACCTTATTTTTAAAATTTGGTGCAGGGGTCACCCCTGCCCAAGGGAGCGTGAAACCCACGGCGGGTTTCACATTCAATTAAGTGAACTGTGTGTGCGGCTTACGAAGCGGCGGCGCGATTTGAATCTAGCAGATTATCCCGCAGGAAGGCGCGCAGTTCGGGCTCGACGCGCTTGCCGAGATCGTGCGACGCCTGTGGGAAATAGAGCGTCTCGACTTTCGCGCCACGCGCACGCAACTCGTCGGCGAGCTTCACCGCCTGTCCCACCGGCATTCGATTGTCCTGCTGACCGTGCATGATCAGCACGCTGCATTCGAGCTTCGGCGGCAGATGCGCTATCACGCTGCGCTCTTTCAGAATCCGCTTGCTGGGCCATACTTCCCGCAGAATAGACAGCTTGGTGCGCAGCGGTGCTTCCGGCCATAGCGACAGCGGATCGTAGCATCCCGATTCAAGAATCAGCGCCCGCGGGCGCGAGTCATAATCCATCAGCAGGCCCGCCGCGACTGCGCCATGCCCAAGTCCCCAAACCGCGAGCCGCGACGCATCTACGTCATTGCGTCCCGCCAGCATGTCGAGCGCCTTGCGCGACGCCAGCACCGACGGTTGCCCCACAAAGCGGCTGGGCCCCGACGAATTGCCGTAGCCCGGGATACTCACGCACGCGACCTGGATTCCCATCGCCGCGATTCCCTGGCTCATCTTGACGCATTGGTCAACGTTGCCCTCGCCGCCGTTGAGCACCAGCAGCCCGGGCCGCCGGCCCTGCTCGGCGCTGCGCGTCAGGTAGCCCTCGATATGGTAATTCTTGGGACCCATCGCAACGTCGAAGTTAAATTGATCGACGTTTTTGTAATTCGACTCGATCGATTTGCCGGGGATGTGGCAGGCGACGGCCGACAGGGCGAGAACAATCGCCACAACAGGAAGTTTCTCCAATCGTCGCTTTGAAAGAGGGGACATCTTCGATCGCGAACGAGCCGAGGGGCTCGGCAAGTCGTCTGACATCGGCCCGTAATGTACTCGCATTGTCATTAATTGAAAACAGGTTGGCGCCCCCGCGGCAACACAACGCATTGAATCGCGCCGAAGTTTGACCGATACTTCTTGATTCGCAAGCGCAATTTTCGCGGTAGTCAACTCGGTGGCAACAATGGCAACGCAGGCAGAAAACGCGACTTCAGCATCGGCGGCAATTGATTTCGACAAGAACGGCGGCGTCGTCGCCGCGATTGCCGTCGATCACCTGAGCCATCGCGTGCTGACCGTCGCCTATATGAATCGCGAGGCTTTCGACGAGACGGTCGCCACCGGCCGCGCGTGCTACTTCTCGCGCTCGCGCAACAAGCTGTGGCGCAAGGGCGAAGAGTCGGGAAATTTTCAAATAGTGCACGAGATTCGCCTCGACTGCGACGCCGACGCGGTCGTCGTAACTGTCGAGCAGCGCGGCGACGGGGCCGCATGCCACGAGGGCTACGAGTCGTGCTTCTTCCGCAAGCTCGATGCGGGCGCATGGAAAATCGTCGAGCAGCGCAAAGTCGATCCCGCCAAGTACGGCCCCAACTACGGGCATCAGCCGAAGAAGTCGGCCGGTTGATCGAATATGGCTGACAAGGTTCTGAAATTCGGCATCCCCAAGGGCAGCCTCGAGAATCAGACGCTCGAGCTGATGCGCAAGTCCGGATGGCGCATCACGGCCGACCCTCGCTCCTACATCCCTGCCACCGACGACGCGACGCTGAGCTGCCGCATCCTGCGCCCGCAGGAGATGCCACGCTACATCGCGGACGGCTCGCTCGACGCGGGCATCACCGGCAGCGACTGGATCGTCGAGAACAACGTGACTCTCCAGCAGGTCGAGAGCTTCATCTACGCCAAGGCCACGCTGACACCCTCGCGATGGGTGCTGTACGTGCGCAACGATTCGCCGGTCAAGCGGCTTGAAGACCTTCAGGGCAAGCGAATCGCGACCGAGCTGGTGCAGTTTGTTAAGCGAATACTATCCGAGCGCAAAGTTGCAGCCGACGTTGAATTTTCGTGGGGCGCGACCGAGGCCAAGGTCGCCGAAGGCATCACCGACGCCGCAATCGACGTCACCGAGACCGGCTCGTCGATCCGCGCCAACGGCCTGCGCATCGTCGAGGAGCTGATGACCTCGAATCCGGTGCTGGTCGCCAATCCGGCGGCTTGGGCCGATGCGTGGAAGCAGGCGAAGATTCGGCAGATCGGCATCCTGCTTCGCGGTGCACTCGATGCCGAAAACCGCGTCGGCATCAAGATGAACGTCGCGAAGGAAAATCTCGAAAAAGTGATCGCCTTGCTGCCGTCGATCACCGCGCCAACCATCTCGCATCTCTACCCATCCCAAGCGCTGAAAGGCGTCGAATGGTTGGCGGTCGAGACGGTAATCACCGAGCAAACGGTGCGCGAGCTGTTCCCCAAACTGATCGAGGCCGGCGCTGTCGGCATCGTCGAGTTCCCGCTGAATAAAATCATCGGCTAGCTCTCGTTCCTGGCCTGTCTCTATCAGGGGATCAGCGGTTATCATCATTAGGATGAAGCCCGGCAAATGAACATGCAGCAATGGAATTGGCGGGGCGTCGACCTCAACAATCCCCAAGAGCGAGAAATAAAATCGAGAAGCGTTCGCAGCGATCAAAGAAAAGGTTCGACCTGAAGCGTAAGCGCGGGTACGAAGATGAAGTCCTATGACAAGCGCGACGATCGCGGGCGATCGAGAGTATGACCCTGAGTAACTTCGGGCCCGCGGTCCATGAACCGAGTTTTCAAGAGAGACTCGACAGACTCCGCGCGAGTTATGCGAACCATGACGATTTGGTTCGAGAGCTGGAGAGCTTTGTGCGGAAGGCGCCAGACGATCAGATCGTGCGCATCAATCCGATCCAATATGCGGCCAATCATGGGCGCGATGAGGCCGAGGTCATTGACCTGTTTCTGCATGCGCGCAAAGCGGGCTTGCTCACCATGGAGTGGCATTATGTGTGCCGCGGCTGCGGGATGATCATCGAAAGCTTTCACACGCTGAATGCGGCGGGTGAACACTCCTTCTGCAAAACCTGCCTGGTCAACCGCGATGCGGATCTGAGTGATTTCGTCGAAATCGGATTTACAGTCTCGAAAGCCGTGCGCACGTCGCGGTTCCATGATCCCGAGAGGTTGAGCGCGAAGGAAGTTGTTATCGACTACAACACAGCTGCAAGTGCGATGGCGCGGGACGGCACGAAAGCGCGCGACTTTTATTGGCGCCACAACGTGTTCGTCAGCTATGTCGAACCCGGCGAAACCGGGACGTTCCAAGTCAACCTGGAGCCTGGATTTTTCGCTTTGCGGTACGGTCCGGAGCTTATTGTAGATCCGTCATCGGACAATCGCGTTGAACGGATCGATATCACACATCGCGATGGCAGGCCGGCCGAGAAGATGCAGACAGTGGCGCCGGGATCGTTGACGTACACTCTGACGAACGCCAGCCCGGATCGCATCGTCGCGTCTGCGATCAGCGTCACTGAGGCCGAACGCGCAGCCTTGAGTGGGACAACACCGGGCTTCAAGCTAGGAGACTTCCTGTCGGGTTCGCGCCTTTTGTCGATGCAGACGTTCCTAGATCTCTTCCCGTCGGAAACGGTGATGAGCGCCGGCGGCCTGGCGGTCAAGCGAGTGGCGGTGCTGTTTACTGACATTAAGGGCTCGACGGCGCTCTACGATCGCATCGGGGACATGAAGGCGTTCAACCTGGTGCGCCAGCATTTCGGCGTGTTGCGCGATGTCATTGCGGCGAACCGTGGCGCGCTGGTCAAGACGATTGGCGATGCGGTGATGGCAAGCTTTCACGATCCGCTGAACGCCATTGGCGCCGCGCTGGACATGCTTGCACAGATCAGGCGCTTCAATGATAGCGCGGGCGAGGAACTGATCATGCTGAAAATTGGCGCGCATGTCGGTCGATGCCTGGCGGTGACGTTGAACGAGCGGCTCGATTATTTCGGGCAGACGGTCAACCTGGCGGCGCGCGTGCAGGGGCTGGCCGCGGAGAACGAGATTTATCTGAGCGACGAGATGTACTGCTTACCCGGCGCCGCGGTCTTGTTGGCAGCGATGCAGTGCGACGCGCAGACCGTCCACGTCAAAGGCATCGAGCGCGAGATCGTCGTTCACGCATTGCGCGCCCGACCCTAGGGCCCGCCGCTACACTGCCCTCTGCCAAGTTGATTCCGAGTTGTCCGATCCATCATCAGAGAGTTCCCTTCCTCGCTTCATTGTGGCACAACACAGATACCCCACACGGAGGTCGGCATCATGGGTCTGCCCAATGGAGTGCATCACCTCGCCATCTGCACCAAGGACATCAAAAAACAGATCGAGTATTTCTCCCAAGTCGTCGGGATGGAACTGGTCGCGCTTTACTGGATGCATGGCGTCGACAACACCTTCCACGGCTTCATGAAGCTGAGCGATAGCTCGTCGATCGCATTCGTGCAGCATCCCGACGTCGCCAACATCCAGCCGATCAAGGGCGTCTCGCACGCCGGGCACACCACGCAAAACGTCGCGGCCGGAGCGATGCAACATCTGGCGCTCAACGTCGACAGCTACGACGACCTCATGGCGATTCGCGATCGCGTCCGCTCGCACGGGCATTGGGTGATGGGCCCGCTCGACCACGGTTTCTGCAAATCGATCTACCTGGCCGCGCCGGAGGGAATCATGCTCGAGTTCTCGACCTCCGAAGGCGGCTCGATCGATGCGGAAGCGTGGATCGATCCCGAAGTGCAGGCGCTGGCCGGAATCGGCGCCGACGAAGTCGAGAAGTACAAGCATCCCGCGCAGTTCGAATCGAAGGGCGGCAAGGTCGCGCAGCCGAAGCCCGACCCGGCGAAGCCGCTGATGGACTTTCCGGCCGACGATCGCATCTGGACGATGAGCGACGAGGAAGTGACCCGCCGCATGAGCGAGACCACGCCGCCGGTACAGAAGAAAGTCAAAGCCGCGTAGCCGGTTTAGCAAGGACGACGATCAAAGCCTCCCGCGTTCGTCGGGGGAGACCGACGCGCGTCCGCGCGCGGCGGGCGGGGGACCTTGGGTTTTCTGAATTCTGGTTGCTGCTCACCTCGCATCTGAATGTGCGGCGAAACAGGCAATTGCCGCACAATTGTCCCCCACCCCACTTTAACCCTCCCCCGACGAACGTAGGAGGTAACCAGATTGTGCTATATGCGATTCCCATGAAGACTCTCCGCACCGAGACCCGCAACGGCGTCGGCATCATCACGCTCACTCGTGCCGCCGAGTACAACACGATCACGCCCGAACTGCGCGACGAGCTTGCCGCTGCGATCGATCGTGCCGACGCCGACCGCGACGTCCATGTGATACTGCTGCGCGCCGAGGGTCCGGCGTTTTGCGCCGGCTACGCACTCGAAGGGTCCACGCGCGCGCAAGCCGGTGAAGGTTCGCGCAAGCGCGTGTGGGACTCGGTGGCCGACTACGGCATGATCTCGCAATACGTCAACGTGTACATGAAGCTGTGGTACGCGAAGAACCCCTCTATCGCTGCCGTTCGCGGATGGTGCATCGGGGGCGGCACCGACATGGTGCTATGCGCCGACCTGATTATCGCCGGCGAGTCCGCGTCGTTCGGCTATCCGCCGTCGCGCGTGTGGGGCACGCCGACCACCGCTATGTGGGTCTATCGGATGGGCCTCGAACGCGCCAAGCGCTACCTGCTGACCGGCGATGAAATTCCCGCGCCCGAGGCCGCACGCATCGGCCTCATACTCGAAGCAGTGCCCGACGCCGAGCTCGACGCGCGCGCGACTTCGCTGGCCGAGCGGATGGCGCAAGTGCCCACGAATCAACTCCAGATGCTCAAGCTGCTATGCAATCACACCGCCGAGAACATGGGCCTGGCAACGTCGCGGCTGGTGGGCTCTTTGTTTGATGGAATCGCGAGGCATACGCAGGAAGGCCTCGATTTCGTCGCACGCGCGCAAGCGCAGGCTTTCGGCAGGCAGTTCGCGAGCGTGACGATCCATTCGGGGATTATGGCTCGGGGCCGCGCTCAAAGAATCGCGCGGCAAAGAAAGGCGGGAAGCGAAGAACTTAATCTGATGCGGAACCCTCCGTGGGTTCCGCACCTCCTTGGGCAGGGGTGACCCCTGCACCCAGTGATAAAGACGCGAGGCCACTCCATGACCACCACTGACATCACCTCGCGGCGACGCCTCGGGCGCTAGCCCGGAAGTCGAAAGACGCAGAGCGATCTTCCGTCTGTTTTTGCGCGCCCGCAGCCGTCGCCTCAAACTCCTCTCGACCCTACTCTTTGACAACATTTCCAATAAGTGTGTTTCGATGGTAGTAGCCTTCGATACTAATAGTCGAAATTAGCATCTGAAAGACAAACTCGCTGAAATCGTCAGGGAGGAGGCTGCTATGCCAAAAGGCAAAGAAGAGCTACCGGAAATCCTGAGCTATATCCCGTGGTGGCGCAAAGGCGATCCGGGTCCGGACTGGCCTTGGATCTTCCAGGAGATTAGCGCCGAGGCGCAAGTCCAATTGGTGGTCAGCCAGCTCCAGTACGAAAAGGAAGTGGTGGCGGCGCAAGCCAAGGCGATCGATCGCAACATCGCGATTCTCAACGCCGCCGCTGGCAAGAAGTAGTAGGCGAAGAGGGGGAGAGATTTTACTTTCGCTTGCGGAGCTGCCGCGACGGCGCCGCAAGCGCCGGTATCCCATTCCCGTGAAGGTTTCGGTTCAACGCAATGGAGAACTCCCATGACCGAAACAACTAGTCAGGACACTCTCGCGGCGCCACGCGACATCTCGCGACCGGTGATGCTCATCGGATTCCAAGAGCAGGCGAATCTTGGATTGGGTTACCTGGCGGCCACGCTGCGGCGCGTGGGTTACCGGGTCCAGGTGTTTGATTTCGAGCAGGAGCGCGAACGGATTCTCGCGGCGGCTAAGTCACTCGACCCGATCCTGATCGGCTTTTCTCTGATCTTCCAATTTTATGTTGATCGCTTCGGCGCGCTGATCCGCTATCTGCGCGACAACGGCGTCGGCTGTCATTTCACGATCGGTGGCCATTTCCCTAGCCTCAGCTACCAGCACACGCTCGAACTGCTGCCCGAGCTCGACAGCGTCGTGCGCTTCGAAGGCGAAACGACTCTACTCGAAATGGTCGATCGGCTGAGCAGGGGCCGCGACTGGCGCGACATTGCCGGCATCGCCTATTGCAGCGGCGACCAAGTCATCGCGACCGAGCCGCGCCCGCTGGTGCCGGATCTCGATTCGTTGCCGTATCCCGAGCGCGACGCGTGCCGCGGCACGACAATTCTCGGTCGCCGCGCCATTCCGATGCTCGCGAGCCGCGGCTGTATCCGCACCTGCTCGTTCTGCTCGATTCACGTGTTCTACCGGGTGGCGCCGGGCAAGGTGGTGCGGACCCGCAAGCCGGCCAAGGTGGTCGAGGAGATGCGCGTGCTGCACGAGCGCGACGGCATCACGATATTCCTCTTTCAGGATGACGACTTTCCGGTCTACGGGGTGGTCTGGCAGCGATGGGCGCGCGAGTTCGTCGCCGAGCTGCATCGCAGCGGATTACCTGGGCGCGTCATCTGGAAAATCAACTGCCGTGCCGACGCGGTCGATCCCGTTCTGTTCGCTGAGATGCGCGACGCCGGCCTGTTCATGGTGTACATGGGGCTCGAATCCGGCAGCGAGGAGGGACTGACGACGCTGCACAAGCAGATCACCGTCGAGCAGAACCTGCGAGCCGTTGCGACGCTGAAGGAACTCGGCATCATGTTCGAATTCGGCTTCATGCTCTTCGATCCCTCGACCACCTTCGAATCCGTGAACGACAGCCTCGACTTCCTGCGCACCATCGTTGGCGACGGCGCGGCGCCTGCCACTTTCTGCCGGATGATTCCTTACGACGGCACCCCATAAAGGATCAACTCGCGCGTGAGGGGCGCCTGAAGGGCGACATCTGCCATCCCGACTATGACTTCCTCGATCCGCGCGTCGATGTGTTCTTCCAGGCGCTCAATCGAATGGTGCATGTTTCGGGCTGGATTCACGGTATCGGCGCGCTGACCGTGCAACTCCAGTACGTCAAGGGCGAGGTCGCGGCGATGCAAGCGCTTTTCCCGCCGCTTGACGGTTTTGCGGAATACCGCGAAGCGGTTCGTGAAATCACGGCGTCCGCCAACGCGGTGCTGTTCCGGGTGGTCGACGACGTGCTCCGCCAATATCGCAACGGCGAACCGCATCGATGGACGCCGCGAAAGGTTCGCGAGGAGTGCGTTCAGTTCCAGGAGACGCTGCTCGAAGAGCGCAATTCGTTCGTCAGCCACAACCAGGAAATTCTGATCAAGGCGCTGGACGCGGAGTCATCTGCGGCGCAATCGTCGTACGCCTGACCTGTCGCCGATCTTTGAAGCAAAGGCGAAAGCCGCGTTCAAGGCATGGTTGGCGACCCGTCTAATCCGCGGTCGCGATGGCGGCCTGCAACACCATCTCGGGCACTAGGAAGGTTACTTGCCCAAACCCACCGCCTGACGGGATTTCGCGATTCGCTCGCGTGAGGCTACCAGCGCTTCGACGTTCTTGGCGCCGCGATAGCCCATCTGATCGGCCAGATATTCCGCGAGCTTGCGCTCGGAGATATTCGGCTTCTGTTTGCGTTTGTCTTCAGCCAGCTCGGCGAGCGTGGTCCGCAGGGTATCTTCGGAGTCCCTGAGCGTCTCGAAGATCGGGGAGGGAATCGCAGAATTGATGGGCATGCATGTCACCTATGCCGCTAATCATAGCATAAACGGAGCAAACCTCGTGCATGCCATATGTCAAACGAAAGCGTCCACAATTGGTCAAAGGTTTTGTTCCCTGCGCGACAATTTCATTCAGAAGACGAGGCGCTAACTCTGCGGGTCTTTCAGATGAGGCCGGGTTGCGTAGAAGAAATCCATGCCGGGGACGCCGCGCGGGGTTTCGTCGTCGAATAGCACAGACACCACTCCGTAGAATGCGACTATCGTCCAGAACGCGCCGGTGCCTATTGGCGGGAACGCTGCCGTCGTCGCGCCGACGAGCAGCGTTGCGATTGCGTCGTGCAATAGCCAGAGTTCCTGCATCTTCGCGACTCCTGGCCCTCCGTGCGCCCGCCGTCGGGGCGCGCCACCCTACTCTCCGGTCCAGTTCGGCTTTCGTTTCTGCGAGAATGCCAGCGGTCCCTCGACCGCGTCCTTCGATCTGAACAGCTTCGACTGCAATTCGTAGTGCTTCGCGAGCGCCGCTTCGACCGTCATCCCGAGTCCGTTCATCGCCGCTTCCTTCGTTGCCTGCACTGACAACGGCGAGCACTCCATGATCTCGCCCGCCCACTTCTCGGCCGTTGGAATCAGATCCTTCAGCGGCACGACCTCATTGGCGATTCCGAATCTTAGCGCGTCGGCCGCCGTGATGTGCTTGCCCGTCAGCATCATGCCCATCGCGAGCTTGAGCGGGATGTGGCGCGGCAGACGATGGACGCCGCCGGCCGCCGCCATCAGGCCGACGCGCGGTTCCGGCAATCCGAAGCGCGCATGCTCGGCCGCGATGATGATATCGCAGGAAAGCGCGATCTCGAATCCACCGCCGAGCGCGAATCCATTCACGGCCGCAATGATCGGCTTATAGATGTCGTAGCGCGCGGTGATTCCGGCGAAGCCGCCCTTGCCGCGAATCGATTCGGCCAGTTGCCCGCGATTCTCCGCGGTCCAGCGCAAATCATTGCCGGCCGAGAAACCCTTGTCGCCGGCGCCCGTTACGATCGCGACCCACGCCGACTTGTCCGCGACGAAGTCGTCCCACACGCTGTCCATCTCGATATGACACGGCGGATGCAACGCATTCATCCGCTCGGGCCGGTTGAACGTGATGTAGGCGATATGGTTGCGCTTCTCGTACTTGATGAATTTCAGATCCATTTTTTCACCTTCCATTCCCGAATCTATATTACTGCTCGTCTAACAATTCGAAAAATGCGTCGATGCTTTGCATCAGTTGCCGCCGGATTTGTACTCGCGTGCCTTCGATCAGATGCATCGTGACGCGCCCGCTGGTGCCGTCGGCCAAGCTGATGCGCGCGTCCTCGACACCGGCGACACTGCCCTGGTCGAAAATACGCAACCCGTAAACCAGCGAGCCGCGCTGCGACGCTCCTTTCACCAGAGTCAGCTTACGCGCCATCGGGTTCTCCCTCGTTCATATCCGTAGCTCTATAGCATAACGAAGAACAGCTGTGACGCACCGCCGCGGATCGAAGCGGCTCTTTCGTGCGCGATGGATTTTTCAATCTTCGAAGGTTCGAATCAGGCCGGTCACGCCCGCGATGAAGATCGCGCTGAGCAACCATCCCGCAATGATTTGCAGCCACAGGTAGTAGCGCAGCATACGCCCGCTGAATCTCACTTTCCGGTTGAATAGGGCTATCTCTCCGGCGGCGCCTGCGTCCGGCCACCAATAGTGTTCCTGATGAAGATTAACGAACGGCAGGAATACGTCGAGCGAGTAGAGCAGCGGATGAAGCCGCTCGTAATCGGACCCGCTTTCGGAATTCGGAATCGATTCCGGCCAGGTGCGGCGCATCACACCTGCTCGCGCGCCGACCGTAACCATCAGCCATCCGAGCAGCACCACCATCGACGCCCATATAATCGTGAGTAGCGGCTCGTGGCCGTAGCCGACGGTAGTCTTGAGAAAGCCCGCCCAGATTCGGCGCAGCAAATACGAATTCTGGTAGCGCGCATCCTGCTCCGCGATCAACACGCTGACTGCACCCGCGTCGTCGCCATTGGCGCGCAGAACCTTCGCGAGCTCGCGATATGGCTGCGGATGGAACTCCGGCTGCAGAGACACCCATCGCAAGCGGCTTCGCGCGTTCTTGACCACTCCGAATCCCGTATAAGTGAGGCCGTCGATCAGGAGCTTGCCCGCCTGCGGCCAACTCCGTTCGTCGTCATTCATCCCAAGGACGCTTGCCCCACTTAAGTCGAGAGTTGCCCCATTTTGCAGGTCCGTGTTTTGCGTCCCGAAGGAGCCATTGACCTCAAGGCCGCCGGCGAACAGGCCATGGCGCTCGGTGGTTTTTCCAGCGAACTTGCCACTTGAAATAAGAAACACTCCCGCGATGTGAGTCCCCAGGAATTCCACGGCCCCGTCCGATTGAAAGTCTCCGAACGGCTCGACCCCCAGAATAACGCTCCCTCCGATCCGGACAAGCGAGGCCGCGATTGAGGTGTTGTTCGGATTTACAAACCGTCCGCCGGGGAAGGTCAAATCGCCTCCTATCGCCGATTGGTTGAGGACCACGGCTCCATCTGATTCGGCGCCGCAGCACATTCCTATCGAATGCTTCACCTCGATGCCGTCAGCATCGATAGCAACCTTCAGTGGGGTCAAAAAAGGATTAAACGCTGCCTTGGAATGCCGGAAATGTCCGTGGTCAAAGACCAGATCTCCGTCCACCTTGCCTCCCGAAATATCGATCTCGCCGTCGGCTTGAAAGGAGCCGTAGTCGTGGCCATCGTCCCCGAAGAACAAGCTGCCAGCGACCCGCATGTCAGGAGCGAAAATTTCGCCGGTGTAGCTCCCGTCGAGATCGAGCCGAGGAATCTCGGTCGCCGCGAGCCGAATCTGCTTCGGGATCGAGCATTGGATCATCATGATCGCGAATGGCACGTGCACGTAGGAGAGATCGAGCGGGCCAACCACCCGCGCACCAAGCACGCGGATGCCGCTTGGATGGATGCGCGCGATTGCCGCGTGATCGACGGCAAGCCACTCGATGAGCGTGGCGCGAATGTCGCGATCCCTCGTCCAGGCGGCAGCGTCTTTCGGATCGTTGCTCGGGTCCAGTGGGTCCTTGCTCAGACCAGCGACGGCAAGCTCGCCGTGATTCAGGTTGCCGATTTCCGCGAATTCGAGCAACGCCAACTCTGCGTGCGTGAGGCTGGGAAATTTGGCGGCGGCCAGCCGGGAGAGTTCGCTTAGGGCCGGCGGCACGCTCTGTTTGCGATCCGACGCGAAGCCGCGCGCCGCGCTCGACAAAAGCGCGATGCACACGAGCGCGAAAACGCTGCCGCAGGTCCTCTGACGAAGCGCGCAAATCGAAGTCTCCTCCCGCGCGCCAGCCTATGAACTTGCCATCCTTGCCGCAACGCGGATCGGTGCTACGTTGACAATCAGGGATGGCCCCCACAGAATCGCGCCGATGGATGGAATGTCGATAAGAACCCGGTCCTCGAAAAAAACCCGATTTCCCCGCTTCGCCCTCCTCGCGATAATGTCGGCGGCGCTCATTTCAGGTGGATGCGGGCTGGCCTACCAGGCCGGCACTCGAATCAAGGCGACGCGGATGTCGGATTCGCTGCAAGTCGGCCAGACCTCGCCCGAGGTGCATCATTCATGGGGCGAGCCGGATATCCGGACCTATCTGCCGGGCGATACCGAGGTCTGGAGCTACCCATACAAGCCCAACAGCAACGACATTACGGCGGCGCTGCTGTACACCTCGTCCAAGGACGGCGACAAGGGGACCTTCCTAGATTTGAAGTTTGTGGGGGGTAAACTCGTCTCATGGCAGGAAGCGGAGCATACGCTGCCGCTCAAGGGACATACGGGCATCGGCCTGGGGATCAACCAGGGGCCGATTGGGAACGGGACCCAAACGACGCCCGGCGCAGTGCATTACTAGTCGCAGCCAGCGGCGGTAAACTGGTCGGTGCTATGGGGAACGCATACTTGCAACTAGCCAGAACCATCGTGTCTAATTGAGCCCGAACGGGGGGAATGGTGGTAAGTTCGGTGTGGTGGCACTGTCGTTGAAGATGACTCGATATGACTTGAATCGACGCGCCGTGGCGCCGGCGGTCGGGCTCGCCTGATGGCGACCGCACGCAAAAGTTTCGAGGCAATCCTGCTTGACCGCTCGTGGGTCTCGGCGCAGGACTTGGACAAGGCGCGCCAGCGCAAGAAGCCCGGGCAGGAGCTGGCCGACGTGCTGGTCGAGATGGGTGCGCTGGAGCCGCAGCGCCTCGCGCGCGCGCTCGCGCAGGAGTACCGGCTGCCGTTCCAGGCGCATATCGACGAGAATTCGCTGGACCCGGCCCTTGTCTCGAAGATTCCGATAAACTACGCGAAGAAGAACCGCCTGATCCCGCTGTCGAGCGTGGACGGGACGGTGACCGTAGCGATCGCCGACCCGGCCAACTTCGAGCCGCTCGACGACTTGCGAATCCTGTACGGCGCGCGGATACATCCGCTGGTCGCGCCGGCCGAGGTAATCGTCGAAGCAATCAACCGCGCGTACGACCAGGCTTCGGCCACTTCGGCCGAAGATCTGATGATCGATCTCCAGGAAGAGCGGCTTGACGTGGTTGCCAATGAACTCGCGGCTGAGCCGCTGGACTTGCTCGAGTCCGACGATTCGGCGCCGATCATCAAGCTCGTCAACGGCGTGCTGTCGCAGGCGGTCAAGGACCGCGCGAGCGACATTCATATTGAAGTCTTCGAAAAGGAACTGGTCATTCGCTTTCGCGTGGACGGGATGCTCTACGACGTGCTGTCGCCGCCCAAGCGCTTTCAGCCGGCGATCACGTCGCGCGTCAAGGTCATGGCGGGCCTCAATATCGCGGAAAAGCGCCTGCCGCAGGACGGCCGCATCCGGCTGCGCATCGCGGGCCGCGACATCGATTTGCGGGTCTCGTCGATACCGACCGCGTTCGGCGAGCGGATCGTGCTGCGATTGCTCGATCGCGCGCAGGCGGCGGTCGACGTAAATCTCGACCATCTCGGGTTTTCCGGCGAGAACCTGCAGCGGCTTGACCGGCTGATTCGGCAGAGCCACGGGATCATCCTGGCGACCGGGCCGACCGGCTCGGGCAAATCGACGACGCTGTACGCGTGCCTGTCCAGAATTAACTCTCCTGAAAAAAACATCATTACGATCGAGGATCCGATCGAGTACCAGCTCCGCGGCGTCGGCCAGATGCAGGTGAACCCGAAAATCGAGCTGACGTTTGCCAGCGGCCTGCGCTCGATTCTGCGCCAAGACCCTGACGTGATCATGGTAGGCGAAATCCGCGACGCCGAGACCGCCGAAATCGCGATCCAGTCCGCCTTGACCGGCCATCTCGTGTTCTCGACGCTGCACACCAACGATTCGTTCGGCGCGGTGACGCGGCTGGTGGAAATGGGGATCGAGCCGTTCCTGGTCTCGTCGTCGATTCTCGCCGTGCTGGCCCAACGCCTCATCCGCAAGCTCTGCCCCGATTGCCGCGAGCCATACCGTCCCAGCGAGTCCGAGCTTTCGCGAATCGGACTCAAGCCCGGGGACATGACGGCCAAGATCTGCCGTCCCAAGGGATGCCGCCATTGCCGCAGCACCGGCTATCGCGGCCGAATGGCGATACAGGAACTGATGATCATGGACGACGAAATCCGCTCGCTGGTCATGCAGAAAGCCGATGCCGCCATGCTGCGCCGCAAATGTACCGAGCAGGGGATGACTCTGCTGCGCCAGGACGGCGCGGCGCGCGTGCTGCGCGGCGAGACCTCGATCGAGGAGCTGCTGAGGGTCACGCAGGAAGACATCGACTAGCGCGCCCGCATAAGTTTTTTTTCACCGATGCCAGTATTTGCTTATCGAGGTCTTGGCGCCGACGGCCGCTCGGTCAACGGCGTGGTTGACGCCGACAGCGCCCGGACCGCGCGCGGCAAGCTGCGCGCGTCGGGAATTTTCCCGACCGACCTCAACGAGGAGTCCAACGCCGCTGAACGCCAGGAAGCCAGGCGCGAGTGGCTGCCGTCGCTGTGGCGGCGTAAGATGCCGGCCGCGGACCTGGCCCTGCTGACGCGCCAGTTGAGCGCACTGCTCGGCGCCGGCGTGCAGTTGGTCGATGCGCTCAGCGCGCTCAGCGATCAATCGACCCGCGCCGCGACCAAGCGGATGCTCTCGCAGGTGCGCGAGCGCGTGCGCGAGGGCTCGTCGCTGGCCGACGCGCTGAGCAATCATCGCGATACATTCTCCGACCTCTATATCGGGATGGTGCGCGCGGGTGAGCAGGCTGCGGCGCTCGAGGCCGTGCTGGACCGGCTGGCCGAGTACAGCGAGCGCCAAAACGAATTCGTCACCAAGGTGCGCGGCGCGCTGACCTATCCGATCATCATGATGTGCGTCGGCACGGGAATCATGGCGTTCCTGGTGGCATACGTGGTGCCGCAAGTCGCGACGATTTTCGAGCAGCAGCATGCGGCGCTGCCGCTGGCGACGCGAGTCTTGATTACGATTTCGGGGATCGTCACCGGCTACTGGATCCCGCTGGCGCTGTTGGTGGTCGGCGCCGTGGCTGGATTTACCGCTGCGATGGCCACGCCGCGCGGGCGGCGCATGTACGACACCGCTATCCTGAAGGCGTACTACATCGGGCCGACGATGATTCGAATCATTTGCGCGCGCTTTGCGCGGACCCTGGCCACCCTGCTCGCCAGCGGCGTGCAGTTGCTGCCGGCGCTCGACGCGGTCAAAGGCGTGGTGACCAACGGTCTGCTCAAGGACGCCATCGAGCAGAGCCGCGAAAGTATTCGCGAGGGCCACGGCATGGGGCAGACGCTGGCGCGCAGCGGGCTCTTTCCGCCGTTGCTGATCGAGATGATCCGCGTCGGCGAACGCTCCGGCGAACTGGAGCGGATGCTCGAGCGCGTGGCCGACAACTACGAGCGCGAGGTCTCGCACTCGCTGAGCCAGATGACCACCGTGCTGGAGCCGGTGATGACGCTGGCGATGGCGGCTGTTATCGTGTTCATGATGCTGGCGGTGCTGATGCCGATCTTCCAGCTCAACCAGCTGATGCAGTGAAGAACGCGCCGGAGGTAACCGCGATGAAGTCACGCCGATACAATCAGGACGGTTTCACCCTGATTGAAATCATGGTGGTTATTCTGATCCTCGGCCTGCTCGCGACGATCGTCGTCCAGAGTCTGCGCGGCGCCGCCGACAAGGCCAAGAAGACCAAGGCGCAGGCTGATCTCGCCGAGATCAAGACCGCGCTCGATCGCTACTACCTCGACAACGGCTACTACCCGACCACCGACCAGGGTCTGAACGCGCTGGTGTCGCCGCCGACCAACGGCCGCGTGCCCGCGAATTACGAAAGCGGCGGCTATATCGAGCGCCTGCCGCAAGATCCCTGGGGGACGCCCTACTTCTACCAGAGCGATGGGAACTCGTACGTGCTGAAGTCGTTCGGCCCCGACGGCGTCGAAAGCTCGGACGATATAGACGCCAGCCAATCGTCGTGACGGCGCCATGAAATCGGGGCCCGGACCATCTGCTCGCCGCGCCAGAACGCTTGTGCGGCTCAGCGTGTCGTCCGCCTCGCCGGGCTTCACGCTGCTCGAACTGGCGGTCGTGATCTTCATCATGGGATTGATGCTGACCCTCGCGTTGCCGTATCTCGGCGGCTTTCGCGAGGCCGCGCTGAAAAGCCAGGCGCGCCGGCTGGCGGGCCGCGCGACTTTTATGTTCGATGAAGCCACCGGCCACAAGCTGGTCCTGCGGCTCATCTTCGATTTGGACAACAACGGCTACGCGGCCGCGCAGCTCGATCCTTATGCCGTACAGCCGGTGTTCGCGCCGGATAACAGCATGTCGGGCAAGCCGGTGATGCTGCCGGCGGCGATTCGGATTCGCGACGTGACCATCGAAGGCATTGGCACCGTCAATCGCGGAGTGGTCGCGACCAACTTTTATCCAGAGGGCTACGTCGATGCGACCGTGGTGCACCTCGAAGACGCATCGGGCGACGTGATGACGCTTGAATTTTCTCCACTGACCGGACAGGTCGCGATCATCAGCGGCGACGTAATGCCGCAGGGGATGACGCGGTGAATATTCTTCGCCGGCGCGCGCGCGCGTTTACGCTGCTCGAGGTGATGGTCGCAATGGCGATCCTCGGTATCGCGCTGCTCGGCCTGCTCGGTCTCCATCATCAGAGCATTCAATCGGTAATCCGCGCCCAGCAGACGACGCGCGCCTCGATGCTCGCGCAGGCCGTCATGACGGAGGCGGAGCTCGAGCGATTTCCCGAGCTCGGCCGCACCAGCGGCAATTTCGAAGCGTCATTCCCCGGCGAGTTCAAGGACTTCCGCTGGGAACGGGCGGTCGAGGCGTCGGGCATGTTTCCCGACGTGCGCAAGGTCAAGGTTCTGATTCGTTACGGTCCCACCCTCTCGCAGAGCTTCTCCCTAGTCGAGTTCGTTCATTCGCCGATCCCGCCCGATACAAATGGGCTGCGGCAGGGGGCGACGCCATGACGAACCGTCGTATCCCGACGTATCGTGCGCCACACGGCTTCACGCTCATCGAGATGATGCTCGCGATTGGAGTGCTGGCGCTGATCTTGACGATGCTGGCCAGCTCGTTCAGCACAATTGCGCACAGCAAGGTGCACGCCGAAGGACGGCTGATGGTCGATCGCGAAGGCCGCTCGTTGCTGTGGCAGATGACCAAGGAATTACGCAATGCCGTCCAGACTCCGTATGCGGCCAGCAAGGTCGCGCTGTTCGGCAACGGACGCATGGGCAATGGCGCGCCGATCGATACAATCACGCTGTCCACCTTCAGCGGAGGGCATCGCCGCGCGTTCACCGGGATGACGCCCGAGACGATAGTCACTTACAATTTGACGCCGAATCCCGACCAGCCGGGCTGGTACTTGCTGCAGCGCTCGCAGCAAAGTGGATTGCTGACGAGTTCGGCCGCGCTGCAAACGACGGTGCTCGCAGACAACGTGCTGTCGCTGCATATCCGTTATTTCGACGGCCAGAAGTGGGGCGAGAGCTGGGATTCGTCGAGTCTGCCGACGGGACGCCAGTTGCCGGTGGCGGCGGCGCTCCAGATTCAGATGGCGGCGCCGGGCGGACACGTGATGGACTTTGCGACGCAAGTCACCGTGCCGATGGCGATACAGGAATGGTAACGCGGCTGCGCAAGAGCGAGCGCGGCGTGGCGCTGCTCGCGGTCCTGCTGGGAATCGCGCTGATGACGCTGATCGTCGTGGATTTCGCGATGACGTCCGGACTCGGATGCGTGTCGGCGGCGAACCAGGCCAACGAGCTGCGCGCCAGCTACCTGGCGCGGTCGGCGGTCAGTATCGGTCTCGGATTGCTGGCGGCGGATGCGCGCGCAGACGCAACATCGCAAACCCCGACCGACAGCTTGAGCGAGGTGTGGGCGGTGCCGTTTCCGCCGATGCCGCTGGAGGGCGGCAACGTCTCGTTGTCGATCGTGGACGAAGCCCGTAAGCTGCCTATCAACGCGATGGTCCAGAACGGCATTCCCAACCAGCCTGCGATTCTGAAGATCCAGCGCCTGTTCACGATCCTCAACGTGAAGGTTGACCTGGTGCAAGGTATCGTCGACTGGATCACGCCGAACGGCAATGCGCAAAATAGCAACATCGGTGACTACTACCTGGCTTTGAAACCGCCGTATCAGCCGCGCTACGGCGCGATGCCGACGATCGGCGACCTGCAGATGGTCCAGGGTTTCAACGAGGCGGTTTTCAATCGCGTGAGCCCATTCCTGACCGTGATGCCCGAGCCGGCGGTGAATGCCAACACCGCGTCGCCGCAAGTGATCGCCGCGCTGGAGCCGCAATTGATAGAGGATCAGAAAATCGTGCAGGAGATTATCGAGGCCCGCGCGATTCGGCCGTTCTCCCAACCCACCGACATTATGAACCTTCCCGATCTTGGCGACGTCGCGCAGCTTCTTTCGAAGGACGTCGACATGCGCAGCCAGTTTTTTACGATTAACGGGATGGGTACGTACGCGGGCGCGCGCAAAATCATCACCGCGACGTTCCATCGCGAGACCAACGGCATCGGCACGCTCGCCGCGTGGCATGAGGATTAGGGTGCAGGACGCCTAATGGCTCAACGAATACTTGCGCTGGAGTTCGCCGGCGACCGCGTGCGCGCGGCGGTCGCGGAGCGCTCGTGGAATTCGTTCACCCTCGCCGGCGTGTATGACAAGATTCGCGCCGACGACGAGGGCGACCTCGCGGGCGCGCTCTCCCGCCTGGTGGTAGAGGCCGGGCAACCTGACATTGTGATCTCAGCGCTGCCCGCCGATCTCGTCGTCAAGCGCCTGCTCGAACTGCCGTTCAAGGACGCGCGCCGGCTGCATCAGGTGGTTCCGTTCGCATTGGAAGAGCATCTGCCCTTCCCGGTCGACGATGGCGCGGTCGCGTTCACCCGCGTCGGGCGCGAAGGCGAGCACACGCTGGTGATGGCCGCGATGGTGCGCAAGAGCGATCTCCAGCATCATCTCGATTTGCTGCTGAAGGCCGGACTCGATCCCAAAACTGTCACGCTCGCACCGCTCGCGCTGGCCGCGATGCTCACGCGCGCGAAAAACGGAAACGGCGCCAAGCCGATGGCGCACCTGGTCGTCGAAGGCGACGAGGACTCCACTTCGGTCGTGCTAGTCGATCTCGGCGGAACGCCCCGCGCGATCCGTTCGATGCAGGGCGGCCTGATGATGTCGGACGGGTCGGCGGTCTCGCAGGACGCAGCCGCGCCGATTCTCAACTCGGTGCGTCAGACCCTGCTTGCGAATGGCGAGGAGTCCGATCAGACCGAGGTGATCGTCGCGGGCGCGGCTGCTGCGTATCCGAAAGTCCGCGGACTGCTGTCTGATTCGCTCGCCATGTCGGTGCGCGACGGCGGCGCATTCGACTATACTGGGATCTTCGAAGGCTCGGTGCCGAACACCGGCAAGTATTCATCGTGCGTCGCGATGCTGCTCGGCGAGTTGCCCAGTAAGCCACTCGATCTGATCAATTTCCGCCAGGGCGAATTCATGTTCCGCGGGCGCGTCCGTGGCGACCTCAGCCCCTTCTACACTTCGGGGATCCTCGCCGCCGCGCTGCTGGCCGTGATCATTTTCCATTTCGCGCTGGGCGTGTCCGCCAATCTTCATCGCCTCAACCAGGTCAACGCGGAAATCGCCGCCGTCGCCGGACCGGTGCTGGGCGAAACCGATCCCGCCAACGCCAGGGCGCAGTTGCAGCTCGGGATTGCGAAGATGAACAAGCGGCTCAATCTGATCGGCGGCAACCTGACTCATTCGCCGCTCGACACGCTGGTCGCGGTGTCGCGAGCGTTGCCGCCGCGGTTTCCGGTGCAGATGGCCGACGTGCAGATCGATTCGCAGGGCCTGCGCGTGACCGGCCAGGCGGATTCGTTCGCGACTGTCGATCAGGCCAAACGAGCGCTCGACCAGAGCGGCTTCTTCGGTTCGATCGAAGTCGCGCATGCCAAGGCCGGCTCGGATCCGAGCAAAGTGGATTTTCGCATGGACGCGAACTTCAAGGACGCGACGCCGGCGACTGAGCGCGACGAACCCGGGAATGAGCGCGACGAATAGCTGCCATGCTTAGAGAGTGGATCGACAATTTGCGCGCGCGAGTGATGGACTTGCTCCGCCCGTTGCTCAAGCAGGCCGCCACCCGCGTCGATCCGTACATCGCTCAGGCTCGCGGCCGTTACCAGAAACTCGAACCGCGCGAACGCATCCTGGTGCAAATCGCCGGCGGCCTGCTCGGAGTTTTTCTCATCTACAATCTTGTCTACATGCCGATCGTCGATCTTGGCTCGGGGCTCGAGCACAAGATTGCGCAGCGGCAACATGATCTCGCCGAGGTTCGCCGTCTCGCCGGCACTTACGCTCAGCTCAAGGCCGACCTTGCCAACGCCGAGAAGCACACGGTCCCGCTGGGCAAGGATTTCTCGCTGTTCTCGGTCGTCGAAGCGTCGATGACCAAGAGCGTCGGCCGCCAGAAGATTGGCTCGATCACGCCCGGCTCCGATCGCAAGCTCAGCGACGGTTTCACCGAATACAGCGTGCAGTTGAAGCTCGACAACGTGAATCTCGCTCAGTTGGTCGACGCGCTCTACGGCATCAATTCGCTCGCGATGCCGATCGGCGTGTCGAACATTCGCATCCAGCGCCGCACCCAGGACACGCATTCGTACGACGTTGACCTCACCTGTGTCGCGCTCGCCAAGAACACCTGATGCGCCCCGCGATGTGTCCGCGCCAATTCGGCGGCCGGCTCTCGTTCGCATCGGCTACGTGGTTGTCGGACTGACGCTCTTCGCCGCGTACCTGATTTCCACCTTCCCCTACTCCACCACTCTCTCGAAAATGCTCGCGCCGATGGGCCTCGAGGTTTCAAGCGAGAGTCAGAAAGCGAGCTTCCCCTTCGGCGCGCGGTTGTCGAACGTCCGTCTGCGCTCGACCCGTCCCGCGTCGGCCGGCCTGCTCCTCGAGAGCCCGGCCCTCACGATTGCGCCCGCGTTTCTCTCGATGCTCACGTTGCATCCCGGCGTCCGCGTGAAAGCCGCGCTCTACGACGGCGTCGTGAACTTCACAATCCGCCCCAGCGGCGGCGGCACCGCAATCAGCTACGACCTCGACTCGGTGGATATCGCGCGTCAGCACTTGTTCGCGATTCCAGGAGCTGACACTTCAGGCAGGCTCTCCGGAAGCGGCAAACTGCTGCTCTCTTCCGGTGACATCGCGGAGAGCGGCGACGGCGAACTGAGCGCCGCCGGATTGACCGTCATCTCGGCGCTGGCGACGTCGCCGATCCATCTCGGCGACGGGCACTCAAAATTCAATTTGGATCAAGGCACGGTGACGATCGAGGAATTCACCACCAGCGGCGGCGATCTGACTCTGACCGCCGAGGGAACGATCCAGCTCGCACCCGACCCCGGCCAAAGCCAACTCGCGATCCAATTCACTCTGTCGACCGCTCCCGCCGCAGCTTCGAATCTGGCGGTCTTGCTCGCGATATTGCCGCATCCCTCGGGCCCTCTGCCCTATCACCTGACGGGCACCCTCAACGCCCCGCGAATCAGCTGACGCCGAGCGAGGCACTAGGTCAGCTTAAAACTCAGCGTTCACGATACTTGATGCGTTCGTATACCCAGCCCAAAATCAGCACTACGCTGCCAGATGCAAAGGCAAACATCATCGCCCCTGTGAGTTCCTTCCAGTTCCAGTCTGGCACAAATCCGAGCACTAACAGCGCGAGGATAAGAGGCGAGGCTATTGACCAAATGAGGGCTGCGCGATTCCAGGCATCCGATTGAACTATCGTACGATCTGGGTCGCTCTCCCATTGCTCACGTTGATCGTCGCGCATATAGCCGAGCTGTATTAGCGAATCAGCTGATGCATAGACTCAGGCGCTTACGCCGGCGCAGTCTTGAAAAACTCCAGCACCGCTTCCTTGTAGTGCTTGTCACTCGGGGCGCTCAAATGATCGCGTCCTTCGAGCATCACGAGTTTGCTGGCCGGAATTGCATCCTGCAGCAGCTTTGGATTGCCGACGAGCAGGTCCTTCGTTCCGATTACGATCATGACCGGCACGCGAATTTTCTGCGCCGCGATGCGCTCGGCAGTGAAATCTTCGCGATTCGAGGCCATGCATGCCGCCAACGCCTTCAAGTCGTTGCCGGTAGCTTCCGCGAATTGGCGAAACTCCCGCGCGCGCTGCTCCTTCACTCCTGAAATATTTTTGGCGAGCAGCGCATCGACGATCGGTTTGCGGTCGAAGCTTGGCGCGGCCGCGGTCGCAGCGCCGATTCCGCCAAGCACCGCCGCGCGCAAACGCTCCGGATGCAACATCAGAAGCCCCGTCACGATTCGCCCGCCCATCGAATAGCCCATGATCAACGTGCGCTTGATTCCCAAATGATCCATCAGCCGGATCACGTCATCGCCCATCGTCTCGCCGCCGTACGCCGCCGGATCGTGCGGCTTGCCGCTCTTGCCGTGCCCGCGGCAATCCAGCGCGATCACGCGGTAATGCGCCCCAAGCGCGTTGAACCAATCCGCGCCCCAGTTATGATCCGCGCGCGACGCGAAGCCGTGCACCAGCACGACCGGCTCGCCCTTGCCATGTTCCTCGAAATAAATCTGCACGCCATCGGAATCGAAGTAAGCCATGGTTCAACGCTCCTGCGTAGAGTCTATCATTATATCTTGCAGCCATAATCGAATAGCCGCACAATCTGCGCAACTCAAACTCGCACGGACTTATCGATGCCATCGAATCAAAAGCTCGGACTTCAGACCAACGTCGGCGTCGGCGCCGACGCGCTCCCCGCACGCCTCGCACTCATCCGCGAGGCCGAGGACCTCGGCTACACATCATTGTGGATTGCGGAGGTCAGCGGACCCGACGCGTTCGTCAGTCTCGCCGCGCTCGCAGTCAACACCCGCAAAGCCGAACTGGCCACGGGCGTCATACCGATTCAAATTCGCACGCCGGGTGCGATGGCGATGGGCTTCCTCACGATCAACGAACTGTCTGGCGGCCGCGCGATCGCCGGCCTCGGCGTGTCGAGTCCGATCATCGTCGAGCGATGGCACGGCGCGTCGTATCGCAAGCCGGTCACCGCAATGCGCGAATGCGTCACGATCATGCGCCAGTTGTTGACCGAGGGCCGCTCGAAGTTCCAGGGCGAAGTGTACAAGTCCGACTTCAAGCTGAGCATGCGTATCACCGCGCCACGTCCGCCGAAGATTTACCTAGCTGGCCTCAACGCACCGATGCTCCGGCTCGCGGGCGAAGTTGCCGACGGTGTCCTGATGAACTACTCGCCGCCCGGGGCAATCGCACCGATGGTGCAGCATATTGGTGAAGGCGCCAAAGCCGCGGGGCGCGATCCGTCCGCCATCGATGTGGGCATCTACATCCGCATGTGCATCACGGAAGAAGAAGACAAGGCGGTCGATTCGTTCCGGCGCGAGCTGGCCGGTTACGCATTCGTGGACACTACAACAAGATGTTCGCGCGCTACGGACTCGCGGCCGAGTTCGACGAGGTACGCCGGCTGTGGAAGGAAGGCAAGCGCGACGAGGCTCCCAGAGCCATCTCGGAAACGTCATGCCGCAAGATCGCGGTATTCGGGAACGCCAAATCCGGCCGCGATTTCGTCGCGCGATTCCGCGCCGCCGGTGTTACGCATCCAGTGGTCTTTCCGATCGGACCGGCTGCCACCGCGTCGCGCGATTATCCCAACACAATGCGCGCGCTGGCCGGAGCTTGAGCGCTACCTGCCCTTGTAATTGGGCTTTCTCTTCTCCATGAAAGAGCGCGGCCCTTCCTTCGCGTCCTCGGACTTCATCACTTCGCGCGCAATTTCGTTTTCGATCTTGAACGCCTCTTCGTAGGGACGCCCCGACGTTCGCCGCACCGCCTCTTTGATCTTCCGCACCGCCAGCGGCCCGTTCTGCGCGATCGTCGCCGCCAGTTCCTCCGCCTTCGCGATCAGTTCGTCCTGCGGCACGACGTAGTTCACGAGTCCCAGGCGCCACGCCTCCTGCGCATCGATCCTGTTGCCAGTGAGCAGAATCTCCATCGCCTTGCAGTACGGAATCTGCCGTTGCAATCGCGCCAGCGAGCCGGCCGCCGGTATAATCGCCCACTTCACTTCCTGCAGGCCGAAGCTCGCGTTCTCCGACGCGACTCGAAGATCCGTGCCCTGGATGAATTCCATTCCGCCCGCGATGCAGAATCCGTTGACCGCGGAAATCACGGGCTTGTCCATGTCGTAGCCGCGCAGCAGCGCGATGTCGCCGAGCTTGCGGTCCGCGAGCAGCTTGCTATCCCATTCGTCCTCCGGCTTTCGCGCGCCGGTGAACAACGGAATCAAGCGCCCCAAGTCTGCACCGGCCGAGAACGCGACCTTTCCCGCTCCCGTCACAATCGTCGCGCGAACCGCGTCGTCGCGGTCGATCTCCTTCCACGCCGCCGCGAGGCTGACGAGCATTTCCGGATTCAGCGAATTGTGAACCTCGGGCCGGTTCATTGTGAGATAGGCGACGTGGTTCCGTTTTTCGAAAATCAACGCGGGCATGATGTGCTCCTTTTCCGTTCCTGCCGCGAAGTTATCATCAAACAGTCATGCGCTGGTACCTTTACCCGCCGCTCCGCGCGCCGTTATGATCTTGTAGGACTCGCAACCCCACACCCATCAAGGAGGAGTCATGAAACTACGCATCGCATCGATCATAACGCCTCTATTGTTTTTCATCTTCACGCCAGCCTTCGCAATCGAAACGCCGCGCATCGTTCCTCGGATGCAGGAAATACAAAAGCCGGTTGATGAAGTCTTCGCCACGGTCAAAAAATATTTCACCGACTCGTCACTCAGCAATTTCCAGCTCGTCAGCTCCGATAAGCGAACTCATACGCTCGTCGCCAAGCAGACCGCCGTCGACGACCTGTCATGGCGCAACTGGGCATTCTGCGAGACGGGCCCGGTTCAGATGATCTACAAGTTTCAGGACGGCACCGTCACCGTGACCGTCAAGCTCGAGAAAACGACCGCACACTCGACGCTTGCCTCGGTGTCGGCGGATTTCCAGGGACGTTACGTGCTGGGCGGCAATCAAAACCAGGTAGCTTGCACCTCGAAGTTCGTGCTCGAAGACAGCATACTGGCCGCGGCTGGCACCGCTCCCGGCAAGTGAGTCGGCGCGATTCGATTGAACGCTGAACCGACAATCGTTTCGCCTCCTGCCGCGAGCGAGCTGGCGTTCCCCGACGCTCGCCGCTTGCGTTCGCGCGACGTGTTCCGCCTCGTCGTGCGCGCGTGGCCATTCATCCGCCCCTACCGCCACCATCTCGTGTACCTGCTCCTGCTCACGACGCCGGCTCTCCTAAGCGGACTCCTTGCGCTCAACCTCACGCGCGTTTTCTTCGACGTCGTCGGTCATGGCGACGCGCTGACGCCCGCGCAGGCGTGGATGCTTCACCTGCCGCAGCATGCCGATCGGCGGACCGTTCTGATTCACGCAGGCGTCGTTAGCGGCGGCGCGGCGGTGGCCGGCTTGATCATTTTCGGATTTCTCTTCGGCTACGCGATCTGGATTTTACAGCGCATCAGCAATCTGTTCCGCGTCAATCTCTACACCCGGATGCAGGAACTGAGCGTGCGCTTTCATTCCGAGGAAAAGATCGGCGACGCGATCTACCGGATGTTCCAAGACTCCGCAGCGATTCCCGGCGTGATCAACGGTCTGATCGTTCAGCCGCTGATTTTCGTTCCAGCCGCCATCGGCTCGCTGCTTTACCTGCTCTGGTACGACACCCGGATGGCGCTGATCGCTGCGCTGCTGATGCCCGCGAACTTCATCCTGGCTTGGATCTGCGCGGATTCGTTGCGCGCCGCTTTCATCGGTGAACGCGAAGCCACGGCGCTGGCGACCACGCGCATCGAAGAAACGCTGGCGTCGATCAAAACCGTCAAAGCGTTCGGCACGGAAGCTTTCGAAGCTGAAAATTACGCGCGCGACAACTGGGACGCATTCCTCGCCGGCCGTCGCGCCCGCCTGATGCTCGCGCGCTACCGCGTCATGACCAACACGGTTCGCGGGCTGGCGTACGTTGCGGCACTGTACGTCGGGGCGACGGAACTGATGGCGGGCGGAACCGCGGGCCTCGCGCACGTTGCCGTATCGCTGGGACTGTTCCAGGGTTCGCTCGCGCTGGTGGCCAGAGTCAGCGCGCGCACGCGAAGTATCACCGACCTCTGGGGGAGCATGCAGGACGTGGCCGTCGCGATCTCGCGCGTGCTCGAGATGCTCGGTCAAACGCCCGAGCAAAGCGTCAGGATTGGCCGTGGAATCCCGCCAAAAACCGCGACCACTCTCGCCTTCGACAACGTGACCTTCGGCTACGACCCGCGCAGGCCCGTCCTCTCCGACGTGAATCTCGAGGCCCGCGTCGGTGAAATCACCGCGATTGCCGGACCCAGCGGCTCTGGAAAGAGCACGATCATTTCGCTCATCGTGAGATTCTTCGATCCGACGGCAGGCCGCATCATGCTCAACGCCGAACCGATCGAAGGATTCGATCTTCCGGCGTGGCGCGGCATGCTTTCCGTCGCGCTGCAGGAAAATCCGCTTTTCACCGCGACGCTTCGCGACAACGTCGCGTACGGCCGCCCGAACGCGTCGGCGGCGGAAGTTCTCTCTGCGATTCATCGCGCAGGCTTGGGCGACTTCGTTCGTTCTCTGCCGGCTGGCCTGGACACGATGCTCGGCGAAAAAGGCTCGAAGCTTTCCGCCGGGCAAGCGCAGCGGCTCGGCCTCGCGCGCGCGATTTTGCGCGACGCGCCGATTCTTCTGCTCGACGAACCGACCTCGTCGCTCGATGTGGCGAGCGAAGACGCCGTCATGCTCGGCCTGCGCGAGTGGGTGAACGAAGAACCCACGCGCCGGATGGTGATTCTCGCGACGCATCGCCGCACCACCGCATCGCGCGCCGACCGAATGTACCAGCTTGCCGCCGGCCGGCTCGTTGCCGCCGACGGATCCGTCCTCGACGACGTCCCGATTCGCGAGGTGAGCAATGCCTGACGCCATCGCGCAGCGCGACTCGCGCGCGAATCTTCTCTACGCCGATGAGCAGGCGCCCCTCACGTGGCGCGAGGCCTGGCGCCTACTCGTCAAGAGCTGGCCGTTCGTAAGCCGCTATCGGCGGCTCGTCGCGATCAAGTGCGCGCTGGTTTTCATCTCGCTGACTTTTTTTCTGATGACGCCGTGGCCGCTGAAAATCGTCATCGACAACGTCATCGACGGTCACCCGCTCACAGGGGTGCCGGCCGCTATCTTGACTCCGCTCGCCGGTACGAGCCGGAGCGGCCTGCTCCTCGCCGTCACGTTGTTTCTCGTGCTGACCGTTATTCTGATCGGGATGGTGCATGGCGAGGCGCAAGCGCTCGGCACCAACGTGAACAGCGACGGACTGGATCAAGCCGGCATCACTGCCAATGACGCCAACGACGGCAGCAGCCTGTGGAACGGTCTCTTCGGCTATCTCGAATCGCGCGTCACGATCAATCTCACGCAGCGTATGAACCAGTCGCTGCGCACCGCGATCTACGAGCGATTTTTGCGCTCGCCGCTGGCGCTTTACGCCGACCAGAAAATCGGCGACGCCGTCTTCCGCGTAATGTACGACAGTGCGTCGATCGGCCCGGTATTTTATCGCGGCGTGCTCGCCCCAATCATGTCGGTGTTCATGTTCGTGATGGCGATGATCGTGCTCTCCGCGCAATTCAGCAACGAGCCGGTGATCGTCGTCGGCGCGATTCTCTTTCTGCCCTTGATCGCTATCGGCAGCAGCCTGTTCGGACGCGCCCTGCGCGCTCAAAGCCAGTCGATGCGCGAAAGCGGCAGCAACGTGATGGCCGCATTCGAGGAGCGCGTCGCGCAAGTACAGCTGATCAAGGCATACGGACAGGAGTCGCGCGAGACCGCCGCCGTTGACGCCGCGAGCTGGGCCTCCTACCGCTCGACGTTCCGCATGCTCGCGATCATCTTCGTGCTGGTAATCGTGCTCGCGCCCGTATGCTGCGCGCTGATCGGATACGCGCTCTACTATCTGATGATGCAGGTGATTGTGGGACGCATCACGCTCGGCGACATCGTCCTGCTCGCGAGTTACGGATCGATGCTGGCGAATCCGATGGCAATCATCGGCGGCACGTGGGCGTCGGTGCAGGCGTCGGTCGCGGGGCTGCGCCGCGTGCACAGCGTGCTCGACAACCTGGCTGAGCCGGTCGCCGACGGACGCAGCAACGGACTTGGTGCTCGCATCCGGAACCTTGAGTTCAGCGGCGTCGCGATCGGCTACGGCGCCACCGCCGTGCTGAGCGGCGTCACGATGTCGATGCGCGCCGGCGAAATGGTCGCGCTGGCGGGAGCGAGCGGATGCGGCAAGACCACGCTCATCAACTCGATTCCGCGTTTCGTCGAACCGTCAGCGGGAACGATAGCCTTCGACGGCGTCGATTCGCGCGCCGTCGCACCCGACTCGATTCGCGCGCGCGTCGGTTTCGTATTTCAGAATGAGGCGCTGTTTTCGACTTCGATCGAGGACAACATCCGCTACGGCAGCGCGGGCGCGTCGAAGGCCGACGTTCGCGAAGCGGCCGCGATGGCGGGTGCGGCGGAATTTATCGAGCGCCTGCCCGACGGCTACTCGACTATGCTCGGGCGGCGCGGCGCGCGCCTGTCGGTCGGGCAGAAACAGCGAATCGCCATCGCGCGCGCCCTGCTTCGACGGCCCGAGATCATTGTCCTCGACGAGCCCGCCGCACCGCTCGATCCCGCCTCGGAATCCGCGCTCATAGAAACGCTGACCGCGCTAGCGTGCGATCGAATCGTCATCATCGTCGCGCATCGAGCCGGCACATTGGCCGCATGCGATCGCGTCTTTTTCATCCACGACGGAACGATTGCCGCCTCCGGTACGCATGGGCACCTGCTCGCGACCAACCGCGACTACCAAGCCTACCTCGCGCAAAGCGGCGCTGAAATTCCCGCCTGAGTCTGGCCCGTCGATTGCTCTTCCAATGACGCCGGTGTGCCGGCGATGCTGAATTCCGCGCCAGTTAGGGCGATGGGGTGATGTGCGATGGATTCGACTGTTTCCGAAACAGGCAGGGCGGTGCCCGTTTGGGCGGCGTATAAAACCGACGCCGGCGTTTTCGACGAGATGCTCGATCTATCGAGCCAGCCGCGAACCGGCTGCGAGGCCGTCATCGACACTTTGTTCTCGATGCCGCCGGCTCAGTTCGCCGAAATTTGTGCGAGCGCCGACCGCATGTTCCGCCGCATGGGCGTGACCTTCAACGTCTACGGCGCCGCCGACGGCTCCGAGCGGATCTTCCCGTTCGATCCAATTCCGCGCGTGATCGATGCCGCAACCTGGGGCACGCTCGAGGCCGGCCTGATTCAGCGTGTGCGCGCGCTCAACGCCTTCGTCGCCGACGTTTACGGCGACGGCTGCATCCTGTCCGACGGCGTCGTCCCGCGCGATCTCCTTCTCGGATGTCCACAGTTCCGCCGCGCCGCCGTGGGCATCAAGCCTCCGCTGGGCAACTTCGTCACCGTCGCCGGCATCGATCTCGTGCGCGGCGCCGACGGCCGCTTCTATGTCCTCGAAGACAATGTCCGCACGCCCAGCGGCGTTTCCTATGTGATCGAAAATCGCGTCGTGATGATGCGTCTCGTCCCAACTCTGATGCGCGCATCGCGCGTGCGCAGCGTCGAGCGCTATCCCGCCGACCTGCTGCAATGCCTGAAGGAGATGTCGCCCTCCGGCAAATCCAATCCCACCATCGCGCTGCTCACGCCCGGGCCCTTCAACTCCGCGTTCTTCGAGCACGTCTTCCTCTCGCAGCAGATGGGCATCGAGCTGGTCGAAGGCGTGGACCTGGTCTGCGTCGATCGCAAGCTCTACATGAAGGACGTTCACGGGCTTCGCCAAATCGACGTCCTCTACCGCCGCATCGACGACGACTTCCTCGACCCGCTCGTCTTCCGCCCCGATTCCCTGCTCGGCGTGGCCGGTCTGACCGCGGTGCTGCGCGCCGGTAACGCGGCTATCGCCAACGGCGTCGGCACGGGAGTTGCCGACGACAAGGCCGTCTACGCCTACACGCCCGCGATGATTCGTTACTATCTGGCCGAGGAGCCGATTCTTCCGATCGTCGAGACCTATCTGCTGCGCGATCCCGAAGTGCGCGAGCAGGTGCTCAAAAATCTCGAGCGCTACGTCGTCAAACCCACCGGCGCGTCCGGCGGCTACGGCGTCGTCATCGGACCAAAGGCCGGCGAAAAGGAACTCGCGGAGACGCGCGAACGGATCATCAACGATCCGTCGGCCTTCATCGCGCAGCCGGTCATCGCGCTCTCGGTCCATCCCACGATCATTCACAATGGCTCCGAGAGCGGGATGAAGCTATCGCCGCGGCACATCGACTTTCGCCCCTTCGTGCTGCTCGGCGCCAAGCCGCGCGTGCTCGTCGGCGGCCTGACGCGCGTCGCGCTGCGCGAGGGCTCGTTGATCGTGAACTCTTCGCAAGGCGGCGGCAGCAAGGACACCTGGGTGCTCGAGGCCTGATGCTCCGGCGAATCGCGAGTCATCTTTTCTGGACCGCCCGCAACCTGGAACGTGCCGAATGGCGCGCGCGTCTGCTCGACGTCAACTACCATCTGCTGATCGAGAGTCCGCCGCGCGACGCGCAGCCGTGGGCGCCGCTGCTCGCGATTTTCGGCGAGCGCGACCTTTTCGCCGAGTCCTACACGACCGCCGACGACGCCTCCATTCTCAACTTCTTCGCGCTCGACACCGACAATCCCAACTCGATTCGCAGTTGCATCAACACCGCGCGCAACAACGCGATCTCGCTGCGCCACTACATCTCGTCCGAGCTATGGCTCGATCTGAACACGCTCTACCTCAACGCGCAGGAATGGACGCCCGAACTTTTCATTTCGCCGGGCGTGTTCGCGTTTTTCGCCGATCTAAAGGACAGCTTCTATCGCCTGTCCGGGATCCGCCAGAGCACCATCCCGCGCGACATCGCCTACGACTTCATGCAACTCGGCATAATGCTCGAGCGGACCGAGGATGTATCGCGGATGCTCGACGTCAAGTACCACTTCCTGCTGCCGCGGCTTGAAGACGTCGGCGGTTCGCTCGACATTCTGCAATGGGCCGCCGTTTTGCGCAGCGCGTCCGGGCTCGAGGCTTATCGCAAGCGTTTTGGCAACTCGATCAGAATCGACAACGTTGTCGAGATCCTGCTCTTCGATCCAACATTCCCGCGCTCGGCGCGGTTCGCGCTCGCGATGCTCGCGACCTCGCTCAACCGGATCAAGGGCCAGGCGCCCGAACCCTCGCCGCCGTCCACGCAGCTCGAAGAACTGCTGGTCTTGATGAACTCAAAGCGGTCGCTCGAGGTGATCAAATCCGGCTTGCATCAGTTTCTGATTCAGATTCAGGATGGATGCGCGGCGCTGGGCGACGAGGTCTTCCAACGCTACCTCAAGGTCGATTGAATTGATGCGATGCTGCTGCGGATCTGTCACACTACCCGCTTCGAATACCAGATGCCGGCCTACGATTCGCACAACGAGGTGCGGATGCGGCCGCTGGAAGGCGCGAATCTGCGATGCCTCGAATTTGATTTGGACCTGACGCCCGACGCGTCCACCGTTGAGTACGACGACTACTACGGCAATCGCGTTTACGGGTTTTCGATCCACGCGCCGCACCCTGAACTAATCGTCGCGGCGAAATCTCTTGTCGAGTGCACACCCGGCCCGCCGTCGCCAGCGATTCCGATGCCGTTCGGCGAATACCTGCTCGAAGATCACGCGCGCAATCGCACTGAGTACGACTTCCTTAACGCGAGCCGCCACGTTCCGTTCAGCGAGCCGATGCGCAGATTCTTCTGGCTGGCGAGGCCCGATCCCTCAGAGGACGTAGCCGCCTACGCGAACCGGACAGTAGCCTTCGTCCGCGACCAGTTCGTGTACGAGCCCGGCATGACCAAGGTGCAATCGACCGCCGACGAAATTCTCTCGGTCGGCGGCGGTGTTTGCCAGGACTTTGCGCATCTAACTATAGGAGTGCTGCGCCTCGCCGGTATCCCGGCCCGCTACGTCTCCGGCTATCTCGCCCACGCCGCCAAATCCAAGGCAGAAACCGTAGGAGCACAAGCGAGCCACGCGTGGCTCGAAGCGCAGCTCCCAGGCTGGGGATGGACCGGTTTCGATCCAACCAACGGATGCATGGTGGATGAGCGCCACATAAGAGTAGCTATCGGCCGCGACTATTCCGACGTACCTCCTATGCGAGGCGTGTATAGGAGTCACGGCGGGAGACAACTGATGTCAGTAGAACTAAAGATAGACCCCCAACCCGAGCTCCTTCGCCCTATCGATCCTAGTAGCAGCTCCAACCAACAAAACCAGCAGTAACTATCTAGCCCTCTGCCCCCAGCGCCAACGGCGGCATCGCCGCCGTTTCCTTCGGCGGGGTCTTACCCCTGATGAGCCTGCGCGACCATGCCTTCGCGATGAGCTTCAGCAACGACGGCTCGAATAGCGCCGACGGCGGCTTCATCATGTTGATGACTTCGCCGATACGCTCACCGATCGCGGGATCGTCGTTCGCGACCTGGAACATTTTTCCCAGCAGCGGATCGATCACCCGATTGATCATAGGACGCTTGCCCTCGGTGCCGGGGATTCTGAAATCGGAGGCGGTCGCGAGTCCCCACGGTTCGGCCTGAAAGCGCGCCTGCGCCGCGAAGAATTTTCGCGGAAGCTCGATGTCACTAATGCCGTTCTTTTTGAGGCACTCGCCGAGCATCAGCGCCGACAACGCGCCCGAAGTCATGCCCTGGCCATAGACCGGATTGAACGCGCACGATGAGTCGCCGAGAGCGACGAAGCCGTCGAGCTGCGCGCCCCATTTCTCGTAATGCCGCCAGCGATTCGCCATCTGCCGGTACGAATAGACCTGTGACATAGGCTCCGCCAGCGCGACTTCCTCCGCGATTATCGGCGAACGCAGATGCGCGAGTTGGGCGGTAAAGCCGTCCTCGTCGCTCGGCGGGTAATGGCCGCCAATTCCCGCCATCGTGACGATCATTCGATTGTTCTCGACCGGAAACAACACGCCGGCAGTGGAGACATCTTCCGCCACCGGATCGATCCAGACTCCCTTCCACCACCAGTCCTTCGGGCGACGCTCGGGATTGACTTTGTACCATCGCGACGCGTACCCGGTATGCGAGTCGACGACCGTCTCCGGCGGGGCAGGCAGGCCCATCGCCTCGATCCATGACGGAATTTTGGTCGTGCGCCCGCTCGCATCGATTATAAGGTCGCCATTGAGCGTGAACGACGCGCCGCCGTCGCGCGGATTAACCTTTACTCCGCTGACCCGAATCGAAGCGCCGCGCACCGTCTCGAAGCCGACCGCTTCGGCCCGTTCGATCAGCTCGACGTTCGGTATTCTTCGGATAAGCTCGCGCACGGTCGCCTCGATCAGCACGCGGCTCGCGAAGAGCGTCGTAATCGAGTTCGGACGCCGCTCTGCCCATCCGTCCGGTCGCAGCGCGGCGAAATCGCGGCCGAAGTTTATCTCGAGCGCGCCGCGCTCGAGCATCGTTTTCTCGAAACCCGGAAACAGCCGATCGAGTTCGAGCCGACCGCGCATCAGCAGCGCATGGACATGCCGGCTTTGCGGAACCCCGGGCCGTTCATGCGCCCCGGCAGGATAAGCGTCGCGGTCGATCGCGGTCACCTTGTCATAGAATTTGCTGAGGACGCGCGCAGCGCAAAGCCCCGCCATGCTCCCGCCAATCACAATCGCATGAGTGTTTGCCATCTAGTGGCCTGTAACAGATGAAATGGTATCAAGGCTGATGCGCTGTGAGGGGTCGCGGTAAGTCCACTTGATAGGCTTGGGTGCGCGATTGTAGTGACGGATGTAGCGCATGAGCTTGCGGGCCAAGTCCTTGACCGAG
>NZ_DATEQZ010000079.1:0-3208 GCF_035272065.1 Binatus sp. (SeqCode)
GGTTTTGCGCGCCGCATTCAGATCCGCGGAACGGACACGACTAACTTCGAGGCAAGTTCAAACGATGCTCAAACGACGACTAATTTTGGCTCTTTTTGTGGTCCTGGCGATCGCGGGAATCGGCCGCTCCGGATTTGCCGATATGTTGGTCAATGGCGCCGGCGCGACGTTCCCGTACCCGATCTATTCCAAGTGGTTCGACGTGTACGCGAAAGAGAATCCGGGCATGAAGTTCAACTACCAATCGATCGGTTCGGGCGGCGGAATCAGGATGCTCTCGAACCGCACCGTCGATGTTGGCGCGAGCGACGCGCCGATGACCGATCAGCAGCTCTCGGACGCGCCGGGAAAAATTCTGCACTTCCCGTCAGTGATGGGCGCCGACGTGCTCGCATACAATCTGCCCGGCTTCACCGGCACCCTGCGCCTGACGGGTCCGGTGATCGCGGACATTTATTCGGCCAAGATAACGAAGTGGGATGACGACAAGATCAAGGCGCTGAATCCCGGCGTTTCGATTCCCTCGCAGGACATCGTCGTATGCCATCGATCCGATGGCAGCGGCACGACCTACATTTTCGTCGACTACTTATCGAAGGTCAGCCCGAGCTGGGCGTCGGATGTGGGCAGGGGAACCTCGGTCAAGTGGCCAACCGGGCTCGGCGGCAAGGGCAATGAAGGCGTGACGGCGCTGATTCAGCAAACGCCCGGCGCAATCGGATACATCGAATTGATCTATGCTCTCAATAACAAAATCCCGTTCGCCCAGATCCAGAACAAGGCCGGCAACTGGGTGACGGCCAGCCTGGCAGGAGTCACCGCGGCGGCCGCCTCGGCATCGGGTAATATGCCGGCAGACTTTCGCGTGTCGATCACGGACGCGCCGGGCGCAGGCGCGTACCCAATCTCGTCGTTCACATGGCTGCTCGTTTACCAGAAGCAGACCAACAAGGATGTCGGCGAGCAAATCAAGAAATTCCTGAGCTGGGCGCTGACCGAGGGACAGACGCTGGCACCGTCGCTTCAGTACGCGCCGCTACCGGCGGAGGTCGTGCAGAAGGAGACGGCACAGATTCAGGAGATACAGATTCCATAACGAGGGAATCGCAAGCAGTAAGGAGCGCGGGCGCCGGCGATGGTGCCCGCGTTTTCTTTTTTGCGAGCGCGTCGGATATGGTCGAAGGCTGTGATGCGACGAATGCAAGCATTGGTCTCGGCAATCATCGCGGTGATCGGGACGTGCAGTATTGTGCTGGCGCAGAATTACGTGATCGATCAGGGCACCAGCGACGCGCTCACCAGGTATCTCCACATGAACGAGCTGCGGATGGTCACAGCGCAGTTCTCGACCTCGCCCGGCGGCAGCAAGCAACTGATACTCACAGGGTTTGTGGCGACGCAGTTCGGGCGCAACGACGCGGAACGAATCGCGACCGCGTACCTGAACGATCCGAGCGTCAACATGGTCGACCAGATCCTGCTCGATCCGCACGTCGAAGACATGCGCGGGGCGGCGCAAGGTTAGGCAGCCGCGCCGGGTTCGCAATCGCCCAACAGTCCCGATCAACTGTGGAACAAGACGATGCAGGGTATCTACAGAAACGGTGGGCAGACCCCATCAGGCAGCGGGCCGATGCTGCCGTAGGTAATCGCGGTGCGCGGCGTGGTAAGATCGCGCTGACGTGGCCGACAAGGTAATTTACCTGCGCGAAAAGCCGGCGACACCGGCCGACGAGAGCAACTTCAAAATCAAGTACGCCGAGCTGCTGAATCCCGCGCAGCTTGCCGCCGTGACGCATCGCGACGGCCCGCTGCTGGTCGTCGCGGGCGCGGGCTCGGGCAAGACTCGCACGCTGATCTATCGCGTCGCGCGGTTGATCGAGAGCGGCGTGCCGCCGGGCGCGATCCTGCTGCTGACGTTCACGCGCCGCGCGGCGCAGGAGATGCTGCGTCGGGCAGAGCAGCTGGTCGGCGATCGCGCGGGTGCCGTCGCGGGCGGCACGTTTCATTCCTTTGCCAATAATGTGTTGCGCCGGATGGGCGCGCCGATGGGTCTCAAGCCCAACTTCACGATCCTGGATCGCTCCGATATGGAAGACGTGGTCAACCTGATCCGGACGCGGATGGGGCTCGCGTCGCGCGAGCGCCGGTTTCCGAAAAAGAGCACGATCGCCGAGGCCATCAGCATGGCGCGCAACAAGCGGCGCGCGCTCGAAGAGGAAATCGAGATCGATTTTCCACATCTCGGCGAGCATCAGACGGAAATTCTCGAGCTCGCGAAGAATTACGAGAGCTACAAGCGCGAGCGCGCGCTGCTCGACTACGACGACCTGCTGTATCGGCTGGCCGAGCTGCTCGAACAGCATGAGAACGTGCGGCGCTGGCTGTCGGACAGCTACCGCTACATCATGATCGACGAGTACCAGGACACCAACCTGATCCAGGCCGACCTGGTGCGGCTGCTCGCGATGAATCATCGCAACGTGATGGCGGTCGGCGACGACGCGCAGTCGATCTATTCGTTTCGCGGCGCGAATTTCCGCAACATCATGGATTTCCCCGCGATTTTCCCGGGCGCGAAAATCGTCAAGCTCGAACAGAACTACCGCTCGATCCAGGGAATCCTCGACGTCGCCAACGACGTGATTTCGCGCGCCGGCGAGAAATACACCAAGGCGCTGTTCACACAGCGCGAGGGCGGCTTTCGGCCGTTCCTGGTGCGCGCGCAGGACGAGCATATGCAATCGCGATTCGTCGCGCAGCGCATTCTCGAGCTGCGCGAAGAGGGCGTCGAGCTCAGCGAGATCGCGGTGTTGTTCAGGTCGAGTTTTCACTCCTTCGATCTGGAACTCGAGCTGCAGCGCCGCGATATCCCGTTCATCAAGCGCGGCGGATTCAAGTTTATCGAGACGGCGCATATCAAGGACGTGCTGGCGCATTTGCGGGTGATCGCGAATCCGGCCGACGCGGTGTCGTGGCTGCGGGTGCTCACGCTGGTCAAGGGGATCGGCCATCGCACGGCGGAGAGGACTATCGACTCGCTCGTCGCAACCAATGATCCGGCGGTGGCAATCGCGAAATTTGCGGAGAAGGCGCGCGGCGGTGCGGAAGGCGGCCTCAAGCGGCTCGGTACATTGCTGGCGGAATTGCGCGCTGGTGAAAAACGGCCGCCCGAGCAGATCGCGATGACTCTCGAATACTATCTGCC
>NZ_DATEQZ010000080.1:0-77153 GCF_035272065.1 Binatus sp. (SeqCode)
GTAGTTGCGCCGGATAATCGCGTGCAGAATGGCCTCGCGCGGTCCGCCGTAGCGCATGTGCGCCGGGAACACGCCGATCATCGCGCGGTCTTTCGGGTAGTAGGCGTCGAGCAGCACCTTGTAGGTTTCCATCCTGACCACGGCCGGCACGTCGTCGCCCTTGGTCTCTCCCACCAGCGGGTGAATCATCAAGCCGTCGCAAATTTCGAGCGCGGCTTTCTGGATATACTCGTGCGCGCGATGGGTCGGGTTGCGCGTCTGGAACGCGACGATCTTTTTCCAGCCGCGCTCGCGAAACGCAGCGCGCGTCTGCCGCGGCTCGCGCGGAAATTCCAGGAACGTGCGCCCCGGTATGTCTTCGATCAGCGTGACCTGGCCCGCGAGGCAGTACGGCGGCATCGAGGTGACGTTCTTCGCCCCCGGATGCGCGTCCTCGGCGGTGCCGAACACGTTTTGCGCTTCGCTTTTGCGATCGACTTGGTAAATTTCCGCAAGCTTCAGAATCGCCAGCCGCCGGCCGTCTTCGGTCGCGAGCGCGATATCCTGTCCGGCTTTCAGTGATTTCGCGGTCGTTTCATCGACGCCGAGCGTGATTGGAATCGACCACGGCACTCCCGACGCAAGCCGCATCTCGTCGCGCGAGCGAATGTAGTCCGCCTCGCCCATGAAGCCGGTCAGGGGAGAGAACGCGCCCGACGCGAGCATCTCGAGATCGGCCAGGTCGCGCGCGTTGAGCGTAACGGCCGCGAGTTTCGCGCCGTGCGCCGCCAGCGCAGCGCGCTCGGAGACCGGCGCTTTCAGATCGACCAGCTCGCCGCCGCCATGAGCCGCGATTGCGTCGTCGCGCACGCTCATCGCCGTGCTCCATTGCCGATGTAGTTCAGTTCCTCGAGCCGCGCGAGCAACTTGGCCAGGCTCTGCGCGACGGTTTCGGTGCCGCTATCGACGACGAGTTCGGGCTTCAGCGGCTCTTCGTAGGGGTCCGAGACGCCAGTGAAAGATTTGATCTCGCCGGCCAGCGCCTTTTTGTAAAGCCCTTTCACGTCGCGCTCGACGAGTTTGTCGATCGTGCAGCGGACATAGACTTCGAAGAAGCGCTCATGATTGCGCCGCACCTCGTCGCGAATCTCGCGGTAGGGCGAAATCGCCGCTGAAATCGCGATCACCCCGTTGCGCGCCAGCAGATGGCACACATACCCGATGCGCCGGATGTTGATGTCGCGATCTTCTTTGGAAAAGCCAAGTCCCTTGGAAAGATTGGTGCGGACTTCGTCACCGTCGAGGATTTCTACGCGATGCGCCCGCTTGCGCAATTCTTCGGCAGCCAGATTCGCAAGCGTGGATTTCCCCGCCCCGGACAGGCCTGTAAACCACAAGGTAAAACCTTGATTCATCGGCAAAAACTGATGCTCCCTTAAGAATTAGATTACTTGGTGAACCTTGAAAATTACTTAATCTTATCGAAAGAAACAAGGCTGCCGGTGGTCCTGGAGTTGGGCGCCGATTGCCCTGTTCAGGCGCGCGCAGCCGGCAGGTTCAGGTGAATCGCGAGCGCCGCCGGCGAGCCGAAGATTTCTGCGGCGCCTGCCGCGAGCAACCGATCGCGCGCGACATCGGTGGCCGCGATTCCATAAAACCGCACGCCACAACTTTGCGCGGCCAGCAGGTCGGCTTCGCTGTCGCCGACAAACGCAGCCTGCGATCGATCGACGGAAAACAATTCGAGTGCGCGAATCAGCATGTCGGGCGCCGGCTTGAGTCCGAGCATCGTGTCGCGTCCGACGATTGCGTCGACGGAGGCGCCGCGGTTCCGGTCGAACCAGCGCTCGACCGTTCTCGACGAGTTGGAGGTCACGATCGCGACGGCGGCGCCCGTTTTTTTCAGCGCCGCGAGCGCTTCGATCGCTCCTTCCAGTGGTTGCGCGCGATCGACTCCTGCCAGCTCGATTTTCTCGATTATCTCCGAAGCGCGGCGCAGTCCTTCCGTGACCCGGGGTTGGCCGGTCTGCGCGAGCATGAGCGTGCGGTAGGCGTCGTAGAGCGGCAGATTGCCGCGCGGGATTCGTGCGAACAGTTGGTCAGGCGCGCCGATGGAGCGCAGGTAGGGTTCGAGCATGAGCCGGCCGCCGGCCCAATCGACCTCGGGCTCGAGCCGCGCGATCGTGTTGTCGAAATCGAACATCCAGAGCTTGTGCATCACGGATGAAGGCGAACCCTGGTTTGATAACCGTCGAACTCGATGGTCGCCCGCGATGGATTTTCCGCGTATCCAGCGATCAGCTTGAACGCCTCCGCCGTCGCGAGCATCGCGATAAAATCCGCAGCTTCCGAGCGGTTGCCCACTCCCGGACGCATCGACGCATCGACGGCTGGCGGGCTGGGCGAGCCAGCGGGGATGACGGCGATTATTCCCGGCGTGTCCAGGCGCGCGACCACCCACGCTCGCACGTCGCGATCGCTCACGAATTCATCTGCAACTTTGAGCGCCGCGTCACTCCCAACGATCAAGAGCGCCAAATCGACGCGGTCTTTCGACTCATCCGCGACGGTGACAGATGCGTCGGCGTTCAGTTCGCATGCCGCAGCGATCTTTTCAGTGAATCCGTCTTGGTCCCCGGGTAGTCGAACGCCGATCGCTCCGACTCCAGCGCCAACCAGGTAGGCGAGCGGCGCTTCGATATCGCGCGCATCGCCCGCCAGCAGCATCCGTGCGGCAAGCAAACGTTCCTGGCCGCGGCCGCCGACGCGCGGCACGATTATCTGGCGGCTGTAGCGTTCGATTTGCGCGTCAGTCAGGGTCATCGCGATTCCGTTACTTGCCCGGCGATTGCGACTCGCGCCGGCCGCGCGCATCGCTACTTTGCGGCTTCCACGCGCCGCAGCCGCACCCGGGGCGCGGACTAACCGCCGCAATCCGCACCCGGGCCGGGTCGGACGCGTCGTAGGTGAGAATTTTTCCTGAGAGCAAGAGCGTTTGCGCACGCAAGGCGCGCATCGCCTCCGCCGCCTGCAGTTCGCCGATCGCGCCCGCGACGGGACCGACGATCCCCGCCTCGCGACAACTCTGGGTTTCGTTGTCATCAGGCGGAGTCTCGAACACGCATCGGATGCACGCCGTCTCGCCCGGAATTACCGTCATCGCCTGCCCGGTCATCCCGACTACACCGCCATAGACGAACGGCGTCCGCGCGGCGATACACGTGTCGTTGATCAAAAATTTCGCGGCCGGGCTGTCAGTCGCGTCGATTACAAAGTCGTGTACTGCCACCAGAGGCGCCGCGTTGGACGCTTCGAGCGCAATCGGATGCCGTTCAACGTTGACCTCGGGGAACCGCTCGGCGAACCACCGCGCCGCCGCTTCAACCTTCGGCGTGCCGGTATCCCGGCTTCGATAGATCACCTGGCGAGCGAGATTCGACAGTTCGACGGGGTCGGGATCGATCAGCGTCAGCCGCTGCGCGCCGGCGCGCGCCAGTGCCCACAATGCGGGAACGCCGAGTCCCCCCAAGCCGACGATCAGTATTCGTTGTGTTGCCACTTCGTCGTGCTTCTCCCGCCCGTCGAGAGCCGCAACGCCATCAGTGCTTGTGGGAGCTGGTGAAAAATCCTGCGACGACGATAAAGCTGCAATCGCTAACAGTTGGCTGACGGTAATATGCGAGCGCGGGCGTTGTCAATCGACGAACCAATCGGTCAGGCGCCTGCCAGTTCACTTGCTACTCGCCTTGCATTTGTCTATGTTGCCGCAACATGCAGGGGCCTTTTGGGGGAACTAAATTCGCACGGCCGGACTGCGGATTTTGCGGATGAAATGCATAGGAGATCGACTATGACTTCTCGATGGGCGGGGCTGGCTATTGGACTGTTACTGGTGGTCGCAGGGCTGTCTCTCGGCGCGGCGGGATGCGATCCGTGCGGCGGGTGTTCTGGTCACGCCCAACCCAGTTCTTCGCCTACGCCTGCCCCCAATGCGTGCTTGCCGTCCAGTTCCATAGGGATACTGGTCCAGGGCAAGAACGCCACTGCCTATCTTCCACAGGGATGCTGGCAGGACGGGGGCTGCGGTGCTGGATCCCCCAGTGTTAAGGTCGTACCGATTGAAACCAAGAGTGGCATTGGCACCGGTGGTGCGCCGACTTCAATTACGACCGGGAACGTCCCAAACTCCTGCTCCTCAAACTCCACGACCGGCGAGACGGTATGCGTCGGCAACAACACCGACGTTTACCTCATTAACGGCACGACCCTTACCAGCACGTTGACCAGTGGCGCGACCTCCACCGAAGGTTTCACGGGCGGCACCTGCGAAAACTGCGGCGTGGTGGTGGATTCGTCAACCAACAAGGCATTGATCTCGATTGGCTTGGCAGTCGACGACTCATCGACAGGTGCTTACCAATTCCTCGACCTTGGCGGCACTCCCACCTTCGAAACACCGATTCCTGCCGGAGGGGATACTTCAGAAGACATTTCGATCGACCCCGTCCGCCACCTGGTGTTGTCGCCAAATGAGGCATCGAATTACCAGCTCGTTAACATCACCACCGCGACGCCGGCGCTGTTCAACAATCAACTTGAGGACGGGGAGTTCGACTCAGCAGGCGAAGACTGCACCACCGGCATCGCGCTGTCCACCATTGAATTTACCGGCGATCTCTTCATCGCCGATCTGACTCAGGCGGTATTCACGCCCGGAACGCCCGGCACTTGGACCGACACAGGCAGCCAGCTTGTGAACTTTCCCGAGTTTGACAGCCTCGCCGCCGGCACCTGCGGGATTGCTGTCGCACCCGGCACGCACCTTGCCATTGTGACCGGTGAGTATGGCGGCAGCCTGGAGGGCGTCGTCGAGCTGCCGGCCACTTCGGGGAGCGGAACGCCCGCCTTTGTCGACTACGTGGCGTTCACCGTGCCCAGCCCCCCGGCCCCCGAGGAAGGTTGGTCGGAGGGTTACGATCCACATACGGTGACGGCTTATGTCAGCCCCAACAGCAATAAAGCATACGCTGTGTTGGAGAATGCCGACTTCAGCTACCTGGCCATCGTCGATCTTCAGGGGCTGCTGAGCGCGCCGCGAACGGGTCACACGGTGAACAACCCGCTGCCGACCGGCCTGGTGACTTTCGTAGCGGAGTAACTAGCGGCCGCCGACAAGCAGTTCCGCGATCTGAACGCCGTTGAGCGCCGCGCCCTTGCGCAACTGGTCGCCCACCACCCAGAAGTTCAGCGCGTTCGGGCAGCTCAGGTCTTCGCGGATTCGCCCGACGAAGCAGTCGTCCTGTCCCTCGACGATGATCGGCATCGGGTAGCGATTGTGCGCGGGATCGTCGAACAGCCGAATCCCCGGGAAGCGCGCAAATGCCTCGCGCGCGTCGGCCGCTGCGACTTTCGTCTCGGTCTCCGCGTTGACGGAAATCGAATGCGCCGTGAACACCGGCACCCGCACCGTGGTCGGCGAAATCAACAATTCCGGCTGCTCGAGGATCTTCCTGATCTCGTTGACCAGCTTGATTTCCTCGCCCGTGTATCCGCCCTCGACAAATTTGTCGATATGCGGAATCAGGTTGAACGCAATCTGATGCTGAAAAAATTTCGCCTTGATTGCCTCGCCCTTCGACCACGCCATCGTCTGCTCGCGCAGCTCCGCGACGCCATTGACGCCCGCGCCGGATACCGCCTGGAAACTCGTTGCCACGACGCGCCTGAGACGCCCCAGGTCATGGATCGGCTTGAGCGGCATCACGGTGACGATCGTCGTGCAATTTGGACACGCCACGATGCCCTTGTGACGACGCGCGGCGGCGGGGTTGATCTCGGGCACCACCAGCGGAACGTCCGGGTCCATTCGAAATGCGCTCGACTTGTCCACGACGATCGCGCCCGCCTTGACCGCGATCGGTGCGAACTCGCGCGACTGCGCCGAGCCCGCCGAGAACAGCGCGATGTCAATTCCCTTGAACGAGTCGGCGTCGAGCCGCCCCACCGTTATCGACTCGCCCGCGAACGTCACGGTCTTTCCCGCCGATCGCTCCGACGCATACGCGCGCAGCTCGCGAATCGGGAACTTGCGCTGCTCGAGAATTTTGAGCGTGGTCTGACCGACCGCGCCCGTTGCACCCACCACCGCGATTCGTTGTCCGCTGGCCATTTTTCGATTGTATAGTGAAGTTGTTGTTCGAGTGAACAGCCGCTTCAGGTTTCAGGTCTTTTGCAATAGCCAGTCGCTAACCAGTTCGAACACTTCGCCGTGCGCCAATCCGTGTCCGACGCCGGGTAAAATCTTGAGCGTCTTGGGCTCGCCGGCGCGATCGTAAAGTGCCTGCGAACTTTCGTGCGAAAGAATCGTGTCCGCCCCGCCATGAATCAGCAGGAGCGGCTTGGGCGCCAGCTCGCCCGCCACGTGCGCGCCCGCGAGCTGACTCGACAGCGCGATCACGGTGGTGACGATTGGGCTGAGCGTTCCCGCGTTGATCGCGACCGCGCCGCCAAACGAATGCCCCATAAGTGCGATGCGCTCGTGGCCAATCCCGCCCAGGAACGTCAGCGCCGCCATCGCATCGACCAGGCATTCGCCGAACTCGCTGGGCGCACGATAATCCAGCCGCGCAATCGTGAGCCCGCGCCTGGGCATCTCCAGCCCGAGGCGCGGATACAGCATCGAGGGACCGTCGAATCCGCCGATCGCGCCGCTGACGCATAGCACCGCGCGCCCCTTCTCCGGCGCCGAATGCAGCACCAGCGCAATCGAGCCGCGCGTCGTCGCGATCGTCACCCTGCGGGCGCCCGCGATCTCGTCGCCCGGCTCGACGCCGGTGATTCTCAGAGTCAGTCCTTCGTCCATCGGTTGGGATCGTGCGCCGGCCGCTGCCTATCGCGACCGAATCGAGGCCGGCCCGTCCAGTCCAGCGTCGGTCGTCTCGCCGAGCATTCGCATTCCGTAGCGAATCAGCGCCACCAGCCGTTCGACCCGCGTCAACAGTTCGCCCTGCTCGCCGCGCGGCGCGTCGGCCAGCTCGGCGGCGACGGCGGCCAGATTCTCGCGCATCAGTTGCACCGCGCGCTCCAGGTTTTCGCGCTCGGGCGCTGGCACGCGGGCTTTGCGCCGCGCCGCCTGGATCTCCGCAAAATCGATTATCTCGGCCATTGATGCTTCACGCTGCGCGCGAGCTATCGCGATTATCGCTTATCGCGGCCGCGCGTGGAAACCACGAGAGAGTCACCTTAATTTCTTGCCCGCGCGCCGCTTCTCCGCGAGCGTCCGATGCCCACCCTCGGCGACCCATCGCATCTGGCGCGCCATGCCGTTGAGAATCTCGACCTCGCGCGCCGTCAATCCACTCCGTCCGAGAATCTCGCGGATCGCGAACATGATATGGTCCGGGTTGTCGTCGGGAATAAAACCGATCGAGACCAGCGCCTCCTCCATCCGCGCCAGCATCGGGTCGCTGATCGCCGCGGCGACGAAATGCGGCGCGCGGGCGGCTTCGATTTCCGCCGCCATCATCAGCTCGTACGCGACGACTACCACCGCCTGCGCCAGGTTGAGCGACGGATATTCGGGTGCGGTTGGGATTGTGATCAACCGATTACAGAGCTTGAGCTCGCGATTAGTCAGCCCGCGATCTTCGCGGCCGAAGACGATCGCGATTTTGTTCGAGCCGGCAATGGCGTCGAGTTCCGCCGCCGCCGCGCGCAGCGGATACGCCCGGCTGCGATAGCCGCCGCGGCGGCCGGTCGTGCCGACCGCGACCGAGCAATCCGCCAGCGCAGCCGCCAGATCGGGATAGACCGTCGCGCGCGCCAGGACGTCATCGGCATGCACCGCCATCGCGGCCGCCTCGCGACTCTTCAACGTGCCGGGTGCGACCAGGCGAAGATCGTCGAAGCCCATGTTCTTGAGCGCTCGCGCCGCCGCGCCGATATTGCCGGCCGATTGCGGCCTGAACAGCACGAACGCGAATTTCTCCCGCGAAGCCATCTTTTCATTTAATCGTAGCCTCTAAGGAATGCGAAACCGCCGGAGCCAGCCTCGCACCTCTTCGCCTTCACCCTTCTAACAGGGCGAAGCCCGCATCTTTCTCATTACTAGGGTGCAGGGGCTGGCCCCTGCCCAAGGAAGCGTGAAACCCACGGTGGGTTTCACTACAATTAAGTGTATTCCTCCGATGAAAATAATTTCCTTCGGCGACGTTCACATGGCGACCCGCAATCTGGACCGGATGGGCGAGGTGATGCGCGATTGCGACTTGATAATCCTGTCCGGCGATCTCACCAACTTCGGCGGCGCCGACGACGCGCGCAAGGTCCTCGCCGACGTCCGCCGCGCATGTCCCGCCGTGCTCGCGCTGTCGGGCAATCTCGACCGGCGCGAGGTGATCCCGTTCCTCGAACACGCCGGCGTCGCGCTGCATGGCAAGGGGCTCGTCAAGGGAGGAGTGGGGATCTTCGGATGCGGCGGCTCGAATGTCACGCCATTCGGCACGCCGACCGAGCTCAGCGAAGACGAAATCTATGCGACGCTGCGCGCCGGTTATGACTTCGTGCGCGACGTGCGGCCGCTCCTGATGGTTTGTCATGCGCCTCCGTTCGACACCAAATGCGATCGAATCCGGAGCGGCCAGCCGGTCGGCAGCACTGCGGCGCGCCAGTTCATCGAGGAAGTGAAGCCCGAAGTTTGCATCTCGGGGCACGTTCACGAATCTGCCGGCGCCGATCAAATCGGTCCGACCAGGATTTTCAACGCAGGCCCGTTCAAGGGCGGCGGCTACGTAGTTGTACGGGCCCGCGACGGGCGGCTTGACGCGAGGCTCGAATTTCTTTGACGTGCCGGCATTGTCGCGCGTGGATCAATCGCTGCGCATTTACGCCGGAAAAATCGCCAACGCATGGCCGCTGGTGCTGCGCAACTCGATCCGGCTACTGTGGCGCTTCCGGCGCGGACGCGCGCGTTAAGTAGGGCGGGAGATTGTTCGGGGGCGGAATAAAACAACGCAGCTGCTCCGCACCGCGTGGCTTTCGTTGTTTGCACATTTTTGTCGAAGGGAGAATTGCTTGCGCATGGATGCGACTGGCGATGTTCGGATGAGGTTCGATCACGTATCGATCGCGGTGAAGTCCATCGACCGCGCCTACGAATTCTTCGCGAAATATTTTCCAGTCCAGTTGCGCACCGCGAAAATGATCGACGAGCAGGTCAGCGGGTCGTTCTACTGGCAGGATTTCCACCTTGGCGGATTCGTGGTCGAGCTGATCGAGGACATCCCGGGCAAGTCCGGCTTCGTCACCAAGTTCATCGACAAGCATGGCGAGGGGATGCATCATTTGTCGATCGAGACCGACAACCTGGATGCGATGGTGGCCGGGCTCAAGGCCGCAGGCGTGCGGGTCGTCGACGAGCAAAAATACGATTCAGGCGCTGCGACCGCGTTCATCTCGCCGCGCTCCGCCTTCGGCGCGCTGATCCAGTTCTGGCACACCCCGAATTGGGAACAGGCCCATCCCAAGCCGGCGCCCGACGGGCTGGCCCACTTCGATCACGTCTCGATCGCGGTCAAGGACATCAACGCGGCCTACGATTTTTTCATGCGCAACTTTCCCGGCACGAAAGTTACCCACGAGCCTCACCTCAGCAATTCCTCGGGCAACTTCGCCCTTGGCCATCTCGAGGTCGCCGGCTTCAAGCTCGAATTCATCGCGAGCCCGCCGCACAAAGTCCAGAACGACTTCGTCGGCAAGTTCATCGCGCGCTACGGCGAGGGGATGCATCATATTTCGATCGACCTCAAGGATTTCGACGCCACCTGCGAGCGGCTCAAACGCGACGGCGTCCGGGTGGTGGACGAAAGACGCAACTGGCGCGGCGAGCGCCAATACTTCATCTCGCCGCAGTCGGCATTCGGCGTGCTGATCCAGGTCTGGGACGGCCTGCAATAGCAGGGGCCAGCACGATAATGAGCGATTGGTACAATGACGATGCGTTCTGGGAAACATTCCAGAGCTACATGTTCACGCCCGAGCGAATCGAGTTTGCTCGCGTCGAAGTCGATGGGATGACCGGGCTGCTCGGGATCCAGAGCGGAGCGAAAATCCTCGATCTCTGCTGCGGAGCCGGACGGCATTCGCTTGAATTCGCGCGGCGCGGATTCGACGTCACCGGCGTCGACCGCACGCGTGCCTACCTGGACAAAGCTCGCAGTATCGCCGCAACCGAGCGACTCAGCATCGCGTTCGTCGAAGCGGACATGCGTGAGTTTGTGCGGCCGGACACCTTCGACGCCGCGATCAACTTCTTCACCGCGTTCGGGTACTTCGACGATCCTGCTGATGATCTTAAAGTCGCGCGCAATCTGTGCACATCGCTCAAATCGGGCGGCCGCTTGCTGCTCGATGTGAACGGCAAGGAAACCCTCGCCGCAAAATTTCGCGCGCGCGATTGGAGCAGGCGCGGCGATGCGATCGTGCTCGAGGAGCGCCGCCTGCTCGACGGTTGGAAGCGAATCGAAAGCAAATGGACCTGGATTCGCGGCGACGAACGGCGTGAATCGACGCTGACGCTGCGCCTCTACTCGGGCGCGGAGTTGGAAAGCATACTGCGCGAAGCGGGATTCGCCAAGGTCGAATTGTACGGACGGTTGAAAGGGACACCCTACGACGAAACCGCCGACAGACTGATCGCCATCGCTACGCGCTGAGCGTACGATTAAAACACGTATGATCCTTGCCGCATTCTTCGACGCCGCCGGCACGCTGTTCGAACCGCGCGAGCCCGTCGGACGCACCTACGCTCGCCTCGCGCGGCAATTCGGCCTCGACGCCTCCGAGGACGCCGTCGCCGCCGGTTTTCGCCGCGCCTTCGGTGCGGCGCCCGCGCTGGCCTTCGGACCCGGACATGGGCCCGGCGAGCTGCGACGCCTGGAGCGGGAATGGTGGCGTCGCCGCGTGGGCGAAACGTTCGCACCGATGGGCACATTCTCCGACTTCGACGCTTACTTCGACGCGCTGTTTGCCCACTTCGCCGATCCCGATCATTGGATTGCGGATCGTGAAGCGGCGCCGATGCTGCAACGTCTAAAGAACGATGGACTCAAACTGGGCGTGATCTCGAACTTCGACTACCGCTTGTATCGAATTCTCGACGGCCTCGATCTGACCCGTTACTTCGATTCGATCACGATTTCCTCTGAAGCCGGCTATGCCAAGCCCCGGCGCGAGGTGTACCAGACCGCCCTGGCACGCGCCGGCGCCGCGGCGCACGGCGCGATGCATATCGGCGACTCGGAGCATCTCGATTTCGCGCCGGCTGCGGCCATCGGGATGGCTGCCGTCCTGATCGATCGCGGCAATCAGCAGGCCGCGCCATCGATCGCGGCCCGCACCGCCCGAATTTGTTCGCTTGCCAGCGTCCCAGAGGTTGCGCAAGTATTCTGACTCACTTGACGTTATCGCGCCGTTATTCTTATCTAAGGCGACAATTTTCCGGGGAACAGTATTTTGGGGAGAAAAATGAACCGTATTTTTTCGCATCGCCTGATGGTGATGCTAACCGCATTTCTCACGCTCGCCTTCACCGCCGGCCTCGCCTGCGCGCAGAGTTCCGGACAGCTCGAGAGCGAGCTTGCGAGCCTCTCCGGCCAAATGTCCTCCGCCGAGGCCAACGCCTCGACTGCCGACCAGGTGATCGCCCGCCTCGACAACGCCGAGGGAACCTTCGCCAAGCTCACGTCGAGCGGCAAGGTGGACAAGGGCGCGCTGATACCGCTCTACCGCCAGCTCGAATCGATGCTCGATCGGATGAACACGGTCTATTCGAAGAAAAAGGACGATTGCATCGCGCAGATCGACAACGGCGGGCAATGCGACTACGACCAACCCGAACAGTTGGCATTGAAAGCCGCATATCCGCTTGCCTGGCTGCGGTTCACGGCTGCGACCACGCTGTTCGACGACAACGCCGAGCAATCGAAGAAACTGCTCAACGAGGCGATCGACGGCTTCACCGCCAGCACGCTGGCGATGCCCGATCCCAACCTGATACGCGAAAATACGCTCGGCCGCGCCTACTGCGAACGCGAGTTGGGCAAGTTCGATCACGCCGAATACGACCACGCGATCGCCGACTTCAAGAAAATAATGGATGACGGCAGCGGCACGCAGCAATACGCCGCGTCGCGCGAGGGACTCTCCACGACCTACGCCAAGATGGGCAAGGCTGACGAGGCCGCGAAGATGCTTCCGGTTGGTGGCGGCGCGCAAACCGGGTCCGGCCAGTTCATGCTTCAGTTGCAGACCCTGTTCAGCGCCGAACGAGCCACCAGCGACCCCGCCAAGAAGGCCGCCTATCACAAGCAGATCGTCGACGCGATGAAGTCCAAGGAAAACGACAAGGAAGGATGGGCGGTCGATGTATCGGCGGCGTCCAGGTTTCCAACCAACGTAGTCGAGGAATTCGGCAACTCGAGCGATCCGTTCGAGAAATGGTTGCTCGCCGCGGTCCTGCTCTCGCGCAAGGATGAGGCCAACGCGGCCAAGTACTATGCCGAGGCGGGCGCCAGCGGAAAATATCCCAAGGCCTACAAGTTCGCCATCGACATCTATCTGCGGGAGAAGCGCTACGACCAGGTCGAGGCGATGCTGAGCAAGATCGCGTCGGGCGGCGGCGGCGACGCGCAATGGGCTGCGTACGTGAAGTTCAGCCTCGCGCATAGCCGATGGGAGCAGGGCGGTTCGAAGGATACGGCGCTCGAAGATCAGTGGGTGAAAGACGCGCAGGACTACGTGCAGAAAGATCCCAATGGCGAGCACGCCGCCGAGATGCGCGTGCAGCTCGCCGATCGCCTGCAGCGGCAGAATAAATACGTCGAGGCCGCCCAGTTGTATTCCCAGGTCAAGGGCGACCCCGAATTCACCTTCACCGCCAAGTTCAAGGCCGCGGAGTGCTACTACGCGGAGCTCCAGGGCGCCAGCGCCAAGGATAACAAGGGCCCCAAGATCGATACCGAGTCGGTCAGAAAACTGGCGCTCGAAAACCTCAACGAGGCAATCAAGATGGGTCCCGCCGCGGAGAGCACTGCTTCCGGACCTCGCAAGAAAGCGGTTCATGAGATTCGCGGCGAGGCGATCTACACGCTGGCCAGAATCCTGGAAGACGACCCGGAAAAGGTCGACTACGCGCAGGTCGCAACGCTCCTTGCCGGCTACGAATCGCAATACCCGAGCATGAACGCGAAGTTCCAGGATGTGGCCGAATGGCGCATCGCGGCGCTCGACCATCTCGGCCGGTACGACGAGGTTAACAGCGATGTCGCCGCGATTGTCGAACGCAGTAAGGGCAACATCGCCAAGGGCGATTTCATCAAGGAACTTGGAATCGACTTCTGGAAGACCGCACAGGAAGCCAAGGCCAGCAACAATCAGACGGCATATAAGAAAAACGCGATGTTGACCGCCACCGCGTACAAATTTTTCGCAGACATGGTGGCGTCGGGCAAAATCCCGGTCAAAAATCTGACCGGCACGCTGTCTATTTACGGCCAAGCGCTGCAAGCTACCGACCATGAGGGAGAGGCGGAAAAGGTTTATCAGGAGGTCGTGAAGGCCGACCCGGCATCGCCCGATGCTAACGCCGGACTGGCCCGTATCGCACAAGCCAAGAAAAACTGGAAGGACGCGGTGACGCTGTGGACCACCGTCGAGAGCACGGCGGCCGAGTCCGACATCCTGTGGTACGAGGCGAAGTACAACATCGCTGTGATATACAACGAGCAAGGCAATACCCAGGGTGCGTGCAGCAAGCTGGCGCAGACGCGCGCCGAGCATCCTACCCTGGGCTCGCCCGAGATGAAGACGCAGTGGGACGTAACGCAGCGCAAGCTATGCCTCGATAGGCAGCACTAGCGCGGCGATGCTCAAAAAGATTCATCACGTCGGCGTCGTCGTGCCGAGTCTCGACGCGGGCTTAAGATTCTGGCGCGACACGCTTGGCCTGCATCTCACCGCGAGCGCCACGATTGAGGAGCAGGGCGTCCGCGCCGCGTTGCTCAAAGCCGGCGACAGCGAGATCGAACTGCTCGAGCCGCTCGACGCCGGCAATGCCGTGGGCAAGTTCCTCGCGCGCCACGGCGGCGGTTTGCATCACGTATGCTTCCAGACCGACGACGTCGCGCGTGAGCTCGAAGCGGCGCGCGCCAAAGGAATCCAGCTAATCGATCAGAAGCCGCGCCGCGGCCTGGCAGGAATGATCTGCTTCCTGCATCCCAAGGCCACCCGCGGCGTGCTGGTTGAATACGCCCAGCCACCCGGCGAGTAGAGAGTGAAAAAAGACATGCCGATCTACGAATACCGATGCACCAAGTGCGACTGCTCGTTCGAGGCGTTCGTGCGCCCCGGCGACGGCGGCGCGCAGTGCCCGCTCTGTCACGGCTCGAAGCTCAAGCGCGAGCTGTCCACCTTCGCGGCGCGCGGCAGCAATGGCGACGGCGGCGCCGCAGTCGCGGCCGCGATGGCCAATTCCGGCGCGGCGAACGGCGGCGGATGCGGCGGGGGTGGATGCGGCGGAGGTGGATGCGGCTGCCACTAGCGCCGGGTTCGTTGCTCGCCCGGTTCAGCTCTCCTTGCGCGCTTCGAATTCCTTTTTTGCCGCGGCCAGTAATTCAGGCTCCGCGAGCAAATCGTACGCGGTCATCGCCATCGCCTTCGCCACCCGAATCATCGCATCGTAGCCGCGCTCTGAGTCGGCGCGCGCGACGAACGCGTCTTCGTGGCAATTGCCCTCGCCGTGGCGCGAGATCGCGAACGACGGATGAATCGCCGGCATCACATGACTGACGTCGCCCATGTCGGTGCTGCCGGTGGGCGTGTTTGCCGGGGCCTCGACAGATTTTGCGCCGAGCGCCTCGCTATGCGCGGCGTAACGATGCGCCATGCTGAGATTGTTGATCAGATTCTTGTAGCCGCCTTCGACAACGTGCTCGACGCGCGTCTCGGTCGCCATCGCGGCGCCCTCGGCGCATCTGATCACCCGCGCGCCGACTTCAATCGCGTAGCGGCTGGTCCTGGCGCGCGCTAAAAACAGGCACTCGGTGCGCTCCGGGATGATATTAACCGCCTGGCCGCCGTCGGTGATGATGCCGTGGACGCGCGAGCCGTCGCGCAGGTGCAGCCGCATCGCATCGACGCTCTGAAAGGTCTGGATCACCGCGGCCAATGCGCTCGAACCGTCCCACGGCGCCATCGCCGCGTGCGCGCCGCGGCCATGAAAAGTCAGCTTGAGATGCTGCGTGGCGAGCGCGGGCATCGTGCAGAATTCGGCGTCGGTGGGATGCGCCATCATGGCCGCATCGACGCCCCGCAACGCGCCGTTATTGATCAGGATTATTTTTCCGCCGCCGCCTTCCTCGGCCGGGGTGCCGAGAAAAACGACTCGCCCCGGCAGGTGGCTCGCGATGCTCTTCAAACCCGCGACGGCGCTGAGCGCGGCGCCGGCGATCAGGTTGTGGCCGCATGAATGACCATTGGGCAACGCGTCGTATTCGGCGAGGATTGCGACTGCGGGACCCCTGGCGCCGAACTCGGCGCGAAACGCAGTCTTGAGTCCACCGGCTTCGCGCTCGACCTCGAGACCCAATTCGGTAGCGGCTTTGCTCAGCAGGCCGGCGGCGAAATGCTCCTCGAATTTGAGCTCGGGATGCTCATGGATTTCGTGACTGAGCGCGACCGCTTGGTCGCGATAGGTATCGATCGCGCGGCAGATTTCAGCGTGAGCGTCCATCGGTGTGCTCCCCTCGATGCTGAGTAGCATTGTGAGTAGCACCGCGCGCGCAAATTATCCAAACTCCGCCCTTGCGCGCCGAATCAGGGGCGGACGCGGGTCAGCGGCTGCGTCAACATTTCCGGCACCAGCTCTCCCTTCTCGACATCATCCGATCCGCTGATTCGCGCCCTCGTGACGCTCGCAGTCTATCGGCTTCTCAAGCCCGTGATGGCGGCTGATTGCTCACTTCGGAGCCAGGGCCTCCAACGCTCGTTCGTCCGGAACGAAGGCCCCATCGGACCGTAGCGGGAGGATGCAAACGTGTGTCGCTCCGGCCCTGTAGTGCGCCGCGATTCGCTCGCGTATTGTGTCCTCCGACCCCCACGCCACGATCGCGTCCACCACTCTGTCGCTCAACGTCTCGCCAAAATCTCTCTCTTCAAACCCGAAGGCCAGCAAGTTCTTCTTGTAGGCAGAACCTGGCAGGCGCAGATACATATTCATGTAGTTACGCGCCACCGTCCGCGCTTTCAACGCATCGGTCTCCAGCATCACGGCCTGCTCCGCGCAAAGCCACCGGTCCGGACCGATCTGTTTTCTGGCCCACGCGGTATGTTCCGGCGGGACGAAGTACGAGTGCGTGCCGTGAGTCTCCGCAGCGGCAAGCCGCAGCATCCTGGGTAGTATAGCTGCGAGCAGGATCGGCGGATCTTCCTTCGGCGCCGGCGCAGCATGAGGTGTCAGGTGCATTTTCTTGAGGTACTCGCTCATGAAGGTGTACGGCTTCTCCCATGGGATTCCGCGATAGATGTTCCCGGCCTCGCCGCTGACGCCCAGTCCGAGGATGTACCGCCCCTCGAACAGCTCAGCCAGCGTTCGGCCGGCGCGAATCGTTGCCGACGGCTCGCGCATGAAGACATTGGCGATGCCAGAGGCCACCGCAAGAGAGTCGGTGCTGCGGAGCAGAAAGCCAGCGTGAGTGAATGTCTCACGCCCGGCTCCTTCTGTGATCCAGAGTACGGAGTAGCCAAGGCGTTCCACCTTGCGCGCGAATCGCGCAGTCTCCGCTCCATTCATGCCGTCGAGGAAAACGAACGCGCCTGTCGTTTGCAGATTCATATGGAACTCCTGGAGCTGCCTTGCTTCAGAAGGCCGTCGAGCCTGCCTGCCGCCGTGCTTCACGGCGTGGCTCGGCCACCTGGCTATCGGCCAAGGCCAATCGTAAGCTTCGCGGATTGCTGACTCAAATTCCATGAATTCGCCCGGCAGGCGCGGCCGCTGAAACTTTGCCGGCGCGAATTCGTCCAGGAGGTGAGAGCATCGGGAACGCAAGAGCCCGGAAAAACTGACCGGCTTGCCCAACGCAGGAGCAAATAGGATCATTACATACGAACGCGCGCCGCTTCGGCGCAGCGCTGGCATCGCGATGACAACGACAACCATTCCGGGTACAGGACGCAGCTTGATTTCCGCGCTTACGGCCGCGGTGATTGGACTGGCGATCGCGATTGGCGGATTCGCGCCCGCCGCGGCGCAGCAGGGCTCGTCGATTCCTGCGCCGATCGTGATACCCGGCAGTCAGGGCAAGGAAACCTCGACCCTCGAGCTGCCGTCGATGCCGGCGAAACAGGGCGGCGACTCGCTCAACATCCCGCCGCAGGTTCCGCAAACCGGCCAGGAGCTGGTACTGCCGATGCGCGAGTTGCGCCAGCAACCGGGCTACGAACAGGTCACGGTGACCGTGACCGAACCGAGCGGCAGCTACGTCACCGGGCTGCAAAAAGAAGATTTCAAACTCTACATGGACGGGCTGCAGCGCCCGATAGAATTCTTTCGCCAGGACCTGAACACTCCCGTCTCGGTCGGCATCCTGGTGGACACGTCGGGCAGCATGACGCCCAAAATTCCGCAGGCGCGCGCCGCGATCGCACAGTTCCTGCGCGATCTGAACGACAAGGACGACGTGTTTCTGTTCGCGTTTTCCAGCCATCCGTTCCTGCTCCAGCCGTTCACGACCAATCACGATCTCGTGATGCGCCGGCTCGCATTGCTGCATGCTTACGGACAGACCGCTTTGTTCGACGTGATCATGCAGGGGCTGCAAATGGTGCAACGCGGCCGCTACGACAAAAAAGCGCTGCTCGTAGTCACCGACGGAATGGACAACACCAGCGCCGCGACGGTGAATGACGTCGTTGCCCAGGCGCGGCGAATGGGTGTGCTGGTGTACTCGATCGGAATCGGCGATCCTTCCGGTTCCGGAATTGGCCTCTCGATCGGACCATTCGTGGTCGGCGGCGGCGATGAGAGCGAGCACGTTGACGCTGAGACCCTGCACACTCTTTCGACCGAATCCGGCGCCAGGACGTACATCATCCGCCAGGCCGGGGACGGAGAGGCTCTGCGTCGCGCGTGCGAGAACATCAGTCTCGAGCTGCGTGAGCAATACACAATAGGATTTCTCGCGCCCGATCCCACCGCGGGCGGATACCGCAGCCTGAAAGTGGACGTTCCCGGCAAATCAGGAGCGGACGTTCGCGTCCGCAAGGGAATCGAAGTCGGTGGGCGCTCGGCGCCGACCGGCCTCGATCCGTCGGTCGCCGGCGGACCCTGATCCATCCGGGTCGCCGCTCAAGGCGTCTGGCGCTTGTTCGATACAAATGGCGCGACAAATGCGCGATTCGGATCCGGCAACAGGTTCAGGAATTTCACTTCGGCGAAGTCGCCGATCAGCTGGAAACCCGAGAAGGCCGCGTTGTCCACGCGGATCCGCCGGAAGTGCGCGAGTTCGAGCCGCATGAAATAGCACAAAACGGTGCGGATGATATCGCCGTGCGAGACGAACAGGATCCGCCGGCCGCGGTTCGCTCCGACCGCACGGCGCACTGCCTCGACCCCTCGCGATTGCACCTGCGCGATCGTCTCGCCACCGGGAGTCGGCGCGTCCAGCGGATGATCGCGATAGTTCAGGTAATCGGCATCCTCGACCAAATCGTCGTACACCATCCCTTGCCATCGCCCGTATTGGACTTCGGACAGTTGTGGGTCCTCGGTAACCGGGATGCCGCCGACGCCGGCCGCGATTATCTCCGCCGTCTGCCGCGCACGCGCCAGCGGACTTGTGACGATCAACTCGGGCTTTATCAGGCGAGCGAAGGGAATTGCAGCTTGCACCTGCGCGCGTCCATGCTCATCGAGTTCGATTGGATTTTGGCCCATCACGCGGCCTTCGCGGTTCCATGCGGTCTCGCCGTGGCGCATCAAAAGCGCGATTCCTCTCATCCCGGGTGCCCCCTTCAGCTTATCCGCGACGTAAAACGGTCCCAGCGCCATCGAACTCGCCTCGCAGATGAAATTCAGCCCCCAAGAAAAGGCGGCGGGACCTCGCTCATGAGCGCCCGCCGCAATCAAACCAGATTTTCGACTGTGCTGACAGCCGCGTGATCGTTACCGCGCCGGCGCTGCCGCTTTCGTATGCGCGGTTTGTTCCGAATGCGCGGCTCCGTTGGCAGGCGCACCCAGGCCGCAGAACGCTTCGTAATCGATAAGCGTGGTTTGGCTGGGATGCTCGCTGCAGACGGGGCACTTCGGATCTTTGCGGATCTTCAGAACTCGCACGTAGTCCTTGTCCGACAGCGTGTCGAAGTAAACCAGCTTGCCGATGAGCGAAGAACCCGCGCCAATTATCAACTTGATCGCCTCGAGCGCTTCGATCGATCCGATCAATCCCGGCAGCGCGCCGAGCACGCCGGCTTCCGCGCACGACGGCGCCATTCCCGGCGGCGCCGGCTCGGGATACAGGCATCGATAGCAGGGTCCGCCTTTGGCCGGGTAGAAAACCGTCGCGTTGCCTTCGAAGCGGAAAATCGCGCCGTCCACCAGCGGCTTCTTTGAGAATACGCACGCGTCGTTGATCAAATATCGAGTCGGGAAATTGTCACCGCAGTTCACGACCACGTCGTAGTCCTTGATGATGTCCATCGCGTTCCCGGAGGTAAGCCGCAGGTCGTGACGAATCACCCTGATGCCCGGATTCAGCGCGTTGATTTGCTTTTGTGCCGACTCGGTCTTTGGCATCCCGACGCGATCGGTCGTGTGGATGATCTGCCGCTGAAGATTGGACAGATCGACCACGTCGAAATCCACCAGGCCGATCGTGCCGACTCCCGCCGCCGCGAGGTACAGCGCCGACGGCGAGCCGAGCGCGCCCGCGCCAAGCACCAGCACCCTGGCGTCGAGCAGTTTTGCCTGTCCCTTCTCGCCGACCTCGGGAATTGCGAAATGGCGCGAATAGCGGGTCAGCTCCCCGGCCGTGAACGCGCGATCCGCCACCCACGGCAAGCCGCGATCCTTCCACGCGCTGAAACCGCCCGTCATGTTGTACACGTTTTCATAACCGAGCTCGCGCATCGTTCGCGCCGCCAGGATCGAGCGCGTGCCCGACGCGCACTGCACAATGACCGGCGTCTTGCGGTCGGGGACGCGCTCCTCGATTCTGAGTTCCAGGAAACCGCGGGGAATCGCGACCGCTTGCGCAATGTGCCCCTGCCGCCACTCGTCGCTTTCGCGCACGTCGAGCAGCACGGTGCCGGGCTTTTCGATCATCCGGCGCGCTTCGTCGATATCGATCTGCTTAATTGTTGCGCGTGCTTCGTCGAGGATATCCTTCGAAGTTTTCGCCATAAATTTATCCGTTCAGCCCGCCGGCGGAGTCAGCTCCGTGCTCACACCGGCAATGACGGCAACGAATAATCCGGGATGCGGTTCGCTTTAGCCGGCGGCATGCGACGGAGCCTCGGCCAGCGAGCGCCGCTTGGTGAATTTAATCGCCGCATTGTCGATGTTGATCGAGCACAGCGAGCCGCACATCGTGCAGACGTTGGAACCCGCCGCCTCGCTTTCTTCCTTGTAGCGGCGCGCCTTGTCGGGGTCCATCGCCATCGCGTACATCCCTTCCCAGTTGAGCGCCTTGCGGTATCGCGACATCTGATCGTTCCAGACTTTCGCGGCGCGCACGCCCTTGACCAGGTCGCCCGAATGAGCCGCGATGCGCGTCGCGATGACGCCTTCGCGCACGTCGTCGATGTCGGGCAGCCGCAAATGCTCAGCCGGCGTGACGTAGCAGAGAAAATCGGTGCCCGCCGCCGACGCGATCGCGCCGCCAATCGCACCCGTGATGTGGTCGTAACCCGGTGCGACATCGCAGGTTAGCGGCCCGAGCACGTAGAACGGCGCGCGGCCGCAGACCCGCTTCTCGAGCTTCACGTTGGCATCGATTTGATCGAGCGGGACATGGCCGGGACCCTCGATCATCACCTGCACGCCCATCGCGCGCGCGCGATCGGTCAGCTCGCCCATCAGCAGCAGCTCCGCGATTTGCCCGCGATCGGTCGCGTCGCCGGTGGCGCCCGGGCGCAGCCCGTCGCCGATCGAAATAGTCACGTCATGCTCCCGCAGCACGGCGCAGACTTCGTCGAAATGCTCGTAGAGCGGATTCTCGTTGCCGGTCCGCTCGATCCACGCCGCCAGCATCGAGCCGCCGCGCGACACGATGCCCTCGATTCGGTGATGCCCGCGGAGCCGCTTCACACTTTCGCGGGTGACGCCGCAATGGAGAGTCATGTAATCGACGCCCTGGCGCGCCTGCCGCTCGATCACGTCGAGAAAGTACTCGGCCTCCATCTCCATGATCGAGCGCTCGGACCCGAGCTGGTAAATCGGCACGGTGCCGAGGATCACGGGGCATCGCGACAGAATTTCCGCGCGGATTTTGTCGAGGTCGGTGCCGGTCGAAAGGTCCATCACCGAGTCGGCGCCGTAGCGGACGGCGGTGTAAAGTTTCTCGACTTCCTCTTCGATCAGCTGATGGAAGTTCGAGGCACCGATGTTGGCGTTGACCTTGGTGCGCAGGCCTTTGCCGATTCCGATCGCCCTGAAGTCGTGATGGAGGTTGTGCGGGATCACGACCTCGCCGGTCGCGACCAGCGCGCGAATTTCCTCGGCGGCGAAACCTTCGTCCTCGGCAACTTCGGTCATCTGCCGGGTGATTATATTTTTGCGGGCAGCTTCAATCTGGGTCATTGCGTCACCTCCGCGGCCTTGCTCGGCGCTCGGCCCTTGATCTCCAAGTATAGCTCAATCCTCGCCGTACTCGATGCCGTTCTTCTCGCACAGCGCGCGCAGTTGCTGGATCATCCGCTCCGCGCGCGCCAGGTGCGCCACCGCGATAAAGTTGGCGAGCGCCACGAGAGTCAGCGCGCCCGTCGCCCAGTACATGTGGCTCAGCACGTCGCCGCCGTGAATCACGCCGACGCCTTTCGCATAGGCGATGAACAGAACGATCAGACCCGCCACCGTCAGGCCAATAGTCACTCGCGTCATCTGGCTACTTGCCGCTGCGCGCGGGATGCCGGTCAATCACAGTGAGGTCGTCGATATGGTCCGGCGGCTCCGCGTAATGTTTGGGCGCTTCGCGATTGGTGTAGGTCTTCATCTCCGGCCGCTGCGGATCGTAAACCGCGGCGTCCTGCTCGCGGTACCACTCCAGCATCTCATTCATATTGCCGTCGCGGCCCTTCTCGGCTAGCACGCGCGAGCGATGCATCAGCAGTTCCTTGGGCTCGACGAAATCCTTGCGATCGAAACCCCAGATGCGCGGATGCACGTAGGTGTCCATCCGAATCGCGTCGCAGGGGCACGCCTCGACGCACAGCCCGCAATAAATGCAGCGCAGGGTGTCGATCTCGTAGCGCACCGGAAATTTCTCGACGTGCGGATCGGGCGACTCGCCCGCTTCTATATAAATGCATTGCGCGGGGCACGCCGTCGCGCATAGAAAACATGCGGTGCATCGCACCGAACAATCTTCGCGCAGGGTCAGGCGATGACTGCCGCGGAAATTATCGGAATAACGCTTGCGCTCTTCGGGATACTGCGTCGTCGAGGTCGCGTTGACGCCCTTCTTCATGCCGAACAGATGCGCGGTATGCAGCCCGAGGTTGCGGATGAAATGGTAGTTAGTGATCGCAAGACCTCGCAGGATTTCGGGGATGTAAATCCGCTCCCAGAAGGTCATTTGTTCGCTTCTCTGCATCTCTAAACCAGCGCGAAATCCATTGTCTGAACGGGGTTTTCTGCGTTCGCCGCAGCTTCGCCGGACTCCGAAACTAGACTATAAGGAGTCCTCGGAATTGCAGTCAAGTTAGATGTTCCGCGCGCCGCCGTTCAGAAGTCGATAGATCACTGCGGCGCGTCAGGGTTCGCCGCGGGCTCGGATCGTTTTATCCAGGTGTGATGGTAGTAACCATTCTTGTCGATCGTCGGAAACGGCGTTGGAGCGGCAGCAGCTTCGTCCTGCGCGTCAACGGGCGCACCCTCGTCGACTTCCACCGGAAAGCCCTCGATCTGCGACGGCAGTTGCCGCGTCACCGCATCGACGTTCTTTTGATCGTCCACCTCGACCAGTATTGCGGCCTCATTCTGCCCATCGACTTCGCCGGTGACGACCCTGACGTGCGGGATTTTCATCAGCTCAGCACGATGCCGCTTGCTGACAACCTCGGCCTCGCGCAAATCCTCCGCCGACTGCTCCGCATCCGGCGTTTGTGCCTTCGCGTTCCGCACGACGCAAGCCACCAGCGCAATCGCCGTCAAGCCCGCCGCAATTTTCCCAATCCTCATTTCAACTACTTCAGCCGAGTGTAAAGCCGCGTCGGATTCTCGTGCAGGATTTTTTTCGGCACGCTGGGCGCGAACTCCTTGCGCCCCGCCGTGAGGCTCACGGTATGCGGGAAGCGGCCGTCGAAGTGCGGATAGTCAGACGCATACAGAATGTGCTCCGCGCCAACGGTTTCGACCACGTACGGCAGAGTCTCCTCGTCGGGGTCGCATGAGATGAAAAAGTTTTCGCTGCGAATCACGTCGGACGGCTTGCGATGCAGAAACGGCACGTACTCAGGCATCAGTTCGTAGTGCTCGTCGAGGCGCTCCATTCAGAACGGCAGCCAGCCCACGCCCGCCTCGAGAAACGCGACGCGCAATTTCGGGAAAATATCCAGCACGCCGCCGCCGACGAGCGACGCGATCCCGCGCATCACCTCGAACGGATTCGTCGCCGAATGCTGGATGAAAAGATTGTTGCCCATCTCGAACGTACCCAGCCCGTACGGCGGGCGCGCCGTGCCGCCGTGGAAACAGGCGGGCAGGTCGGTATCGACGCACGCATTCCAAATCGGATGGAACGCGGGATGGTCGAGCAGCTTGTCCTCCATGTGAGCGGACAGGTAGATGCCGACGCACCACGGCTCGTTCGCGACGCGCCGGATTTCCTCGGCCGCACGCTCGGGCGCGCGCATCGGCACAACTGCGACACCCTTCAACCGCGTCGGATAGGCCGCGCAGTAGTCGGCGAGCCATCGATGGTACGCGCGGATCATCGCGACTTCGAAATCGACGCTGTCGAGAGCGCAGAAGCTCGACACCACCGTCGCGAACAGCACGACGACGTCGATTCCCTCGCGATCCATGTCCTTGATGCGCACCTGGGGATCGAATCCGCCGCGAATGTCGGGCCGCTCGCCATGCGGCTTGCGGCCGGTTCGCGTCAGCGGCCGGTCGAGCGCCGCGATGCCCAGCGGCCGCCCGGTGTTCAACTGATGGAAGTAGCCGAAAAAATATTTCGAGGCCCGCGTCGACGCTACCTTCTTCAGTTCGTCGAGCTGGGTTTTGAACCGCTTGTCTATATATTCGTCGTAGAGCTCGTTGGGCTCCATCACATGCCCGTCGGCGTCGATCACTCTGTTGCCGTTGAACATGGATCACTTATCGCGCATCACCCCCGCCAAACTCAAGCGATGTAAGTCTCACAGGAAGTCCGGTACCCGGTCTGGGTTTCGGGAGGGTGGACGGGTTGCGCCCCTGCTATAATTCGTCTGGTGCCCGATCTCGACGTAATCATCGCGCGCGCTCTCGCTCCGGACGACCTGCTCGGTCTCGAGTTCCACTTTCTCGACGCGGTCGCTGCGCGCGAGACGCCGCCGGTCCTGCTCATCCACGCGTCGCCGGGCCGCTCGGTCTCGATCGGGCGCTATCATCTATATTGCGGACCGCCCGAGCGCGACGGCATCAACGTGACGCGGCGTCTGACCGGTGGCCGCGTGGTCGGCGCGGGCCAGGGATGGCTCGGGCTGGCGCTCATACTCCCGACTCGCACCGCGCTGCTGAAGGAAGACGTCACGCGACTCAAGCCCGAGCAGATCATGAATCGTTACGTGCGCGGTATTTTGACCGCTATGCGAGCGCTCGGCGTCGAATGTTTCTACCCCGGCCGCGACGCGATAACCTTCGAGCAGCGCGAGATTGCCATGTGCACGTTCGAGACCGACGCGGCAGGCGCGATGCTTTTCGAGGCGTCGATCGCGCACAACCGCGGGATGGAAGAACTCGTGCACGACCTTGAGCGCATCGACCCCGATGGCGCGCTTTCATGCCGGATGTACGACGCCGCGTCCGCGACCAAAGTGGTGCGCGAACTGGCCCGCGACATCTCTTTCGACGAGCTGGCAGACGCAATCGCGTCTGGCTACCGAAGTTCGCTGGGTGAGACTCGACGCCGCGAGCTGAGCGCGCTCGAAACCGCGCAGGCCCAGCATCGCGGTCGCGCTCTTGCCAATTCGAACTGGTTGCGCCGGCCAGTCGCGGCGTCGATGACGCTGAGGAATCGAATTGCATCGCAACTCGGTGCAATCGAGGCCGCAATTGCGCTCAACGCCGACCGCACAATCGAGGCTGCGCGCCTGAGCGGAGATTTCATCGCCAATTCGCCGGCGATAGCCGAACTCGAAAGCGAACTTCGTGGCCGCACGCTCGACCTGCCGTCGATTTCGCATGCAGTCACGAAGATGTTCGGCCACGACGGCAATTTTTTTCTCGGCGCGGGCGAATTGTCCAATCTCGTGCGGCTGATTGCGGGTGTGAATTGAAAGCATCCGACCACAGCGACGCGACGCTCGTCGAGAAGTTGATTCGCGAACTTGGCGACACGCACAAGACCGTGCAACGTCGCGCGATCGATGAACTCGTAGCGATTGCCGCGTTGGGCAACCGTATCGTCACTGAAAAACTTCGCGCGTCGATCGCAAGCGACGATCGGCGCGTGCGATGGGCTGCGGCGTACGCGCTCGCGCAGATCGGCGCGGGCGCGTTTGCGATGGATTCCGCCGATGCGCTGTGCGAGGCGATGGCCGACGACGACGGCGATATCAGGTGGGCGGCGACCAACCTGATGGTCCAACTCGGGCGCGAGAATCTCGCGGAGATAAGCGCGCGTCTGCTCAACCTCGCCGCCGGCAACGATCGCAACGCTCGCAAGATGGCGCTCTACTGTATTCGCGACCTCGAGATCGCCGGACCCGGACCGCTCGCCGCCGCCGACCGCGCCGTACACGACTCAGATGTTCACGTGCGGCTGGCGGCGCTGGCAGTGTTGTCGCGGATTCGCGATGCGTCCGGCGAGGCCGTGCGAATCATGCTCGGATGCCTGAAGTGCGATTCCGACGCGGGCGTGCGGCGCGCCGCAGCCTCGGCCCTCGGCAATATTCAAAGCGCAAGCGCCGACGCAATGACCGCGCTAACCTCGGCGGCGGCCGACCCGGCCGACGAATCGCTCGCGCGAGCCGCGCGCGGCGCGCTGGATCGATTGGAGAAACTCCGGCTGGAGAAACGATGATGGCCGCGACAAAAACAACGAATGACATGGCTCGACTCGTAGATCCGCGCGTTCGCGAGTTTGTTGCCGGAGCGCGCGTCGCCCATCTGGCAACCGCCGACGGCGGCGGTGCGCCGCACAACGTCCCACTCTGCTACTGGTTCGACGGCGAGCGCATCTACTTCGCGATCGACGAAAAACCCAAGCGTCAGAAGGGCTTGGCGCTCAAGCGGATGCGCAATATCTCCGAAAATCCGCGCGTCGCCGTCGTGATCGATTACTACGAAGAAGACTGGTCGCAGCTCGCGTACGTGATGATCCGCGGATTCGCGCGCGTGGTCGAAGACCCCGAGGAATATCTCGGCGCGCTGCGTCATCTGCGCGAGAAGTATCTGCAGTACCGCGGAATGAGCCTGACGCCGGAGAAAAATCCAATCGTGAAAATCGAACCGGAGAGCGTGCACGTGTGGGGCGCACGCTTCAGCAGGGATTCAGATACGTGACGGCGCGCGTCCACGAAATAGCGCTCGCGCTCGGCCATGCGCAACTCGACGGATGGCTGTTCTATGACTTCCGCCTGAGCGACCCGCTCGCGTATCGAATCCTCGGCCTTTCGGAAGACGGCATCGCGACCCGGCGATGGTTCTGCTTCGTGCCAGCGCACGGCAAGCCGCGGGCGATCGTGTCGGCCGTCGAGGCGCATCGGCTCGACGCGCTCGGCGCCGAGAAGATCGTCTATCGTTCGCACAACGAGATGGTGTCGGCATTGCGAGCCGTGCTCGGCGGCGCGCGGCGAGTCGCGATGGATTATTCGCCCGGGTGCGCGATTCCGTACGTCTCGCGCGTCGACGCGGGCACAGTCGAAATCGTCCGAGCGATGGGAATCGAAGTCGTCACCGCGGCCGATCTGATTCAGCGCTTCGAGGCGACGTTGACGCGCGAGCAGCTCGCGAGCCATCAGCGCGCCGCTCGCGCCCTTCGTTCGATCGTCGATGAAACCTTTGCTGAGATCGCGCAGTTGATTTCGGCCGGCCGGCCGGTCAGCGAAGTCTCCGTGCAGGAATCCGTGATGGCGCGGTTTGCCGCGCAAGGTCTCGTGACGCACGCGCCGCCGATCGTCGCCGTCAATGAGCATAGCGCCGATCCGCATTACGGGCCGACCTCCAGGCACGACCGCGCGATTCGCCGCGGCGATTTCATCCTGCTCGACCTGTGGGCCAAGCAAGCCGCGCCCGACAGCATCTACGCCGACTTCACCTGGGTCGCGTTCGCCGGCAACGAGGTTCCCGACGAGCACGCGCGCGTGTTCGAGATTGTCGCGCGGGCGCGAGACGCGACAGTGGAACTGGTGCAGCGCCGGGTCGCCGCCGGCGAGCCAGTCAGCGGCCGCGAGACCGATCGCGCGGCGCGTTCAGTAATCGAGGCGGCCGGCTTCGGCGACGCGTTCGTGCATCGTACGGGTCATTCGATCGGCCGCGAAGTGCATGGTACCGGCGCTAATCTGGATTCGCTCGAGACGCTGGATGACCGCAGTCTTATCGACACCACATGTTTCTCAGTCGAGCCGGGAATTTATCTCCCGAACAAATTCGGCGTCCGCAGCGAACTCGACATGACAATCGAAGACGGACGAGCATTGGTCAGCGGTGAGCCGCGCCAGCGCGAGATCGTCGCGCTGCTCGCGGCAGCCACTTCCAAGCGCAAACCGGGCGTGGCAACTTAGCCCGACGATGATTCGTGCCGTGATATTCGATCTTGATGGGACGCTGGTTGATACCGAGCCGTTGCATTATGCGGCTTTCAACGAGGTTTTGCGGGCTGATGCAATCGAGATTGGGTTTGAGGATTACACTGCGCGGCTAATCGGGCTCAACGATCGCGATTGTTTTGCGACGGTGCTGCGCGAGAATCGCGGGGATGCGGGCGAACAGCACGTCGCGGAGTTGATCGCGCGGAAGACTGCCGTGTACCAGGCGATTATTGGGGAGCGGGATGTGCTCTATCCGGGCGCGGAGAAGTTTGTGCGCGATTTTGCACAGCGGTTTCCGCTGATGATCGCGACCGGGACGCTGCGCGCCGAGGCCGAAGCGATTCTTCGGCGCGGCGGGCTGCGCGAATTGTTTCTCGACGTTATCGCGGCTGAGGACGTCGAGCGCGGCAAGCCTGAGCCCGACGGTTTTATCGCGGCGCTCGGCCGTATCGGTAGTTTGCTGCGGCCGCGCGATCCGGTGCTGGCGGATGAATGCCTGGTGGTCGAGGATACGCAGGCCGGAATCGAGGCGGCGCATCGAGCGGGCATGAAGGTGCTCGCGCTATGCCATATGGCGCCGGAGAGCGAGCTTGCGTCGGCGGACGTCGTGCGCCGGTCGATTTCCAATCTGGATCTCGACGATGTAATCCACGCATTCAGAGGGCGATGATGGCGGCGAAGCTTTACCAGTTTCTCGGCAGCCCGTTCTGCGCCAAGGTGCGCAAGCTGCTCGCGTTCAAGGGCGTCGAGTTCGAGGTGGTCGAGGTCGACTACCTCGAGCGCAAGGAACTGCTGCTCGCGTCGGGACAGATAACGGTGCCGGCGGTCACGCTCGACAACGGCGAGACTATTGTTGATTCCGCGCGAATCGCGCTGCGCCTCGAGGAGCTTTATCCCGAGCCGACGATTTTTCCCGCCGGATGGCGCGGGATGCATGTCGTGCTCGCCGACTACATCGACAACCATCTCGAAGAGTCGGTGTATCCCGTCGCGCTGGCCGACGAACTCGCATACTACAGCCGCCAGGGGGCGGATCGCGGCGCGCTGTGGCGTTTTATCCGCGAGCGCAAGTTTGGCAAAGGCTTCGTCGATCGAACTATCGCGAATCATTCGGCCAACTGGGAGCGCTTTCGTAGTTCACTCGCGCCGTTCGAGGAGCAGCTCGGCAACGTGCCGTTTCTGACGGGCAGGATCGGGCTGGCGGACTTCGCGCTCTACGGCCAGTTGTTCTACCTGGCGTTCACGGGCGAGCTGAAAATTCCCGCTGACATGAAGAATCTGCGCGCGTTCTTCGGGCGCGTTGAGCGGATCAGTTCGGCGATCGAGGAAACGAACGGTTAATCAATTGAATGTGAAACCCGCGTGGGTTTCACGCTTCCCTCGGCAGGGGTGACCCCTGCACCCAGTTATAAAAGGAAAGGATGCGGGACTTCGTCCCTGTTAGGAAGTTGTTAGGGCAGAGCAGACAGAAAGACCGGCTAGGCGATTTCGGCGATTGCGGTGTTAAGGAAATGGCTGAAGAGCGCGCCGGTCGAGTCGAGCGCTACATCATATAACGACGCGGTGCGGCCGGGCACGAACACTTGATGGCCCTCGTCGGTGAGCGCGTACACCACGCAAAGCATCAGCGCGAGGTACGGCCGCTGCGCCATCGGACCGCGGACCAACAGCCAGAAAAGAATTCCATACTCGGTGAAATGTGCGCATTTGCGGACTAGCATGTGGCAGACGTCAACCGACGCGGCGGTGATTCCGGGAATCAACCATCGCAGTATCGGGTCGATGATCTTGCCGGTGTTCGTGGCGGAAAACGCCGAGGTCGAGAGAGTGAAGATCAAAGCGCCCCACAGAACTACCGGGATCCATTCGCCGAGCGGGGCGAGCTCCGGGGCGCCGGCTGACAACGGCTTTGCTGCCGGCATTTAGCTGGCCGCCGTTTTCAGCAGGCAGAGATCTTGGTCGGGGCACTTTTTCATGAAGATCTGAAACATGTCAAACTTATCAATCATCGCTACCAGTTGCCAGTAGAACCGCGCGACGCGCGATCCGATAAGGAAGGCCGCAACATGGACAATCTGCTGACGATACAACGAGCCCAGGCGGCGCCGCCGTGCACCGTCGTTATCTTCGGCGCGTCGGGCGATCTCGCCAAGCGCAAGCTGATCCCGTCGATGTACAATCTCGTGGCGTGCGGCGAGGGTATGATGCCGCCGAAAAGCGCGGTGCTGGGATTTGCGCGGCGCGAGATGTCGCTCGACGACTTCCGCAAGAGTGCGCACGACTGGACCGCCCGCTTTTCGCGCCTGAAGGTTGACGAGGCTTGCTGGGCGCGGTTCGCCGGCAACCTCGACTATCTGTCCGGGCTCGACCGTCCCGACGGATTCACAAAACTTAAAGCTAAACTTGAAGCCTTGGAAAAGGCGCGCGGCCTGCCGCCGAATCGTGTCTATTACCTCGCGATTCCGCCCACGGCGATTGGCGACTCGGTCGAGCGGCTGGCGAAGGCCGGCCTCATCTATCCGCCCGACGCGCCGCACTTCTCACGCGTCGTCGTCGAAAAACCAATCGGCCACGATCTGCCGAGCGCGCTCGAAATCAATCGCACCATGGTGAAGTATCTCGACGAGTCGCAGATTTTCCGCATCGATCATTACCTCGGCAAGGAAACCGTGCAGAACCTGCTGGCGCTGCGCTTCTCGAATAATATTTTCGAGCGCCTGTGGGGCGCCCGCAACGTCGATCACGTGCAAATCACCGTGGCTGAGGCGGAAGGCGTGGGCAGCCGCGCGATGTATTACGATCATTCGGGCGCGCTGCGCGACATGGTGCAGAATCACATCCTGCAAACGCTCGCGCTACTCACGATGGAAGCGCCGGTGTCGCTCGACTCGTCGGCGATACGGGACGCCAAGCTCAACGTGCTGCGCACGCTGCGGCCGATCATGCCGGCGGATGCGCGCGCGAACACGGTGCGGGCGCGCTACGCGGCGGGCGTCGACGCGGACGGCAAGCCGGTGCAGGGCTACATGGACGAACCGGGCATCGCGGACAATTCGCGCATCGAGACGTTCGTCGCGCTGAAGGCGTACATCGACAACTGGCGATGGTCGGGGGTGCCGTTTTTCATTCGCACCGGCAAGCGGACGAAGGCGCGCGCGAGTTCGATCTACGTGCAGTTCAAGGACGTGCCGCAAATTCTGTTCAATCGCGGCTCGACGGTTCCAGCCAACGCGCTGACGATTCGGATTCAGCCCGACGAAGGTTTTTCTTTCGACGTGATGACCAAGCGGCCGGGGCTGGACCTGGTGCTGCAACCGGTGCGGATGAATCTCAGCTACAACGCCGCGTTCGGCGACGGTGCGTCGCCCGAAGGATACGAGCGGCTGCTGCTCGACGTGATGGACGGCGACCATACGCTGTTCATCAGTGCGCCGTTCGTCGAGAAGTCGTGGGAGTTCGTGCAGGGAATCCTGGATTCGTGGAGCGACGGCGCGCGCGTGCCGCTGGTCGAGTATCCCGCGGGAAGCTGGGGACCGAAGGAGGCCGACGACTTGATTCGCACGGCGGGACGAGTATGGCACGAACCGTAGAGGATAAACTGAATGGCAACCGACGCTTGCTGCAATGTGCAAGATTCCGCGGCCGAAACTCCGCTGGTGTGCGACCTCGACGCGATCTCCGCGAGCGATCGCCCGCGCTACAAGGAACTGCGCAAAATGCTCGCCGCCTCAGCCGCTGGCAAGCGCGAACTTCCCGACGGCATCGCGGTACAAATCGCAACCGCGCGCATGACGCTCGCGCAGCTCGCGGAATGGATTTCCTTCGAGCGCAAATGTTGCCCGTTCTTCGAGTTAAGAATCGACGTCGCGCCAAAGTCCGGCCCGGTGTGGGTAAGCCTGACGGGTCGCCCCGGCGTGAAAGAATTCCTGGCGCACGCGTTTTAGCAACGCGTCGGTCTGACAGGCAAGTCCAGGAAGGATGCTGGATTCTTCGCTTCGCTCAAGAATGACAGAGCGAGAGTTCTGATATGGACGCATCTTTGTCTTAACATTGGGGGCAGGGGTCATCCCTGCCCTGTGGCATAGCTGGGCGACCTCGGCTAACATTTCTCGCGGCCCGCGACTGCGAAATCATTATTCCACGAGGATCGGAGAGCTCCTTGGCCGACAACAACAAGGTCGTAATTATCGGCGCCAACGGCACGATGGGCGCGGGCGCGGGATGCGTCTTCGCCGGCGCCGGATACAACGTGACGATGCTCGCGCGGTCGCCGGTCAAAGCGGCGGAAGGATTGACGGACGCGCAAAACGATGCGCGCGCAGAGGCGATCGCGGAGCGAATCTCGCTGGGTGCGTACGACGCCGACCTCGGCCGCGCGGTTGGCGAGGCCGCGATCGTGTTCGAGTCGCTCGCCGAAGATCTGCCGCTCAAGAAACAATTCTTCGAACTGATCGACAAGAGCCGGCGTCCCGACGCGATTGTCGCGACCGGCTCGTCGGGGCTGTCGATCGCGGAGATGGCGCGCGGGCGGAGCGAGTCGCTCCGCCGCAATTTCCTCGGCGTGCACCTGTTCAATCCGCCGCACGTGATCGTCGGCACCGAAGTGATTCCAGGACCGGATACGGACCCTGCCGTGGTGAAGAGCGTCGTCGCGGTGCTGACGAAACGGCTGGGCCGCAAGGTGATCGTCACCAAAGATATGCCTGCGTTCGTCGGCAATCGGGTCGGCTTCAAGGTCCTGAACGAGACTGCGCAGCTGGCCGCCGAGCACGGTGTCGCGTACATCGATTATCTGATAGGGCCGCATACCGGGCGCGCGATGGCGCCGCTGGCGACGGTCGATCTCGTCGGCTGGGACGTGCACAAGGCAATCGTCGATAACGTCCATGCGAATTGTAAGGATGAGGCGCACGAATCTTTCGCGATGCCCGCATACATGAACGCCGGGCTGCGCAACGGATGCCTCGGTGACAAGACACCCGAGCGTGGCGGCTTCTACCGTCGCGCGGGCAAGGAAGTTTTCGTGCTCGATCCGAAAACGGGCGGGCACGACAAGCTTCAGAAGCCCGCGCCGATCGAATTCGTCGAAAGGATGAAACAGCTGCATCGTGTGGGCCGCTACGCCGAGGCGTTGACGGTCCTCGCCGATGCGAAGGGCGCGGATGCCGACCTGTGCCGGCGCGTCGTGCTCGGTTACGTCAGCTACGCGCTGAATCGGGTCGGCGAAGTGGCGGCGAGCGCGGCCGACGTGGATACGATCATGTCGTACGGCTTCAACTGGGCGCCGCCGACGGCAATCGTGGATCTGCTGGGGGCGAAGAATACGATCGCGATGCTGCAAAAGCTGAAGCTCAAGGTCCCCGCGACCGTCGAGCAAGCCGCGTCGCGCGATGCTAAAATGTTTGTGGGCGGCGTACTCGAATACGGCCGGACTTTTGTTGGATGATGAAATTCCCGTGTTGGATGATTAGATTCCTTGGCGTATGATTACGTTAGTAATCAATAGGAGCGCGCGATGACGAAACCAGCGCCGGTGTACGTATTGGGCGGAGCGCAAACCGACTTTGCCCGCAATTGGTCGAAAGAAGGGAAGCATTTCGTGGCGATGATGCGCGAGGCGACTTTGGGCGCGCTCGAAGCCACCAAGATCGAGCCGCGTGAGGTCGAAACCGCGCACGTCGGCAACTTCGCCGCCGAGCTGTACGCCAAGCAGGGACATGTCGGCGCGTTTTTCGTCGAGATCGATCCAACTTTTTCGGGACTGCCGACGGGCCGTCATGAGGCGGCATGCGCGTCGGGTTCGATCGCGCTGATCGCGGCGGCGGCGGAGATCGAGGCGGCACGCTACGACCTGGCGTGCGTGGTCGGCGTCGAACAAATGAAGACTGTCGACTCGACCACCGGCGGCGACTACCTGGGCACTGCGGCGTGGTACGAGCGCGAGGCCAAGGGAATCGAGTTCCCTTTTCCGAAACTTTTCGGGCGGCTCGGGGACGAGTACGACAAGCGCTACGGCCTCAAGGACGAACACCTCGCCCACATTTCGGCGGTGAATTATTCCAACGCCAAGCGCAATCCGAACGCGCAGACCCGCAACTGGTTCATGAGCGAGAGTCACGCGCAGCACGAAAGCAAGTTCAACCAGGTCATCGGCGGGCGCATCAAAGTGAGCGATTGCTCGCAGGTGACCGACGGCTCGGTCGCGATTTTCCTCGCGTCGGAAAAATTTGCGAGCGCGTGGGCGAAGCGCAATGGCAAGACGCTAGCGGATATTCCGCGCATCCTCGGGTGGGGCCATCACACTGCGCCGCTCGAATTCGACGCCAAGGTCGCAGAGAGCCGCGACAACGCGTACGTCTTGCCGCATACGCGGCAGGCGATTGTCGACGCGTTCAAGCGCGCGGGGATAGGGTCGGTGGCTGAGCTGTCGGGAATCGAGACGCACGACTGCTTCACCACGTCGGAGTACATGGCGATCGATCATTTCGGAATCACCAAGCCGGGCGAATCGTGGAAAGCGGTCGAGGAAGGCGTGATCGAGCTCGGCGGCAAGTTGCCGATCAATCCAAGCGGCGGGCTGATTGGCGCGGGCCATCCGGTGGGCGCGACCGGGGTGCGCCAGATGCTCGATTGCCATCGGCAGATCACGCATAGCGCGGGCGACTACCAGGTCGAAGGTGCGAAGAAATTTGCGATGCTGAATATCGGCGGCAGCGGCACCACGAGCTGCGTATTCATCGTCGGCAAGTAATCGAGCGATTCTCGAATTGTCGAAGCGGCGGTCCTGGAAGGGATCGCCGTTTTTTTTCAATCGCGATTGGCTCGCGCGCGCCGGCGCGGCACAATTTCCGGATGTCCAGAAAAACTCCATTCATCCTCGTCGATGTATTCACGTCGCGGCCTTTCGGCGGCAACCAGCTCGCCGTGTTCACCGAAGGCGCCGCGCTCAGCGCGAGCGAGATGCAGGAGCTGGCGCACGAGATGAATTTCAGTGAATCGACGTTCGTGATGCCACCCGAATCTTCGGGCGCGCGCCGCGTGAGGATCTTCACGCCGAAGCACGAAATGCCGATGGCTGGGCATCCTACTGTCGGCACCACATGGGTGCTCGCCAGTCGCGGCGAGATCCCGCTCGACTCGGCGAGTGTCGATGCGACGGTGCATCTCGGGATCGGGCCCGTGACGGTGACGATCGAAAATACCGGCGGCAAGCCGGATTTTGTTTGGATGGGGCATCGCGCGGCGGAGTTCGGCGCCAAGCGGCACGACCGCGGGCGCATCGCGAAAGCCCTTGGAATCACGGCAGCCGACATCCGCGACGATCTACCGATTCAGGCCGTCTCGACCGGCGTCCCATTTCTCTTTGTTCCGGTTCGCAGTCTCGACGCGCTCGCGAAATGCGCGGTCAACGCGGCGGCGCTCGCCGCGCTGTTCAAACCGGGCGAAACGATTCTTCCGGTATATATGTTCGTCGCGAACGAGGCGGGCGAGTTCGCGCCGCGGTCGCGGATGTTTGGGCCACATGATGGTGTTCCCGAGGATCCGGCGACAGGGGGTGCTTCGGCTCCATTCGGTGCGTACGCTGCGACGTATAAGTTGATCGATCCCGCGCCCAAGGCGGCGTTCCTGATCCGGCAAGGTGTCGAGATGGGACGGCCGAGCGAGATTCATGTCGAGGTCGCTCGCAAGGACAGCGGCTCATTTGCGATTCGAATCGGCGGACGATGCGCGATCGTCGGCGAAGGTGCGATGTTCCTCTAACGCGCGAGCGGAGTTATTGTTGTGGGCATGGACGAACGGCACATCCCGGCGGTGGGCGAGACCGCGCCCGAGTTCGCGCTCGCCGACTCGACCGGCGTCGTGCGCCAGCTCGACGACCTGATCGCCGGCGGAATGTGCGTCCTCGTTTTCTACCGCGGACACTGGTGACCGTTCTGCCTCCGCCAGTTGGCGGACTACTCGGAGCATATCGAAGACTTTCGCGCAGCTGGCGCCGCGCTGGTTGCTATTTCGGTGGACGACGCCGCTCGCGTAGAGCCAGTGCGCGAGGAACTCGGCATCAAATTTCCGTTGCTGTGCGACACGCGGCGCGAGGTCGTCAAGGCGTACGGTCTGTTCAACGAGCGGGAAGCCGGCGGCATCGCGTTTCCCGCGTCATTCGTGATTGACCGCGATCGCGTCGTGCGCTTCCGCGCATTGGAAGATGTTGCATCGCGCGTCAGCGTAGACCAACTGCTCGAATTGGTGCGCGAACTCGGCCGTGGCGCCGAACCGCAAACCAAACCGCGCAAGCGCGGCGTCTTTCCCGGACTGATGTTCATCCGCGCAACGATGAACGCACTTCGGCACGGCGTCCGGTCGCCGAATAGATAACTTTCCCTCGCGCCTCGCCGAGCTTATGATTCAGCGCGCGAGGTCTGCATGAATCGACGGTATCTTATTGCAATGTCGCTCCTGATCGCGGCCGGACTCGCCGCGTGCGCGGGCGGCGGTGTGACCGAGGCGCCGCCGGTGTTCCTGACGAATCCGCAAGGGAACCGCGTCGAAGCGCTCTCGATGACCACGCCGCGCGCCAATGCGGCAGCGATTCGGCTGCGCGACGGACACGTGCTGATTTGCGGCGGCACGGCGACCGGAGAAGTCGGCGGCGTGCTCTCGAGTGCCGAACTTTTCGATCCCGCGGCGCGCACGTTCACGCCGACCGGCTCGATGACAGTCGCGCGCGCCGGGCAGACGATCACGATGCTACGCGATGGGCGCGTGCTGGTGGCGGGCGGGGTTCAGAACGCGGGCTTCCGGTCGCAGCTCTCGAGCGCGGAGATTTACGATCCAGGCACCGGCACCTTCAGCGCGACGGGCTCGATGTCGGTGGCGCGCGAAGGGCACACGGCGACGATGCTTCGCGACGGGCGCGTGCTGATCGTGGGCGGCAGCGACAACGGCATCCATACGCTGGACACGGCCGAGATTTACGATCCTTCGAGCGGCATTTTCAGCAGCACCGGACACTTGAATCAGCCGCGCATCGCGCATATCGCGGCGCTGCTTGGCACGGGAAAAGTGTTGATCGCCGGCGGCGGCCGCGGCGGCACGCCGAGCGGCTATATCTCGTACGACACTGCGGAAATGTACGACCCGGCGATGGGCAGGTTCACGCCGATATTCGCGCGCATGAAAAGCGATCGCGTCGGCGCGGCTGCGGTGAAGCTGAACGACGGGCGCGTGCTGATCGTGGGCGGAAAGAGCGGCAAAGTTCTGGTTGGCATGCGTACACTCGCTTCGATGGCACCACTCAACACTGCGGAGATTTACGATCCTGAATCCGGCAGCTTCATCGGAACCGCCGACATGAGCGCGCCGCATTACCTGGCGACTGCGACGATGCTCGACAACGGGAATGTGCTCGTCGTCGGAGGATGGACTATCCAGGGACCGGTGGTGGTCGGGATGCACGACGCGGAACTCTTCGTGCCGGAGAGCAACCTGTTTTCGCACGTCGGCCGCACCAACGTCGCGCGGCTGACGAACACCGCAACGCTGCTGAACGACGGCGAAGTGCTGGTCGCCGGCGGCATCGCCGACAAGGCGCTGATCACGGCGGCGGTCGAATTCTATTCTCCAACGCAGCATCGGTTCCTGATGCTCCCTGAAACCTCCGCGTCAACGGAATGAAAGAGTCGCCGACAAATCTATTGCCCGCGTTTGAGTTGCACGACGCGCGCGGAACCGGGCGCGCGTTCCCGTCCACGCGAGCGGCGCTGCTCTGCTTCGTCAAGGAAGATTGCCCGACGTGCGGAATGACGATGCCGCTGATCGAGGCCGCACATCGTACGTTCGGTGCAGCGGTCGATGTGTGGGCGATAGGCCAGGACGCCGAAGGCAATGCGAAACTCGTCGAGCGATACGCGCTGACAGCTCCGATGCTCGACGACTCCGCGCTCCAGGTCTCATTCAAGTACGACCTCGACACTGTTCCGACGATCATCCTCGCAGACGCAAACGGCTACGAGCAGCGCCGCTTCGTTGGCTTCGGGCGCGACGACTGGCGCGATATGAATGCGGAGTTGTCGCGACTGTCGGGCAAGCAGTGGCCTGCCGTCGATTGGAATTCATATCCCGAGTCGCGGCCTGGATGCGGCTCCAAGTCGGTCGAGCCGGGAATCGCGGAACGCCTCGAAGCGAATGCGCGCGGCGACAAGCTCACCGCGCGCCGAATCGAGCTGGGCGACGCGGAAGACGTTTTCGAATTCATGTTCGAACGCGGACTGACCGACGGTTTGCCCGTGGTGCCGCCGACGCCCGAGCGTGTGATGTGGATGCTGACGGGGACGCGGCGCGATCCGCGCGACGTCGTAGCCATCGTGCCGCCGAACCTGGCGCCGGTGACGGTCGAGAAGGTCGCGGTCAACGCCGTGATGGCGGGATGCAAGCCCGAGTATCTGCCGGTCGTGATCGCGGCGCTCGAAGCGGTGTGCACCGACGAGTTCAACATCCACGGCATCATGTCCACGACGTGGGGCGCGACGCCGGTGATTGTCGTCAATGGTCCGATTCGCCATCGCCTCGACATGAACATGGGCATGATGGCGCTGGGCTACGGCACACGGTCCAACGCGACTATCGGGCGCGCGCTGAAACTGGTGCTGCGCAATGTCGGCGGCGCGCGGCCCGGCGATATCGAGCGCTCGACGCTCGGCGCGATCGGCAAGTTCACGACCTGCTTTGCCGAATGGGAGGAGCGCAGCCCGTGGGAGCCGCTGCACGTCGAGCGCGGCTTCAACAAGGATGAAAACGTCGTGACGGTGTTCGGGCTCGAGGCGGGTTCGCGACAGATCGCCGATCAGACTTCGCGAACGGCACGCGCGCTGGCCGGCAGCCTGGGCATGGGGCTGGAAGCATGCTGGCATCCCAAGCAGCATAATGCCGGCGAGATTCTACTGGTCATCTCGCCCGAGCATGCCGACACTCTTGCGCGCGAGAAGTGGAGCAAGGCTGATGTGCGCGCGCGAATCCAGGAGGTGACGTCGCGGCCTGTTCGCGAGTTGATGCGCGACGACAGTAGCGGCGAGGGAATTCCGCTGAGCTCACTCGGCACTGTGACCGAAGAGCGGCTGGCGGAGAAGATTGCGAAGTTTCGCAAGCCGGAGGATATCAATATCATCGTCGCTGGCGGCAACGCGGGAAAGTTTTCGGCGGTGTTCGCCGGATGGGTCTCGGGTCCGATGGGATCGTCGAGCGTCAGCCGGCGAATCGAGGAGGCGACATGAAACAGGTTATTATCGATCCGACCGACGAGCGCGTGCCGATTCGGCGCACGCTTGCGCCGCGCTCTGACTCCATTGTCGGGCGCGTCGCGCTGCTCGACATCGCCAAACCACGCGGCAGCGTGTTGATCGACCGGCTCGCGGAGCATTTGCAGAACCGCATCCCCGGCATCGAGATCACGCGCTTTCGCAAACCAACCTTCACCAAGCCGGCGCCCGACGAGTTGCGCCGCCGGATCGCGCAGGAGAGCGACTTCGTTATCGAAGCGCTAGCCGATTGAGGGTCATGCACAACGTGCAGTGTGCACGACTCCGTATGGTTCGAGACGAATAAGAAGCCCGCGGTTGTAATCGCGTCGAATGAGTTCGTCGACGCGGCGCAGAAACAAGCCGACGCGCTGGGGCTGCCGGAACTGCGGCGCGTTTTCGTGCCGCATCCGATTCAGGACGCGACCGACGAGCAGATGCGCGCGAAGGCCGACGCGATCGTCAACGACGTGATCGCGGCGCTGAAGAAATAGCTGCTACCTGATTAAAGTTGAGGTCGATTCGGCGACGTCGGTGACCATCCCGCCTGTCGCCGAGAAGGTTCCGGCCATCGGGTCGTAGAGGTCGGCCCAGTTTGACCGGCCACCGGCGATCAGTGCGTTGCCGTTCTCGAGCAGCGTCGCGGTCGCGCCGGTGTGGAGGTTGCGCATCGACCCGGTGGCGGCGAAAGTAGCGTGCGCGGGATCGAAAAGCTCGGCGCTCTGCAGAAATTCCGTATCGCTGCTCTGACCGCCCGCGATCAGCACCTTGCCGTTGGCCAGCAATACCGCGGCTTGCAGTGTGCGCGCCGTGGTCATCGCGCCCACCGGCGAGAAGGTCGCAGTCTGGGGATTGAAAACTTCCGCGCTGTCGCTCGGTGCGTTCACGTCGCCACCGCCCGCGACCAGTACGCTGCCAGCGAGCGAACCCGAAACAACGCTCGGCGAAAGAAAAGTGGCGCTGTGATTTTCGCGCGGCGCGCTCATCCTGCCGGTCGGCGTGAATTGTCCCGTTACAGGGTCGTAGAGTTCAGCCGAGGCGACGGGACCGCCGCTTTCATCGCTGGCGCCGCCCGCGATCAGCACGTTCCCCGCCAGCGGACCGCTGACGATTAACGTGGCCGAATGGCGCGCGCGTCGCCTTCATCGCGCCAGTCGCGGTGAACTTGCCGGTGGCAGGGTCGTACAGTTCCGCGCTCCTTAGATTGGAGCCGAGCGAGCCAGTGGCGGAGGTGCCGCCCGCAATCAGCACCTGGCCGTCGGCCGGGCAGTTGCATCCGGAAATCAGCGTCGCGGTATGCTCGGCGCGAGCGGTGTCCATCTTCGAGGCGATCGCTGAGAATTTTCCACTGATGGGGTCGTACAACTCAGCCGACGACAGCGCGCCGCCCGAGGCGCCCTCGCCGCCCGTGACCAGGATCGTGCCGCCGGGCAGCACCGTCGCCGTGTGATCCGCGCGCGCATCCTTCATAGGTGAAGCGGCTGCGAACGCGCTTTTGGCGGGGTCGAAGAGCTCGGCACTCGAGAGCGCAAACTGCCCGCCGCCCTGCCCGCCCGCCACCAGTACGAAACCATTATGCGACGCCAAGTCAGGATGTCCTGCCGGTGAAGTGCCGCCGCCAGGATTTGATACAGCTGGAGCATTGATCCCGCCGCCAGACGCTGCCGGAGAGCTCGGCAACGATCCGCCCGTCGGCGAAGTCAGTGGCCTCGAGATGCCACCGACTGCGCTCATCGCAATCGGCCCCGCAGCTTGAGCGTTGGCGCCGCTGACAGGACCGGCGCTGCCCTGATCGTTCCACACGCCCGACGGCGGTGGCTCAGGATTTTCGCGCGGCAAATCCGGAACCATCACGACTACATCGCCCCCGCCGGAGTTCTCTTTCTGTGAAGGCGGCCCGAATCCGATCTGTTTAGGGAGAGAGCGCGCGGCGGGAGGGCCATCACGCGCATCGGTTGCTACGCTGGATGTTCCCGGTGGCGAGGTCGAGGCGGCGCTGTCGGAGCGCATCGGCGGGGAGGCCATCGAACCGAAGCGAGGACGAATCACCTGGCCGGGATCGAGAGCGACCAATACCGCCACGGCGCTTGCAGCGATCACTCCACCGACAAGCAACGCATCGCGCATCAGCGGTCGTTCTCTCAACCCAGCCATCGCGGCATACCTCTCGCGTGCGATTCCACAATGGGAATACCCCGATGGTAGTACTAATTCCAGCTATGCTGAAACGAAAACGCAACGCTGCCAGGCGGGTTTATTTGGGGGCGCGCGCGTGATGAAATCTCCAGCGGAATCGAATTGCGCTTTGCAGAGAACCAATAGCGTGGAATCGGAGAATATTCGGCAGGATGAGGGGATTGACTCGCGCGAGCCGGGATTGGCGGCGCGTGTAGTCGCGCTCGATCCTCCGCCGGCGCGCATCCTGGTCAAGGAAGTTAACTGGCTGGGCGATGTCGTGATGAGCCTGCCTGCGCTGCGGGCGATTCGGCGCGCGTGGCCCCGCGCGCATCTTGCAGTGCTCGTCAAGAAAGAGCTCGCCAGCTTCTTTGACGGCGCGCGATGGCTCGACGAAGTGATCCCCTACTCGGTCGGGCGGGGGCTCTCGGGGTTTTTCGATCGGCGCAGGATTGTCGGCGAGATAAGGTCGCGACGATTCGATCTGGGAGTGTTGTTCCCAAACAGCTTCGAGTCGGCGTTGTGGATCGCGATGGCCGGAATCCGGCGCCGCGCCGGGTTTATCGCCGACGCGCGCGGCGCGATGCTGACAATGAAAGCGTCGCCACCACCTGAAGCGTTGACGGGGCATCAGGTGAATTACTGGCTCGCGATGGTGCGTGCGACGGGCGTCGCCGACGGGCGCGCCGATGATTTCGCAATCGACGTGCATGGGCCGTCTCGCGAGCGGATGCGCGAATGGCTCGCAGCGAATCGCAAGCGTCCCGGCCGCCCCGTTTTTGCGATCGCACCCGCTGCGGCGTATGGACCGGCCAAGGAATGGCCCGCGGACAGCTACGGCGCGCTGATCGATTTGCTCACGCGTCGCGACGATTCCGAAGTCGTGCTGGTGGGCGCGCCGTCGGAGCGCGCGAAGTGCGAGGAGGTCGCGGCGGCGAGCAAAGCGGCCGCGATGATCGCGGCCGGACATACGAATATCGGCGAACTGATCGCGTTGTTGTCGCTGTGCGACGGCTTCATCGGCAATGACTCCGGCTGCATGCACCTGGCGGGCGCGCTCGGAATACCGACAGTCGCGATTTTCGGATCGACCAATCCGAATCGCACCGGGCCGCTGGGGCCGAAGACGCGCGTGATTTACCGCAAGCTCGATTGCAGCCCATGCCACGCGCGCACCTGCCGCTTCGGGCATTACAACTGCCTGACGCAAATCGAGCCCGCAGAGCTCGCCGACGCGATCCTCGCGATGCGCGCGCCGCGTTGAATCCAGAAGATTGAGAAACTTTCGCGAGCGGAAAATCAGGACATCAAGATGAAACTCAAGGAACTCGCATCGAAGCTGGGACTTGAACTCCGCGGTGACGGCGGCGTGGAGATTTTCGCGCCGGCGCCGATCGAGGCGGCCAGTCCCGGCATGATCGTCTTCGTCGCGGGCGCGAAGTACGCCCCTGCGCTGCAATCCAATGTGTCGGCCGCCATCACGACGGCGGAGCTGGCGGTTGGCGCGAAGTGCGCGACGCTTATCAGCGCGAATCCGTACGCGGACTTCGCGCGCGTGCTCGAGATCTTTTTTCCGCCGTACCGCCCCGCACCGGGGATCGATCCGCGGGCTTCAATTGCGCCCGACGCGACGATCGGTGCGAACGCGTCGATTGGCGCGTCGGCGGTGATCGGCGTGGGCGTGACGATTGGGCGCGACGCCGTGATTCATCCGAACGTCACGATTTACCCCAACGTGCGCATCGGCGATCGCTTCACCGCGCACAGCGGCGTGTCGATTCGCGAAGGCACCGTGATTGGAAATCGCGTGACGCTTTTGAACGGCGCGGTAATCGGCGCCGATGGCTTCGGGTTTGTCGAGGAAAAGAGCGACTTGATCAAAATTCCGCAGGTCGGCAGCGTAATACTCGAGGACGACGTGGAGATCGGCGCGAACTCGACGGTCGATCGCGCGATGATGGGTGCGACGGTGCTGCATCGCGGTGTGAAACTCGACGATCAGGTACATATCGGGCACAACTGCGAAATCGGCGAGTACTCGCGATTTTCGGGCCACACCGGAATCTCGGGCTCGACGCGAATCGGCAAATGGTGCCTGTTCGGCGGACAGGTGGGATGCGCCGACCACGTGACGATCGGCGATCGCGTGATGGTTGTGGCGAAAGCCGGCATCCACAACGACCTGAAAGACGACGCGATTGTCTCGGGCATCCCGGCGGTCGATGTGCGCAAGTTCCGCCGCTACGCCGTCGTGCTGACGCGACTGCCGGAGATTATACGGCGCGTGCGCGCGCTGGAGGGTCGCGTCGGCATCGGCGGCGACGAGGCGTAAGTCTTAGCGGTGGCGATGTGAAATACGCAACGTGCGTCAATCAGTTGTAACGATCGCGTTGGTGGCGGCGGCGTTCTTTTGTTCGGGATGTCCCGCGCTGATGATTCCGGGTCTCGCGTATTCGGGCTACAAGTACGAGCACGACAAGAACAACGCGGCGTTGAGCGCGTCAAACACGCAGAGCGATAAGTCCACGAGCGCGACGCCGCAAAAAATTCCTGACAGCGAAATCGAGTAAAGGATTCGGCCGCCGCTTGTGCCAGAGCTGACCTTCACTCTCGCGCCGCGGCCACCGTTTCGACTCGACCTGACCGTGTGGGCGATCCGGCGGCGAGCGCATAACGTCGTCGACCAATTCGACGACGGCGTCTGGCGGCGCGTTCTCGTGATCGGAAGGTCACCGGTGACGGTCGCAGTCACGCAGACGCGGCGCGGCTCGCGTCCGGAAATCGAAGTGCGGATTTCAGCGGCGCGGCCGCGAGCCGTGAAGGCGGAAGTCGTCGCGCTCGTGACGACGATGCTCGGGCTGGAGCGCGACCTGTCGGACTTCTATCGGCTCGCGCGCGGCGATGCGCATTTGCGGGAGTTGGCAGATCGCCTGCGGGGAATGAAACCGGTGCGCTACGCCACGGCATTCGAGGCGTTCGCGAATGCGGTCGCGTGCCAGCTCGTGTCGCTGAGCGCCGGAATGCACGTACTGAACCGGCTGACGGAAGCATTCGGAGTGCGCGGCGAAATCGGTGGCGCTGCGGGTCTGATGCGATCATTCCCGGCCGCGGGCGCGATTGCGCACTCGAATCCTGAGGCGCTGCGCGCGCTCGGGCTCAGCAGGCAGAAGGGGGAATATCTGATTGGACTCGCGCGGATGGCGATCGATCCCAAGGATCGCGATTTCGCGTCGGTCGAGCGGCTCGGGGACGACGACGCAATTGCGCGCCTCTCGAAGATTCGCGGCGTGGGACGCTGGACCGCGGAGTACGTGATGCTGAGGGGTCTCGGCCGCATCAACATTTTCCCGGGCGACGATGTCGGCGGCCGCAACAAACTCTTCGAATGGCTCGGCGCGGACGGCGAGCCGACTTACAACGGCGTCGCCGCGATGCTCGAGCGGTGGCATCCGTACGGCGGACTCATCTATCTTCATCTGATTGTGAACGCAGTCGTCGACGCCGGCCATATTGCGGCCGGAATCTGACGGGAGGTTTGCGGTGCTCGCGTACGTTCTGATTGCGATTGGCAGCGCGCTGGGTGGGATGGGCCGGTATTTTGTTTCGGGCGTTGTCACGACGCTCACCGGCGGCACGTTTCCGTACGGCACGATGATTGTGAATATCACCGGCTGCCTGGTGATCGGATTTTTCGCGACGTTGAGCGGTCCCGACGGGCGTTTACTGGTCGGCACGCCGGCGCGTCAATTCGTGATGATCGGAATGTGTGGCGGTTACACGACCTTCTCGAGTTTCTCGCTCGAGACACTTTACCTGATGCAGGCGGGCGAGTGGATGCCCGCGGCAATGAACGCCGCCGGTTCGGTTATCCTGTGCCTCGTGTCAGTATCGATCGGGTATGTCGCCGCGACGGCGCTCAACCGGGGGGTGTAGCGATGCAAATCCCACGCGATGCGGTGTTGCTGAGAATTTTCATCGGCGAGAGCGAACGCTCGGACCACAAGCCGCTGTACGAAGCGATCGTGCTGAAGGCGCGCGAACTTCAACTCGGCGGTGCGACGGTGTTGCGCGGCCCGATGGGCTTCGGCAGATCGAGCCATCTGCATTCGGCGAAAATTCTGCGGCTGTCGGAGGACCTGCCGATGATCATCGAGATCGTCGATAGCCAGACGAAGATCGACGCGTTCTTACCCGTGCTCGACCAGATGATGGGCTCGGGGCTGATCACGGTCGAGAAGGTGCAGGTACTGCAATACGGCGGCGGGAAATCGAAAAGTTAGGAGAACGAACGTGGAAAAAAAGTACATCAATCCGGATACGTTGATGACGCCGCGCGGCTTTACGCAAATCGTGACGATCGCGGGGCCGGCCAAGCTGGTATTCATTTCGGGCCAGGTCGCGGTCGACAAGGAAGGCAAGTTGGTAGGACCGGGTGACCTGAAGGCGCAGATTCGGCAGGCAGCAAGCAATCTGAAAGCCGCGCTGACGGCTGCAGGAGCGACCGCCGCGGACATCGTAAAGACCAATACCTACATCGTGAACTACAAGCAGTCGGACTATTCCGCGATGCGCGAGGCGCGCGCCGAACTGTTTCCTGAAGGCGAGCCGCCGGCTTCGACGATGGTCGGCGTCACGTCGCTGGCGGTCGACGGGCTGATGGTCGAGATGGAAGCGATTGCGGCGGTGAAGTGAGCAATCGGTTCCGCAATGCGCCTCGCCGAGGATAGCTTTCCGACCGACGTTGACCCGACGCTGCCCGGACATCCTGACCCGTATCCTCTGCTGCATCGGCTGCGCGCCGACGACCCCGTTCATTTCAGCGCGTTCGTCGGCGGCTGGGTGTTGACGCGTTACGCCGACGCGATCTCGTATCTGCGCGATCGGCGGTTCAGCCGCATCGCCTACCTCGACAAGATGCGCGCGAAGTTCGGCGACCAGCCAATCCTCGAGTTGCAGGCAGGAGAGCTGGCATTCAACGACCCGCCGAACCACACGATGCTGAAGGGACTGGCCGCGAAAGCGTTCTCGCCCAGTGCGATCGCAGCGGCTCGTCCCGGCGTGGAGGCGCACGTCGACGAGTTGCTCGACAGGCTTTCCCGCTCCGGCCACATGGACGTGATCGCGGACTTCGCATATCCGCTGCCGGCCGACGCAATCTCCGCGATGGTCGGCGTGCCGCGCGAGGACTGGGCGATGCTGCGCGGCTTCGTGGATGGCGTGATCCTGTCGCGCGGAATCGTGCGTACGGCTGCGATGATGGCCGAGGGCGATCGGTCGGCGCGCCTGTTCATGGGGTACCTGCGCGCGCTGGTGCAGGAACGCCGCGCGCGGCCGCACACCGATCTGATGAGCGCGATGATCGCTGCGGAAGAAGGCGGGCGCCGGCTCAGCGATGACGAAGCGGTCACGATGGCGGAGCAACTGTTCACGGCTGGCCATGGCACGACGCGCAATCTGATCGGGAGTGCAGTGCTCGCGTTGATACGAAATCCGGCCGAGTTCGAGAAGCTGCGCGAGAATCCCAAGTTGATCGAAAGCGCGATCGAAGAGGCGCTGCGTTACGACAGCCCGACCCAGGCGCCTAACCCGCAGGTCGCGACCGAGGACGTCGAGATCGGCGGACGTGAAATCTCCAAAGGCGAAGTCGTGACCGTTTTGATCGGCGCGGCCAATCGCGATCCCGCGAAGTTTCCTCAGCCTGACCGATTCGACATCGCGCGCGCCGACGGAGAGCATCTGGCGTTCAGCCACGGGACGCATTATTGCCTCGGCGCGAGCCTCGCGCGGCTACAGGCGCAAATCGCAGTCGGCGCGATCGTGCGCAGGATGCCGCGGCTGCGGCTGGTGACCGATGCACTGAAATGGAAGACGATGGGGCGCTTTCGCGGACTGGAATCATTGCCGGTCGAGTTCTGAAAGGCCGGCCGCGACAGTCCGGGGGCTGGAATTAACCCCGGACTGTCTTCAAGTTATAATTTCTTACAATTTGATTCATTCGCGCGGTCATAGTAGACAGTAGGGTTCATCGGCAAAGTTGCCGGCGGCGGGGAGCTTGACTTGCAGCGGCGGAATGCCCGCAAATGATGGAGGAAACATAATGGAAGCAGACGCGCAACCTCTCGTGGAATCTCATCAGGGGATGGCGACGATGAACAGTATCGAGGAAACCTACCGCGCGGCGACCGAACAATCCGCGCAACTCGCCAAGCGCGCCGAGCGCGTGATGCCCGGCGGTGATACGCGCACGACGACCTACTACCGCCCCTACCCGCTCACGCTCAAGCGCGGCGAAGGACCTTTTTTGTGGGACGTTGACGGCAACAGGTATATCGACCTGCTCGGCAACTACACCAGCCTGGTTCACGGCAACGCGTATCCGCCGATTGTCGAGGCGGTGACGAAGGCGGTGCGCGATGGCTCCTCGTGGCCGGCGCGCTCGGAAGCGCAGCTCGAGCTGGCGACGCTTTTGTGCGAGCGCGTCGCGTCTGTTGACCGCGTGCGCTTTTGCAATTCAGGAACCGAGGCCGGCATGCTCGCGGCGCACGTCGCGCGGCGCCTCACCGGTCGCCAGCTCATCCTGATGGCGCGCTACGGCTATCATGGATCGTACGACGATTTGGAAGTCGGGCTTGCGGGGCAGGACGGCGAGCGCACGATGCTCGCGGACTTCGGCGAGGCGACGGCCTTCGAGGCGCTGCTGTCGGAGCGCGGTGCGGAAATCGCAGCGGTGTTTCTCGAGCCGGTACTCGGCTCGGCGGGCGTCGTCGAGCCACCGGCGGGATTTCTCGAACGGGTGGCCGAAGCGACGCGCCGCGCGGGCGCGATGTTCGTTGTCGATGAGGTAATCACGCTCAGGCTGGCCGAAGGCGGCGGCCAGCAGATTTTCGACGTCAAGCCGGACCTGACAATGTTCGGCAAGATCATCGGCGGCGGATTCCCGGTCGGAGCGATCGGCGGCAGCGAAGACGTGATGTCGGCGTTCGATCCGCGCAATCGCGGATCGATTTTTCATTCGGGCACTTTCAACGGAAATCCTGTCACCTGCGCGGCCGGCGTCGTATCGATTCGCGAACTGACGCAGGCGCGAATCGACAAGATGGCCAAGCAGGGCGAGCGGCTGGCCGCGGAGCTGGCGCGCGCGGCGCGGCAGGTGGAGCTGCCGTTTTCCGTGCGGCATTGCGGATCGCTACTGAACGTATTTTTCCTTAAGGAGCCGCCGCCCGCGACGATCGCGCGCGAGGATGCGCGCGCAGTCTCCAACTTCCATCTGGCGGCGCTCAATCAAGGACTGTTCCTCGCGCCGCGCGGCATGATCGCACTCTCAACCGTGATCACCGACGAAGTCTTGAGCGAGGTTTGCGAACGCGCCGCGAAGGCGATGGCCGACGTCGCACAGGCAGGCGAATAGCAGCGTCACCGCATAGTTTGTCTTGATTGACGGGAACCCGCGTTGTCATAGACGCGGGTTTCTTTTTCCGCTTCCGTTTATAGTCGCGACTCACAATTGAATCGCGCGCGTCACATGAAATTGATCGCGCCGAAAAATTTCCTTCATCGCGCCGTCACCTTCGCTGGTTAGTGTGGCGCATCTCGCGGATCGAATCGGTCCGCGCGCAAACAAACTCCAGGGAGGAATACTCATTATGCGAGGAACCAAACTACTCGCGCGAGCCGTCAGTGCGCTCGCGATCACGTCGATCTGCACGACGCCGGTGATGGCGCGGCCGGAGATGGCGGACCCGGGCACGGTGACTCCGATCCAGCACGTCGTGGTGATCTTTCAGGAGAATGTGTCGTTCGATCATTACTTCGGCAGCTACCCAAACGCGGCGGGCTTCGTCGCGCAACCCGGAACCCCGACCGTTAACGGACTGACGGGCTCGCTGCTGAGCAACAATCCAAACAAGAACAACGCCACCAACAGCCCCCAGATTAATCCATTTCTTCTCGATCGCACCCAGGCTTCTACCTGCGACCAGGATCACAACTACGGCGACGAACAGAAGGCCTTCGACATGGGCCTGATGGATCTGTTCCCGGCCAGCGTCGGCGTGGGCGAAAGCGCCTTCTGCTTCGACCAATACTCGTACGGAATGGGCAATGGCATCAACGAGGGTTATTTCGACGGCAACACCGTGACCGCGATGTGGAACTACGCGCAGAACTACGCGCTTAACGACAACTTCTACGGCACCACCTTCGGGCCGTCGACGCCCGGCGTTTTGAACCTGGTCGCCGGCAACACGAATCCGGCGACGCTAACCGGGTCATCAACCAAGGTCGTGGACGGGACGCTAGTTGGCGACCTCGATCCCACCGGTGACGTGTGTTCGAGCGCGACTAATGTCCAGATGGGCGGGCAGAACATCGGCAACCTGCTGAGCGCGCAGGGGTTGAGTTGGGGCTCGTTCATGGGCGGCTTCGATTTGACCATCACGAATCCCAACGGAACAACCGGGTGCAAACGGTCCAGTCTGGCGACTGCTGCAAACGACACTAAGAATTTCCCCCCACAACCGGGTGATATGAATTTTACCGCCGACTACATTCCGCATCATGCCTTCTTCCAGTATTGGGCCAGTACCGTAAATCTCAGTCACACCCGGCCCACTGTTCCGGCTAGCGAGTACGGCATGTTCAGTAGCCCCACTGACGCCGCCAACCACAACTACGACATCCACGACTTCTTCGACGCGCTCGACGCGAACAATCTGCCTGCGGTGAGCTTCCTCAAGGCGCCGGCGAACATGGACGGTCATGCGGGCTACTCCGATCCGCTGCTGGAGCAGGAATTCGTGGTCAACGTCATCAACGCGATCCAGAACTCCGGCTTCTGGAGCAGCACTGCGGTTGTGATCACTTGGGACGATTCCGACGGCTGGTACGACCATCAGATGAGCCCGATCGTCAACTCGTCGGCGGTCCTGCAGGCCGGCTCCGCGTCGAACAGCGATCAGCTCAACGGACCTGGCAAGTGCGGCAATGGCGTCAGTGGCCAGCTCGGCGGTATCCAAGGCCGCTGCGGATACGGTCCACGAATCCCCATGCTGGTGATCTCACCGTACGCGAAGACGAACTTCGTCGATCACACTTTGACCGACCAGAGCTCGATCATCCACTTCGTCGAGGACAACTGGGGCCTCGGGAGGATCGGCGGCGGTTCGTTCGATGCACTGTCGGGGTCAATCGAGAACATGTTCGACTTTACGCAGAAGGTGAACCCGGGCCATCGCCACCAGGTATTCCTGGATCCTTCGACTGGATTAGTGACCGGCGGCCACAAGTAAGCGCCAGCATTTTTGATGCAGCGAAAGCGGGCGCATGCTATGCACGCGCCCGCTTCCTTTTTCTTTTGTGCGCGACTGATTCCGGCGGGGACTAAGCCGCCTTCACTTCCGACGTGCAATGGGGGCATCGCGTGGCGGCGAGCGGAATCGCGCTTACGCAATACGGGCAGTCCCTGGTCGAAGGCGGCGCAGGCTTGTCGCCGACGAGACGATTTATCCACTTGACGAGGATGAAGACCGCGAACGCGATTATCAGAAAATCGATGATCGTGCTGATGAACAATCCGATGTTCAGCGTCGGCGCGCCTGCGGCCTTGGCGGCTGCGAGCGTGTCGTAATGCTTGGACGAAAGGTTGATAAACAGGTTTGAGAAATCCACCGCGCCGAGCGCGAGGCCGACCGGCGGCATGAGAATGTCATTGGTGAACGACGTGACGATTTTCCCGAACGCGGCGCCGACGACGAAGCCGACCGCTAGATCGATCACGTTGCCCTTGATTGCGAACTGCTTGAACTCCGAGAGTATCGACACGATGCGTCCTCCGTTGGTCGGTTGGAATTGGTGAGGAGCCTCGCCTACAAAAGCATCGCGGCACGCCGATGTAAAACGGGCGGCGACGCCCGTAGGTCGGGCTCGGTAGATTGACTTTTCAGAAACGCTTCTGATAGCCCCTTAAGATTGGGATTTTGTTGCGGGCATTTTGTGCGCGATTTCCGCGCCACTGAAACCTCGCATCCACGCACGGTCAGGAGGACAGCCGATGGGATCAGTCCATATCAAAGATGAAGAGCGGGTCGGTTCGGAAGCTAAATATAAACTCGAACCTTCGGTTTATCTGCAGAAGCTCTACGAGTCCGGCACCCCCGACCTCGGCTGGATGAACCAGATGGGCGAATGGGGCGTGCGCGCCAAGCCCGGCAACCTCGGACTGCGCCTCAAGGACATCGAGATCGGCAGCTACGGCGTCGTTCCCGAGCATGGCGGAGCGCATCGATCGATGGCGCCGCGCGGCGCGAAGATCGTCGAAGATCTGCCGTCGCTCGGATTCACGATTAACGAAAAAGCCGAGTGCTGGGCCGACAACGTGAGCGAGCTGTACGAAGAAGCTGTCGCGCGCCAGTGGAGCTCTGCCCGCGACATCCCGTGGACCGAACTGAAGCCGCTGCCTGACGACCTCGAGCGCGCGATGTGCCAGTTGTGCACGTTCCTGACCGAGGTGGAATTCATCGCGGCCGACGCACCCACGCGATGGATGGGACAGATGAATCATGACTTCTTCGAAGTGAAGATGTTCCTCGCGACGCAAGCGATGGACGAGGCGCGTCACATGGACGTGTTCCGCAAGCGCGCGCTGGCCAATGGCGGCGGTCTCGGCAAGGCCAGCTACCTGAGCGAGCTTTCCTTGAAACGAATCTTCGACTGCCCGACTTTCTCGGCGCAGACCGGACGGCTGCAGCTACTTGGCGAGGGCTTCGTGCTGACGATGTTCCGCCAAGGCGAGTTCCTGGCGCCGAGCCGCGTCGATCAGGAGATCTTCCGGCGCTGCATGCAGGATGAATCGCGTCACGTCGGATTCGGCACGATGCATCTGCGCACGCAGCTCAAGGCGAATCCCGCGGTGGCAGAACAGCTGCACGAGCAGCTCGATGACGCTGAGCGGATTCTGCTCGAAACGTTCAGCGTGCCCGAAGCCGTCGAGCCGATGGCAATCCTGATGGGCGGCGGCATCGATCATTTCGACAAGGGCATGGAGCTGCAGGGGCAGTTGTGGCGGCGAATCGTGCACGAGTACCTGCAGCGCTGCGACTCGGCCGGACTCGATCGCCGTCCACGATGCATCCTGCCGACCGACTTTAACAAGATGTTCGAAGCAGCGGCCTGATGGCGTCGTTTCCCGATTCGCAGTGGTTCCTCACCCTCGGCAAGCTGATGCATGCCGAGGGTGAACTTTTCCGGCGGCTCGGATACGCCGAGACGCGCTTCGCGGTACGCGTCGTGCCGAACAACACCGGCAACGGCGGCGATCGAATCGTGGGGCTAGTGATCGACGGCTACCAACTTACCGAGGCGAAGCCGATCGTCGATCTCAACGAATACGATCCCGATTTCGTCATCTGCGGCAAGCGCGAGATTTGGGATCGAATGCTCGGTGAGATTGCCGAGCACGGCCGGCCGCAGCTTCGGCATACGCTGAGTTCGCTCGCGCTGGTAGGTGAGGAACTGTGGCTGGAGTCCACCGACCAGTTGCGCGAGGACAAGTTCTACCGCTTCAACCAAACGCTGCAGGAACTGCTGAATCTCGCCGCGAAAGTCCCCGCTTAAGAAGTTTCGAAAACGTTTGCCGCGTCTCGACGGCGAACACAATGGAAGTGCGCATGGACAAGCATCCGATTCGCTTTGGAGTTCAGACCGGCCAGCAGAACATCGAGTGGGAACAACTGCGCAGCTTCTGGGCGAATGCCGACGGCTGGGGCTATGACTCGCTGTGGGTGTTCGACCATTTCTATCCGATCTTTACGCCCGACCCGGCAGGGCCGTGCCTCGAGGGCTGGACGCTGCTGAGCGCTCTCAGTCAGAACACGAAGCGCGCGCGGATCGGCGCACTGGTCAACGGCAATACATATCGCAACCCGTCCCTAACCGCGAAGATGGCGGCGACGCTCGACAACCTGAGCGGCGGCCGGCTCAATCTCGGACTCGGTGCAGGATGGTTCGAGGCGGAGCATCGCAGCCTCGGCTTCGATTTCAAGACTCTGGGCGGCCGGCTTCAGGCGCTCGACGAGTCGTGCCAGATAATCAAGGGCATGCTCACGCAGGAGAAGACCACGCTTCAGGGCAAGCACTACAACGTGGTCGATGCGATCTGTAATCCGAAGCCAATCCAGAAAAACCTGCCGCTAATGATCGGCGGCCATGGCGAGAAGGTGTTGCTGAAGCTCGTCGCCAAGCATGCGGACATGTGGAACATGGGCAATGCGGATGCCGCGGAAATGAAGCGGCTGATCGGAGTGATCGAGCGCCACGGCGACACGGTCGGCCGCAACACTGACGAGATCGAAAAAACCTTGATGCTCGCGCTCTGCTACAAGGCGCCCAAACAGCGCGAGGAAACGCTCTCATCTATAGTCGCGATGATGGCGCAGACGACGCCCGAACGTGCGCGAGATATGATGGTTATCGGCAACAAGCAGGAGTGCGTGGACAAGCTCGAAGGCTACATCAAGGCGGGCGTCACGCACTTCATCTTCCTGCACAGCCCGCCGTTGACCGCCGAAGAGGACATCCAGGCCTTCGCCGAGGACATCATTCCGCAGTTTCACCCGCGTTGAGGCCAAAGTCGGGCGCGGAGAAATTAAAGCGCTGGCGCTGGTGGGCGAGGAACTGGAGTCGCGACCAGTTGCGCGAGGATAAGTTCTACCGCTTCAATCAGACGCTGCAGGAACTGCTGAATCTCGCCGCAAAAGTCTCCGCGTAACCCGCCTCACTTCCCGGTTCCCTTCAACTCGATCGTCTGGTTCGCGTTTCCCGCGTTGTCGAAAATGGTCACCGTGGAGGAAGTCGGACCCGGCGACGTCGGCGCGAACAGCACTACGAGCTTGCACTTCTTGTTGGGCCCCAGCTGCGCGGGACAGGTGGACGCGCCCTGGCCCCGGGGAAATCCGAATATCTGCGGGCTGGTCAGCGGGACCGTCGCCAGCGGATTGCCAAAGGTGATCGGCGGTCCATGCCCGTCCGAATTTTTGAACTTCATCGTCATGCTCGCGATGTGTCCCACTTTCACTTCGCCGAAATTGACCGGCGACGGGCTGACCTTCAGCGACCCGGGAACCCCGGTCGGCGTCGATGTCGGCGTAGGCGTCGGCGTAAGCGTTGAAGTCGGCGTGGCAGTGGGTGTTCCTCCGGTTGCCGTCGCGGTTGGCGTGGGAGTTGGAGCGGTCGCCGTCGCACTCGGGGTAGGCGTCGGCGTCGGGCCCGTCCCGCCGAATGCCATCACCAAGTTGTATGCGTTGACGGTTCCGATGCCGGTCGCGAAGTCCCATCCGGTGCCCGTCGGATACGCGGGCGCAAACTCGGAGTCGGACGCCGACAGCACGCCATTCTTGCCCGACGGCGTGTAACAGTTATGCGAGCCGCCGCACGGCACGTCGATGTCGCCCTGCGTCACGTCGTAAAAGATGCACGAGCTGCCCGCGCCATTGCCGAGCGTCGAGTTGCACGAGGCCGCGCCGCCCGCACCGTACTCCGCGTTGGCCAGCGCGTAGTAGGCCGGATTCGGATTGCCTTGCCGGCTTCCTGTCCTTTGATTTATCAGCGCCTGAATCCCCGCCATAATCGGCGAGGAGAATGACGTCCCGCCGAATCCTGCCCAAGTGCTTGGTGCACCCGTGCAGGGCGCGCCGTACCGGCCCGGCGCCGGGTCGGAATAGCAGATGACGTAGTAGTGATTCCAAACTCCGTCGGCCGCGAACAGCGACACGTCCGGGATGTCACGCATGCCGTCGTGAGGGTTGCCGAGAATCGACTGCCAGGTCGGCTTTTCGTATCCCGCACAACTTCCGCCGACGACGCCGCTGCTCGATGGCGAGCCCGTAGCGCATCCGCTCGGGCCGCCGCCACCGGCGACGACGAACAGGAAATCCTGCGAGCCGATAGTGCTGTTGCAGAACCCGCTCAAGCCGTACGCGCTGCTATAGCCGAGATAGCTGTCGATCAACCCGCTCGCACATGAATCGTTCCAGGGAATCTCCGGAACGTACGACAGCGCCGAGCCATCGGTCGCCCCGTTCGAGCCGCTCCAGTAAGTGCCGTTGTCGTGCGCGTAAGTATCGCCGAAATCGGTGCCGCCCACCGACACGTTATACTGCGTCGAGGTGAATCCGCTGATACCTATCCCGTGGGTTGCCGTGGCCCCGCCGGCGTCGGAGCTGGCCGCGCCCTCATCGCCCGCCGCCACGAACACCGACACGCCCTCGCCAACCGCCTGCTGATACAACGAATTGATGTACGCGTTTTGCGTCGCGCCGTTTTCGGCCTCCGACTCGCCATAACTGATGCTCATGATAGCCGGTGGCGTCTTCGATTCGTTGAGCAGGTTCGCCATCGCGATGAATCCGCCAAACGTGGTAGCCGTATCCTTGCACGAAGCAACCTCGATCTTTGCGTTCGGCGCGGCGGCGCTCGACCATTCCGCGTCGATCTCCGCCTCGCCATCGGCGCCATTTATTCCGGGATCAGAACAATTATCCGGATGAACCTGGCTGAGCGAGCCCGCGGGGTAGGCGCTAGCGAGTCCCATCGCGTTACGAAAAGTGTCCCAGTCCGAAGTTTCGTAGAGATCGCTGTCCTCGATCACCACGATCGTCTGTCCCTGTCCGGAATAACCCGCCGCGAACAGCGGGTTGAAGTTGTAGATGGTGGCAAGGTCCGCGGGCACCATCGCGTAACAGTCCTCACCGCTAAGAAATCCACATCCGCTGAAGGTGTATGCAGGCCGCGGCTTGTTCATAGCGCGCGGCCTGAAGTCGTTGAGTGACACCACGCCGGCAATTGCCGGAGCGAGCGCCGCCGGAATCTGCGGGTCCCTCATGTTGGCGACATGCGCCGCGCCATTCACCGCGAGATTGTGAATCTCGGTGTGGAAGGCCTCGCGCACCTGGTCGGCGTTGCCCGAGAAATCGATCACCGTGGCGTTTGGATAGGTGCGGTTGACGGTGAAGCCGTGCGATTGCAGCCAGCCCGTGATCTTCGCGAGGTCCTGATCGGCCAGTCCGTATTTTTCGCCGAACTCCTGCGCCGTCAGCCAATGGTGGTAGTTCGGCGAGTTCGGATCCTCAAGTTCGTCGAGATACTTTTCGAGTGCCTGCTCCTGCGCGGGAGCGCGTCGCAATTGGAGCAGCATGTGATCCATCGCGAAGTCACGGGCAACCGGGCCACGGTCATTGGCAGCCGTCGCTTCGGGGCGAATGTTGCCAGCGAGCGTGACCAACGCATTTTCGTTGATGGCAGCGGTTATGAGCGTTTGCGATCCACCACTGAACGCGGCGCGCACGCAGATCAGCAGCGTCACGGCACAGATTGCTACGATACTCCCGCGTTTGAAGTGCGCTTTCATTGGTTGCACTGCCAACACGCCAGGGTTGAGCTGATAAACAAGCGCGAATTACAGAGTCGCTGTCGCGGACGACGACGCGATCTCTGTCATGCCCGCGTTCGCAACGGCCATTACCGTTCCAAACATGATAACTGCTGACAGTATCGCGGCGAAGATGAAGCCGGCGGTTTTCATGTACATTCCTCTAACAAGGAATACGCACGGGAGGACCGCCGGTTACGCGAAATAAGCGCCCGCTCCGCCTCGCGATTACGCTGCCTTGACTATCAGATCGTCCGAGTCGGCCCGGCCGTGTGGGGTGCCGTGGCGAACGTCGGTCGCGAGGCGGAGCTTCTCGAGCGCGAGGATCAGCGCGTAGCCGGCGTCGGGCTGGCGCCAGCTCCATCCGAGACGCGCGGAACCGGGGCGCGCGTGATGGTTACGGTGCCAGTTCTCCCCCTGGAACAGATGCATCAGCGCGAGCCATTTTACGTTGCGGCTCGAATCTTCGCCCACCGCGATGCCCGGTTCGGTGTGGCAGACGCTGTTGACGAAGCACTGCGCGTGCAGTCCGAAGCACAAACGAATCGCGCCGAGCCAGAAAAATGCTGCAGGGCTGAAATACAATCCGCCGAAATATGAAAGCGCGAGGATTGGCGTCTGGAACCATCGCCACGCACGATACGAAACGCCGCTGAGATCGGGGCAGTATCGATCGATTGGCGGCTCGCCCGCCTGCCACAACCATCGCAGATGGGCCCACCAGAAACCGCCCCAGCGCGGGCTCGAGATGTCTTCGGGCGTGTCAGCCTTGGCGTGATGCAGCCGATGGCCGGCGGCCCACGTGGTCGGCGCGCCGGAGCCGTTGAACATCGCGAGGAAAATCAGCACTCCGCGCGCCCACGGATTAAGCCGGAGCGCACGATGCGCGATCGCGCGATGGTACCCGACCGTGGTGCCGAGTCCGCCGAGGAACACGAGCGCCACCGCGCCGAGAAATATGCGCCATCCGGGAATCGGATAGAGCACGAGTCCAATCGCGGCGGTAATATGAATGAGGCAAACCCAGAGCAGTATCGAAATGTCGCGCCCCGCGGCGTGCCACCATGGCTTCTTCCACGGTTCGGTTTTTAAGGTTTCGGTCGTGCTCAACGTCGTGAAAGCTGCTGCCATTCGTCTCTCCAACGGTCGAATTTGCCTACACCACCGCCCGCGCCTGTTTGGCTACACGGATGATGATGCTTCGGCTGCCAAGCGCGCCTCTGTTCGCATTCCTGGCAGCCGCCAGCATCAGCACATTTTCACTTTCAACCGGGATGCCTTCGATTCCAAAGCGGGAGCGGAATGTGCTTGCCGTCGCGGACTAGGACATTACAGCATACCGGCGGCGCGCGCTATACGCGTTCGCATGAACAGGCCACGAAGGAGTTGTTAACTTTAAACAAATGTATCGCAGGGAACACGGCGGGACTAGCGCCACGCGGTCATCGCGAGACCAACGAGACCACCGCCAATCACGAGCCACGCGGAATTCACGCGATAGCGAATCAGGATGAAAGCGCTCGAGAGCGCGAGGACCATCGTGGTGACATCGACGATCGCGGCGCGCGCGAGGAACAGCGTCACCGCCGCCATCAGCGCCCAGGCGCCGACGTTGACGCCGTCGAGAAACGCGCCGGCCAGCGGCGATCGGCGCAGATGCGGGATCAGCGGCCCGCTGATCGAGACGAAGAAAAACGAGGGCAAAAAAATTCCAATCGTCGCGAGCACGGCGCCGCGAAATCCACCGAGGATGTAGCCGATGAAGGTCGCGGTCGTGAACACTGGCCCCGGCGTGACCTGGCCGACGGCGACGGCGTCGAGCAACTGCGCCTCGGTGAGCCATCGCAATCGGTAGACCAAGTCCGTGCGCAGGAACGCCAGCAATACGTAGCCGCTGCCGAACAGCACCGCGCCGACTTTCAAGAAAAATAAAAACAAGGTGGTGAGACTGAACGGGACAGCGACCACGGCCGCAGCGATCGCGGCGCCTTTCATCCCAGACGCGCGTGTGGCAACGGTCGGCATTGCGGCAATCGTTGCGCGTGCGGCGGTGCGATCTTCAGCGGCGCGAATCGCGAGCATAACGATTCCGCCGCCGAGCAGCACGATCATGTCGTTCATGTCGAGGAGTGAGGCGGCCAGCGAAACGATCGCGAGCGCCGCAAGGATGCGCGACTTGATCGCGGTGCGGCCGAGTCCCCACAGCGCCTGCAGCACGACCGCGATGATCACCGGCTTGACCCCGTAGAGCAGGCCGACCGCTTGCGGCATCGTGCCGAATCGCACGTACATCCATGCGACCGCCAACACGATCGCGGCGGCCGGCAGAATAAAGCACGCGCCGGCGACGACGAGCCCCGCAAATCCCGCGCGCAATTGACCGATGTGAATCGCCATCTCGGTCGAGTTGGGGCCGGGAATCAGGTTGCAGACGCCGAGCATGTCGAGGAAACGCTCGTGCGTCATCCAGCGCCGGCGGCGAACGACCTCGTCCTCCATCATCGCGATGTGCGCGGCCGGACCTCCCATCGCAAGCGTGCCGAGTCGAAGAAACAGCGCTGCCAGCTCCCACAGCGCATCGCGCCGCGCCGGCCGGTTGTTTTGTGGAATCGATTCGTCCATCAGAGGTTCACGCGTGGCGAACGTATTACAGCGCGCGCGCTTTGTCATTGGCGCACGCGTGCGGTATGAATCGAGCCACTATGCCATCGCAAATGAAGAATCGAGTCGTACGCGCGTCGAACATGAATTTCACAGTGCTCGAGATGGGCGACTTGGAAAGTCCGCTCGTGCTGTGCCTGCACGGATTTCCCGACACCGCGCACTCGTTTCGCCATCAGATGCCCGCGCTGGCAGCGGCGGGTTACCACTGCGTCGCGCCGTTCATGCGCGGCTACGCTCCGACCGAACCGGCACCTGACGGCCGCTACGATTCGGCGGCGTTGTCGGAAGATGCGCTCGCGCTGATAACCGCGCTCGGCCACAAAGACGCGATCGTGTTCGGTCACGACTGGGGCGCAGTCGCGGCATACGGCGCCGCGGCCGCCGCGCCTGATCGCGTCACCAAGCTCGTCACCGCGGCGGTCGGGTACGGCTCCGGATTATTCGAGGCGCTCGTCACCAACTACGCGCAGCAGCGCCGCTCCTGGTACATGTTCTTCTTCCAGACCAAGATTGCCGAGGCGGCAGTCAGCCTCAACGACTTCGCGTTCCTGGAAAAGATGTGGGCCGATTGGTCACCCGGCTGGAAATGGGCGGCCGAAGATATGGAAGCGCTCAAGCGATCATTCCGCGCCAAGGACACGCTCGAGGCAGCGCTCGGCTACTACCGCGCGACACTCGGCCCTTTGCTGAGCATGCCAGTCGATCTGAAAATGCTCGCGCCTGCGATGAACATCCCGATCAACGTGCCCGCGATGATGTTTCACGGCCGCGACGACGGATGCATCGGCGCGGAAACGCTCGACGGGATGGAGAAACTGTTCCCGAAGGGATTGAAGATGGAGCTGGTATCGGGCGCCGGCCACTTCGTGCACCAGGAGCGCCCCGATCACGTGAATGATCTTATGCTGAAGTTCCTGAAGTCGTGAGCGCGAATCCAGAAAGGAGCCGGGACCCTTCGCTTCGCTCAAGAATGACAAAAAAAGTTCTAACAGGGACGAAGGCCCGCATCTCTTCTTGTCACTGGGAGCAGGGGTCACCCCTGCCCCAGGAAGCGTGAAACCCACGGCGGGTTTCACATTCAATCAGGTTCCGCCGCAGTTGTCGCTGCGTCATCGCTGCGTCCGGGTGGAGGACTGCGCAGCAACCCGTAAGCTGTCGCTGCGAAGAACACTGCCAGGTTGATCGAAGCTGCCGCGATCAGTGCGGCGTTCGGATGATCTGGGAAATATGTCGAGGTGTCGGTGAGAAGCTTGATGTAGACCAGGTTGAACAGGAACGTCGCGCTGACCACGGCAAAGATCGAAGTGAGAAATTCGCTCTCCAACGCGATAGGAATCAGGAACACCAGCGGGTAGTACAGATATCGCTCGTGCATCCGCGGCGCGAACATGAAGAAGCCGAATAGCGCGACGAAAAGCGCCAGCAGCGCGGCGGGAGCGGAGCGTGCGCGCCAGATCAGATACGACGCGATCAGGTAAACGGCGCACACCAGCGAAAGTCCGAACGCGCTGTACGAGACACCGCCGAAAATTTTGTCCGTGTCGGGCGTGCCCATTCCGCCGATCAACCCCATGAAATTGAACGCGCCGACCGATGCTTCGCTGAATCGCGTGCCGAGGTCCTTGTATACGTTGATTATCCAGTCCCACGAATGTCCGAGTTGGTACGGCAGGATCCCGATCGCAACGGTTCCGACAACTGCGCTCGCACACCACACGCATTCGCCGATGCCTGCGTTGAAAAGCGTCCACAGTGCGAGCGGCGGAGTGAACGCGAGCGCTTGCGGCTTGGCTAACATCGCGATCGCGGCCGCACTCCACCCCAGCCGGTAGCGGCCGATGAGGATCAGGATCGCGGCGGCGATCATCGGTAGCGCGACCGCCGAATCGCTCTGGCCCCACACCACAGTGTCGAAGATGAGCGCCGGGTTGAGCGCGAACAGCATCATTATGATGAGGGCGCGCCGGCCGCCTCCGTCGCGCCACGCCGCGAAGTAAATCGTGAGACCGATAAAGAAACCGGCGAGCAACGGCGGCGCCTCGACGATCATGCGAAAGCCGTTCGCCGTCGGCTCGATCAACTTGCCCAGCCATCCCGACAGCCACAGCAGGTACAAGGAGCCCGGTGGATAAGCGTCAACCGGCAGGCCGGGATCGTAAATCTTCGACGGCCCCAGTGTGGCCGCCAACAACGCGCGATTGGTCTTCGCCCAGATGTCCCAGTAGTAGCCGGTGAAATGAAACAGCGCGGCAAACTTGACCGCCGTAATCGCGAGCATCACGCCGCCCGCGAGCATCCATGCCGACCGCCCGGCCCCAAGCGCAGGCCGCCATATTTCGAAGAGCGCCCATCCCAGGATCGCCAGCAGGATCATGCCGGATGCGACGCCCACCGCACGAATCGAGATTCGCTCATCGGGCCGATGTAGCTCGTCCTTGTAGAGTGTGCGGATCGCAGCGAGATTGAATCTGACCGCACCCATCGGCGGCGGGCTCGCAACCTCGATCATTTTGATATTGCGAAATGAGGCGCGCCCCGTATCCGGATTTCCCGAAATGCCGAGCTGGCAGAGCAATTCAGTCGTATCGCCCCATCGATCTTCGATGAGAAAAAACGAGATGGTCTGCCAGTCGGTGTTGCCTTGCAGATGGTTAGAGATGAGCTGGATGCCGTCGAAGGTGCTGACCGCGATATTCGCGCCGCCTTCATGCGGCATCGCACCTTCGACGCGCGCTTCGGCGGTGATGTGGTAAATCCCGGGCCGTAGCATCAGCGCTTGATGCCAGCTCGAAAACGTCCGGCTGTTATTCGAGATGCCAAGCACGCCGCCCCCGGCCGGCGTATAGGTCCATGAGAACTTGGTCAGTTTTTTGTCGGAGGACAGCGCGTACCAATCTGCCGGCGCGCTGTCGAAGCCGGCTGCAAGGTCGCCGTTCTTTACGAGATTGGTCTGGGCGAAGGCGCAAATCGGCTTGCAGAGCCATGATGCGCACAGTGCAAGCGCCACAACCGCGATGAATCGCCGCATTAGTTAAATGGAATCCGATGCCGCTGACACTGACTGGTGCCGATCCATGTGCATCCAATCAAGTGTGGATATGCATATGCAAGACCTGATGCGTTTCCGGCGCGCCGTGACTAGGATGTGCCACAAGCGGGCTCGGAACCATTGGAGGGATCGACGATGGCTGAGAAATCACGCGGCGCCACTCTCACAATCCTCGCGCTACTGTTCGTGCTGCTCGCGCTATCCGACTTCGCCAAGCCGTTCTCGCATAGCGCCGGTGTCGGCTTCGTCTTCATGGGCACCCGGCTGACCGGAACCGGCAACGCTATCATGGGACCGCTGTTCGGGTTCCTCCTCATGGCCTACGCCTACGGCGTCTGGACGCTGCGCCGCTACGCGCTGCCAGTCGCCTACATCTATACCGGTTGGGTGATCGTCAACATGGTTCTGTACAGCATGAAGAACCGCCACGCCGCCCCGCCTTCTCTCGCCTTGCGATTGCCTCAACCGCAATTGGCATTGGTGTACCGCTCGCGACGGCAATCATTCTCTCCCGCCGCAGCGCTGAGCTCACTTGATAGAGCGGAGACTCCGCGATGCCACATAGATCGCGCGGCGCGACTCTCACAATCTTCGCGTTACTGTTCGTGCTTGTCGCGATAACCGATTTCCTCAAACCGTTTCATCTTTTCCCGAATGACGGATTCGTTTTTATGGGAACCAAGCTGAGCGGCGCCGCCAAAGCGGTGATGGGCCCGCTGTTCGGAACAATTATCATGGCCGGCGCTTATGGGATCTGGACGATGCGCAAGTTCGCGCTGCCAATCGCGTACATCTTGGTGATCAGCGTCATGCTGAACATGCCTCTGTACACCATCAAGAATGGCGCCACGCGGCCGCTCCCCATTGCGAACGTCGTAGCCGGAATTGGCGTTCCGCTCACCTCGGCGATAATTCTGCATCGCCGCCGCGCCGACCTCACCTGAGAGAGGACCCCACGATGCCAAACCGATCGCGCGGGGCGGCTCTTACGATTCTTGCGATGCTGCTCGCACTGATGTCGATTTCCAATTTCCACAAGCCATTCGCGCATCATCCCGGCGAAGCGTTTGTCTTCTTCGGCACGCGTCTTTCTGGCAGCGCCAACATGATCGTCGCTCCGATCTTCGGGATCATTCTCGCCGTGTACGTCTACGGCATCTTCGCGATGCGCAAGTTTGCGCTGCCGCTCGGGATCTTTTACGCCGCATATGTGATCGTCAACATGCCGCTGTTCATCTTGAGGTACCGCGGCACTGCGGTATTGCAGGAGCACTCGTGGGCGTACCTCGTACCCTACCCGTTCGTAGCGATCGGAGTGTCGTCGGGCGCAGCCTGGCTGCTTTACCGCCGCAAGGCCAACCTCGCATGAGCCAACAGGTCTCGCGTCCAACCACACCTCGGCGTTAGAATCGTTCGTAAATCTCAGCGAGGTGCGCAGATGAAACGATCGCGCGACGGATCGATCATTGGACGACGCGAGTTCCTGAAACGCGGCGTGCTGGCCGGCGTGGGCGTCTCGATCTTGCCGCTGGCCGGCGCCTCCGGCGCTTCGGTCGAAGCTGCGGCGCCGCGCGTTCGCCGTTACTCGACGCTTGGCCGCACCGGTCTCAAGATTTCCGACATCTCGTTCGGCGCGAGCCGCCTGACCTCCGGCAACGAAGACCTGGTGCGCCACGCGTACGATTGCGGCGTCAACTACTTCGACTCCGCCGAGACTTATACTGACGGCGAATCCGAAACTGTGATCGGCAACGCTCTCAAAGGCAAGCGCAACAAGGTCTTCCTGACCTCGAAGACGATCGCGCAGGCGGACGACAGCCGCGCCTCGATGATGACCGCGCTCGAAGGGAGCCTGCGCCGCCTGCAGACCGATCACGTCGACGTGTACTTCAACCATGCGGTCAACGATCCGGCGCGGCTCAAAAATTCCGAGTGGCATGAGTTCGTTGCGCAGGCCCGGCAGCAGGGCAAAATCCGATTTACCGGGATGTCGGGACACGCGGGCAATCTCGCCGAATGCCTCGACTACGCGATCGACAGCGGCCACTACGACGTGATCTTGTGCGCGCACAACTTCGGCCAGGATCCGCGCTTCTTCCAGCGCTTCACGCACAACTTCGATTTCGTTGCGAGACAGCCCGAGTTGCCGCGCATCATGGAGAAGGCCAAACAGCGCGGCGTCGGCGTGGTCGTGATGAAGACCCTGATGGGCGCGCGCCTGAACGATATGCGCCCGTATGAATCCGGCAGTGCAACTTTCTCGCAGGCGGCGTTCCGATGGGTGCTGTCGAATCAGAACGTCGACGCGCTGATCGTCTCGATGACGAGCCGGCAAATGATCGATGAATACCTGGGCGCGTCGGGAGCGCGCGCGACTGCCGCCGCGGATCTCCCGCTGTTGAATCGCTACGCGACCCTCAATGGCGATTCGCAGTGCCGCCCCGTGTGCAACGAGTGCGCGAATGCATGCCCCTATGGCGTGCCAATCGCCGACGTGATGCGCACGCGGATGTACGCCCGCGACTACGGCGACATGCGCTTTGCGCGGACCGAATACGCGATGCTTTCACAGAACGCCGCGGCGTGTCTCACTTGCGATGCGAAGCCGTGCGCCGGCGCGTGTCCGCACGGGATCGCAACGGAAGTATTGCTCGCGCCGACGCATCGGATGCTCGCGTAGATTCAGAACGGAATTCGCGCGGTCAGGATCAGGTTGTGGTTGTAGTTGCGATGGAACGTCACCGCGACCTGCTCGCCGGCCCCGAACGTTACCCCGACGCGGTCATGAATCGGGATCCGCCCGATCAGGAGCCCGGGCGAGAGATAGAGCGTGCTGTGTCCGGTGTCGGCGCCGTACGATTGCCAGCTGTAGTTGGTCTCAAACTCCGGCCAGAAATATTTGAAGAGGCGGTACTGGAAGGCAGTATTCCAGGCCAGCGGCATCCCCAGCCGGTCCAGACCACCACTGGGAAACGAGACACCGACAGTGGACTGGACGTCGAAGTCGCCGAACCCCTTGCCGGCCGCGAGGGTCGGTGTGAAGAGCGAGTGCCCATTGCCGTTGACCTTCGATCCGGTCGGCACGGTGAACCCCATAAAGGCGGTGACGATGTAGTTGCCGTGCTCCTCGTTCGAGGAAAGCAGCCGCAGCTTCAGCAGAAACGGCCAGTCGCCGAAGCCATCGGTGTTGCGCGGCATGTTGCGCTTCAGGAACGCCGGCATCCCGACTATAACCTCAGTATTTTGAAACGGGATAAGCTCGAGACCCTTGCCACCGCCGAAGTTGTCGGTCGCGAGCCCGTCGCGCGACGACTGGAAGAACTGGTCGTAGCGCACCTCTTCTTCGAGCCGCGGGGTGACGGTCACCAACGGAGTTACCCAGTGCGGCTGCTCGCTCTGGATTTGGGTAACGCGCGGGAACCAGTTTATGAAATAGTTCTCGATCGCGGACCCAAATTCCGAGACGGTTTGTGCGCGGCACGGAGTCGCCACCGCGAGTGCGATGGCCAGGACGAATGTGGAGGCTGCCGGGATTTTCATAGTAGCGACGATATGCCATGTTAAGAGCGGAATGACAAGTATTATGGCACCGATTGGCAAGGCTCTCGCGCACGCGCGGATGGCGCGGGATCTTACGCAGACCGAACTGGCGCGGCGTGCGGGAATCTCGCGGCAGGCGCTCGGCGCGATCGAATCGGGCGCCTATCATCCGGGCGTCGCCATCGCGATCCGCCTCGCGCGCGAACTCGGCACCAGCGTCGAAGCTCTTTTCGGCGAACCCGACGGCGAGGCCTCATCGCTCGTCGAGGCGAGCTGGTTCGACGACGCTCGACGACGCGCCGCCCCCCCGCAGACACGAGTCGCTCTGGCGCGCGTGCACGGAAAAGTCGTCGCCGTCGCGCGACCTGCCGCCCATCTCACGCTCGCGCCGGCGGCCGGCGTGGTGCAGCGTGCGCGGCGGCATCGCGTGGACGTCTGCACGTTTCGACTGCCCGGCGAAATCGACTCGACGCTCCTGATGTCGGGATGCGACCCTGCCGTTACGCTCCTGGTGGATTGGCTCGCACGCCGGGGCTCGCCGGTCCACGCGGTCGCGATTCCGTGCTCAAGCCGGAAAGCTCTGCGCGCTTTGGTCGATGGCCGCGCGCACGTGGCCGGTGTGCATCTTCGCGATCAGAAGAGCGGCGAGTACAACCTGGCACCGATCCGCCGTGCCCTGGGCAATCGCCGCTCGATGGTCGTGAACTTTGCGCGGTGGGAGTTGGGCCTCGCGACGGCGCCCGGCAATCCGCTGGCGATTCGCGGTTTCGCCGACCTGGCGAGACCGGGCTTGAGAATCGTTAACCGCGAAGATGGCTCCGGAGCGCGCTCTGCGCTCGACCAGGCGCTTGGCGAACTGGGTATCGAGCCCGAGCGCCTCGCGGGGTATCAGTTCGAAGCCGGCGGCCATCTCGAAGTCGCGGCCGCGATCGCCGCGGGGCTGGCTGACGCCGGAGTCACTATCCGGCTTGGTGCGGACGCGTACGGATTGCATTTTGTCCCGCATCGCGACGAGCGCTACGACCTCGTGTTCATGGAGGATGAAGCCGGCTCGATGCCGATCAAGGCGATGCTCGACGCGCTGAAATCGCGGCGGTTTGCGCACGAGATTGCCCAGCTATGCGGGTACGATACCGCGCAAATGGGACAAGTCATCGGCGCCTGATCTGAATACCGCGCATCGCGCTTGCCTCTTCTCTCCTCCGCTGTTGTGAATTTCCTCTAATCTTCGACGCCTTCCAGCGTAAGAATTCGCGCGTTCGTAACAATCGTCTCATCATGTCGTAACGACGCCTCTCTACTTTGCCCGTGCCGCGGAGGGAGGACGCCGATTTCGTGCGCTAAGCGGGTCTTTGGCGTCCTAGCACGCTCTCGCCGAATACGATTTCGCCGGCGAGAGGTTTCGCATCGTGGATAGGAGAGTCCAGGGAGGACGATGATGAGACGAACGATACGAATGGTTGCGCTGTCGATGCTTGGCGCGGCGTTGATGCTCAGCGCCGTCGCGATGGCACCAAGGCTTGCAGAGAGCTCGGAGGCGCGGTCGATCACGCTGTACACCGATCCGGCCACCGGGCAGGTGTTCACCAAGCGATGCAAACGTTGCGTCAGGCTCGGCGAGTATGTCCCCGCCGGATCGACCCAGGAGATCGAGCGCAAGGTCGAGCTGAAAACCCAGCAGCAACTCGATCAGCAACGCGCCGCGATGCAGGCTGAGGAAGCGCAAAGGGCGGCGCAGCAACAGCAGTGGAACGCCGAGATGGCCAAGCAGGTCTCCGAGATCCAGCCGTTCGCGACTGAGTTCGGCGATCGCTGGTACAAGAAGATCTCGGTCGGCACTCTGATCTACGCGGACTACCGGTACTATACTCACACTGGATTTGGCCCGCAGTTCCTGACTCAGGAGGTCTGGCCCGGTCCCGGCAACAACAGCTTCAACTCGTTCGATATCACGCGCACCTACCTGGATTTCAAATTCACCCCGACTGACGACGTTTCGGCGCGCGTGACGCCCAACATGTATGTGATGATTAACACTGGGACCACCTGCACGGCGACCTCGACCACCAAGGTTACGACCCCGACAGGCGGCAAAGCCACGACCACGACCAAGTGCGTCGCAAGCAGCGGCGATAAGAGCGGCGTCAACACCGGATTTGGCCAGACCGTTGATGGGAACCTCGGATTTCGGGTGAAGTACACCTATCTCGACTACAACACCTTTTTCCAAAAAGTGCTGAAGGTCGCCGCGATGCACGACGATAAATTCACCTTCGGCCAGCAGCAGAATCCGCTCGTCGATTGGGAAGAGAACCTCTGGGGCTTCCGCTATACGGCGCTGACCCCGTGGAACTATTTGAGCTTGAGCTCGTCGCAGGTGGGCGTCGCGATGAAGGGTCCGATCAAGTTCAACGAGAAGCAGTACGCGGACTACGACGTTGGCGTGTACGATGACGCCAGCTTCCACGCCATCGAGCAGAGCGCATACAAGCAAGTTATGGGCCGCGTGACGGTCAATCCGTTCGGCGCCAACTCACGCTACGACGGCCTTGGTCTCACCGGCTTCTACGACTACGGCTACTCGAACAAGTGCACGCCGGACGAGAATGAACTGACTAACAACAACGGCACCTGCGGGCATATCGCGCGCGCCGCGGGAATAGCGCACTACACGGCCGAGACCTGGGGTATTATCGGCGAGTGGGATTACGGCCACAATGCTTTCAGCAGCGGCAACCTGTTCTCGGGCAGCGGACCGTCAGACGCAATCGGTATCGTAAGCACTGGTCCCAGCAGTTTTGCACCTTGGAACAAGATGGTCGGAGGTATTCTGAACTCTCAGGCGGTGCAGATGGGCGCGGACTTGATGGGCCACTACGACATCCCGCACACCCCGTTCACGGCCTTCGGCCTGCTCCAGTGGTTTCAACCCAACACGCGCATTGCTAAAGACCCGCTCGACTTCACCCGCTACGACCTTGGCGTGCAATGGCTCATCAACAAGTATTTCCGCGTGGCGTTCGACTCGCAGGCCATCCAGTACTACCACAGCCAGTTCACGTACCCCGCTACTGCTGTGCCGGGGCAACCGAAGACGGCCGCTGTACCGTTCGCGGTACCGCGCGACACCCACGCATTCTTCCTGAACCTGGAGTTCAGATACTAGTTACGAATCCGTACGGCCGGCGCGAGCATGCAAAATGCTCGCGTCGGCCTTTGCTTTCAGACAAATCAATCTTGAGAATCAGTAATCCGTATCGACTCGCTTGAGGGCTTGATCAACTTCGTCATGCGAGACCGGTTCGCCGGCTGAGATCCTGGCTATCAGCTGCCGGTCTTGTCTCTCCTGAACATAGTAATCCTGCTGAGTCAAAGGCTCCTGCGTCCAGAACTTTGCCTTGAACTCGTCCATGCGTTCCTGTCTCTGGAGCTTGTTGATGACCGCGGTATTGTTGCTGGTAGAATCGGAGACAGGCTGAGCAAGTGCGGCGGTGGGAAGCAGCAAACCGGCGAAGGCGATGATTCCAAAAACCCTGGAGTTCATGTAACACCTCCGTAATAATCTGTTAATATTTTATTAATATCCTGGTTTGTCGTCAACGGATTCTCTTCGGGCAGACCGCCGGATCGAGTGAACGAGTATCCTCAGTCGTCAGTCGGTGGCCGGAAAATGAAGAACAGGACTCTTCGACTGGCAGGAACCATCGCAAGTGCGCTCTGCTTCGCCACGTCGTTGTGGACATGCGCTCCCACCGAATCGAACGTCTCGGCGGTGCAAAACGAGCGGACGCTGCAACGTCTGCAGGCGGCTCGGGAGATCGACCTGAGCAACGCGAGGGATCCAGACGTCGGCGCGGCCGCATCCGGCGACTATTCGATCCGAGCCGACAAAGCCGAGCAGGTCATGGATGACCTGGAGCACGGGCAGTATGTATGCCAGTCGCGAATCGATGACGCGCTGTTCGTGCCCCCCAAGTCGCTCTCGCCCGCGCAAAGAGCTCGGCTCATTGACGAGTTGAAAGAAGCGAGAAATCTCGATGACCGCGGATGGTGGGATTGGACGCGCGATCCGATCATTGCACAGGATTTCGCGGTGCAGGAGAAGAAAGCCACTCGCGCTATCAAGGATCTCAAAACCAGCCGGCAAGTCTCATGGTCCGAGATCGACGAAGGCCTCAAGGTCCCGCGATATCCTTAAGCCTGGTTATGGAGCCTCACACCTGAGATACCGTATAGGCCACCTGGCTGCCGTCGAAGTACGGCTTGTAGTAGGTCGATCCGAAAACGTAGTAGGTCATTCCGTTGAACGTGGTCGCGTAGGCACCGTTGGGTAGCGTATAAACGTTGGCTCCTATCGGTGCACTTACAATCTGGTAGCCAGACCCATTAGGCTGGTAAAAGACCCCATTCGAATAGTAGAAAGTTGCGCCGTAGGCATAGGTCGTCGTCGCACCCGGTGGCAGATACGGAACTGTGGCACCTAGCGGAGGCGCAACCACGGCGTATTGGCCGCCGCTAGGCGCGACGAAATTGCCATTGGAGTAGTAGTAAGGGGTTCCATTGTTGATAATGGTTGTTGATGCTGCCGGCGGCTGGGCCATGCTGGAACCAATCATCATGCCTGCGGCGAGGCCTCCTACGGCACCGAGCGCTGCTGCACCGGCAACGTCGCCCGAGCTATATCCCCCTCCATCGCCGCAGCAGTAGTAAGGATTGCCACCACCTCCATAATTGTAGGAGTTGTTGCTGCTCACGGTGTCTATAGTGTTGTCGTTCTCGGTGTTCATCGACTTTTCGGTCTTTTCGTTGTTCTGCTGAAGAGTATTCACTTCGTTGTATTGGGACTGCTTTTGGGCCTCCTGGTTTGCGTTGTAGGTGTTGTAATCCGCCTGCTTGGTGGCCGACGAGCTATTCTGCGACGACCAAGTGCTTGATGGATGGTTCCACGATTGGCTGCCCGAATCGTAGCTGTTAGCGTGATTGAAGTTTCCACCCCCGAAACCGTCGCCGCCAAAGCCTCCGCCGCCACGACCACCCCATCCGCCTCCCCCACGGCCGCCAAATCCGCCACCACCGCCTCCCCATCTGGCGAACGCTTGCGCAGGATTGAACAGGGCAAGTGCGGCAGTCAGAACAGCGATTTCAAGCGCGAATCTGCCGCGAGTCGAAGGATTTGATTTTCTCTTCATGGCTTCGTCTCCTTCACTTTCACCCGCTTCTTCAACTAACGCGCGATCAACTATCGATCAAGATGGTCAAATGAAATTGGACTGTGGTCCAATCATCGGTTCGACATCAATTGGTGGCAACCCTGGCGACTCTCGCGCTCGCGTTGGACGCGGTCAGCGCTGGGGCGGCGGCGAGACGAGGCGAGGCACAAGCGTATCGGTGAGACTCTCGCGCGTCACAGGGTTCACCATCAGGCCGAGACTCTCGCGGGTGAGAGCTCCGAGCAGGGGGGCGGCGATTGGGCTGATTTTGGCGGCCACTAGCACGCCCGCTGGGCGAACGCCATTACCAATCGCGGTCGCGACCAGCGACTGCCGGAGCCGAAAGCGTTGCGGTTACTACCTCGTCATAATGAAAGTGCCGGCGCGCCTCATCCGCAGTTGTGAGCGGTAGGCGCGCCGGCGAGATTTAGTGCGTTGTCCGATCGAGCGTGCCGGATTCTAACCAACTTGAATCCCACACCTCGCCAATAGACTGATGGCACATCAGTAGCCTGCGCCGTAAACCGTATTGCCCTTTATCATGTCGCCGTTGCCCGTTTGCAAGATGATGCCAGCCGCATAAATGTTCAGGCTCGTACCATCGTTCGTGACTGTATTTCCGCTTACCAGGTTATTCGTGCTGTCGGGCGCCTCACTTGCCGGGTTGTTCAGATTGCTCAACCAAATGCCCTGGTCATTGTTAGTCAGCGTGTTACCCTTGACCGTGGCGCTCGTGTAATTCGGCCCTTCAAAAGCCCCGAGGCCCTCGTACCCTGGACCGTCGTATATGAGGATGCCGGTAGCGTTAGTGTCGGTGCCCGTGTACTGGTTATCGGACACTCCGTTCCCCTCGATGTCGGCCGCCGCGCCGTCCCCGATCTCGATGCCATTCTGGGCAATACCGACGTTGGTGCCGTCGCCCGCTACCGTATTGTCTGTGATTTTCACCATCGTACCGGGTTCTTTGCGGTGATCCCGAACTTGCCCCACAGCGGCTGAGTGATGGTATTACCCTGAATGTTGCAGGGCTTCGCGGCGCCGTGGCCATGCCCCGCGGGGCAATTAGCCCCGTTAAGCATCGACGCTCCACCCGAGGGTCCGAACGGACTCGACGGGTCCGGGGGGTGGGGCTGGGATTCCATAGCCAACGCCCCCGTCACGTCGCTCACTGTGGGTACGGAGGCCGCTCTCACCGTGACCGCGTTGCAGCCGAGCCCGTGCTCGGACGGTACGATCACAGTCACATATAGCTCGCAGGACTTTAGCTACGTCGGGAACGGCGATGGCAGTGCCACGTGCTCCACTACGACCTTCGATCGCGGCGGTGTCGTGACCTGCTCGTACACCGATTTCGGCAACACGGACAAAAGTGACAGCTTTACATTCACTCCGCTGAACCCGACGGCCACGGCCCTAGTCACTGGGACGGTCCACACGACGTGCAACGGGGACGAGCAAGCGTCCGAGACCTTCCCGGTTGCGATCCATCCGTAAGAAGTAGCGGCGAAGGGCGCTGCCTGCGCAGGTATCGAAAAGGCCAAATCCGCCTGATGCTTGCGAACCTGGATTAGACTGACCTGTGGGATGTTCAAGGACCATGCGAGGCTGCACCTCGCATGGTCCGCTTCTTATCGCAGTCGCAGAACTGGGCGCGCGCCGCCGCCGCCCTTCAGCGGGCATCCCTGCCAGAGGCGCTCGGACGAGAAAGGGCCTCAGCGTCTCGAACAAGAGCATCAACATCGGAGGTTGTTGGTCGGCATCGAGGTGCCGCGCAATCGCGTCCGGCCAGCAGGCATTGAGCGCCCATTTGTCGGTCGCGCGGCAGTCCGCTAACTCAACGTCGATGAACCCCCGCCACGCTGTCGGCCTAACGCACTGCCCAAACTGTGGTGCGCGAATCGTTCCAACGCCGAGAGAACTCAAGCAATGGCGACGAGCCGCTGACTTGACCCAGCGCCAAATAGCTGCGCGCCTCAAAATCAGTGCTGCGCATGTCGTGAAGTGTCTTGAGACCCAGATCGTGACCGTCATTTGCTCTAATGTACTTTCGAAGTCCGCAATAAGTGTATCCGGACACCTCGCCTTTTCTTTGTTGCTCGTCCACTTCTAGTCTGGTCCGGCCTGGTAGTGCGAATGTATCGAATGCGCTATAAGACACTGCTATAACCGATCCGAAGGTCAGATCTTCGGGAACCAATTGCCCGTAGGCTTTGAGGTGTGATCGATTCCTGCGCGATACGGACTCATGCGCGACCATCGCTAGGTTACCGAGAAGACGTGTCTTTCCTGTACCGTTATACCCGATAACTATATTGGCTCGACCTGGGAGGCCTGTTGCTTCGCCGAAACTGAAATTCACAATGAAGTTGTTCCCTCCAACATTGGTCTTGAACGAAAAAGCCAATTTTCCTCGAAGCTCGGTGGGGGGCTCGTTAGGGCGAAATAACATGGATGCGTCTTTTATAGCGCGAGCTGCCGAAGAAGACCTTAAGAGGGAATTCTGGAAGCCGGGCTCATCTTCAAACGCGATTCGGAGGCTAGGATCGAAAACCACATCCCGAAGACCACGCAGCAGAGGCTCGTGAATCTGTTTCTTCAGGCCGACCAGTGTCTGGTAGTATGAGAAGCCTTCCCCCAACGAACAGTAGTCGCTTTCGAGTCGAGTGAATGTCCTGGGCATTTCAGTAACACCCAACCTTTGGCCGCTGTGAAGAATTTTGACATCTCCAATCTTCACTTGTTCTTTTGATGACAGAAAAATGGTCAGCTCAAATTTAGTCTTGAGACCATAGTCATCCCAACTATTACGCATTAGGACAGCAGTCGGGAACTGTTGCACCTTCGGCTCCGCCGAATTTATTTCACGAACTACGAACTCCATGTCTCTAGAAAAGGCCTATCATCTCAGCGAGTTTAGATCCTGTGACCGGCAATGTCGAGACAAGTCCAGCATATTGCCGGAATTGTGCGTCATCGGCAACCTTCTCAACTACAGCGTCCTCAATTACGAAGGCATTCTTTCCGCGGGGGTTCGAGCACTGCCGATACACTCTCATCGAGATCATGACGAATCCAGACGTCAGAGATCGTGACCGCATGGCGGCGGCTCAATTCGTTCTCGAAAGAGCGCTAGGAAAACCGGTAAGGGAGGACGAGTTACCGCTAAATGATCAGATTGCGATAGATCAGCGAGAACGCATACTCGGTGCTATCGCGCCAGAGGTTAGGCGGAAACTGATAGGTGGTGCTGAGTAGCTTGCCAGCCAGCTAATTGTCTTCCTTGTGCGTTTCCCGCCGAGCACTGGAAGCACTTGCGCACCAGTTGCCGACGCTGGTGCGCAATGGCGCGAAAATCGTAGATGGAGTCAGCTATGATCGACCACTGCAAATTATTCAACGAAGCGAGACCGAACCAAGGGAGGCCGCCTGATCATGACCGCCCGATCCACAACATTTGACAATGACTCAAACATGCCGCCACCGGTATTGTAGACGCCAAGGTTACTGTCGAAGAAATTGGCAGTCCAAGTCCTATAAAACTCGGTGTCGCTGTAGCTACCGTTGGCCTGCATAGAATCACCATAGGCGTCAGCACAAGAAAACGATGAGATGCCGCTTTCGCCGGTTCCTGAACAAGCGCTGGAAAAAAATGTGCCACCAAGACATGGAGCGCCAGTTGTACTAACTGTAGCCGGAGCAACAAGTGTCAATGACCCGCCGATGTCATCAACCCCCGCATCAGATGAATCAGGCTGGAAGGCGAACGTCCCGTTGCCCGTTAGCGACCATGTACAGGTGCCACCATTGCCGTCGGACCCGGAGACTGACCCGCTGAAGCTGTCAGTATATTCATTATCGATGGTGGCGGACAGAGGCGGTACCGACACGGGCGTGCTCGTGTTCACGCTCGAGAGGTCCACTATCTCGGTGTTCAGGAAAGTATAAAGGTCGGGGGACAGGCCGGCATTGCTGAGCGGGTCGAACAGGCCCAAGGTGAGGTTCGAGTAGTCGCTTGATGGGGCTTGGAGCGGAACCCACAAGTCGCAATTCCCGCTCAGGTCGCAGATTCCATTGATTGCAAGATTCGGGTTGCTCTCGAAACAGCAGAGATCAAGCCCGCTTAGGGGCGGCAGGACCGGGCCACTATATGTCACGTTGACCGTTTCGTCCAATTGTGCAATGCCCTCCGTGTTCGTGGAGATTGGAGTCGGGAATTCGGCAGTGAATTGCAGCGAAGTATTGTAAGCACCCTGCTCGCCCTTGGATGTGATCGCCGTTTGATAGACGTCGATGAAGTTGAGCACCATCGAAACGTGCCCTGCGATGCTGCTGCTCAAGGGGATTTTCAAAGAGCCGGCTTCCGCTTCGAACAAACCGACCAAGGCCTCCGCGTACTTGAGCGTGGGGACGTTCTTCATGTCGCTGACGGCGGCATTTTCGAGGCTTTGGTTCCCCGACCCCCAGCCATAGATAAAGGCGATATCGTCACCGAACGCGTTGCCAATTGTGCGAGCGCTGCTCGCCACTGCGCCAAGCGCCCCCAGTTGTTTGGCGACATCTGTATCTCCAAGGAACTTAGTGAAAATCGAAACGCCGCACGCGAGCGCCTCGAGCTGATCGCCTATGTTTCCGGTGATTCCGCCGTTGACAAAAGCCGCGCTGAAACCGGCGTAGTTGCTGATTCCTTCTAATTCAATGATAAGTGTTCCCCGTCAGCACAAGTTGGACAATTCGAGGCGATTGAGGAAGAGAGGGTTTTTGGCTCATCTATAACCGCGGAAGGAGCGGGAGATGGGATCGAAAAGTCAATCATTCCGTCATTCCCGCGACGAAAGTCGCACTCAGCAGCCACCCGCCATGACTGAATCGATCAAGATACGACGCCCGCCCCGCCGAAAAACTGCGGCGGCACGACGATGGTGACTCTCTGATAAAGTGCTCAGCCAAGATGGCTGGCTGCGATCGGATAGCTAATGGAAACCCGCCGAAATTCCGCTACCCGAACTCGTCCAGCAGGGCTTTGGCGTCCATTGGATCCTAAGCGCGGGAATCCCTCGACCCCTATGAACATCAAGCACTATGATTTCGAGAGTTGGGGCGATAGGTTCTGCGCTGGGGCTGCGCAATTCAATGACGTGCGCGTCGTGCAAGTTCGACAACCCGTCCGCTGCGCGCTTCTGCGAGCAGTGTGGGACAGCGCTTGAATTGAAATGTCCGCGCTGCAGCGCGACCGTCTCGACGGGCGCGCGGTTCTGCGGCGCATGCGGGAACCAGCTTGCAACGCCCGACGCCCCGCATCCCGAACCCTCATCCGCGAAACCGCGCGCGACCAGCGTCCGCGCCGACGCGTTTGTTCCTGAAGTCCCCGGCCATCTTGCCGAGAAAATCCTGAGCGGGCGCGCGGCGCTGGAAGGAGAGCGGCGGCAGGTGACCGTCCTGTTCGGAGATATCGCGAACTACACCGCGCTCAGCGAGAAGCTCGATCCCGAGGAGGTCCATCGCATCGTCCAGCGCTGCTTCGAGCTGGTCTCCGCCGAAATTCACCGCTTCGAAGGCACCATCAACCAGTACGGCGGCGACGGGTTCATGGCGCTGTTCGG
>NZ_DATEQZ010000081.1:0-42000 GCF_035272065.1 Binatus sp. (SeqCode)
AAGTGCTCTGAAGCCATCGCGTATGGATGACCGACCGAGCCGCGCGCTTCGACGCGAGCATAATATTGCTCGAGCTGCTCGGGTGGTGTGTCGCCGAGAACAATCATCGTCTCGCCGGTGTAGTCGCGCGGACCCCAATACCAGTAGTTCACGTGGCCGCTGATCGCTTTAGGCAGGCCGAGCTTTGGCCCGTAGAAGTCGATCGCTCCGGCCTCGCCGTAGTTCTGCCCGAATATCGCCGTCCGCGCTCGTTCATCGGGGGGTAGGCTGTTGTAGACCTTCGCGACGGCCGTAGCCATCTCGGGCCATCCAAACCTGTCCGCCAATAACTGAGGCAGTGCGCTGGCTTGGCGATGTTCAAACTTCGGCTCGGAGATACCAATGAAGTGCGTGTAGAGGATGTACCTCTCGGGCGGCAGCAGGGGAAGCACGACCAACGCAGTTATCCCCCCGGTCACCGCGAGCAAGCCGAGATATGCGGGGCGCATCCAGCGCAATCGCGGCGACGTGAGCCAGCGCTCAATCGCGACAGTTCCCCCGGCCAGCAGCATCGGATACGCGGGCGCCAGGTAGTAGAATCTGCCTTCCATCAGCAACAGCGTCAGGAACGCTAAGACGTATGCGAGCCCAAGTGCCCTGAAAGGTTTGCCCTGGGCGCTGAAGAGGAATGCCCACAAACCGCAAATCCAGATTGGAAGCGCCACTGGCTGCATGCCGAGGACTTGCTGGCCGAAGAACCCCAGCGGGCTGAGTGCAACATTGCGCCGGTTGCGCTTGATGTTGGCGAGCATCTCTAGGTGGGGAAAGTGATGCTGAACCATCCAGATCAAATTGGGGAGGAAGATCAGCATCGCCATCATCCCGCCGATCAAGAACCATCGGCTGTTCATCAGCCGGCGCTCGGGCCTCATCAGCAGGCCTACGATGAGAGCGAAACCGAACATCGCCATCGTGTCCTTGTTCTCGAGACCGATACCGGCAATCACTCCGAACCAGAGCCAAAGTCTCGTGTCGCCGGTCTTGATCATGCGGATCAGTATCAGCACACAGCCCGTCCACAAGAGCGGTTCGACGGAGTTCATAGAGAGGTAACTGTCGACAGCCAGATAGAATGGCGCAATCAGGACGGCCACGGCGGCGAGCGCCTGCGCGAATCGTCCGCCGCCAAGTTGCCTGACGATTGCACCGGTAAGAAGAACAAGCCCAACGCCGGCGAGCGCCGGGATGAGCCGAATAGCCAGCATCGAATCGCCGAGGAAGTGGCGCACAATCCACGCCTGCAGCGCAGTGAGCGGCGGCATATCGACGTATCCGCAGCTCAGATGCTCACCGCAAGCAAGGAAGTAGAGTTCGTCGGTGAACAAACCGTAGCCGCCGGGGTTAGGCAGATGCAGTGCTAGTTCAAGAGCGCTGACATAGGCGACAAGGGCAGGACCTGCGATGAAGGGGCTTTCGCCGGGATTTTCGTTTTGAGTCGCCAATTGCAGCTCCCTATGAACCCGACGGCCTACCTGTGCAAGGTTCTAGGTCGGTTTTGTGCCGCGCGGACCTCAGGAATCTAGCGATGACCCAAAGAATCGAACTCCCCCCGCTCTGGAGCGCGCAACAGCAAGCTTTGGAACCCCGATAGAATCCACGCGGGCGTAGTTCCTTGCGTCAGGCGGTCTTCCCGAGGATGCTTCCCCGCAAGATGTCGGCCGCTTCAGATGGACATGCCAAAATCGCGAACAGAGAATTTTGAGCGATTTTTGCCGTCAGCCGCGGCCGTCGGCATTCTCCGGGTCCACGACCGCGCGTGAATCGCGCCTTACGCGCCGATTTCATCGCTTCTCCAAAATGTATGGAAACATGCCAGACTGTGTGGCGGAGAGGGAGGGATTCGAACCCCCGGAGCCGTTAGGCTCACCTGATTTCGAGTCAGGCCGGTTAAACCAGACTCCCGAACCTCTCCGCGACAGACGAGGATCGATGTTTGCTCCTGCGCAGTCAAGCTGACATTGCCCGCGTCGATTTTCCGATCATATCGGAATTTGCTACGGTGGTTTAGATTCTTTTAGCGAGCCGAGGAGCGCGTCTATGCCATCGAATTCGATCGCCCACCGAATCACGACTTCCTTCGACACCACTTTCCAGCGCTACTACGCGGTCGAGGCTCCCGATCTGCGCCGCCTCTACGAAAACGCCAAGCGCGACCAGTGGAACGCGTCCACCGACGTCGACTGGACGGCCGAGGTTGACCTCGAGCGCGGCATCTTTGCCGACGAGTTAGTCGACGGCCACGGCACTCCCACGCTCGACCGGCTCGACCCGCGTGAGTTTCAGCGCCTCAACGTCGAATTCTCATGCTGGCGCCTTTCGCAACTGCTCCACGGCGAGGAAGGCGCGATGCTCGCGTGCAGCCAGCTCGTTGACATGGTGCCTGGCAACGATGCGAAGTTCTTCCAGGCGACGCAGGTCGTCGATGAAGCGCGCCACGCCGAAGTGCTTAGCCGCTACCTGCTTGAAAAATGCGGCGGCAAAATTTATCCGATGACGGGAAATATCAAAACGCTCTTCGACTACATCCTCGGCAACGGCAAATGGTTCATCAAAACGGTCGGTCTGCAATTGCTGGCCGAGACCTTTGCCGTGTCGCTGTTCCGGATGCTGACGGAAACCGCGAAGGATCCCCTGCTGCGCGGAATTTGCAAGCGCATCCTGGCCGACGAATCGCGGCACATGGGATTTTCGATCCTCAGCCTGCCCGACGAGATTCGCGGGCTGAGCGCATGCGACCTGCATGAGCTCGAAGACTTCACGCGCGAGGCGCTGATTCTCGTGATGACCGGGCAGTTCCCGCGCGAAGCCTACGAAACGGTGGGCATGAGCGCGGCCGATATCGAGGCTGTCCAAAAGGCGCGCAAGGAAATCGCGCTTGGCAGCGAGTACGCGCTGTTTCGCAAACTCTTCCGCCGCGAGATGCATCAGACCGTCGTCAGCAACATGCAGAAGGTGGGGTTGCTCAACGAGCGCACGTCGGCCTTCATGCGCGAGATGGGAATCAACACCACGCTCGCGGCTGCCGCCTGAGATGGCCACCGCTCCGAGCCAGCATCGCGGCGAGAAATCCGGGATCGATTGGCGCGCGCAACTGGGTGCGAAGCTGGTCGCCGCGGACGAGGCCGTCGCGCATATCAAGTCGGGCGACCGCGTCTGTCTTTCGATCGCACAGCAGACGCCGTTCGAGCTCTGCCCTGCGCTCGCGGGCCGCTTGATGGAACTGGAAAATGTCGTCGTCAATCACGGCGCCGCCGTAATGAATTGGGATTTGCCGGGACTCGGCGAGCGCTTCCGCCTCGAGTCGATGTACCTGTCGCCCTACGACCGCGCGATTTACCATCGCGGCGCCGCGGACTTCACGCCAATTGTGTACTACCGCGCCGGGCATCTGCCGCCCGCGCTCGACAATTTCAACGTGTACCTGATGACCGTGTCGCCGCCCGACGAGCATGGCTACTGCAATTTCGGCGAAGCGCAGATCATGTCGAAGCTGCTCGCGCGCAACGCCGACCTGGTGATAGCGGAGATCGACAAGAACTCGATTCGCGTCGGCGGCGACAACTCGATTCATATTTCGGAGATCGACTATTTCGTCGAGCGTACGACTGAGCTGCCCGAGATCAAATTGCCGCAGCCGGGCGAGGAAGAAGCTCGAAATATCGCGACTGTCTGCGGGATGGTCGCGAAGGAACTCATCCCCGACCGGGCGACGGTGCAGATAGGCGTCGGCTCGATGTCGGGGATGCTGTGCAATCATCTGCTCAATCATCACGAGCTCGGGATGCAGACCGAGATCATTCCGTTGCACACCGCGCCGCTGGTCGAGGCGGGCGTGCTGACCGGCAAACACAAGCAGCTGTTTCCGGGATTGGTGGTTGGCGCCGGCATCGCGCCGCTGACCCCCCGCGAGGAACTGGATTTCATCGACGGCAATCCCGCGTTCGCGCTCTACGATTTCAACACCACCGACGACATCCGTTTCGTCGCGCAGGAAGAGGGGCTCATCTCGATCAACAACGCGATGGCGGTTGATTTGACTGGGCAGACCAACGGCGAGTCGATCGGACCGCTGATGTACACCGGCACCGGCGGACAGACGGCGTTCGTCGTCGCCGCATGCCTGGCGGGCGGCAAGACCGTGATCGTCGTGCCGTCGAGCTCGAGGGTCCAGGGCAGGCGCATCTCGCGCATCGTGCCGGTGCTCGACTCCGGCAGCGTGGTAACGTCGCCGCGCGGCTTCGTGCATCACGTGGTGACCGAATACGGCATTGCAAATCTCAAGGGCAAATCGATCCGCGAGCGCATCAACGAGTTGGTGGCGATCGCGCACCCGGACTTCAGATCTGAACTCCGCGCGGAAGCTAAACGGCTGTACAAGGTCTGAGCAATCGAGATTGCCTGCGTAGCGCAACGATCGCGGACGCCACGAGCATCAAGATCAATAGAAAAGCGCCCGCAGCGAGAAGAATCAGGTGGCGACCGGCGCGATTTTGAGTGATCGTCTAATGCCGAAAACAGCGATTTATACCATATGTTGCGGTCTTTGGCTGGGTCCACCACCATTGGTAGTTTCGTTCCGTCAAAAGTTGTTTTTTCGCCGGAAGGTCTGGGCGCCTGAAAGGTGAACGCGTGAAGGTGGGGCATCGTGACAGTAGTCCATGCCGCACATGTTATCACACCAGGTTTTGGTGGCGTCAGGCTGAATAGTTCATCCCCAAGTTTGGCCTGAATCCCGGAGCGAGGAGTCGCGAGGATTTTGGCTGGTGGCTGAGTTTGAGAGTTTCGGCGAGCGTCGCAGACCGCTCAAATCACTCGCGGCGGAACGACAGCATGCCCACGAAGCCCGGCGGACGCCATCCCTTGTTCGCGCAGGCGTTGCACACGACGTACTGTTTGTGATGCCCGTCCTCGACGCCTGTCAGCGCGACCGCGAGCTCTGTCGAAACCGGCTGGTTGCACGCGACGCAAGTCGCAGTTAGCGCCTTGTTCTGCATGGCCTTTTCACTCGGCATCGCGTCCGCACCAGTTTCCTTGAGATTTCATGAGCTACGCCGGGAACACGGCTCGCGCGTTCTCACCAAGCAATTTGCGCTGGCGGGCTGCACTCAGATTCGAGATTGAATTTCGAATCAGATGCGGCGCTTCGAGGTTGGAATCGACGTGCGGAAAGTCCGAGCCCCACAGGACTCGATCCTCGCCGTGCAGATCCATCACCGCGCCAATCGTCCGCTCCTCAGGCTCCGCGACTACCCAGAGGTTGCGCCGGAAGTAATCCGACGGCTTCAACTTGGTCGGATAGGTCCAGCCGAGCAACTCATAGTTCTGATCCATCCTGTCCATAATGTACGGCGCCCAACCGCATCCCGCCTCGACGCACAAGACCTTGAGCCGCGGAAAGCGATCGAATAGACCGTCGGCCACCATCGTCATCGCGGCCGGCACCACCTGCGCGAATCCGCCAAGCGCGAATCCGAAGACGGTGCGAAACTCGCCGGGCTGGTAGAACTGCCCGATTATGCCGGGCGCGCGGTTGAAGCGCACGATCACGTGCAGGCATGCGGGGATGCCCGCTTCCTCGCACTCGCGCCAAATCGGATCGAAGTCGGGATGCGAGAAGCGCCGGCCGCCGACATTTTCCGGCGCGAGGAAGATTCCCTTGAAGCCCAGCTTGACGCATCGCCTGAGCTCGACCAGCGCCGCATCGACGTCCTGCAACGCGATGTGCGCGATCGGGATTACGCGGCTGCGCACCGAACTCGCGAAGTCATTGATCCAGTTGTTGTAGGCGCGCGCGTAGGCCGCCGCCAGTTCGTGATCCTCGACGTCCCACAGAATTCCGACTGTCGGGAACAGCACGCCCGCGTCGACGCCCCATTCGTCGAGCAGCTTGACCCGATCGGCGGGCAGGTAACTCGCGGGCGGACATCCGTCCAGGTAACCCAGCTTGCCTGGGATAAAGAGTTCCTGGCGCGGCTGATTGGCGCCGCCCAACCCCGCCAGCATCCCCTTCAAGAGCGGCTGATTGTCCACCATCAGGACTTCGAGACCGTCGCCGGGATCCTTGATGATGCGAATGGCGCGATCGCGAAACTTCGGCTCGAGGTATTTCTCCCAGAGGTCCGGCGGCTCCATCACGTGCGAGTCGCAATCGATGACAATCGAATCTGCAGCGCTCATCGCTGAAAATGTAACACGCCGACGAGCGCTGAACGAACCAACCCGCGCGCGCCACGATTGGTGAGGCGCTACGTACGCGGTGACAGACCAATGGTTCGAGCTGTGCAAACTGATGCAGTGAGCACATTGCATACGCAGTGAATTCGACGCGTTGACTTTGATGTTCTCGACACGACAGCCTCGGGCTGTAATCGATCCACTCCTCGCGTGGGTCGTTTGCCCCCTTCGATGAAACAATCGCAATGAAACGACACCCGCTACTTGCGTACTTCGCGTTGACATTCGGCCTCACGTGGGGCTTGGGCGCTTGCTTTGCGATGTTTTCGGTTCAGTTGACCGCCGTCTTCGGAAAGCTGTCCGTGACAAATCCGTTGTTCATCCTGGCAGTATACGCGCCCAGTATTTCGGCCATTATCGTGAGCGGCTTAGTCGATGGGCCTGCGGGAGTCAGGCGACTGCTTGGCGGATTTCTGCGCTGGCGAATCGGCATCCAATGGTACGTTGCGATATTCGTCGGAATCCCGATGCTGAGTGCGATCGCGATGGTGCTCAGCGCGGCGCTTACGCGGACGCCGCTCGTTGTCGATCCCTGGTACCAACTTTTTCTGCTCGGGCCCTCAGGCAAGCAGATCGTGCGAGCAGCCGGGGCCGGTGGAGTATGGAGCGTGATTCCCGCCGTCCTCGGATCATTTTTGGCTGATCCGGGACCACTCGGAGAAGAACTGGGATGGCGGGGATTCGCACTTCCACGGCTGCTCGAGAATCGAAGTGCACTTTCGGCCGGTGTCATCCTCGGCGTTATCTGGGGCGTGTGGCATCTGCCTGCGTTCATCCTTGCCGGCACACCGCAGAACAATATGTCTTTTCCGCTTTTCATGATCGGTATCGTCGCGCTCTCGGTTCTCATGACTTGGGCCTACAAGGGCACCAGCGGCAGCGTGCTGGCTGCTGTCCTGATTCATTGGACCTTCAACACATGCACCGATATGACGCGGATGCCGCTCGCGCTGTTCTCGGTCGGAGTTCTCGTGATCACGGTGGCGGTAGTGGTCGCAGTCGCGGGTCCGGGGCTTTCCGATCAAGGGAATACGAAAGCAACGCTCTCCCCGGCAGAAAGCGATGATCGTGCCCCCAGGAGCAACGACGCTCTACTAACCTCAGCCGCTTCCGAACAGTATTGGACGGGGCGGCGAAGGCGCTGACACCACTAGCAACGCAATGCGTCAACGACTTTTGTGCCGGCCGGCGGATCGAGATCGGTTCTCGTCGTTTCAGTGAGCCGCGCCATCGTCATGTAGAACCCGATCGCGAGGATCAGCTCGACGATTTCGCGCGGCGATAAAAATTTCATCAGCTCCCTGACGGTCGCCTCATCGGCCTTGACACGATTCACGACTTCCTCAGTGAAGCGCAGCGCTGCGCGCTCGACATCGCTGAAGCACGGCGCATCGATCGCATTGCGCGCGATTGCATCGACCTGCTCCTGCATGGCGCCAACAGAAATCGCGATCGGCACGTGCTGAATCCATTCGTACTCGCCGCCTTCGATCTTCGCGACCATCAAGATGACCAGTTCGCGCAACTTCGCGTCGAGCTTCTGGGGGCTGAGAATCGTGCCGCCCAACCGGGTCAGCGGAATGAAGCAGGTCTCCGCGTTCGCCATCATCTTGAAGATGTTGAGCTGAACGGGAGCATGCGCTATCGCAGTGCGCACTTCTTCGGGCAGGCTCGCAATATCGGGATACGCGACCAGGCTCATGACAACCTCCTGCGAGAGAGCGTTTGGCCTCGGCCCCGGCACAATTGATCGCGCCGGACCGCTGTTTGGTGTAAAGGAATTTTGCGAGACTGTAAATCGGCTCGCCCGGCTCGCGCCGGCAATCACAAACGAGGTTGGACTATATGTCGCTCAACGTCTACGCGTTCACGTGTGGATGGCTGACGCTTCCTGCCGCGCTTCTGCTCGCGGGCGAAAAGGGAAGCCTCACCGTGCCCGTGCCTGCCTATCTGATCGAGCATCCGAAGGGGCGCGCAATTTTCGACAGCGGCCTCCACGTAGAGACGCAAACCGATCCGAACCGCCGCCTGGGGCGGCTCGCGGCGTTTCACACGGTAGGATTCAAGCCCGGCGAGGAAATCGCAGCGCGCCTCGAATCGCTCGGCGTGGCGCCATCAAAGATCGATTTTATCATCAATTCGCATCTTCATTTCGACCACTGCGGCGGCAACGAGCAATTGCCAAACGCGACCCTGCTGATTCAGCGCCGCGAGTGGGAGGCCGGCCACAACGCCGAGCTGATCGAAAGCGTCTATTACGATCCACACGACTACGACCACGGACACGAGGTGAAAATGATCGACGGCGAGCACGACGTCTTCGGCGACGGCTCGGTGGTATGCATACCCACTCCCGGCCACACTCCCGGTCATCAGTCTATCCGCGTGCGAATCGGCGCCGGCGAAGTCGTGATGACGGGCGACGCCTGCTACCTGCGCCGCACGCTCGATAACTTCCATCTGCCAACCGCGATGTACAATCGCGAGCAGATGCTCGAGTCGATCCGGCGGCTGCGCGCACTACGCGACGGCGGCGCGATGATCATCACGGGACACGATCCCGACCTGTGGAAGACCATCCCGCAAGCGCCCGAACGGCTTGCAGTGCGGCCGGCGGCGACAGCCTGAACGAAGCAATCGAGCGGAGAGTCGCAATGGGCACTCGCCTCAAAGACAAAGTGGCGATCGTCACCGGCGCCGGCACCTCCGGCGAGGGCATGGGCAACGGCAAAGCCACCGCGATGCTGTTCGCGCGCGAGGGCGCATCCATCGTCGCAGTGGACTTGAATCTCGACGCCGCGCAGCAAACTGTGCACGCGATTGAAGCTGAGGGCGGGCGCGTAATCGCGATCGCCGCCGACGTCAGCCGCTCAGAAGATGTCCGCGCGATTGTCGATCAGACCGTCACACGCTTCGGCCGCATCGACGTCATTCACAACAACGTGGGAATCGAGATCGCGGGCGATCCGGTCTCAACCACCGAGGAGGATTGGGACCGCGTGCACGCGGTCAATCTGAAGAGCGTCTTCATGATGTGCAAGTATGCGATCCCGCACATGGAAGCCCGCGGCGGTGCGATTATAAACGTATCCTCAGTCGCGAGCATCCGATGGAGCCCGGTGCCGTACTTCTCGTATCACACGTCCAAGGCCGCGCTTAATCACATGACCCGTGTCATCGCGCGCCAGTACGCCGCGAAGAAAATCCGCTGCAACGTGATTTTGCTCGGCATGATGGACACGCCGCACATCCGCACCTATTACCGCGACTTGCCATCCGACGAAGTCGCCAAGATCATGCGCCAGCGCGACGCGCACTGCCCGATGGGCCGGCAGGGCACTGCATGGGACGCGGCACACGCGGCACTTTTCCTCGCCTCCGATGAGGTTCAATACATCACCGGCGCCGAGGTGGTCGTCGACGGCGGCTTGACGCTCTAGCTTTTCGATATGATTCGCCGCAACAGCGGGTGAATTTCGACACGCCGGTCTCGTCTATTGGTCTGGGCGACCATCAACGGTCAAATGCCTGAATGCGGCGAAATAGGCTTGCTGCTCGGCGCTGCCGGAGACGGCGAGCTCGAGCCAGGCGACCTGCGGCAAGTCGCGCATCATCTTGAGCGGTGCGCCTCCTGCACGGGCGAGGTTTCTGACTATTCCAAAATCGGCCGCGAACTCAGGGCCATCGCGGTAATACCCTCGCTCGAGGGATTCACCGAATCGGTACTGGCCGTAATCGCGGCACTTGTCGTCGTCGTGATTTTCGCGATCGGGCTGCTCGGCAATGCGAACACCGTGAACGTCGCGCGATCCGTGCCTGAGGTACTAGCCAGCAAGCCCGCCGCTTCATCAAGCGTCAAGGGATCGATCAGTATGGTTGACGTGCGAGTTGATTCGGCTTTCGTCGCCGACCTGGCCTCCAGCTCTTTCAGTCATACGAACGGGCGGACGGAATCGGGCAAAATGCTCGTGTTCAGGCTGCCGGACGGCAAGACTCTGCACGTCCAGCCGCGCGCAATCGATGGCGGCATGATTGCGATGGAGGTCATCCTGTTCGATGGCAAACGGCCGACGATGACGGCCGATTTGAAGCTCGGGAACGGCGACACTTTTGCCTTGGGCGGGGAAACCTACGGTGAGGGCACGCTCTTCATTCGTATCAGCCCGACCGCCGCCAACGCATCTCGCAATCCAAGAGCGTCGTAACAGCCGATCACTTACCTCCCGCGACCGACCCGACGAGCGCGATCGCGAACGCCACGGCGCCGATGATGACCATCAACGCGATCACCTGCGCGATCACATGCGCGGTCGTCTGCTGAGTCTCCGAAATCGGCTGCTCGACGTGCGCCGAATGCGCCCCCGTATGGTATCCGCTGTGCGACGTGTAGTAGATGCCGGTGCCTGGGATGCCGACCGTCTTGCGAATTCCCTTGCTGCCAACCGTGACGTGCGCGCCGCGCATCCCGACCGTCAGGCTCGGTCCCGACTTCGACACGTTGACCGACAATCCCGGAAAGATCGAAACGCGCCGATAAAATCTGAAGTTGCCCATTGCCCCCCTCCTCTCCTCGTTATATCCCGCCGCGTCGCTTCCGAAAAAATTCGCGCATCAACTCCGCGCACTCGGACTCCATCACCGAGCCGACCACTTCAAATCGATGGTTCAGCCTGCCGTCTCTGCCGATGTCGTAAACCGAGCCGAGCGCACCCGCCTTGTCGTCGCGCGCGCCGTAAACGACTCGTGCGATTCGCGCATTCAGCATCGCGCCGACGCACATGACACACGGCTCGAGCGTCACGTAGATCGAAACCTCCGTCAGCCGGTACGTTTTGAGCGTCGAGGCGGCCGCGCGAATCGCCAGGATTTCCGCATGCGCCGTCGGATCGCAGAGCCCGATTGGCTGGTTGTGCCCCGCGCCGACGATCTGCCCATCGGCAACCGCGACTGCGCCGACCGGAACCTCGCCCTCCGCCTCGGCGCGACGGGCTTCGGCAATAGCCTCGGCCATAAACTGCAGGTGTTCAGCGGTCGCCATTCAATTAGCAGATTGACATTGGCGAAGCCCCGCACCAAGATCGGCGGATGGGGATCGGGGACATGAAAAAGCTCATCGTAGTCGCTATTTTCCTGGCCTTTGGCTCGGCCAGCATCACGTTCGCCGGTACTCGCGTCGAGATTAAGGACAGCGAACAAGCCGCCGCGGAAGCCGATATGCACCGTCGCTACGATCATCCGAAAACCGAGGTCGTTCCCAACGACCAGCTCCAGGTCGTGGTCACGCGCGACGTGATTATGCATTCGTGCTGCATGCCGCCGAGCCTCGTAGTCTCCGGCAAAATGACCAACGTCAGCGACCATCCGATCGATTACGTCCGCCTACACTTCGCCTTCGAGGACCGGGACGGCAAGATCCTTCACGGCGAGAGCCTCTACAACCACCATGCCGAAAGCCTGTCCGATAGTGAGTACATGCAGAAAATCCTGAACGAGAAGCCGCACTATGTTCCGATCCTGCCCGGGCAGAGCGACACGTTCGGATTTTCGATTTCATGCACCGAGCTGCCGATGTTCTCGAAGGTCGAGCTGTTCTCAAACGACATCAAACAGTAGCGCGGCGCTCGGTGCGGTTGCCTGATGCCTGATATCGGCGCAATCGACCCGACCGCGCTCAAGGCCCGCCTCGATCGAGGCGACCGCGTCTTCATCCTCGACGTCCGCGAGCCGTTCGAAATTTCGCTGGCGCCCTTCCGCGGCGCGAGCCACATCCCGATGGGCGACATCCCGTCGCGCCTGGCCGAACTCGACCCGGACCGCGAGACCGTCGTCGTATGTCATCATGGCGTCCGCAGCGCGCAGGTCGCGATGTACCTGGCGCGGATGGGTTTCGAGCACGTACTCAATCTGTCAGGTGGAATCGACGCGTGGTCCGAGGACGCGGATCCAACAACGCCTCGCTACTAACCGGCCGACCAACGCGCCATAATGCCGAATGGAAAGGAAATCCCGCGATGACTTACCTCGCAGCCGCCATCCAGATGACCGCCGGACCTGACAAGGCGGCGAACCTGGAACGCGCCGAACGGCTGGTCCGCGTCGGCGCGGCGCGCGGCGCAAACCTCGTAGCACTGCCCGAGGTCTTCAACTGGCGTGGCAAGCGTAACGAACAGGCGACTGCGGCGGAAACGCTAGACGGTCAATCGCTGACGTTGATGTCGCGCCTCGCGCACGAGCTGCAAATCCACATCGTCGCCGGCTCGATCACCGAGGGGGCCGCCGGCGACTCGCGATGCTACAACACGTCCGTGCTGCTCGGTCCCGACGGCGGCAGAATTGCCGTGTATCGCAAGATTCATCTCTTCGACGTCGATCTTCCCGGCCGCGTGACGGCGCGCGAATCCGATGCGAAGCTCGCCGGCGCCGACGTCGTTACGGCGGAGACTCCGCTTGGCGCGATTGGCCTCACCATCTGCTACGACCTGCGCTTCCCGGAACTCTATCGCCGCCTCACTTTTGCCGGCGCGCAAATTATCGCGGTGCCGAGCGCGTTCACGTTCCCTACCGGCGAGGCGCACTGGGAGCCGCTGCTGCGCGCCCGCGCGATCGAGAACCAGGCCTACATGATCGCGCCCGCGCAGTTCGGTCCCACCATCTACGGCTACAGCGACTACGGGAATTCGATGATCGTCGATCCATGGGGACGCGTCCTCGCGCGCGCCGCGGACCAGGAAGGCGTCGTCGTCGCACCGATCGATCTCGAATACCAGGACCGCGTGCGAGGCGAACTGCCGGCGTTGAAGCACGCGCGCCTCAAGGGCGGGTGATCAAATGAACAAGCTCGCACTTCTAACGGTCATGCTCGCTCTTTCGATCAGCACGCCAGCCTTCGCGCACGACATGGCCGCGATGGGCGATATGGATGGCGACTCGGCGCCCAACGCGATGGGCGGTCAGATGGGTATGGGCGCGCATATGGTGATGACGCCGTCGCGTCCGCAGACGCCGCAGGACGTCGAGCGCGCGCGCGACGTGATGGACACGCTGCGCCGCACGCTCGTCAAGTATCACGACTACCGGGTGCCACTATCCGAGGGCTACCAGATTTTTCTGCCGACGGTTCCGCAGGATGTTTATCACTTCACCGACTACGGCGCCGCGCAGCAAGAATACATGGGCCATTTCGATCCGGCCCGTCCCGGCTCGCTGCTGTACGTGAAAGGCGCGAGCGGCGATTACGTCCTCGTCGGCGCGATGTATAGCGCGCCCGCCGATTACACCTACGATCAGCTCGACGCGATCATTCCGCTGAGCGTCGCCCACTGGCACGCTCACACCAACATCTGCCTGCCCAACGGCGTCACGCTCAACGACGTTTTGCGCGGCGACGTCGGCGCGTCGCATCTCGACATGCCCGGCATGCTGCCAGTGTCGTCGAGTCCGTCCGCGCCCGCAATCAACCAGCGCCTCGGCTTCCTGGCCGACGGACGCTTCGGTTTCACCGGCAAAATTGCCGACCCCGCCCAGTGCGAAGCCGCGGGCGGGCACATGCTCAAGCAGGCATTCGGCTGGATGGTCCACGTCTACCCGTTTAATGGCGACGACCTGAAAGTCGCCTTCGGCATGACCGTCCCGAAGCCTCCCGCGAACTGACGCAGCCGGCTGATTCATGCGAAATGTGCCCTTCCCTCGTCCAGGGAAGCGCAGCAAATCAGAACAAAGCTTGCGTCGATTACTTTCCTGAGCCGGAGGCGGTCGTGTCACGTGACGGATGGCTGGGGTCGTCGCTGGTAATGCCCAGGATTTGTAGCGGAGCGGCGCCCGTGGCGGTTGGCCTGAATTGGACGGTTACCTTTGCGGTCTTGCCCTTGGGCAGGTCGAGGACGCCGCTGCCTGCCGTCACAGCGAACGGCGGTACGAGGGCTCCGACCGTCACCTGAAGAGGGAACTTGCCCTTGTTTTTGATCTTGAGGCTTTTGGTCTTGGTCGAGTTGACCTTCACCGTGCCGAAACTCAGGTTGCCGGAGACGCTGAGCGTGCCAGCCAGCGGCGACGGAGTGGCAGTTGGCGTCGCCATCTGAGTTGCGGTGGCGGTGGCGGTCGCAGTCGGCGTTGCTGGGTCGCTCGCAGTCGCCGTCGGGCTTGAAGTCGCCGCGGCGGTGGCGGTCGCGGTCGGAGTGGCGCTGACTGTCGGAGTTCCCGATGCGGTCGCGGTTGGCGATGGAGAAGGTGTCGGGGTTCCGGATGCGGTCGGCGTTGCGGTGACGGTGGAGGTCGCGGTTGCGGTAGTCGTGGCAGTTGCGGTCGCAGTTGGCGTCGAAGTGGCAGTCGCTGTAGGCGACGGCGGAGGAATGACGCGCGCGTCGGCTATCCAGGTACCCCAGTTCGGGGTCGACCCGCTGGTCGCGTATTCCGCCGCGACCCAGATCGAAGTTTCATCGGCGGGGTCAACGCCGGCGCCGGAATAGTCGCCCCACGGGTACGCGTTCGAGTTGTCGGTCTCGGGATTTGTGCTTTTGTTGGTGGCGGCCCCAGCGTGAATGAGCACCGGGGTTCCGAGAGAGTCGGGCGAATCACCCGCTTTGCGCCCATCAACGTAAGCCGACGGGAATTCGGCGGACGACGATTGAGTGAACGACGTGATCAGGTCGTCGGAGCTGTCGAGATCGAGCGAAGGGTAGTAGTCGTAAAAGCTGTTCGTGCCGAAGGTGAAATCCTGGTGGACGGTCGGGTTAGCGCCGCCGGTCAGCACCTCTATCTATTGGAGGCAACTGCGGGTAACCGAGTCTTCCAACGGCGTGCACGCCGCGGTCCCGGTCCCCCATAGGAGGCCATCGCGGAAGATCGCGTTTTCCAGACGCGCATCGCCGGTGTCGATCGGATTCGTCGAGTTGCCCTTCTGCGGCGCAAGAGGAGCATCGGAGTACGTCGCGATCGGCAGCACCGTCGTCGCGACGCTCGAGCCGGCGTCGGGACCGGGAACGCCAGTGACCGACCAAACCGTCACGTGGTTCTGCGTCGAGTATTCATCATCCGAGAGCATGAAGAGCGTGGAAGTTGACGAGCGGCTCGTAGCTGGCTGAACCCCAAAATCGCTGGGATCCTCGTCTGCAGGGTAGAAATCCATCGCCGGGGCGCCCACGCCGGCGACGAGATCCGCCTTGCTCCAGACGATAAACTCCATGCCGAGGTACGGCAAAGTCACGTCGCCGCAGTTGGTTGGAGAGCACGAAAATGAGTTACCGCCGGTGACGACCTTGTCGTCGTTGAATCCGAGCGACGGTTGATCCGGAAAGGCGCCCAGCGTCTCAAAGTTATAGATATAGAAGGGCTGCGTCGGATCCGAACTGCTCGAGACCGCAAGATAGAAAGAGCCATTTTGGGCCATGTTGATATCGGCGTTGTCGAAGATCAAAAACGAAATAAACCATCTATTGGAAATCGTGTCGTATCGGATTCTTGGATCGCTGGAGAATATGGAAGGGTCAACATCGAACAAGCTGTTGAGGTTCAAGGTCGAGATTAGAGTTCCGCTCTTGTCGAAGATCCGTGCGACGATGTTGGTCACTTCGACAACATTGTTCGGTCCCACCGCCACTTGGGTATCCGGCGGCTCGCATCCGGGGCCGCATTGGGAGTCCGGAAACGCCAGACCCAGGAAACTGGTCGATACGGTGGGCGTGGTGGTCAGTGCGAGCGTCGCGAACGATGGTACTTCGGGGAGCGTTGCGCCCGACATCGCGGCTTTGCGCTGGAGATAGGCGACCGGGTTGGCGACCCGCAATGGCTTGAAGTGCCGAGCCGGGATCGCAGCGGCCGGCGGGAGTTTCATTGGATCGACAATCCCGGTTCGTACGGCAAAGGTATGCAGCGGTCGCGGTGCCGCAGTGGACTGAGTTCCCGCGGCGCCTCCGGCCCGTGCGGGAAGTGAAGTCCATGATGCGACGGAGGCGAAAAAAAGCACTATTGCGAACGCCGCAACGGCGCGTCGGGGCGTCACAACAAATCTTCTACGAACACTCATCTGCTACCAAGCGCCGATATAATGTATGCGAGAGCGGGGCACTGCTACAATCAACTTTTTCGCTCAAATGCACTGCGAAGTGAGGGTACGCGATGATTTTGAAAGTTGCACGTCTCGGATTTCCTTCACTCAGGACCGCCTCCAGCCAGGTACCCCCCGACCGCATCAAAACCAAAGAATTTCAGCAGTTGATCGACGACATGATCGAGACGATGTACGAGTACAGTGGCGTCGGGCTCGCCGCCCCGCAGGTGCATCTGCCGATTCAACTGGCAGTGCTCGAGGTGCACGACCATCCGCGGTACCCGGAGATGCCCGAGGTGCCGCTCACGGTTCTCGTCAACCCCATCGTGACGATTCTCGACCGGACGCTCGTCGAAGAGTGGGAGGGGTGCCTCAGCGTGCCTGACCTTCGCGGGCGTGCGCCGCGATTCAAGCAGCTTCGCGTGACGGCGCTGGGCCGCGATGCGGAGCCGGTCGAGATCGTCGCGTCGGACTTCCACGCGCGTGTGATACAGCATGAGACGGATCATCTGAAGGGCGAAGTATACCTCGACAGAATGCCGGACATGCGCGCGCTGGGATTTTTGCAAGAATGGCAAAGATACATGCTGAAGCCGGAGCCGGAGAAGAAGGAGTGAACCTGGGCGCGGAGTGGTGTCTGTTTTTTGTGTCATTCTGATCGAAGCGAATCTCTTTGCCTCGCCCGTTTGTCGGGAGAGGCCGACGCGCTTCCGCGCGCGGCGGATGAGGGACCGAAGTTTCCGAAATTCCGGATATGCGGCGCAACAGACAATCGCGCCGCACAAATTGTCCCTCACCCTAGCCCTCTCCCGACAAACGGGCGAGGGAATAGGAAGGAGACCGAAATTGGATCGAGACGTGCTCACTTCGGCGGCGGCAGAACCAGCGGCATCTTGCCGGTGGCCTTGAACTCCGCGATCGCCTTGCGGAGCTCTTCGTTCTGAGCAGCCAGGATGTTTTGCTCGTTCTGGACTTTCGAGAGTTGGGCTTTTAACTGCTCGTTTTCACTTTGAAGCTTGAGCAGTTGATCGTTGAGCTGCGAGATCTGCTGGGTCTGCTGGTCGATTTGCGTGCGATAGCCGCTCGAATAGAAATAGAAGAGCAGCGCCGCGACTATCGCGACAATCAATCCGCCTATCAGCAATCGTCCCATCTATGCACCGTTCCTTCGTAAGAATAACGCACCGCACTCCCGGAAAAAGTGAATTGACTTCCCCGGCCAGCCGTCTCTAGAATGTCCTGGATCGCACTCCTGCTTTCGGGCGCCATTTGCACTACATTGAGAAGTATGCACGATACCCCGGCGCTATTGAACGCGGGCTCGCGGAATTTCGCACGCGGGATGGGCTAAAGCAGGCTTCATGATAGAGGTCCAGGAGCTAACTAAATATTTCGGCGCCACGCTTGCCGTAAACCACGTTTCGTTCAAAGTCGAGAAGGGCGAGATCATCGGCTTGCTGGGCCCCAACGGTTCGGGCAAGACGACGATCATGCGGATCCTGACGGGATTTTTCCCGGCCACTTCCGGGCGCGCGATGATCGGCGGGCTCGACGTCGCCGAGCATTCGCTGGAGACGCGCCGCCGCGTCGGCTACCTGCCGGAAAACATGGTGCTGTATCCCGACCTCAGCGTCGACGCGCTGCTGGAGTTCGGCGCGCGGGTGCGCGAGATCGATCCGCGGACGACGCACGACCGAATCGAGTACTCGCTCGAGACGTGCGGGCTGAAGGACGTGCGGCGCAAGCTTATCGGCAAACTCTCGAAGGGTTATCGCCAGCGCGTCGGAATCGCGCAGGCAATCCTGAGCGATCCCGAAGTACTGATTCTCGACGAGCCCACGGTCGGACTCGATCCGCGGCAGGTGGTGGAAATCCGCGAGCTGATACGTTCGCTGGCGGGGCATTCGACCGTGCTGCTTTCGACGCACATCCTGCCCGAGGTCAACATGACATGCCGGCGCGTCGTGATTATCGATCGCGGACGAATCGTCGCGCAGGACACGCCCGAGCAACTGACGGCGAAACTGCAGGGTACCGACCAGACGCTGATCACGGTGGCGGGTCCGTCGCCGGCCGTGCGCGAAGCATTGACGGCCGTCAAGTTCGTGCAGCGGCTCGAAGACCGGCCGGTGGACGCCGGCTCGAATGGCCTGTGCTCGTTCGTGGCGTACTCGAGCGGGCATGGCGAGGAAGTCCGCTCGGCGCTGGCGGCATGCGTCGTGCAGCACGGATGGAGTCTGCTCGAAGTCAAACCGATGGCGCTGAGTCTTGAAGATCTGTTCATGCGGCTCGTCACTAAGGAAGAGCGGGTTTAATGTCTAACGGTGCAGCCACGATTGATGTCGCGGGAGCGGCGACCGAATCGCGCCGCGCCGCGATTCGCGCCGCGGGGACTGGCTTTTCCCTGGGCCGGATGCTCGCGGTGACGCGCAAGGAATTGCGCTCGTATTTCGCCTTTCCCCTGGTGTACGTGCTGTCGGGCATCTTCCTGGTGCTGGCGGGATACTACGCGTATACCGACATGGTTTTTTTCGTCACGATCGCGTTTGCCCACGATATCATGCAGAACTACTGGCAGTTGCTGTTCTCGGATATCCGGCTGTGCATGCTGCTGACGCTGCCGTTCATCACGATGCGGCTGTTCGCGGAAGAGCGGAAGCTCGGCACGATCGAGTTGCTCTACACCTATCCGCTGCGCGACGGCGAAATACTCGGCGGCAAGTACCTGGCGTCGGTGGCGATTTTCGTCATGATGCTCGCGCTGACGATCCTCTACCCGGTTTACATTTACAGCATCCACTGGTTTCCGCTGTTCCCGCTGATGGCGGGCTACCTGGGCTTGCTGCTGATCGGATGCGCGTTCATCGCGTGCGGCGTGTTCATTTCGTCGCTGTGCGAGAGCCAGGTGATGGCGGGGATGGGTACGATTACGCTGCTGCTGTTTTTCTGGATTCTAAACTGGAACGAGGCGGCGTTTACCAACTGGTGGCTCGAACTGATGCGCGCATTTTCGCTGTTCGATCAGTTCGGCGGCTTCGCCAAGGGCGTGATCGATCTCGGTCACGTGACCTACTTCATTTTCTTCATTGTCTTTTTTCTGTTTCTGACGCAGCGCTCGATGGAAGCACGCAAGTGGACGGGCCGGCGCTAAAGGATTCGGCGGCGGCCGAGCGCCGCTCGATCTGGCTGAACTACGGGGTGCTGCTCTACACCGTGATCGCGTTCGGCGCCGTGCTGTTCGTCGCCAACGCGATAATTTCGACCTTCGACATCCGCTGGGACCTGACGCCGCAGAAACAATTCTCGCTTTCGGATTTCGACAAGCGCGTGCTCGGCGGACTGACGCACGACGTCAAGGTGATGGCGTTCGTGCGCACAGAGGATCCCGCCTACCTCGAACTCGCGGACCTGCTGTTCCAGGCGGCCGCGTTCACACCGCGCCTGACCTACCAGGTGATCGACGTCAACAAGGCGCCCGGGATGGCGCGCGAGTACGGCGTGTCGAGTTACGGCGAGGTGATCGTGGAATCGCAGGGGCGGCGCCGCGATTTCGACAACGCGCGCTCGGACGAGCTGATTCCGGCTATTCTGCAAATCTCCGCGGCCGCTAACAAGCACATCTACTTCACGATCGGGCACGGCGAGCGCGACCTGTTCAATTCCGATCGCAGCCTGGGCTACTCGCAATGGCGCGGGCAGCTCGAACAGAACAACTATCAGATCGATAACGTGTCGCTGTTCGCCAGCGGGGTGCCCGACGACGCCAGGGTTGTCGTTTCGCTCGGGCCGCAAAAGGACTTCCTGCCCGAGGAACTGGCGGCGCTCGCTAAGTACCTCGGCCACGGCGGCCACTACGTCGCGATCATCGACCCGTACGGATCGCCGACGCTGGTCGATTTCCTGAAAAAGTACTACCTCGATTTTATTCCGCAGGTGGTCGTCGATCCCGCGTATCGGCTGACGGCCGGCGAAATTCTTACGACGCAGATTCCGCTGCGCTCGGAAGAAAATCCGATGAGCCGCTCGATGACCGCGCCGGCAGTGTTCTCGCTGGGACGCGGCGTGATGGTGACCGGCGCGGTCGGCGCAATCGCGCCGGGCGATCTGAAGATCGCCGATGAGGACAAGTTCCTCTCGTCGTCGCATGAGAGCTGGGGATCGGGCGATCCCAACGCGTTGACGACCGGAATCACCGAGTACCAGGCCGGCCGCGATCTCAAGGGGCCGATTCCGGTAGCCTCCGAAATTGACTTCGCGCCCGCGTCGAATCCGCACATTCCACTGCAGCAGATGACGCGGCTGGTTGGGATCGGGAGCAGCGCGTTCGCGTCGAACCAGTTTATCGAGATGCTCGGAAATCGCGACCTCGCAGTAAGCCTGATCAACGAGCTGGCGGGCGACGAGATGCTGATCGCGAGCCGCGAACGGCTCAACAAAAGCGAAACCGCGGCGTTCTATATCAGCGACCAGGAGGCGCGCCATCTGCTGGCTTATGGATCGGTCGTCGAACCCGCGATCCTGTTCTTGATCGCGATCACGGTGCTGGTACGCAGGAGGTTTTTCGCGTGAGCGCGCGTCCTGCAATTTTCTATACGATCGTTTTTTTCATCCTGCTGCCGACCTATTTCTGGATTCAGCCGAGCACCAAGCCTGCCACCGCGCTGGAGCAGAAAGAGGAGAGCCTGCTGAAGCTCGGCGGCGGTATCGACGCGATTACCGTGGCGAGCAGATCGGAATCGCTGCGCTTTCAGAAGACCAAGGACGGCAAACTTTACGAACTCGTCGCGCCGCAGGGAAAATTCGTGCCGCATGACCTGATGGACGCGATGGTGTCGTTGCTGACGAGTGCAAAGTCAGTCGAAGTTGTGGCGGACAATTCAACCGACCTCGCGCAGTTCGGACTCGATCATCCGAAGTCGGTAGTGACTATCGAAGCTCCCGGCCAGCTGCAGCCAATCAAGATAGCGTTCGGAAATGAGAACCCGACGCATACCGCGATCTACGCGCAAATCGAAGGAATCCCCAAAGTGTTCCTGCTCGGCCAGAACATGGAGTACTACCAATCACTGATGTTCCAGTGGATCGAGGGCAAGCAGGGCAAGAACGCCTAGAAAACGTCCACGATGCCCTTTTCTTCGAGCAGCTTCTCCAGCGCGTGCAGGAAATGATCGTAGTACTCGCCGTGATCGGAGGTGCCGTCGCGGGCGCGGATTCTGTCGGACTCGCGGACTTCGGCGATCAGGCGGTCGCGGAATTCGTCCCAGGTGAAATGCCCGGACCCGGAAAGTTGCAGCGCGATTGCAAACGCGCGCGCCTCCCATGGCGCGCTGAAAACGTGGTCGGGGTCGAGGCGCGCGGCGTCGATCAGTTTGTCGAGTGCCGCGTCACTCATGCGCGCGGAGCCTCGACCTTCGCCACGCCGACCATCGAGTCTCGCGTTACAATCGTGGCCAGTTCGTCCTCGCTCATCCGCGCGGTTCCCTTCGGCCGCTGCGGAATTACGAGGTAACGAATCTCCGCGCTCGAATCCCACACCCGCACTTCGGCGTCACGAGGCAATTCGAGACCGAAATCTTGGAGCACGCCGCGCGGATCGCTGACTGCGCGCGAGCGATAGGCGAAGCTCTTGTACCAGACGGGCGGCAAGCCCAGCACCGGCCACGGGTAGCATGAGCACAGAGTGCATACGACGAGATTGTGCACGCGGTCGGTGTTCTCGACGGCGACCAGGTGGCCGCCCTCGGGTCCCGCAAATCCCAGTTCCGCGACGGCGCTTGTCGCATCCGCGAGCAAGCGCTTGCGATAAGTGAGATCAGTCCATGCCTTTGCGACGACACGCGCGCCGTTGCGCGGACCGACGCGGGTCTCGTAGGTGTCGACGATCGCGTCGATAGCCGCCGGATCGATCAGTCCCTTCTCCGTGAGGAGCGCTTCCAGAGCCTTCACGCGCGCGGCCGGCCCGCTGTCATCAGTATTATGATCCCCGCTCATTCTCTTTTTACCTTCCACCCACCTTTCCCACCATCTTGCGTTTCGAGGCCTTAGCCTTTGACTTCGACGCGAGCGGTTCAAGGTAGTCTTCCCACAAATCTATATACAGCCGCTCGCGGCTCGCCGACTTGCCCCACAGCTCGCGCGCTTCGAATGAGACCGAATAACAATGTTGCGGCTTAGTGCCTGCGTGATGCGCGTTGGTGTCGGGGAAGACGAACACTCCCCAGTCGCGCGCGACGACTCCGGCCTTGCCGCGCACGTAGCGCGGCAGGCGAGTGTGCCCGGAAGGATTCAGGTTGCGAGCGCGCACCCGCGAACCTTTGGCATAGCGGGCGCGCGGCGCCTTGGCTCCGGGTTTCTCTTTAACGGGAGCCGGACCCTTGGTCGAGACGGCATTCGCGATCAGAGCCGGATCGATCGACGCATCCTGCTTCGCGAGCAGTTCTTCGCGCGTCACGACACCATGCTCGACAAGCAAAGTCTCGATCGCCGCTAGCCATCGTTCGTAGTAGCTCGACGCGAGGTAGCGCGCGGGCGGAATCCTCTCGATCGCGTGGCGATGCTCGTCGATATTGAAACCCGCCGAGCCCACCACAAAGTTCGCCAGCGCATACATTCGCCCTTCCCAAGCGGCGTGAAAGACTGGTTCATTCTGTTCGCTTACGACCGGTCCGAAACCGTCCATCCCGCCCATGTCATGTACGCCGTTCATCGCCGCGATTATTATTGAGGCTTGCCGATGCGAGCAAGCCGCAATATGTTTTGCTTCCTCGAGGCGCGTCGCTGGATGGTCATTTAGCGACTCTTGTTAGGTCTTGTGTAGCTCTGATAGCCTCCGAAAAACCGATGAAGACCGATCGCAAATCCGATCAATCGCAAGCTGCATGGCCTTTCGATCTTCGTGTCTTCGCCGTAATTGCCGGACTATGGGCGCTGTGCCTGGTGATAATGGCGTTCGTTCATGTTGGTGAGATTGACGTCGTCGACCCGATCGAGACAATTTTCGCCGGCGTGCGATTCAACGGCGACGACGCGCGCCTCGTGCTGATCATCGAGGCGGGAATATTCGCGATGATCGCGCTCGGAGTTTTTACGCATCGCCGATGGGGCCTGTTGCTCGCGCTTTGCTACATGGCGCAGGTCGTGATGAGCCATCTGGCGTTCGCGATTGCGTACCTACCGATTCAATCGGAATGGATGAACGTGCGCGCGGTCGCATCGCAGGGGCCGATGATGGTGCTGATCACGCTGTACCTCTGGATTCGCACGAGCGATTTGATTTTCGATTCGCCCGCCCCGCATGCGCAGCCGCGACCGGCGTCAGATGCGAGTCGCGCGACTACCGGCCCCCGCGACGTCGCCGCTTTGGCGGGCGGCGGAAAGTAGTGCGGCGCTCGCCGTCAGTTCCCGACCGCAAAAAGAATTCCGTCCTGGATAGCGTATGCTGTGCCGTCGATGCCGATGACGGTCGGCGTGTACGCCTCGTCATAACCGGTCGTCAGCATCACCGGTGCCGACAGCATATTGGCCGATAGATCCCAGCGGTACAGGTTGCCGTCTTCGCTATTGACGATGATCGAGCCGCCGGCCGTATCGACCGCCGCCGAGTTGATGCACCATTCCTTGACACCAGGGAGATCGCCATCCGGTGTCGGTCCCACGACGGTCTGGACTTCGTTCATCACCGTGACTCCCGTCACCGGATCCGTTTCGATGGCATTGGGATCGAGCACCGCGACCTTGTTCATTCCGTCGCCGCCGGCGCCGGCGTAGTTGTTGTACTTGGTCGCCAGCAGATAACTCGACGCGCCGCTGTAGGACGGGATGGCCGAGCTCGGAACTACCGACGCAGTGGTATCCCAGCCGAAAGCGCCGGGAGTTTTCGGTTGCGACAGCGTCGCGTTGAAGTGCAGCAACCATCCGCGGTCGTGATTCTCGGCACAGCAGGGATTCTCGAGCACTCCGAAGTAAACGTCGCTATCGGGACCAACGGTTGGTGACGCCGAGCTGGCACTTGGCAGGGTCGCGTCGTTGCCGGAGTCGGGATCTTTCAGCCGCACCCGGGCGATCGGGGCCAGCGTAGTGCCATTGAGTGCGACGAGGTATCCGGCGCTGCCGTTGCTGACGGCGACATAAAGAGTCGTCAGGTCCGGGCTCAGCGCAGGCGCGCAATTCAGCGCGACTCCCGTCATGGTCTGATCCTCGGCCGCGGCCGTAACCGCAATCCATGTCCCTTGCCCGCCGCTGTCGATACGGGCGATACCGCTCGTAAGTTGTTTGTGGTGGGCATCGCGCAACGCGCCCGACGGCTTGGTCACGATGAAACCAAAGTAAATGTCGCCTGCGGAATCCGAGGTGAGCGGGGTGCTGATCAGCACGCCCGCGTTATACTTCTTCTTCCGCTTTTTGTAATTTTTCATCCCAAAGAAAGCGAGCTGCTTCCGACAGTTGCCGGAGCCCGAACAAGCCGCGTCCGGGCTGTCGCGAAAATACACGGTGCCGCCGATTCCGGGGAAATATAGTCGCGGTTGCGAAGTCAGCACCGGGCCGAAGACCGGAAGCTCGGTACTCGGCGGTCGGACAAAGTCAGTGGGCAGCGTCCAGATCAGGGTGCCGTCGATTCCGCTGCGGGCGTCAACGCGGAAGCCTCCGCTGGCGCCGGTCTTGACCGGCACGATCACGGTGTTTGCCGCGGTTATCAGCGGAGAGCCGTAGTGACCTAAGAGCTCGCCACCAGCAGTCTGCGGGTCGAGATCGACGGGCGTCGACCAGATGACCCGGTTCAGCGACTGCGATGCGACCGGAGAATCAGCGCTGTGCTGAGCGTCGCGCGCAAAGCCGTTCCACTGGGCATTGGCAGACGGGGCGAAGGCGAGTGTCGCCGCGACGAACATCATGCGGATTGCGATCGGAGAACATCGGACGCGCTTCATTTTCAATTCAAAGGTCACCTGTATGATTGGTGGCGACGGTAGGAGTCGAACCTACGACACTGCGGATATGAGCCGCATGCTCTGACCAACTGAGCTACGTCGCCACCGGGAATCGTCAAATGTAGCGTGAGCGCGCAACCCGCGAAAGACTGTGAACCCCCCTCAGCGCAGCGGGATGCTGCGGGTCTTCACCGCCTTATGTCCGCGCTGGACCTGGTAGAGCACGCCCTCGGTGAATTCGACGCAGGTCAGCTTGCCGCCGTACACCAGGCCGGTGTCGATGCCGAGTTTGTACGGAAGATCGATCATCACGCCGCGCATCGGAGTGTGGCCGAAGACGACCGTCGCGTCGATTTTGTGCGGATTGAAAATGAACTCCTGCCGAATCCACAGCATGTCCTCGGTCTGCTGCTCCTCGAGCTGACGGGTCGGCATGATGCCGGCGTGGACGAACAGGTAGGGCGGGCGGAGGTAGCTGGTGGCGAGGCGATTCAGAAAGCCGAGGTGCGCGTCGGGCAGGCGCGCGAAGGCGTCCTCGAGGTCCTCCTCGTGCACGCCGTAGCTGTCGAGCGTCGCGATGCCGCCGTTGAAGAGGAACGACTCCCCGTAACTTCCCGGCATGCCGAGGAACGACATCATCATGTCTTCGTGATTGCCCTTCAGGAACACGCATTCAGCCTGGCCGCGTTCGAGATCCAGCGTGAGGTCGATAACGTCACGCGCCGAGGGGCCGCGATCGACGTAGTCGCCGACGAACACCACTGTGTCTCCGGCCGCCGGTGCGATCGACTTGAGAATCGCTGCGAGTTCGTCGGGGCATCCGTGGACGTCGCCGATCGCGAACAGGCGTCCTTGGGGGTCGGTTTTCGATTTTCCTTTTGCCGTCATTGATGATGCGGAGCCGAGGTCAGTCGGTGCGCGGCTTCGAGCTGCCGTTGTGGAGCAGATCGATCAACGATTTGCGGTCTTCAATTATACGACGCGCGGCGCTGTAAGGATTCAGCTTGCCCGCGCGAACTTCGCCGAGCACGCCCGGTGCACCGCCGTCGGCGACGGCGCGCGCGGCGCGCTCCTCGAGTTCCGCCGACAGCACCTCGACGAACTCGCGCGTGCGGCGCTCGGACTCGCGCGCCGCGTCGACGTGCTCGCGCAGGTATTCGCGGTGCTTCGCGATTGCGTCGACGACCGCGTCCACGCCCTTGTCGACCGCGGCCTGCGTGAGCAGCACCGGCGCGCGCCATCCGTCCCCCGAGCGCAAATGCACGCTGAGTTCCAGTTCGGCCTTGATGCGGTCGGCGCCCTCGCGGTCGGCCTTGTTGACCACGAACACGTCGGCGATTTCGTTCAGCCCGGCCTTCATCACCTGCACGCTGTCTCCCGACTCAGGCACGGTAACGACCACGGTGGTGTCGGCGAGATCCATGATCGAAAGTTCGGTCTGTCCCACGCCAACGGTCTCGATAATGATCACGTCGGAGCCGTAGGCGTCGAGCAGTTTGACGATTTCGCGCGCGGCGCGGCTGAGCCCGCCGTGGCTGCCGCGCGACGCGAGGCTGCGGATGTACACGCCGGTGTCCTTGTAATGGTCTGTCATGCGAATGCGATCGCCGAGCACGGCACCACCGGAAAACGGACTCGACGGATCGATCGCGAGGATGGCGATTTTTTTCCCGAGCGCGCGATACTTCGCGATCAGGCGATTGACGAGCGTCGATTTTCCGGCCCCCGGCGGCCCGGTGATTCCAACCACCTGCGCATGACCGGTCTTCGCGTAAATTCGCTCGATGATCGCGCTCGACTCAGGCGCTCGATTCTCGACCATCGTGATTAGCTGCGCCAGCGCGCGCATCTCGCCCGCGTCGAAACGCTTGAGCAGAGCGTCCAGCCGCGCGTCTTTGGTCTCAGGATTCGCGGCGGGCGCGGCAGTATGATGTCGGGATTCAGCAGGCATAAGAGATCGTCCGGTAATGATAGCGGCTTGCGATCGAGTGGCGCAACTTTATGCCTCGGCGGTGAATAGATCGCGCTGGGCGGCATTGTTTTCCTTGCACGAGCGCCTTAGTCTCGGTTCAAGAAATGAAGCTTCCGGACATCTATGCCGACTGGAGGATCGTGATCGGCCTCGGGCTTATCATGCTGGGCGCCGCCAACTGGATCATCGGCGTGGAACGGACGCAGATATACAGCCGAATAATCGTCGCGCATCAGCAACCGTCCGCCGCGGCGACCGACTATCGGAGCTTCGATGAACTCGATGAGAACGCGGGCGGTGCCGCCGTGCTCGAGCCGCTCACCGCTGAACAGCGGCAGGCATCATACGCGACAGCGAGAATGGACTTTTATCACGCGGCATTCCTGGCGGGTCGAGCGATGGTGTTGTTCGGGTTGTTGGTCACGTTGCTTGGCTTCATCAGCGTGATTCAGCAGGATTCGCGCCGCGCCTTTCGACGCTCCGACACTGACGCGCCGATTCCGCGCGGGTTGCCCGGGGCGCCGCGGGCTCCTCAATAGAATCTCGAAGATGGTAACGGAGCTGATCGGGCGCGCGTGCGCGAAGATTAATATGTTCCTGCGCGTGACCGGGCGCCGCGGCGACGGCTATCACGAACTCGATTCGGTCTTTCTGCCGGTCTCGCTCGCCGACGAAATCCGCGTCGAGATCCGCGCCGCGAGCGAACCCTCCGTCATCGTCAACTGCAACCTCCCTGAACTCGCCAGAAACAAAAACAACCTGGCGGCGCGCGCTGCGCGTGCGTTCATGAGCGAATTCGATTTGAGCGCCAAAGTGCTGATCAATCTCGAAAAACACATCCCGGTCGGCGCGGGACTCGGCGGCGGGTCGAGCGACGCCGCCACGATCTTGTGCATGATGGCGGCCGCGGCGCAGCTCACCGACGACGAATCAGCCGGCCGGCTGCGCCGGCTTGCGCTGCCGCTCGGCGCCGACGTGCCGTTCTTTCTCGATCCGCGGCCGTCGCGGGTGACGGGAATCGGCGAGCGGATCGCGGCTCTCGAGGGAGTCCCGCGCATCCCAATCGTCATCGCCGTGCCGCCGTTCGAGGTTTCCACAGCCGCGATCTTTCGCGCGCTCGAGCCCGCCGGATGGAGCGGGGCAGCGCCCGCCGCACATCTCGAAGCGCTCGCGCGCGGCAAAATCGCGCCGGAGCATTTGGTAAACGACCTCGCTGCGGTCGCCATCGCGCAGTTTCCGGAGATTCTTCGCCTTAAAGGATTACTTGAAGATTCAGGTGCGCGCGCGGCGCAGATGTCGGGCAGTGGCGGCGCAATCTTTGGCGTGTTCGACTCGACCGACAAGGCCGAAACCGCCGCGACGAGGATCCGCAAACGTGCGCCGTTCGCAACTGTGTTCGCGGCGACCACGCTGGATAGCGAATGCGACGACGAAGTGGCCTGAATCCACAACTGTGCATTGCTACGCGTGCGACGGATTGACAGCGAAAAACCGCATCAATAACATCGCATTTCCTGCACGCAGGCTGCTAAAGTCGAAAGTCCGGGCAGGTTCGCCGCGAGATTGTGCGCAGCAGTATCGCGGCGGTCGGTCCGTAAAGATTGCTTTGCTCGATTCGCCGGCTGAGCGCCCATATGGCGTTTCGCCGGCTGTCAGTTTTAACGATGTTGATAGGGAGGAGCGCGGGCGCAGGCCGCCTTTGAATCCAAATGCGCTGGGCGGTCGCCAAGCTGGTAAGGCACCAGGCTTTGGACCTGGCATTCGAAGGTTCGAATCCTTCCCGCCCAGCCAAGCTGCCGGCGATTCGCGACAACTGAAGAATCGCACGATGATCGCGACGCGAGGAAATTGAAATGTCGGACAGGGTCAAGGACCAACTCGAAGTTTTCACCGGGAACTCCAACCCCGCGCTCGCGCGCGAGGTCACGGAGCATCTCGGCGTGAAGATGGGTGAAGCCGAAGTTGGCCGCTTTCCCGACGGCGAGGTGATGATTGAAATCCGCGAGAACGTGCGCGGCGGCGATTGCTTCATCATCCAGTCGATATGCACGCCGCCGAACGAAAACCTTATGGAACTCATCCTGCTCACCGATGCGCTCCGGCGCGCGTCGGCCGGGCGTATCACGGCGGTGATTCCGTACTTCGGCTACTCGCGCCAGGATCGCAAGGTCGCGCCGCGCGTGCCGATCAGCGCAAAGGTCGTCGCCGACTTGATCACGACGGCGGGCGTGAATCGCGTGCTGACGGTGGATCTCCACGCCGGGCAAATCCAGGGCTTCTTCAATATCCCGGTGGACAACCTGTACGCGATGCCGGTGTTGATCACCTACCTGCGCAAGCGAATCGACGGCAAGAAGGTCTCGGTGGTGTCGCCCGACGCCGGCGGTGTCGAACGCGCGCGCGCCTACGCGCGGCGGCTCAACGCGAACCTCGCGATCATCGACAAGCGCCGGCGCCGTGCGAGCGAAGTTGCCGAGATGCAACTGGTCGGCGAAGTGAAGGACTCGATCGCGTTGCTGGTTGACGACATGATCGACACCGCGGGCACAATCACCGAGGCGGCGAAGGTCGTCGCCAACGCGGGCGCGACAGAAGTGATCGCGGTCGCGACGCATCCGATCCTGTCGGATCCGGCGTGCGATCGCCTGAACAAATCGAACATCGTTGAAATTGTTACGACCAACACGATTCCGCTGCGCGCCAAGGCACAGGCCGAGCTGACCAAGCTGCACAGTCTGTCGGTCGCGAGCCTGCTGGCAGAAGCGATGAAGCGAATTCATAATGAGGAGTCGGTAAGCTCGCTCTTTGCCTGAGCGCGCGTACCATCAAGCGAGGACACAATGGAGACCGGTGAATTAGCCTGCGAAAAACGTGCGACCCGCCCCAAGGGTCAGAACAACGCGCTGCGGCGCAACGGCCGCGTGCCCGCAATATTGTACGGACCCACGACGGCGCCGTTGGCACTGGCAATCGATCGCCTCGAGCTGAAGGCCAGGATTTCGGCCGCCGCGCACACGCGCATCATCAAGCTCAAGTCGAGCACCGCGGAGCTCGACGGCAAGCACGTGATCCTCAAGGACGTGCAGCGCACGCCGGTGTCGGGTGAAATCCTGCACGCCGATCTGTACGAGGTGGATCTCAATCGCGCGATTCGCGTCGAGGTGCCGTTCAAGTTTACCGGCAAGGCCAAGGGGGTCGCCAACGGCGGAATCCTGGCGCCGCTCGAGCGCACCGCGACGGTGGAATGCCTGCCGCTGGAAATTCCCAACTTAATCGAGGTTGACGTTACCGAAGTCGACATCCATAACGTCATTCACGTGTCGGCGGTCAAGTTCCCCGACAAGGTGAAGGCGATTTTCGATACCGACTATCCTGTGGTCACCGTGCTGCCGCCGACTGTTGCGGAAGTCGCGGTCGCCGCAGTGGCGGAACCGGTCGAAGGCGCGGTGGTTGAAGGTGCTGCGCCGGCAGAAGGCGCCGCGGCGGCTGCTCCGGTCGAGGGTGCGGCGGCCAAAGAAGGAGCGGAAAAGGCCGCCGCCAAGAAGCCCGAGGCGGCCGAGAAAAAGAAGTAGTTTTTTCCGTTGTGCTCGCGCGCGTCGCGAATCGATCGACGCGCGCGAGCTATAAAGATGTGAGGGGAATGGGCTGGCAGCGCATGCTGCGAGTCCGGTGCAGGGGGAGGGGCCGCTATGAGTTTCGTCCATCTTCACGTCCATACGCAGTACAGCCTCCTCGACGGCGCCAACAAAATCGGGCCGCTCATCGATCACGCCAAGGCATCGGGGATGGAAGCGATCGCAATGACCGACCATGGTAACATGTTCGGCGCGGTCGAGTTTTATCAGAAGGCGAAAGCGGCCGGGATTAAGCCGATCATCGGATGCGAGGTGTACCTCGCGCCGGGCAAGCGCAGCGATCGCACTCAAGTTCCGCGCAGCGACGACTTCGACGGCGGCGGTAACTTCCACCTGATAGTTCTCGCGCAGAATCGCGACGGCTACCGCAATCTCTGCAAGCTGCTCACGACCGCCTACCAGGACGGTCTCTACTACAAACCGCGCATCGACAAGGAAATTCTCGCCGAGCTTTCCGATGGATTGATCGTGCTGTCGGGTTGCCTGTCGGGCGAGATCGCGCGATGGCTGCGGCAGGACCGGATGGACAAGGCGCGCGAGACGGCGGAGTCGTACGCGAAAATGTTTCCAGGGCGGTACTATCTCGAGCTGCAGGACAACAAACTGCATTCGCCGTACAACGATGCCCTGCGGGAAATCGGCAAGCAGGTCGGACTGCCGCTCGTCGCGACCAATGATTGCCATTACCTGCATCGCGAAGATGCCAAGGCGCACGAAGTCCTGCTCTGCATCCAAACCGGCAAGACGATGGCGGATGAAACGCGATGGCGTTTCGATACCGACGAGCTTTACGTCAAGACGCCCACAGAGATGGCGAGCGCATTCGGCGGCGACTCCGAAGAGGTGCGCAACAGCGTCGAGATCGCGCGGCGAATCGATTTCGAATTCGAGTTCGGCAAATTTCATTTTCCGGTTTACAAATCCGGCCCCGGCGTTGACCTCGACGCCGAGATGGGAACACTCGCGCGCGACGGATTGACCGCTCGCCTGACCGAAATTCGCGCGCGACGCGCCGACGTCGACGAATCGCAGTATCAGGAGCGCATCGATCGCGAGATTCCGGTGATTCGCGACATGGGCTTCTCGGGCTACATGCTGATCGTCGCCGACTTTATCAGCTACGCTCGCAGGCTTGGAATTCCGGTCGGTCCGGGCCGCGGCTCGGTGGTCGGCAGCCTGGTTTCGTACGCGTTGGGAATCACCGAAGTCGATCCCGTCGAGCATCGACTGCTGTTCGAGCGATGGCTGAATCCGGGGCGCAAGTCGATGCCGGATATCGACGTGGATTTTTGCTTCGAGCGGCGCGACGAGGTGCTCGAATACGTGCGCAGGAAGTACGGCGACGATCGCGTCGCGCAGATAATCACGTTCGGCACGATTAAGGGCAAGCAGGCGATTCGCGACGTCGGGCGCGTGCTCGGGCTGTCTTTCGCCGAAACCGATAAAATCGTCAAGCTCTATCCGGCGCCCAAGCAAGGCCGCGATTTCCCACTCGCCGACGCGCTCGAGATGGAGCCGCGGCTCAAGGCCGAGCGCAAACTGCATCCCGATCTTTTCAACTACGCGTTCAAGCTCGAAGGCCTCCTTCGCCACGCGTCGCGCCATGCGGCGGGCGTCGTAATTTCCGATCAGCCACTCACCGATCTGGTGCCGCTGTACGTCGATAAGGAACGCGACGAGGCCGCTCTGTCGATCACGCAGTATTCGATGAAGGGCGTCGAGGAAATCGGCCTTATCAAGTTCGACTTTCTCGCGCTGAAGAACCTGACGCTGATTACCGACACGCTCGCGCTGATCAGGGCCGGCGGCAAGGAGGCGCCCGACCTGAACCGCCTGCGGCTGGACGACGCCGATACCTACAAGATGCTCTCGCGCGGCGACACGGTCGGCGTGTTCCAGCTCGAAAGCTCGGGGATGCGCCGGTTTATCACCGAGCTCAAGCCGACCTGCTTCGACGACGTGATCGCCGCTGGATCGCTGTTCCGGCCGGGCCCGCTGGACGCGATCCAGGACGGCAAAACGATGGTGCAGCACTACGTCGATCGCAAGCACGGCAAGGAGCCGGTGGAGTACGATCATCCGCTCCTGGAGCCAGTGCTACGCGAAACCTACGGCGTGATCGTGTACCAGGAGCAGGTAATGCAGGCAGCGCAGGCGTTGGCGGGATATTCGCTCGAACAGGCCGACATCCTGCGCGCCGCGATGGGCAAGAAGAACCACGCCGTGATGGAAAAAGAGCGCGTGCGGTTTATCGACGGCGCGAAGAAAAATGGCGTCAACGCCGCGCTCGCCACTTCGATCTTCGAAAAGATCGAAACGTTCGCGTCGTACGGATTCAACCGCTCGCACGCCGCCGCGTATGCGCTGACCACCTACACCACTGGCTACTTGAAGGCGCACTATCCGCACGAGTTCATGGCGGCGCTGATGTCGCTCGACATGGACGACGTCGACAAGACCTACAAAAATATCGCGGCGCTGCGCGACATGAAGATTGCGATCCTGCCGCCTGACGTAAATCAGAGCCGGGTGAAGTTCGCGGTCACGGATTGCGCGATTCGCATTGGGCTGGCCGCAATCCGTGGCGTCGGAGCCAAACCGGCCGAGGCGATTATCGCGGAGCGGGAGGCCAACGGCCGGTTCGAGAGCATGGCGGATTTTTGCATGCGCGTGGGCACGCAACTGATCAGCCGGCGCGTGCTCGACGCGCTGATCAAGTGCGGCGCGTTCGACTCAGTGAGCGCAGTGCGCGCCGCCCTGATGGCCGAGGCGGAGCAGGCAATCAAACTCGCGCAGAAAGCGCAGAGCGATGCGGAGAAAAATCAGATTGGTCTGTTTGGCGGCGCGGTCAAAGTGCCGAAGCTGGCCGCGCGCGAGCCGATTCCCGAATGGGATGCGCGGGAGAAACTGAAATTCGAAAAAGAAGCGCTCGGCTTCTACATCACGGCTCATCCACTGGACAAATACGAACGCGAACTCGCGCGTATCAGCAAGGTGACGACCGCGGATTTATCGTCTGCCCCCGACGGCAGCCCGGTGCAGATTGCCGGCGTGATCCACGCGGTGAAGCTGAAGAACAACAAGTCAGGCAAGCGCTACGCGACGTTCTCGCTCGAAGATCGCGAAGGCGCGGTCGAGGCGATCGCGTGGTCGGAGACGTATCAGAAGTTCGAGGCGATCATCATGGGCGACGAGCCAGTGGTCGCGCGCGGCAAGCTGGACGTTGACGACGAGCGCGCGCAGATAATCCTCGAAGGGCTGGTGCCGCTGGATTCGGCGCTGCTCGATTCGATCCGCGAGGTGCGGATCACGGCGCCCATGCGGCGGCTCGAGAACGGCGGCCTCGACGCGCTGAAGGCGATGCTCGCGCGGTATCGCGGCAAGTCGATGACGTATCTGCACTTGGCGCTCGATGATGGCCGTGAAGCGGTGATGCTGCTGGGCGACAGCTATCGCGTCACGCCGACCGAGACGTTCGTCGCCGAGATGGAGCAGATATTTGCGCCGGGATCTGTGGAGCTGAAGTAGGACGGATTCACTTGATTTAATGTGAAACCCACCGTGGGTTTCGCACTTCCTTGAGCAGGGGTGACTCCTGCACCCAATGACAAGGATAAAGATGCGGGACTTCGTCCCTGTCAGGAAGCTAGTGGGCGGAGGTGGCGTACCTCGGGTTGCTGGTATCTGATAGGCTGAGATCCTGGATTTTTCTGCGATCGAGGTAATCACCTGGCTAAGTCTTACGACGTTGCTCACGAGCATCATGAGAGCGCTGTCCTGGTTGGGATCGAACTTGGTTCCGAGGCGGGGATTGGCAGCGAAGAATCGCTCGACGAACTTAAAGCTTTGACCGAGAGTGCCGGCGCGGAAGTTGCTGGAGTCGTTCGGCAGCGGCTGAAAGCGCCGGACCCGCGTACTTTTATCGGCAAGGGAAAAGCCGGCGAAGTGCGCGATCTGGCGCAATCGAAAGGCGCGTCGCTGGCGATTTTCGACGACGCGCTCAGCCCGGCGCAGGCGCGCAATCTTGAAAATGAACTCAAGATTCGCGTGATCGATCGCAGCCAGTTGATTCTCGACATTTTTGCGCAACGCGCGCATACGCTCGAGGGCAAGCTGCAGGTCGAGATCGCGCAGCTCAGTTATTTGCAGCCGCGGCTGACGCGCCAGTGGTCACATCTTTCGCGCGTTCGCGGCGGCGGCGCTGGCGGCGGCGGCGTTGGTACGCGCGGACCCGGTGAAACGCAGCTCGAAGTTGACCGGCGGCGGCTGCGCGAACGGCTCATTCGCCTAAAAGCTCGGCTGGGACAGGTCGAACGTACGCGCACGATTCAGCGCCGGCGCCGTCTCGAGGTTCCGTTTCCGACCGTTGCGCTGGTCGGCTACACCAACTCGGGCAAGTCCACGCTGATGAACGCGCTGACTGACGCCGGCGTCGAGGCGGCCAATCGCCCGTTCTCGACGCTCGATCCCACGATTCGGCGTCTCAAGCTGCCGGGCGGGATGAATGTCATGCTGGTCGATACGGTCGGGTTTATCCATCGCCTGCCCCACATGCTGATCGACGCGTTCAAGGCGACGCTCGAGGAAGTGCGCACCGCAACGATGCTGCTGCACGTCGTCGATGCGAGCTCGCCGCTAGCGGCTGAGAGGATGACGATCGTCGACGAAGTGCTGCAGGAAATCGGCGCGGGCGCGGCGCCGCGGATCGTGGTCATGAACAAGGCCGACCTGGCGGAGCACGGAGCGAATCGAAACGGGGCGCATGACGCGGTCTCAATTTCGGCGCTGAAGGGCAAAGGCCTCGACGACTTGCTCAAGGCAATCGAGCGGCATCTTGGCGGCTCGCGCGAGGAAGTGTCGGTCACGTTTCCGGCCCGGCGCGGCGACCTGGTGGCAATGGCGCGACGGGATGGAGAAGTGCTAAGCGAGGAGTACCGCGACGGCCTGGTTTCGGTGCGGGCCCGCGTCAGTGCGCCGGTAGCAGGGCGGCTGCGCAAGGCTGCGGACGCCGCAATCTGAGCTCGCGTTGAAGCCGACTAACGTGGCAGCGCCTTCACCCAGCAGCATTCGGACACATCGCGACACGCAGCCCGCGGGATCCTACGGGCATCTGGTGAATCTGCCGAACTTTCTGACGCTGTGCCGGCTCGGCTCGATTCCAATTTTCCTGACATTTCTGACGCGCCAGCGGTATGCGGCGGCGCTGTATGTGTTCGCGGCGGCAGCGGTGACCGACGGGCTCGATGGCGCGGTCGCGAGATGGTTCGACTCACGCACCGAATTGGGTGCGTTCCTCGATCCTTTTGCGGACAAGTTGATGCTGGTGTCGGCGTTCGTCGTGCTGACGATCGACGGCGAACTGCCCGGCTACCTGCTGAGCGTCGTGATGATCCGCGATATCGTGATCGTCGTCGGCTATCTGATGATTTCGTTCTTCACCGGCGAGCGGGTGCCGGTCCGGCCGAGTTATCTCGGCAAGATGAGCACCTTCATGCAGCTCGGATGCGTGCTCGCGGTGCTGGCGCGAGCGGGAAACTATTGGCCTGAAGATTTCAACGCGCTGCTGATAGCGACGGTCGCGGTTACCGCGGCGTCGTTTGTACATTATATGTATCGCGGACTGGTGTGGTTGAGATCGCGCGAACCGGAGATGTTCGCGTAGGCAGGGGTGACCCCTGCACCCAGTGTTAAGAAAAGAGCAGCTTCGTTAGGATCAGACGATCACATTGGCGGCGCGGAGTTCTTCCACCTGGCTGCGTTCTATTCCGGCTTCGCGGAGGATTTCGTCGGTATGCTCGCCGAGCTTAGGCGGGACGCGCCACATCTTCGCCGGCGTTTCTGAGAATCTCGCGCCGGGGTTCACTGCGCGTACGCGGCCGGCGGTTGGGTGGTCGTAAAGGGAGAAGCTTTCGTTCTCGACGATTTCGGGATCTTTCAGGAGGGTCTCGTAGTTGTGGACCGGGCCGCATGGAATGTCGGCGTTCTCCAGCACCGGCAACCACTCGGCCGTAGTTTTTTCGGGGAAGAGTTTTGCCAGCCCGCGCATCAGGTTACGTCCGCGCTCGGCGCGTTCGTTGCGATCCAATGTCTCAGGCCACCATTCGGGATGCCCGACCGCCTCGGCCAGCCGCTTTGATTGCGCGTCGGTGAACGGCGCGATCGTGAGCCATCCGTCTTTCGTTTTGAACGGATCGAGCGTGGTGCTCTTGGGCGCGAGGTGCTTGAACTCGTCTTCAGGCAGCAGCGTGTAGCCGTAAATCGAATCGTTGGCCGTGAAGGCCATCATTGCCTCGAGCATCGGGACCTTGATGTACTGGCCGACGCCGCGGGCGCGCGCTGCATGCAAGGCGCTCACCACGGCAAGCGCCGCGGTCATCCCGCTGACTTTATCCGCCAGCGCCATCTTGACGGCGGTCGGTTGGCCGGCTTTGAGCCCCTGAACGTAGGCCATCCCAGAGTAGCCCTGGATGACGGGATCGTAGGCGGGAAAATTTGCGAGGCGGCCCTTGGGGGGAAAGCCGCAGATCGAGCAATAGACGACCTTGGGATTGGCGCGGCGAATGTCGGCGTAGCCGATGCCGAGGCGGTCGGCGACGCCGGGGCGATTGTTCTCGACGAGAGCGTCGGCCTTCACCGCGAGGCGGCGGACGAGGTCGCGGCCGTGCTCCTTTTTGATGTCGATCACGATGCTGCGTTTGTTGCGGTTGAAGTTGAGAAACGCCGCGGTGAGGCTGCCGCGCTGCGGCCCGACATTCCGGCGCATCGAGTCGCCTTCGGGCGGTTCGATCTTGATGACGTCGGCGCCGAGATCGCCCAGCAATTGGGTGCAGAACGGCCCTGAGATAACGGCGGTTAGATCAAGAATGCGAAAACCAATCAGCGGTCCATCAGCCATGACGAAAATCCTTCAAGCGCGCGCGTTCGAGCGTAAGAGATACTAGCCGCGATAGAGCGGGGTGTCACGGACCGCGGGGTGCGTCAACGCGAAGCCTGCTTAACCCGCGCGGGCGAGCGGCGTCAAGGCGCATTTGCGCGGATGCGGGATTTCGGGAACCAGCATCGTTCGCAATGCCCGCGCGTCTTCCTCTCAATTTCGCTAGTTGGTTTGGAGGCCGGCGGTCTTCTGGCGGATCAGGCTTACGAGTTTGTCGTAGCCGTCGGTGTTCAGGACGCGGTTGAACTGGTTGCGGTAGTTGGCGATTACACTGATCGCGTCAATCGTGATGTCGTAGATTTTCCACTCGTTGACGTCCAGGCGCATCATGTAGTTGACAGGAATCGGATCTTTCTGGTCCTGCAATACGACGGTGCTGTAAACCTCGGCATAGTCGGGGCCGTCGCTGGTCTGCTTGGTGAATTGAATCATCGAGGATTTGATCTGCTGGTTAATCTTCTCGACTGAATACGATTCGATGCGCGACAGGTAGGCGTCCTCGATGAAAGTGGTGAACAGCGGCACGAACTCGCTCTGCTGCGCGGGCGTGAGAGTCTTCCAATGATAACCGATTGCCGATCGTGACATCTCGGCAAAATCGAAGTGGCTCTCGGCAATTGCGCGAAGTTTCTGCTCGCGCTCCCCCGCGGAGATCTGCTGATCCTTAAACACGACGATTGACTGATCGATGATCGATTTCACCGACGCAGTCGCATCAGCGGGCGGAACCGACGCCTGGGCCACCGCTTGAGCGGAAGCAACGCCGGTGAATGCAGCCAATATCAGCGCGCCGAGCGCGACTGTTCTCAGTTTCAGATTCAATCGCACCATCGTTCGAGAAAAATCCTAGTTTTGCAGCGTGGGTCCGTTCTTGAATTGCTTGCGGTCGTCCTCGTCGCCGTCCGCCGGGCGGCGCAGGCAACTTTCCGCGAGCCATCGATTCGTTACTACGTCGGTTAGCGCAGTCCCGCCCGCATCAACCGCCCAGGTCCGGCTGTTGATCGTGGTCTGATTGAATATCCTGCCACAGCTTCGGCAGGTAAATGCGAGCCGCGAGCCGCCGCCCGGAGCAATCGATTCGATCGTGCGAACCTTCCAGTCGTGTGTTCTCCACGGCGTCAACCCTTCATCGCGCATATCGCCTCCTGAAAGTTCTCTTCAACTAATTACGCCGTGCCATTGCTGGTGGTGCGCTTGACGGGTGCGCGACGCTTGCGTTCGCCGCGGTATTTTTGTGCGCCGCGTTCCTGCGGTGGACGGAAAGGATCGACGTGAATCTTGCGGCCCTCGAGTTCGGTGCCCCTGAAGTAGACGGCCGCGTTAATCGCGTCCTCGACTTCGACCATTTCCACGAATCCGAATCCGCGCGATTTGCCGGTGAGCTTGTCGGTGATCACCAGCGCACCGCCGACCCGGCCGATTTTGGAGAACAGCGCCCGAAGATCGTCGCGCGTAACTGACTCGGCGAGATTTCCTACATATATTCTGGGCACCGGGCCTCCTAGTGGGACATACAGATGCCTTTCGTCTCCCGCGACGGGAGTTCGAAGACATTGGAAAATTCGAGCGGTAGCAAACTCGGAACGCTCGCCGCGCCTGAAAGCGACTGAGCGGGCATCGTGTGCCCGCTCAGTCCTCAGATCAACTTACCAGCGGCCGCCGCCTCCGCCGCCGCGATTGTCGCCGCCGCCGCGCCGGTTGCCACCGCCACCGCCGCCGAAGCTCGATTCGCGGGGCTTGGCCTCGCTAACCTTGATGTTTCTGCCCTTCAGATCCGTATCATTCAGGGTCTGGATGGCCTTGGAAGCCTCTTCCGCATTCGACATCTCGACGAAGCCGAAGCCCTTCGATTGTCCGGAAAATTTATCCGTGATCACCGCTACGCTCTGAACCTGGCCTGCTTGTGAAAACAGTTCTTCCAGGTCGCTGTTGGACACCGAGTAGGCCAGATTGCCTACGTACAATTTGCTGGGCATTTTTGCCCTCCGTAAGTATTTGCCGGGAAGCTCTCGTACAGAAAACCCGGGCTAATTCCCGGGCTTAGAGAATGGAACAATCCGAGCGTTAGATAGTAAGGATACGCTACTTTCGCATGCGAAGATAGAGGGGGGAGCCAAACGCGTTGCAGGTGAAACCTTAACGCCGCCTGGCGCTCGATTCGACGCCCGCCCGCTTCGTCAACTCGCCCTCGACGACGTAGGAATTGAATTCGCCCTTCGACGGGTCCGCCATCATCTGGCCCGACGACACCAGTTCCACCTCGCTCGACGACTGTATCACTATATTGAAGACTCCGGTGCTCGCGCCGCAGGTGGCAGCGGTGTTGGTGGGCGTAAAGGTGATGGTCATCGTGCCGATTCCGTCGGTATCGACATCATAGGTCCCAGACATCTTCGCGTCGCACAAAATCTGGCTGCTGTAGGGCGCGATGTACTTGCCGGCGGGAATCATCTCGGTGCGAGTGGCGCTGTTCGAGACCGAGCCTCGTAACAGTCCGCGGCCGTCAAACGTGACCAGACCGATTGACGCGAGGTACACGGGATTGGAGGTCAGTTCACCGGGCAGCGTGAACAGTGAGCTGCCGCGAGTGCGAAAAACGAAGGTGCCGCTCAAGCTCGAGTCGGAGTAGGTGCCGTTATTTTCGGCCTCGAGTGATGCGCGCGCGCTGAGAATCGAGATTGCTGCGATCGCGAATGCGATTAGCCAGCGGGCTGATGACCTGCTCACGATGGTTCCTCCTGTATTCGGAACCGGTGTGCTGACAGCCGCGTCTCAGTATCAATTTTGCAGTTACTACTTTGTCGCCAATACGGCAAACGACGCCACTCACCCTCCGGGACAGGAAAAGCAAACCAGGCATTGGCTGATCGTCGAGCTCCATGGAGGACGACGAAGCCCGGCCGGCCTCAACCACCAGCCGGGCCTCAGATCGGGTCTATCGGTCTCGCACCGGGTCGTCTGCGTACGACTCGGGACGTTGCGGCCTTACGGGCAAGTCACGGTCAGGTGAAATGACGAATCCATCGGTAACGTCTCGGCCGCGTTGAAGATCGTGACGGTAACGTCATTGGGGCTGTCGCCATCGGTATCGCCGGCAACGACGATCTCGCCCTGGGGCACCGGCAACGTCGCCGTTCCACCGATCGTTGCCTGGTACGCGCACTTGCTCACGTCCTTGCCGAAATTGACCTCGTATACTCCCGAACCGGCGACATGCGCGTCGCCCTCCACGACCGAGGTGCTGCTGGCGCGCGCAATGCTGCCATCGGCATTGACCACCGCCCAGTTGTTCTGTCCGAGCAGGGTGCTGACGTTGGCCTGCAGCGTGGCTACCTGTCCTTGCAGCGTGGTGATTAACGCTTCATCTGCGTCGACCCGATCCTCGAGCGCCGGCAGCCCACCGCTCTGCGATTCTCCGCCGCCGTTGCCCTTACCGTTGCCATGTCCCGCCCAAGCCGGCGAGCCAAGCGCAACCGCAAGCAGAACACTACCCATGATGCTGATGCTCCGTTTCATTGTCTCTCCTCCATGTTCAAATGATCGCGCCGATCAATGCGGTAATCGCGCCGCGATATCATGCTTGATCGCATCCGTCGTATTCGCGCCCGCATGCTCGAGCGAGTCGCCCGCTTTGTTGGCCGACGGGCTCGCGCTCAGGCTGTCGTATTGCGCAAAAGGCAGTACGCCCACTGCCAGGCCGAGCGACAGCGCGATGGCATCGAGAAACATTTCGCTCCTGCTTTTCATATCTGCGACCTCCTCGATAGCTAGAGCGCCGCGCAATTCTGGGCGGGAGATGGGAGCCGGCATCGATGCACGAGGTATTCATCCCATCTCCCTGACCCAAGGTCTCTCGGCAATTGGCCGAAGTTACCGCGACCTGTCCTAGTTCCTGCTCGCCTAATGCGTACACGGTGGTTTGGGAGCACAATCCATGCCCCGCGTTTTCGCTTTCGGTATTCGAGGTGGAGATCAGCGAGCGAGTGAAAAATCTATACGGCGGCTGGAAGGCAGTTCGATCTTTCCGCCATTTCAGCGAGACGGTTTCCGTGAAATTGCAGGCATATTTCGCAAGCGAGCATACCTGGGCCTGCGGGATACCCGCACCCGGTAGGAATTACAAAGTATTCAGCAGCTTGGTGAGCGTTCGGGCGCAGGACTTAACAGTTCGAATGATCCCAGCGGGAGTCGAACCCGCGTTCCCGACGTGAGAG
>NZ_DATEQZ010000082.1:0-12408 GCF_035272065.1 Binatus sp. (SeqCode)
ATCCTCGGCCGGCAGCGTGCGCGAGCGCAGCCTATCCCGCAGCTCCCTGCGCTCACTCGGCGTCAAGCAAAACTCTCCTGCAAGCATGCCTCATGATACAAGAATCCGATACCAATGTCACCGTTACAGGCCACTAGTGCACAAGATTGCTGAGTGTGGACGGTGGCGGACTGTGTTCCGTCGAACTTGAAAACCGGCAGGGATGAAAGTCCCTCGTGGGTTCGAATCCCACCCCCTCCGCCAGGGACCGCCTTACGCGCGCGGAAACAGCTCTGTGCCGCCAGACTGCTACGAAGACGGAGCAAGGCAGGGCGGCGTGCGCGCTACCGTGTATTGATAGACTCGTCCGGCCCAGGAGAAAGTTCCCACTTCACCTCCGGCACGCGACCTGAGTTCCGCGGCCTTGCTGGGATCGTTCGGATCTATCCCGCTCGGTGCATATGCGAGGTAGCAGGTCCCGGCATCGGGAATCGCCGCAGTCAGCGGGGGATTGAAGTCCATCTTGAGAAAATTCACCGCGGGCAGCCAGCCGTCCGGGCCGGTATCGTTGCCGACGACCGGAGTCCAGTGCGCTTCTTCCGCGGAATTTTGCAAATGAAGTTCACGGTACTCGGGAGCGCCCGCGCCGTTCTTGCGCAACTCGACCAACACCATCTCCGGATGCGCGATCGCTATCATCTGGCACAGATTCCCAAGAGTCAGTTGGGGCGGAGGCGCGCTGGTCTCCTCGGTGGACGCCTCGGCGTCCTGCTCCTTCGCGTCAGCGTCGTTATCTGTTCCGCTGTTCGCCTTGTAAACCGAGTGGGCGAGATTGATTACCGAAGGTATCGCAGAAAGCAGAGGCAGCATGCAGCCGGCGGTGCTGAACGCGATTGTCGCGGCAAGCATTGCGACGAGCGTCGCCGGCCGGCCGGCTTTCGGCATCGGGCGCTGGACTGATTTCCGCTCGCTCCCCGGCATATCCTCCCCACCGAGCGCGTCGTTCCGCCCGCAAGTCTAGCAGCACGCACAAAACGAAACTATCTGTAGGTTCACGACGATTGACAGTCAGGGAATTTGACCTGGAGAGCGGTTCCCATCAGACTGCGTCATCCGCCGGCGAGCCTACAACCTCCCGCGGGCAAGGACTGGTGCGGCATGACCTCCGGCTACGACATTGCCAATGCTTTTCTTCTCGTTTACGCGGGCTTGTTTCCGATCGTGAACCCAATCGGCGGCGCGCCGATTTTCCTTGGCCTGACGCGACACTGCACCGACGCGGAACGCAACGCACTCGCGCTTCGGGTGACGATCAACAGCTTCTTCCTGCTGCTCGGCTCGCTACTCGTCGGCTCGTATGTGCTCGAATTCTTCGGAATCACCTTGCCCATCGTGCGTGTCGCCGGTGGACTCGTTGTGGCTGCAACGGGCTGGAGCCTGCTCCAGGCTAGAGATGAGTTTGCCGACGACCGAACCGCCCATAAGCCGAAGATACCGACCGATGCGTTTTATCCTCTCACCATGCCGATCACGGTGGGCCCGGGATCGATTGCGGTCGCCATCACGCTCGGCAGCCAGCGGCCGCGGGTTCCCTTCACCCAGCTCGCATTCCTCGGAGCCGCGGCCATTGCCGGCGTAGTCGCGATGGCGGCGACCATATATGTGTGTTACCGATTCGCCGAAGGGACCGTCGGCGCGCTCGGCCAGCAGGGCACCAATGTCGTGGTGCGGCTTTCGGCCTTCATCCTGTTTTGCATCGGCATCGAAATTATCTGGAGCGGCTATAGCGCCCTCGCGCACGTTGCCGGCTAGTCGCTAGACTCGTTCGCGTCCTGATTGAAGCAGCTCCTGGAGGAACGAGGATGTCACTTCACAGAAAACATGACTCCGGCCGGAAGACCTCGGACGTCATCTATGCTTCCAGCGATCTTTCCCTTTCGGTTCCAAAGCATCGAATTCCCCGCGACGAGAGTTCGCCCCGAACCGCTTATGCACTTATTCACGACGAGCTGTTGCTCGATGGAAACTCGCGCCAAAACCTCGCGACCTTCTGCACCACCTGGATCGAGCCCGAGGCGCTGACCCTGATGAACGAGTGCATCGACAAGAACATGATCGACAAGGATGAGTATCCGCAGACCGCCGAGATCGAGGCGCGATGCGTTCACATCTTGGCCGATCTGTGGAATTCGCCCGCCGGTTCAAACACCATCGGCTGCTCCACCACCGGCTCCAGCGAAGCGGCGATGCTCGGTGGCCTTGCGGCGAAATGGCGCTGGCGAGCGAAGATGCGGGCGCAGGGCAAGTCGACGGACAGACCGAATCTGGTTTGCGGGCCGGTGCAAGTCTGCTGGCACAAGTTCGGCCGCTACTTCGACGTCGAGGTTCGTGAGGTTCCGGTCGAGGGTGACCGGTTACTGATGGGCCCGGAACAGGCGCTGGCGCGTTGCGACGAAAATACCATCATGGTCGTACCCACGCTTGGCGTGACGACGTGCTGCCAGTACGAGCCGGTTCAGGCTATCGCCCATGCGCTCGACAATCTTGAGAAGACCAGCGGACTCGACATTCCAATCCACGTCGATGCGGCCAGCGGCGGCTTTCTCGCGCCGTTTTGCGACCCCGACCTCGCATGGGACTTTCGCCTGCCGAGAGTCAAATCGATCAACACGTCGGGGCACAAGTTTGGCCTGGCGCCGCTTGGTGTGGGCTGGGTGGTATGGCGTGATCACGCGGACCTGCCGGAAGATCTTATTTTCCACGTCAACTACCTGGGCGGCGATATGCCGACCTTCGCGCTGAACTTTTCGCGTCCGGCCGGTCAAATCGTCTGCCAGTATTACAATTTTTTGCGGCTGGGATTCGAAGGCTACCGGAAAATCCAGAATGCCTGTTACCACACCGCCCAACACATCGCGGCTGAGCTCGACAAGATGGGGCCGTTCCGCGTCCTTCACGGCGGGCACGGCGGACTTCCCGCGGTTTGCTGGATGCTGAACGAGGGGACGGACTACGGCTTCACGCTCTACGATCTTTCCGATCGGCTCCGCGCACGCGGATGGCAGGTGCCGGCCTACTCGATGCCGCCGAACCGCGAGGATCTCGTAGTCCAGCGAATACTGGTCCGCCACGGCGTGAGCCGCGACCTGGGCGACCTGCTGCTGGAAGACATCCGCCGTTCGATGGCGCTGCTCGAAAAGCATCCCATTTCACGCCCACTCACCGAAACCGAAGCCGGTGGCTACAATCACAACTGACGGGTAGCGTTCGATTCAACGAGAAGATTGGATTGGCCGATGCGCTGTGAAAAGTGTGGAACCGAAAATCCGGCGGGCAAGCGGTTTTGTGGTGACTGCGGTGCCGCGCTAGCAAATCGATGCGCCCAATGCGGCGCGGATAATCCGCCCGAAAAGAAGTTCTGCGGAGATTGCGGCGCCGCGCTGGCGACCGCCGCTCGTCCATCGACGGCGCGAGGCAATTCAGATGCTTCGCCGATTCGAGTAGCCTCCGACGCGCCGCTTGAAGCGTCCGCCGCCGACGGCGAGCGCAAGACGGTCACGGCGCTGTTCGCGGATATCAAGGGATCGACCGAGCTCGAGCAGGACCTCGATCCCGAAGAGGCGCGCGCGATCGTCGATCCGGCGCTCAAGCTGATGATCGACGCGGTGCGGCGCTACGATGGTTACATCGTGCAGAGCACCGGCGATGGCATCTTCGCGCTGTTCGGCGCGCCCGTCGCGCACGAGGATCATCCGCAACGCGCGCTGTATGCGGCGCTGCGAATGCAGGAGGAACTGAAAAAGTATTCGGCGCGGTTGCGCGAGGCTGGCAATCTGCCGATCGAGGCGCGCGTCGGTGTGAACACCGGCGAAGTGGTGGTGCGTTCGATCGCGACCGGCGAAGGACATACCGAATACACGCCGATCGGCCACACGACCAATCTCGCGTCGCGGATGCAGGCGCTCGCGCCTACAGGTTCGATCGCCGTCAGCGAGCAGACGCGCAAACTGGTCGAGGGCTATTTCGCACTCAAGCCGCTCGGTCCGACCAAGGTCAAAGGCGTCACCGAACCAGTCAATGTTTACGAGGTGACTGGGTTCGGGCCGCTGTGCACCCGCTTGCAACGCTCCGCAGGACGCGGACTTACGAAGTTCGTCGGCCGCGCGCGCGAGATGGAAGCGCTCGCGCGTGCATCCGAGCAGGCCAGAAGCGGCGGCGGCCGACTTCCGCGACGCGATCGCATTCGCGCAAAAGATGAGCTCCAAAATGTTGGAACTACGCGCGACCACCAGCCTCGCGCGCCTGCTCGACCAGCAGGGACATCGCGACGATGCTCGCGCGATGCTCGCCGACATCTACAACTGGTTTACTGAAGGTTTCGACACCGCCGACCTGAAGGACGCCAAGTCGCTGCTCGACGAGTTGAGCGGATAGCCCTGCGCGTGCAAGTCATAAGGAATTTCAGAATCGATCGCTTTCCTGAGGAGTAGAGACGAGATGGTTTATGAGCTGCGCGTATATCACTGCGTCCCGGGACGCTTGCCCTCGATCATTAAACGCTTCGACACCGTCACCTGCCGGTTGTTCGAGAAGCACGGCATCAAGCAGGTCGGATTCTGGACGGTGGCGATCGGCGAGTCGAATTCCGACCTGGTTTATATGCTGCAATGGGAATCGCTGGCTGATCGCGACAAGAAATTCGGCGCCTTCGCTGCCGATCCCGAATGGATCGAGGCGCGCGCCAGGAGCGAAGCCGACGGCGGCCCGATCGTCGCCTCGATCACCAATAGCATCCTGGTGCCGACCTCGTTTTCCGTGCTGAAGTGAGGCGAGTCGCCGTCAGCGGCGGCGGGTGAGTCCGTTTCGTTGCATGCGCCAGCGCAACAGATCGAAGCGGTCCTGCCCGAAAAACGGCTCACCGTTGAACACCATCAGCGGGACGCCCCAATGGCCGGCGCGTTTCTGCGCGGATTCGTTTTCGGCGATCACCGCGTCATAACGCTCCGGATCGCGCTCGATTTCCGCATCGAGTTTCGCGAGGTCCAGCCCCACACGATCCGCCGCGCCCGCCAGATGCCCGCCGAGATGCCAGTCCTTGACGCCGCCGAAAATCACGCCGCTCACTGCCGCGAGGAACGGCAATCCCTTGCCTGCCGCAGCCGCGGCGATGCCTAATCTGGTCAGCCTGTGGATATACGGTTGCTCCTTCGCCACCTCGCCGGTGCTCATGTTCATGACGATCGGATCGGGACTGGGCCAGGCGAACGGCATGCCCAGCATCTCGGCGATACGCGTGCAATCGCGAAACAGGTAGGGCGGCCACATTGGATTCACCTGTTTGAAAAAACCGGGAATCCGGACCGCGATCGGATAGACCGGGCGGACATTGGCCTTCACGTCGAACTCGCGCTCGAATTCAATCAGGCGCGGTGTCACGAGATAGGAATAGGGCGAGCGAAAGGACCAGAACAGATCGTATTCGAGTGTCATCCGGATTTTCCTGCGGGTCTTCGAAATGAGTTCAGCCGGGTTGCTTGTCGAACTTCGGTAGATCGTCGCGGACCGGCGCCCACGGCGGCGCGCTCTTCATATATACCTGCATCATCGGCTTGAACTGCGACGGGTCGTCGAGGCTGCCCGCCTTCAGCGCGACGAAGTCCGCCATCGCCGGCAGTATCGACAGAATCGGCGAGCCGCAATTCGGGCAAAATCCCCGGCTGACCTTGCCGCCGCTATCGCCCGTGACTTCGTAATGCTTCAGCTCCCCGGTGAGCTTGAATGCCGCCTTCGGCACCAGGAGCACCGACGCCATCGCGGTCCCCGTCGAGTGCTGGCAGTCCCTGCAATAGCAGTTGGCGGCCATGATTGGATCCGCCGAGCATTGGTATCGAACCGCGCCGCACGCGCAGCCGCCTGTCACTGATGCCATCGAGGTCTCCTCCTGTCTCAAACAATTCCGCAAAAGCATGATGCTCGCTATCGTCCAAAAAGACGATGCCGCGTGTGAATCGGATTGCCAGCATCGACAACGGTTAAATGGCGGAGGGCCGGGCCATGGCGCTGACACATACGATTGAGGCTTCTCCCATCGCGGATCGCTACGCTCGCGGATGGCATTGCCTTGGGCTTGCCGCGGACTACAAGGACGGCCAGCCGCACACAGTCAACGCTTTCGGCACCCGCCTCGTCGCCTACCTCGGCGAGGATCAACAGGTTCACATCCTCGACAGTTACTGCCCGCACATGGGCGCCGATCTGAGCCGCGGCCAGGTGCGCGGCAATTCTGTCCTATGCCCATTTCATAACTGGAGCTGGGGCGCCGACGGCAAGTGCAACAATATTCCTTACAGCAAACGTATCCCGCCCAAGGCGCGCGTGAAGTCGTGGCCTACTTGCGAGCAGAACAAGCTGCTGTTCGTATGGAACGATCCTGAAAACAATCCGCCGCCGCCCGAGGTCTCGATTCCGCGCATCGACGCCTGCTTCTCCGACAAGTGGAGCGACTGGGTAATCGAGAAGTGGACCATCAACACCAACTGCCGCGAGCTGATCGACAACGTCGCGGACATGGCGCACTTCCCGGTCGTGCACGGCGCGCCGGTGGATTACTTCGCGAACATATTCCAGGCTCATAAGGCGACGCAGATTATGATCGGCTCGGGCACGCAGGGAAATCAGGGCAGCCTCGCGACCTGCGCGACCTACTTCGGGCCCGCCTATCAGATCACTGAGATGAAAGGCGAGATGGGCGGCTTCCCGATCGATTCCATCCTGCTCAACTGCCACCTCCCCATTCATCTGAGGTGCTTCGACCTGCGTTTCGGCATGATCGTCCGAAAAATGGAAGGCCTGAGCGAAGTGATGTCTCAACAAATCGTCGCGGCTTACATCAAAAGCATTCAGCAAGGCTTCTACCAGGACGTCGCCATCTGGGATAACAAGGTCCGCATCGACAATCCCCTCCTATGCGAGGGCGACGGGCCCATCTACCAACTGCGCGAATGGTATCGGCAGTTCTACCTTGATGCCGCGGACGTCCCCGAAGAAGCCATCAAGCGCCAGGTCGTCGAGCTGAACGCCGGCCTATCCAATCCGCCACCGCCGCATCACGTATTCGAAGATTAAGCTCAACCCATCGCATCTCGCAGTTATCGACGCCTTGGCGTACATGAGAAGGATGCGCAAGGCGCCTCAGCGTACGCGGAGCGACTCTCCTCACGATTCAGTCTCGCTATCTCTGTCCGATTTCAGTGAACTCCTCGCCGCAATCTACGAAGGTCCGCTCGAAGCGGTTCCTTGGAAAACTGCGCTTGACCTGCTCCGGCGCCACCTGCGCGCCAGCTACGTCACGCTGATGCTGAGGCCGCCGTCCGCCGAGCTCGAACCGCTGATGGTGAACTCCGCCGGCGATTGGCCGATCACTCGCGAAGCCGAATACAACAAACACTATTACGCGCTCGATCCCTTCGTCGATCTGCCGCCGGACCGCGTCTTCACCGTCAATGAACTGATCGGCGACGCGAACTGGCGCGACAGCGAGTTCTACAAACAGTTCCTCAAGCCGCTCGACATCCTGCACGCGTTGGGCGCGGACATCCGCACCGATGACGGCCTCGAATGCCGCCTGCGTGTCGCGCGTCCGCATCGCGAGCCCCCGTTCTCAGAGAACGACAAACTCCTATGCACTAGCATTCTGCCTCATCTCAAGCGCGCCGTGCGCCTCCATTCGCAGCTCGAGCTGATGGATTCCGAGCGTCGCCTGTATGCCGGCACTGTCGATCGCATGCTGGTCGGCACGGTGACGCTTGACGAGACCGGCGCTGTGTTGAACAGCAACCCGGTAGCCGACGAAGTGCTGCGCGAAGGCGACGGCCTGCGCCTCGCCAACGGCGCATTGCGCGCCGACCTACCTGCGGAGAATCGCGAACTGCAGCGGCTCGTCAAACAGGCGCTGAGCGGCGAGAGCGGTGGCCGGCCGGCCGTCGTCGACGCGATCTCGATCACTCGCAAAGCGTCGCGTGGTAAGCTCGGCGTGCTCGTCCGCAGTCTGCCCAATACCGGTTCGTCGAAGGCCAAGCGCCGCCCGTCGGTTGCCCTCTTCATCCGCGATGCCGAGCGCAAGTCCGAGGCGTCCCGCGAAATGGTCCGCCGATTGTTCGACCTCACTCCGGCGGAAGCTTCCCTCGCGCTCGCTCTCGCCAACGGCCTCACGCTAGACGAAGCGGCCGACGCACTCGACATCCGCAAGAACACCGCCCGCGCCCATCTGCGCGCGATCTTCTCGAAAATCGGCGTGACCCGCCAGACGACCCTCGTCCGCGTCCTTCTAAGCAGCGTGATCTGGCTCGGCTAAGCGCCGTAGTCATAGTCTTTTCGGACGATGAATCCGCGGAAATATCACGCGACTCTTTGCATCACGTGAAATCTTCCACCGAAAGCAACGAGACCGACCTCGCCCGATCGCTGCTGGCCCGAGCGCGCGAGCTGGTCCCGACTCTCGCCAAGCGCGCCCCCTTAGCCGAGCACAACCGCTCGATTCCCGCCGACACAATCGCCGACTTCAAGCAGGCCGGCCTCTTCCGCGTCATCCAGCCCAAGCGCTACGGCGGCTACGAACTCGACCCCGGCGTCTTCTTCGACATCCAGATGACGCTCGCCGAAGGATGCATGTCCACCGGATGGGTTTACGGCGTCGTCGCCGTGCACAACTGGCAGTTGGCGCTGTTCGATCCGCGCGCGCAGGAAGACGTGTGGGCCAAGGACAGTTCGGTGCTGATCGCGTCGAGCTATATGCCCAAGGGACAGGTCGAGCGTGTTGACGGTGGCTTTCGATTCAACGGGCGATGGGGCTTCTCGAGCGGCGTCGATCACGCCAACTGGCTCTTCCTCGGCGGCATCGTGTCGTCGAAAAATGGTGTGCCCGACTATCGCACCTTCCTCGTGCCGCGCTCCGACATCACGATCAACGACAACTGGCACACTGTGGGCCTCAAGGGCACCGGCAGCAAGGAAGTCGTCATCGACAGCGCCTTCGTCCCCGAGTATCGTACACTTCGCGCTATCGACGGCTTCGCGGGCACCAGTCCCGGCTTGAGCGCCAATCCCGCCGCGCTGTACAAGCTGCCCTTCGGACAAATTTTCGTGCGCGCAGTCTCGACCGCGTCGATCGGCGCGTTGCAGGGCGCGCTCACCGCGTTTCGCGAGTACGGCTCCAAGCGCGTCAGCATCAACGACATGGGCCGCACCGCCGAGGATCCCGCGGCCGCGCTCGCGGCGGCAGACGCCGCTCTGGCTATCGACGACATGAAGTTGGCGCTGCATCGAAACTTCGCTGCTATGATGACGACGCTGCGCCGCGGCGACGCGCTCGACGTCAACGACCGCATCCACTACCGCTATCAGTCCGCCGCCGTCGCAGGACGATGCGCCGAGCACATCGATCGCCTGTTTCACGCCTGCGGCGGCCAGGGGCTCTACACCGACAATCCCATCGGGCGATTTTTCGTGGACATCCACGCGGCGCGCATGCACTACGCCAACAATCCCGACAAGTTCGGACGCAACTACGGCGGCGTGCTGCTCGGCCTTGGCAACACCGACTTCTTCATATGAGCAGTGGGATGAGACTCGGCGCGTCCCCCAGCGACGCGCACTGGGATCATGAGTTCGACGTAGTCGTCGTCGGCTCCGGCGCGGGCGGATTGACCGCCGCGATCGCCGCGCATGATCTCGGCCAGTCCGTCGTAGTGCTCGAAAAAAGCGACCAGTACGGTGGCACCAGCGCGATCTCCGGCGGCGGCGTATGGGTGCCGTGCAATCATCTCCTGACAGCCGCAGGAGCCAACGACAGCCACGACGACGCGCTCGCTTACCTCAAGGCCGCGACGCGCGGGATGGTTTCCGAGGCGCGCCTGCTCGCTTACCTCGAACACGCGCCGCGCATGGTGCGTTACCTCGAACAGAGAACTTGTCTCAGATATCGCGCGATGCCCAATTATTCCGACTACTACCCGTCGCTGCTGGGCTCCAAGCCCGGTTACCGCACGATGGATCCGTTACCATTCAACGCCGCGCGCCTCGGCGACGAATTCGCGCGCATGCGGCCGCCGCAGCCCGGCACGCTGATCGCGGGACGCGTCGCGATGACGGCCGGCGAAGCGCACGTCATGCTCTGCAAGGAGCGCGGATGGACCACGCTCTTCATCCGTCGCATGGCGCGCTACTGGCTCGATATCCCGTGGCGTCTTCGCAGCAAGCGCGACCGCCGCCTCACGCTGGGCAGCTCGCTGGTGGGTTCGCTGCGGCGCTCGATGATGGATCGCGGCGTCCCGCTCTGGCTCAACACCGCGCTTGATTCGCTGGTGACTGATGCGCGCCGCGTCGTGGGACTCGTCGCAACTCAGAACGGCAAAACGATTCGCATCGCGGCGCGCCGCGGCGTCATCCTCGCCGCCGGCGGTTTCGAGCACAACCAGGCGATGCGCGACGAGTACCTGCCCAAGCCGACGCGCGCCGAATGGACTGTCACTCCGCCCTCGAACACCGGCGACGCGATCCGCGCGGGGCAGGGCGTCGGCGCGCAGGTGGCGCTGATGGATCATGCGTGGTGGGCGCCGACAGTTTTCATTATGGGCCGCGAGAAGCGGCGCGCGCTGTTCGTCGAGCGCAATCTGCCCGGATGTGTGATGGTCAATCGGCTGGGCAGGCGCTTCGTCGACGAGGCCGCGCCTTACAGCGAGATCGTTTACGCGATGTACGCCGATAACGAAAAGAGCAACGCCAACATGCCGGCGTGGCTCGTCTTCGATGCCGAATTCCGCCGCAAGTATCCATGCGGCCCGCTGCTGCCCGGCATGGTGCGTCCCGACAAATCGCTGCCGGCGGCATGGGCCGGCACAGTTTATTTCAAGGGCGAATCGCTCGACGCCCTCGCCAGTCAAATCGGAATCGATGCGAAAGGGTTGCGCGAGACTGTCGATCGGATGAATCAGTACGCCGCGACCGGTGACGACAAGGAATTCGGCAAGGGCAGCGACAATTTCGATCGCTACTACGGCGACGGCAACGTGAAGCCGAACCCGTGCCTCGCGCCGATCGCCAAGCCTCCTTTCTACGCGATGCGCATCGACGCCGGCGACATCGGCACCAAGGGCGGCTTGCTGACCGACGAGTACGCGCGCGTCTTGCGCGACGACGGTCAGCCGATTCCCGGCCTCTACGCGACCGGCAACACCTCGGCCGCCGTGATGGGCCCGAGCTATCCCGGCGCCGGCTCGACCCTCGGTCCGGCGATGACGTTCGGCTACATTGCCGCACACCACCTGGCGGGAGTTTAAGATGCTGAAAGATCGTGTCGCGCTCGTAACCGGTGCGAGCCTGGGAGTCGGCAAGGGAATCGCGATTGCGCTTGGCGCCGCGGGCGCGACCGTCTATGTCACCGGCCGCAGCGCCAAAGCCGGCGACAATCCTTTCGGCGGCACTGTCTCCGCCACCGCCGACGAGGTCACGAAGCGCGGCGGTCGCGGTGTCGCTGTGGTCTGCGATCATAGCGACGACGACCAGGTGCGTGCGCTGTTCAAGCGAATCGAGAACGAGTCCGGACGCCTCGACATCCTCGTCAACAACGCCACCGCGATTCCCGAGGCCTCACCGAGTCCGGGCCGTTCTGGAACAAGCCGCTCGAGTTTGTGAAGGTGCTTGACGTAGGCCTTTGCTCCAACTACGTCGCGACGTGGCTCGCCGCGCGAATGCTCATCCGCAACGGCGGCGTGGTTTTCAACTCGTCGTCGCCGGGCGCGAAAGCTTATGTGCACGGCCCCGCTTACGGCGCCGCGAAGGCGGGAGTCGACAAGATGTCCCACGACATGGCGCACGACTTCAAACCGCACAACGTTGTGGTCGTCTCGGTCTGGCTTGGCCTGGTGAAGACTGAAAAGGTGATGATGATCCACGCCAACAAGTCGAAGTACGGACCGATGCTCGCAGTCGCCGAGTCGCCCGAGTTCGGCGGCCGCATCATCGACGCCCTTTACAACGATCCCAAGCGCATGGAATTGACCGGCCAGACATTCTTCTCAGCCGAGCTCGCCGATCGCTACGGCGTCAAAGACATCGACGGCAATCAGCCGCCGTCGGGCCGTGACTACCTTGGTCCGCCAACCGAATTTTCGCCGATAGTAATCGAGTAGAGGCGCTATCCACGTCCAGCATCGGACCTGACACCGCGATCGACGCGAGCAATTCGGGGGCAACCCCGATTGGCGCGCCGATCCGTGCCGATGGCGAGCAGTCCGTCGCATGGGAGGATCACTGCGACGTGTTGGTCGCCGGCTTCGGCGCCGCCGGAGCGTGTGCAGCGATCGAAGCCGCAAACGCAGGCGCCGCAGTCATCGTGACAGACCGGTTCGGCGGCGGCGGCGCGAGCGCCAA
>NZ_DATEQZ010000083.1:0-7849 GCF_035272065.1 Binatus sp. (SeqCode)
GCGTCAGCATCGTGCTCTGTGCCCGATCGTATCCTCGCATCTTCCGCTTCCTCCTCAACCCAACTGGCCTCGTTCCACTATACCGATGCAAAACCTTCCGTCGATCCCATCGAAGAGGCGTTTCTCAACACCCTGCTAGAAAGGTGCAGATATCCGCGAAATAGGTCAGGGTTCCCATCCACATCGAGTCGCGGGGCAGGTCGCCGAAGTCGTGCTTCGCCAGGTTCTCGAATTCCGCTCTCGCGTCTGCGGTCAGACCCAATTCCGAATAAATCACCGCCAAACCAGGTCGCCACGCTGCATCAGCGCTGTTTTGCTGGACGAACATACGAACGACCGGCTCGACTTCCTTGAGCCGGCCCTGCTCGCGGCGCAGCGCAAACATCTGGAGCCCAAAAACGCCAGCGGCCGTTTCCGCTTGCATACTCCGCGTGATCACGAAGGTATTTTGGGCCAGGCGCTCGCTGTCTTCGAAGCGACCACTCATCAACGCCCGCATGGCCCGCAACATTTCGCAGATGGATTGATGAAAAGGTTGGTTGGTCTCTGCCGCCCAACGCCCATACGCTTCGAAGTCCTCGTCGGCTCCCGCCGTATCTCCCAATTCGAGCAGGCAGTACCCACGCCAGAAGTGCTGCGAGTACGTAAGGTTTTCGACGTCCGCCGCCTTGGCGAGGTCCTGCATTTCTGTCGTGATGGCAAGCCGCTCGTCGGCGTGCTCCGGTCCCGACAAGGCGTAGAACATTCCCAGCAGGCTGTAGCTGACTAGCTTCGGATCTCCGATGCGTCGAGCCATGGCCACTGCCTGCGGAGCATACGACATCAACTTTTGCCTCTCACCGGTGACTCCCAGGAAGCGGGCCAGGCCGCTCAGCGTCCTCGCCTTGAGGGGACTATCATCCGGGCCGAGCTTCTGCAGCGCTTCTTCGAGTAGTTGAAGTGCTTCCGGCGCGGGAAAACCGGTGGTGTGGGTCATATGTACGAGCTCCAACGCCGCACTGATCACGTTTTCGGTTGACCCAAGTGATTTGGCGGTTTCGGCAGCACGCAGAAATGCTTGGTGGGCTTTAGCGAATTCGCCTACCCGCACTCGCCCCACGCCAAGTAGCAATAGCAGCGCGAAACGCCGAGCTTCGTCCGCGGGCCGACTCCGCTCAGCTACGTCTGGTGGCGAGCCGAGCAGTTCGAGCCCCTTCTCAAGCTGGTCGATGGCTTCCAGGTTTGCTGAGCGCTGGAGGGCTCGCTCACCCGCCCTTTGCCAGTACGGAACCGCTTCTGCTCCCAGTCCCGCCTCTGTGAAGTGATGGGCGATCAGCTCCGGCTGAGTCTCCACCGTTTCAGGGAATCGTACTTCGAGTGCGCGCGCGACGCGCTCGTGCAGCACTCTGCGCCGTTCCATCAACGCCGAGCCCGACGCGACCTGCTGCGACAGCGCATGCTTGAAGACGTACGCGACGTCCCCCACCGCGGGTTGCTCGTAGATGAACTCGGCAGTCTGCAAACCGGCAAGCAAGCTGTCGAGTTCATCGTCGGATTTTCCCGATACCGCTCTAACCAGCCCGAGCGGGAACTCCTTCCCAATTATCGCCAGCGTCTGCAGCAGGTCCTTCTGCTCGGCTGGCAGCCGATCGATACGCGAGGCCAGCACGGCCTGAACCGTCGATGGGATCTGAATCGTATTGAGAGATTTGGCGAGCTTGACCGCGCCGTTGCGAACCAGCGCGCCTTGCTCGAACAGCGCCTGCACGATCTCTTCGATGAAGAGCGGATTGCCTTCGGTCTTCTCGATTATCAATTGCTTGAGCGGCGCGAGTTCGCGCCCGTCGTCGAGCAGCGCGTTCAACATTTCCTCGCCGGTCTCGGCGCCGAGCGGATCGAGCCGCAGTTGCGTGTAGTAGGTCTTGTTGCCCCAGTTGTGAGTGAACTCGGGCCGGTAGTTGACCAGCATCAGCACCCGCGCCGTGCCGAGAGATTCCGCGAGCAAGTTGAGCAGCGCGTGTGAACCTTCATCGACCCAGTGCAGGTCCTCGAAGATCGCTACGAGCGGCTGATGAAGGCTCTCACGAAGTAGTAGACGCTTGATCGCATCCAGCGTGCGGCGCCGCCTGATTTCGGGATCCAGTCGCGCGATTTGATCGTCACTCTCCGCCACCTCGAGCAACGTGAAGAGATAGGGCAGGGTGTCTTCCAGCGCCCGATCGAGGATCAAAATCTTTCCACCGATTTTCTCGCGCCGCCGGCGCGCATCATCGTCGGGAGTGATCTCGAAATAATTCTTGAGCAGGTCGATTAGCGGAAGGTATGCGGAGGCCTTGCCGTGCGAGACGGACAAAGTCTCGAGCACCAGGCACCCCGGCTGCCCGGCCGCGCGGAACTCGAAGAACAGCCGCGACTTGCCCACTCCGGCTTCACCCACCGCGGCGACTAGTTGACCGCGCCCGCTCTTTGCGAGTTCGAGTGCGCGCTTCATCTGCTCGAGTTCGGCTGCGCGGCCGACGAACCTGGAGAGCCCTCGCCGCGCCGACGCCTGCAAACGCGTGCGCAGCGGGCCAAGCCCCGTCACCTCGTGGACGGTTACCGCCTCGCTGACGCCCTTTACCCGCGTGGGACCGAGTGAGCGGAAGGTAAAGTATCCCTCGCAGAGCTTGCGCGTATCCTCCGTCGTGGCGATCGAGCCGGTTGGCGCAACCGTCTGCATCCGCGACGCCAAGTTGTTGGTATGCCCAATAGGGGTGTACTCCGCATGCCCCGCGGCAGTCTGAATCGCGCGGACCACGACTTCGCCAGTGTTCACGCCGATGCGGATCTCGATCGGGGCGCGACCCCGCTCGCGCAGCGTCGCTCCGTAGCGGCGGAGGTCTTCCTGCATCCGAATCGCCGCGTACAGCGCGCGTTGCGGATGGTCCTCATGCGCGAGCGGAGCGCCGAACATCGCGAAGATGCCGTCGCCGGTCGACTGCACAACATAGCCGTCATAGCGATGCACCGCATCGATCATCAGCTTCAATGCCGGATCGACGATCGCCCGCGCCTCCTCGGGATCAAGGTCCCGCTCCAGCTCGGTCGACCCCTTGATATCGGCGAACAGGGCGGTGACCGTCTTGCGCTCGCCCTCGAGCGCTTCCGGCGAGCTGCTCTCTTGCGCGACGCGCACGTTGGAGGCCGATTCCAGGGGCGACGAAGTCGCGGCTGCTGCGCCCGCACCATTTGTTAGTGGGGTCCCGCACTTGCCGCAGAAATCGGAGGTTGGCGGGTTCTCCGCCTTGCACTTCGCGCAATGCCTGGCGAGTGCATTCCCACACTTCGCGCAGAAGTTGCTGGTCGAGGGGTTATTCGTCCCGCATTTCGAGCAGCGCATCGATCGTTACGCAACCTCGCTCTTCGATGCGCGAGTATCGGCGTGAGCTGACACTCGGCTTGCTACCTGCCTAACCGGCTACGGCGTATAGCTGCCAGACATCGGGCACGCCCTTGAGCTGGTGGGTCCCTCGGTCGCTGAACTGGAGTCCTGAGCCGACGACCAGGTCCTTTACCGTGCGCGACACGAGTACTTCATCGGCCGCGGCGAGCGCGCCGACGCGGGCGCCAATGTGAATAGCCAGACCGCTCAGATCGTCGCCTTTAAGCTCGATCTCGCCGGTGTGCAGGCCGGCACGTATCTTGACCCCGAGATCCTTCACTCCGTCGCGGATCGCGCGGGCACAGAACACGGCGCGCGCGGGACCATCGAAGCGCGCGAAGATTCCGTCGCCCTCGGTACCGACTTCGATTCCGCGGTAGCGTTCGATTTGCCGCCGAGCCAGGCTGTAGTAGTTCTGCAACACTTCGCGCCACCGGCGATCGCCCAGCTCTGCCGCCCGCTCGGTCGAACCCACAATGTCGGTGAAGAGCAGCGTTGCGAGGATCCGGTCGTTGGCGACGGCCGAGCGGGTGCCGGTCACGAACTCCTCAACCTCGGCGACGATCCGATCGCCACCGGCGAACCATGGAAAGTGATCGATGCCATCGAGCGCGACCAGGCGCGCGTGCGGCAGATGCTCCGCAAGGTATTTGCTCTGATGCTCGAACATAGACCCGTTGGCCGCATGCATGACGAGACATGGCGCCTGCACGCTCGGCAGCGCTGCGCGAACGTCGGTTTCCAGCAGAGCTTCATAGACGGCACGGAATCCACCGGGGCTATTCGACGCACGCTCGACCCGGCCCCAGAGCTCGCGCACGTGGGGGTCGCCGGCTCGGGACGCGCCGAAGCCGCCCAGGGATGCACCGGTGCCATACTGCTCGAGCATGTAGTTCGTGAATTGCTTGTGAACGTCAGGCGACCACATGGGCGTTTGACCCGGCACTCCTCCGTAGCGCACGAAGGTCTCGTACAAGACGATCGCCTCGACACGGTCCAGATGTGTGGCGGCGAACAGAAGGCTGATAGGACCTCCTTCCGACACGCCGAACAGAACGGCGCGCTTACTGCCGGCCGCATCCATAACCGCCGGGATGTCATCGATCCTCTCTTCGATGGTGGGTGCGCCCGCGATGCGATCTGAGAGCCCGTTGCCACGCTTGTCGAAGACGATCACGCGCGCAAACGAAGCGAGGCCGTTCAGGAAATCGGTGTAGCCCGGCAGCTCATGGGAAAACTCCAGATGGGAGATGATCCCGGGGACGTAGATCAGGTCGCGGGGGCCATCGCCTATAACCTGGTAGGCGATGCTGATGTCGCCACTGCGGGCGTAGCGCGTTTCGTAGTGCACGCCCGAATCTACGGACATCCGCGCCGCATAGTCAACTTAAACGAGGACTATGCTGACTTGGCGACTGCCTTGCCCGGCACAAGCTGGCACTCGATAAACTTTCCGCCCCTCATTATCACGTCGAGATTGGCGCGATCCTGCAGCACCGTAATGTCGCGCACCGGATCGCCGTTAATAACCAGCAAGTCGGCCAGCTTGCCCGCTTCGATCGTTCCGAGATCGTCCTTCATGCCGAGCATCTCGGCGCCGTTGCGGGTCGCCCAACCGATGACGTCGAGGGCTGGAATTCCCGCGCCCTTGACGTAAGCCTCGAGCTCCTTCGCATAGTCGCCGTGGACCAGGCCGGCGACGCCGAAATCATCGCCGACCACCAGCTTGACGCCGGCCGCATTCGCCTTGGGCACCACTTTGTACGAGTGCTCGAGGCCTCGCTCCAATTCGTCCATTCCAGGCATCGCGGATTTTCCGCTCCGCCGATTCCGCTCGACCGTCATATACGGGAAGTAGAGGCTCGGGGTGACGAAGGTTCCCTGCTTTACGAGGCGCTCGATACATTCGTCGTCCATCATGTCGCAATGGTCGATGAGGTCGAAGCGGGCGTCGAGCGCGGCGATGATGCCGCGCTTGGAAATGGTGTGCCCGCGGATTCTCTTGCCGCGATCATGCGCAGTGTCGGCGGCGGCATTAATTTCTTCGATCGTCATCGTCATGACATCGGCGGACCCCAGGCCATGGCCGCCGGTCGGATTGACCTTGATGATTTCGGCGCCCTCCTTGATTTCGCTACGCACGGCTTTGCGGAACTCGTCGGGACCGTCGCAGATCAGAACGCCCCCCTCGAGATGCAATTTCCACCAGGTCGGATGGACGTCGACCGAGTCGCCGGTGGTGATGAGGTCTTGTCCGCAGGGAACAAAGCGTGGTCCAGGTATCATGCCCGCTTCGATCGCGCGTTTGAGAGTGACGTCAATATTGTGCAGCGTGCCCGCGCTGACCGCTCCAGTGAAGCCGATCGCAATAGCAACTCGGCATTCTCTGCGGCGATCAAAGTGAGCATCGTCGCGGGATGCTTCAAGTCGATATCTTCGATCTGTTCTTCAGCGTAGGCGACGTGATAGTGACACTGGACCATCCCCGGCATCAGCGATCGGCCGGCGAGGTCGTAGACCACATCGTTGCCGGAAGGTTTCGGCGCGTCACCGTTGGTTGCTACCGCGGCGATGCGATCGTCCTCGACCACGACGGTCGCATTTTTCTTCGGCGCGTTACGGCCGTCGATCAGATTCGCGCGGCGAAAGAAGATCCGTCCCATAGCAATTATCCTCCGTGTCCCCACTTAGCGCAGATCGACTCCGGTATCCATGAAAACTCGATCGAAGTAGTCCGCGTCGCGTTGCAGGCCACCTAGGCCAAATAGCCGAAAATGATTCCGGAGATGGAGCCCTGCACCATCCAACGCTGGGTTCCAAGGGGTCACCCCTTGGCGTGCGCCGCGTAGGCGTGACTTTTAAGCACGACCTGTGAGACGGGCGCGCTCGAGTACGCCTTCGAAAATTCGGACCGCGACCGCGTCAACGAGCATCCCGCCCGCGCCTGCGGCGCCTGCGCCGTCGCGCGTCGCGGCCTGGTAGGCCTCGGACATCTTGCGCGCGTTTTCTATTTCGTGCGGCGTCGGCGCGAACACGTCGTTGGCAATTTCTATCTGGCTCGGGTGGATCGCCCATTTGCCGACGGCGCCGAGCGTCGCCGCCCACGTCGCCTCGCGGCGGTACCCGTCCGGATCTCTGAAGTTGCCGAAGGGTCCGTCGATCGCGTCGATGCCATTGGCGCGGCATGCGGTGATCATCCGCACGCGCGCGTGATGCCACATATCACCGGGATACCTAAGGGCGGGATCGCTCGCGACGCCAAAGCGCATCCCCTGGCTCGCCGACAGATCGCCGAAGCCGAGGATAAGGGCCTCGAGCCGCGGCGACGCTGCCGCAATTTCCTCGACGCGCGCCAGCGCCGCACTCTCCTCGATCAACGCCTCGAGGCCAATCCTGTTTTTCAGATGAAGCTTCGTTTCGAGCTGCGTCAGCAGCGTGTCGAAGAACCAGATGTCGCGCGGCGCCTTCGGCTTCGGCACGATGATGACGTCGAGCTTGTCGCCCGCGCCCTCGACGACTTCGATCACATCGTCGTGCGCCCAATGCGTGTCCGCGCCGTTGACCCGCACGGCGCGCACTTTTTTGCCCCAATCGAGATTGCGCAGCGCATCGACTGCGTTCTTGCGCGCACCTTCTTTCTGCGCGGGCGCGACCGCATCTTCAAGATCGAGAAACACCATGTCGGCCGCGGTCGCCATCGCCTTCTCGATCATCTTCGGACTCGAAGCCGGCGTCGAAAGCTCGGAACGTCTTAGTCGAAGCGTCATGATTGCTCCTTGCGCGCGTTTGATATTCCCGCGTCGGCGAGAACCTGCTCGGTATGCTCCCCGAGGCGCGGCGCGCGCGCATAAATTCCCGACGGCGTGCCCGTCAGCTTTATCGGACATCCCGCTATTGTCAGCGGCGGATTGTCCCCGGGCTGTTCGACCTCGACCAACATGCCGCGCGCCCGCGGCTGCGGGTCCTCGAAAATATCTTTGGCGGTGTTGACCGGGCCGACCGGCACCTTGCCGCCGATGGCGTCCACGATTTCGCGCGTGGCGTGCGACTTCGTCCATTCGGTGAGGATGCCACGCACGAAGTCGGCATTTGCGACTCGCCGATTGAGGTTTCGAGTGCGGTCGTCGGTCGCGAGCTCAGGCCGACCGATCGCCTCGCACAGATTCTTCCAATGATTCTCGCCGGGCGCCGCGATCGCGACCGCGCCGTCACGCGTCGGAAAAATATCGAACGGACAAAGCACCGGCGTCCCGTTCCCGCCCGGCTCCCTGATGACGCCGCTGCTTGAGTAGGCATAAACGATCATCTCGCACAGCGCGAGTATCGCGTCATACATCGAGACGTCGAGGAACTGTCCGTGGCCGGTCCGCCGCGCCGCATGAACCGCGGACACCACGCCCAGCGCAGCGAGCGTGCCGGGATAGATGTCGCCGACTCCCGGGCCGGCGC
>NZ_DATEQZ010000084.1:0-2501 GCF_035272065.1 Binatus sp. (SeqCode)
ATTCCAGGTAGTCGAGGCAGTCCGCATCAGTCGGGAACCAAGCCCGAAACTCCCCAAGGGACTTAGGGTAGTGGATGCTGGCGAGGGGTCGCTCCATCCATCCGGCATACGCCAAGTCCGGTTAAATGGATATCCCAGAGACTCGTTTTCGAAGCTCGCCGCCCCGACCAGTACGGGCACACGGCGGCCGTCCTTCCGGAAATACTCCTTCTCGTATGCCTGAGCGGTTCCGGTCATCTTCAACTCAGCCACAGCCCGTGCATCGCGGTCACGCCATTCCGGCGGCGTCAGCTCTGTCCACCGCACACGACCAGAAACGACGTCTTCACGGTCGTATCCCACCATGCGCAAAAACGCGTCATTAGCCTCGACAACTGGCCCGTCGATCTCCCCTTCGACCGCGCGGATGAAGATTCCGATGATGTTGGCGTCGACGAGACGACGGATTTTGGCTTCGCGTTGTTCGAGATCGCGGTACAAACGGGTATTCTCGAGCGAGATCGCGGCCTGCGAGGCGAGGAGCTTCAGCACCGCCATCCGAGCCGGCGAGAAGGCGCGCGGCGTGAGGTTGTTCTCGAGGTAGAGGACGCCGACGAGCTTGGCCTGGTTGATCAAGGGCAGGCAGAGAATGGAGTGCGACTGGCGCTGACAAATGTAGGGATCGTCGGCGTACCGGGATTGGGTCGCGGCATCGTCGAGAATGACGCTCTCGCGGGTGCGCAGGACATAATGGAGGACGGTCTCCGGCAGGACGGCCGCGCTCACGGGCAGCTCGCGCACTTGCACGCGCACCGCATCGCCGGCGGTCGCAGCTTCCGCCTCGATCCGCGGCTCGGCCGCGTGCAACAGGATCAACAGGCCGCGCTCGGCCCCCGCCTGCTCGATCGCCGTGCGCATGAGCGTGTCGATCAGCTTCTCCAGCACGATCTCGCCCGACACAGCCTGCGACACTTTGATCACGGTCGCGAGGTCGAGGCGCTCGACCGGGGCCGCGATCGTGCTCGTTGGGCCGGGTGCGGGCTCTTCTGTCCTGAGCTGCGGATACATCGCCTCGAGTTGCCGCACCTTGCCATCGGCGCCCCAACGCAGGTAGCAGTGCCGGGCATTACGCAGATACGCGCCAGCCATCGTCTGAAAGCCGCGCGCCACGCAAAACCGTGCGGCGCGTTCGTGGGCTAAGCCCTCGTTCTGCATGAAACCGTGTTCGCGCGCCAGCCGAATCGCCTCTTCATAGAGGCGCATCGCGTCCAGATCCCGGCCTTCGAGGCGGGCAATCTCGTCGCCTACCAATGCCGCGCGGTTCTCGAAAGCTGCGGCGCAGTTCTCCGCCCAGACGGCGAGCTGCTTGTGATGAGCCGCCAGCGCCGCCAAGTGCTGCGACCGCTCCCCGGCCGCGGTCAAATCGCAATGCGCCGCCCGAGCAAGCGCCGCGTAGAAATGGTATTCAGCCAACTCGAATTGAGTCGGAGCCGTCCAAAGCAGCGACGCAGCTTTCGATACCGCCGCAATGGCAGATACCTGGTCGCTGGCATAGATGCTCGCCTGCAGCCTGCGGATCTAATACCAGCACGCGCCGATGGCCAGCTGGGGATTGTTCTGCAGATGTTGCTCGAAGCGGCCCTCGTCGAACTCCGCGTCATTAAAGGAGGTGAAGTCCGGCGTCAGTCCACGGAGCATCCGGATGAGCCTGAGCTGCCCCGTGATGCAGTCGCTGGCGAGACCGAATCTTACTTTCCGCGCGAACTCGAGGCCATGTTCGGCCTCTCGCTCGATGTCACTGAGCGAATCTCCGGCGGCGATGCGGTTTGTGATCAAGTCGATGCAGCTATAGGCCACATAAGAATGGTCACCGGCATCCTGCGCCGCGTCAAAGGCGCGCCTGAGGAAGGCGCGAGACGTCTGCAAGGGCTGAGTCCAGTGTGCGACGTGGACAGCGAAGACCAGGTAGACGCGAGCTCTGAAGCGGTCGAGCCCATGCTTCTCGACCAGATCCAGACCAAGTCTGCCAAAGCGGCACCCTGCCTGGTATTCTCCGAAATACGTCCCCAGGACCCCGCCCAGCCATGCGTAGGCGAGGCATGACCCGTCGCCGTTGCCATGGTCCAGGCTGAGGGTCGCCATCCGACTGACGACGAGACGGAACAGATTCAAGTCGGTGAACAAGGCCGGCGACGTGAGCACCGTGAGCACGTCCATGGTCGCGCACCGGTCTGGGTCTCTCATCGGCGGCAGATCAAGCAGTGCTTCGATCGACCCGGACCCCAGCTGCCGCCACAAACGGTCGTAAGCTTGGCGTACATCGCTCGCCGTTGGGTGCGGCGACCACTGGCCTTCAACCCGGCGAAGATCCTCCAGCCCGACCCCAGGGGAATCGACTGAACGTTTTATGCGGCGATGTAGGCGGCGAGGGCGTTTTCGTCCCATGCGGCGACTTTGCGGCGCATGCGCAGCGAATCCTTGCTTTTGCGGGTTCTCAGCACGTTGAGGGCGCTGTGCTTGAC
>NZ_DATEQZ010000085.1:0-13241 GCF_035272065.1 Binatus sp. (SeqCode)
CCACGCTGCGTAGAACTCGACCATCTGCTCGGCGCTGCGCGCGCTTTTGTCCGAACGCGCGAACACGTACTTGCCGTTTTCGTAAAATTCGCTCGACGCCGGATCGAGCGCGATCGACATGTCGGCGCCGGGACGGTAGCCGGCCTTCGCGATCGCCTCGAGGATCACTTCGATCGGCTCCTCGTTGCTCTTGAGATTCGGCGCGAATCCACCTTCATCGCCGACGTTAATCGAATGACCGCGCTTCTTGAGCACCGCCGCAAGCGCGTGAAAGACCTCCGCGCCCATCCGGATCGCTTCGCCGATATTAGGCGCTCCGACCGGCACGATCATGAACTCCTGCATATCGACGTTCGAGTCCGCATGACGGCCACCATTGAGCACGTTCATCTGTGGCACCGGCATCACGCGCGCGTCGGGATTGAGATACCGATACAGCGGCACTCCGTTGGCCGTGGCAGATGCGTGCGCGGCCGCGATCGATACGCCGAGCATCGCGTTGGCGCCCAGCTTCGATTTGTTCGCAGTGTCGTCCAGTTTGATGAGAGCGTTATCAATCGCGCTCTGATTCGCGGCGTCCGCGCCCTTGAGCTTGGCCGCGATCGTACCATTGACGTTGGCGACCGCCTTCAGCACGCCCTTGCCGCCGTAGCGTTTCGCATCGCCGTCGCGGAGCTCGAGTGCTTCGTGAACGCCCGTCGATGCGCCCGAGGGCACGGCGGCGCGGCCGAGCGCGCCGCCGCGCAGCCGCACGTCAACTTCGACTGTGGGGTTGCCGCGCGAGTCGAGAATCTCGCGCGCTTTTATCTCGACAATTTCCGTGGATACCGCCATCAACTCATCCTCACCGCATTTGAGGTCCGCATTCTAGAGCAGGCCGGCCCAGCTTGTCACGCAGGTCAGCTCGACTCATCTCGTAAGCGGCTGCTCGATCTCAAGCGTCAAAGCTCCCGGCCCTTTCACGTACGCGGCGCGCGAGCCATAGGGCTTGTCCTCGGGTGCGCTGACGGTCTCAGCGCCGCGCGCGACGACGCCACTGTAGTCGCGGTCGCAATCGTCGCTGACAAATCCGATCGTCGTCCGAGTGTCGTGTTCCGCCGCGTCAAGGAACAGCTCGAACTCGCCGACCGCGAAAATCGCCATCTCAGGAATCTGGAATACCGGCTTCAGCTCCCACACACGCTCGAGCCGTCCGACGGCTGCCGGCAGATCGCGGACACCAACATGAACGTGATTTGCTTTCATCGCGCGAACCTCCCTTGGCGTGATTCAGAGGTAGCGCACCGGAAGCGCTTTTTCGACTACCACACCTTTGCCGAGCGCGACGCGAATCGCGCGTGCTTTCGGTCGCGATGTAACGATTTCTTTGAGCCGCGTCCCGACAAAGTGCGCCGCCGCGCCGTCGTCGAGCGCGAGCGTCGGCGGGAAGCCGCGCTTGATCAATCGCATCAACGCCGGCCGCCGCTCTTTCTCGCCGTCGTAATGCGGACAGCAGGCGCCGCGCACGAATCCGAGGCCGTCGTTGAGGTTCCGGAATGGCATGCCGAACGAATCCGTCAGGCCGTCTTCGAACCAGCAAATCGCGCCCGCGCTGATCCCAGCCATCACGACGCCCGCGTTCCATGCCGCGCGCAGGACTTTGTCGAGGCCATGCAAACGCCACACTGCGAGCATGTTCGCGCTGCTGCCGCCGCCGACGTAGATGACGTCCTGCTCCATCACGAACGTTTTGAGGTCGCGAACTTTTCGCTCGAAAAAAGTGAGATGGGTCGCGGCGGCGCGCGCCGGCGGAAAGGCTTCATGAAAGCGCCTGAGATACGAATCGCTGTCGCCGCTCGCCGTTCCGACGAAGCATACGCGCGGACGCCGCTTGCGCCGCGCGAGGCCCAAGACGAAATCGTCGAGCTTCGTGTTGCGCGGCTCCATCGAGAATCCGCCACCGCCAATCGCAACGATATGCCGCTCCGCCATGCGCTATTCACTAGCTCACGTCCGGGGAGCCGTCGGGCTTGAACCTGGATCTCGGCGCCCAGACTACTTCCCACGGATAGCCGTCGGGGTCGGCGAAATATCCCGACACTCCTCCCCACTCAGCTTTCGTCGCGGGCTTGAGAATCGTCGCACCGGCAGCCTTCGCCATGTCGAGTCCCGGTTGCACGTCTTCGGCGCGCTCGACGTTGATCGCGAGAGTGACTCCGCCGAATCCCTGTGCTCGCAGCGGCGGCAGCATCGCGTCCTTGGCGAGCAGATCAAATGGGTAGAGCGCGAGCACGCCGCCTGCCGTGCGAAAGAAGCTGATCTCGGTGGAGGACTCTGATGCGAGTTCCCAACCGAGCGCCAGGTAGAACCTGGTCGAACGCGCGAGATCGCTCACGCCAAGCGTCGCAATCGAGATTCGAGCCGGCAGCGCCATCACCTTTTCTCCGTGATTCGATTTTCAGTCGTCGAACCATGCGCGTTTGAATTAATATGCAACATGGAAGTCGCAGTTAAAATGCTCTCGACTCGTAGAATTTCCACGATCGCCATGATTTGGCCGTTACCGCTCAGCGGGACACTCAACGCTTACCCCGGGGGCAGCCCCGTGATCGCCGAGAAGCCAGATTCCAAACCTACGTTTGGAGTTTTTGCCAATCCTCAACCGGTGACGATTGTTGGCTACAGCCAGGACGCGATGGAGCCGTTCATCAGCCCCGACGGCAACTACCTGTTCTTCAACGATTCGAACAGCGCCCCCAACACAAATCTGTACTATGCGACGCGCGTCGACGACGTGACGTTCCAATTCCAGGGCGAGATTGGCGGCGTCAACGCGACCGGACTGAACGCGGTCGCCTCGATGGATAGCAGCGACACATTCTATTTCGTCTCGACGCGAAACTATGGGCCGCCGGCGTTTGCGACTATCTACTGGGGCACTTTTTCCAACGGCAGCGTGTCGAACGTCGCGCTCGTGCCCGGAATTTCAAAAGAGAAGGCGGGCGACATAAATTTCGACCAGTGTATTAGTCCCGATGGCAGTACGCTGTACTTCGTAGACGGCGTTTTCAATGGCGGCAGCGTTCCGCAACGCGCCAGCATTGTGATCGCACATCGTGACGGCGATCATTTCGTGCGGCTCAAGAACAGCGCCGAGATCATGCGCAAGATCAACACGCACGCGCTCAACTATGCGCCGGACATTTCCGCCTCGGGTCGTGAATTTTTTTCACCCGGTTTGACGGAACACTGCCTGCAATCTACACGGCAACCCGTGCAAAAACCTCGAAGCCATTCGGAAAACCGATCAAGATCGAAGCGATTACAGGATTCGCGGAAGCGCCCGCCTTGTCGCCGGACGAGAAGTCTCTCTACTACCACGAAAACGTCAGCGGGACGTTCGTCATCTATCGAGTGACGCGACCTTGACCAGCGCTACACCGCGCCGCTGTCGCGCAGGGCGCCGATCTCTTCCCACGTGTAGCCGAGTTCGAGCAGTACCTCCTCGGTATGCTGCCCGTGTTCGGGCGCCGCTTCCGCCTGCGTTGTGACTTCGCCGTTAATCGTTATCGGCGTGCCGGACACGAGCACCTTGCCCGCCACCGGATGGTCGAGTTCGAGCAGGTATCCGTTGACGCGAGCCTGCTCGCTTTTCAGCATCGTGCGGTAATCGACGACCTCGGTGGCGAGGATGTCGGCGTCGGTGAGTTCCTTGAGCCACTGCTTGCTCGTCTTTTTCGGGAAGATCTCGTCGAGCACTTTCTGAATCTTGTCGCCGTGAAAATTGCGAATCACGTTGTCCGAGTAATCGGGATCCTTCTCCAGATGCTGAATGCCGACGATCCTGCAGAACGACGGCCAGCGCTTCTCGTCCACGCCCGCAATACAGATGTAGCCGTCGCTGGTCGGGAACGCGCCCCACACGCCACGCAGAAACTGATGCCCGCGGCCGGCGCGCTCGGGCTCGACGCCAGTAATCGATGCGTAATTGATCTCCATTCCTTGCATCGCGATCATCGTGCCGTAGATCGACGCGTCGACCTTCTGCCCCTTGCCGGTGCGCTCGCGCGCAAACAGCGCCGCCAGCACACCGCTCGCCAGGCTGAGCGCGCCCGAATGATCCGCGACGAACATCCCGGCCGCCAGCGGCGGGTCGTCAGGCATCCCCGTCTTCGCCATCACGCCGCTCGCGGCCTGCGCGAGCGTGTCGCGGCTCGGGCGCGTCACCCACGGTCCCTTCGGCCCCCACGAACTTCCCTGCGCGTAAACGATGCGCGTATTTATTTTGCGCAGGTCGTCGTAGCCGAGACCGAGCCGGTCGAGCACGCCGGGGCGATAGTTGGTGATGAGCACGTCGTACGATTTCACCATCCGGCGCACTATCTCGATCGCGTCCTTCTTTTTCAGGTCAGCGGTGATGCTCCGTTTGCCGCGATTCATCGCGATAAAATAGTGCGACACTGTCGCGTTCTTTACGTCCGGCCCGCCAATCAACGCCGCCAGCATCCAGCGGCTGAGATCGCCAGTCTCCTTGTTCTCGACCTTGACAACGTCGGCGCCCAAGTCGGCCAGAATCAGCGACGCGAACGGCCCCTGGATTTCCTGCGCGATCTCGACGACCTTGATTCCCTCGAGCGGCTTGCTCATCGTGACTAACCCCTAAACGACCGTTCAGGAACTCGGATGCGGGGCATTATCCCGCCGTTCGCCGGAAAATCTCAAGCGTCGATCTCGAAGCGCGCCGTCTGTACGCTCATCGCCGATGGAACCGAGCATCTACGAATATCCCGACATCTTTCGCCGCGCGCGTTTGGAAAGTCCCGGCGAAATTCCGACCGAAGTAATCTTCCTGCAACAGGTCTGGAAGCGGCATCGCAAAAGTCCGACGCGCCGCATCCTGGACATCGCGTGCGGCGACTCGCCCCACGGCCGACTGCTGGCGGGTGATGGATTCGAGGTCGTCGGAATCGACCGCTCGCCCACGATGATCGCGGCGGGGCGCCGCAAAGCGAGCGCACTCGCGAATCTCCGCTTCTATCGCCGGCCGATAGAGAAGTTCACTCTCCCTGAGCGCCTCTTCGACGCCGCAATCTTCATGTCCGAGACATTTCCAGTGATCGTCGAGAACGCCGACCTGCTCGCACATCTCAAATCCGTCGGCCGTGCGCTCGAGCGCGGCGGTCTGTACTGCATCGACATCGATCGGCAGGACCCCCTTCCGCGCGTGCCGCAACGCACGATGTGGCGCGAACGCACGGCGCGCGCCGCCGGCGTTGCGCTCGGTATTCGCGAGTTCCATCGCCCCATCGCGTGGCACTCGCCGCTGCACTCGATCTACGAACTCGAATGCACGGTCAACTTTCCCGCCGGCGCGGTGACGACTCGTGACTTGATTCCGGTGCGCTACACGATTCCCGCCACGCTGGAACTCGCGGCGCTCGCATCGGGGATGTTCAAAATGGTCGCCGCCTACAGCGACCTGTCGTTCACCAAGCCGCTCGACAAGTGCCGCTACCGCTGGACTGGAGTGTTGCGCCGCGTGTGAATTCAGGTGTCGTCGAGGTGATCGATCAGATCGAGCATCTCAGGGTTCCAAGCGCCGTCGAAACGTAGAATATGGATCGACCCGAGCTCGACGAACGGCTCCTGGCGCGCGAGCTTTCGCACAATCGCGCGAATCACACCGCGATGAGCAAGCACTAACGCGTCGTCGCCGCGCGGCGTCCATGCAGCCAGCATGCGTTCCAGGCCGCGCTCGACGCGATTGGTAAACGCGGTGCGGCTCTCGCCGGCGGGGTAGGCGTAGCCGGGCGCGAGCCGATCGGCGTTCCATCGCGCGAACTCGTCGGGATAACGCTCGCGAATCTCATCGGCCGTGAGTCCTTCGAACAGTCCGAAGTGCACTTCGGCGAACTCATCGATCGTGACCAGCGGGGCCGAGTCGCCTGCTACAATTCGCGCGCCTTCGGACGCACGAACGAGCGGACTCGAAAAAACGCGCGCGAAAGTTCTGTCGCCGCGATGCGTCTCGAGCGCCCGGCCCACAAGACGCATCTGCGCGCGCCCGAGTTCCGACAGCGGCACGTCGGTGCGGCCGTGATATCGGATGCTCGACTCGCCCTCGGTCTCGCCGTGCCGAACGAGGATCAACCGCGCCACGCGATTCATTCGCCGTCGAATAGTGGGTTCATCACCAGGCCGGTCAGCAGCTTGGGATGGAAGTAGGTCGATTTCTCCGGCATCGTCGCGCCCGCGTCGCTCACCCGCTCGACGTCGTGAATCGACGGCGGATTCATCAGGAATGCACCGTCGGCGCGTCCATTCGCGACCGCGCCGAGCGCGCCGCCGATTTCGATCGTGTATTCGATATTCCCACCTTTGCGAATCTCGCCGGCGCCAAACCCGAAGATTCGATCGAACACCAACGCGTGCAGAACCGACACGTCGAGACGCCGCACCTCGGCCGGCGCGTCGGGCATCGCCGTTTCCATCGCGCCTTGGCTACGTAGCCGCATAATCAAGTAGTTGGGGATCCCCTTCAACGCCACTCCGATTGCGCCGCTTCCCGAATCATTCAGGCGCGTGCGAAATTCGTCGCGATGCGCGATTTCGTCGACGTCGAACGCTTCTCGGGCGTGTGGCACGAACGAAGCGATCGCGTTGGGGGGCAAGGACTTCGCGACGCGATGCGTCGGCAGAATCACCAGCCCGGGATCGTCGCACGCTACCAGCGTCATCATAATGTAGTCGTACGGCTCCGGCGCGGGCGCACCCGATGGGTTCTCGTGGCGTCGAGCGCGCCGATAATTCAACGCGGTCTCGTAGCGATGGTGTCCGTCGGCGATCAAAATGCGCGGCGATTCGAGTTCGCGCTGAATGATCGCGATTTCGTCGGCGGCTTCGATCGGCCGCAATTCGTTGCGGATTCCCAGATCGTCGACGAGATTGATCAATGGCTCGCGCGAGGACACCCGCTCGCGCAATCGATCGAGCTCCGGATGCTTGCCAGAGTAGAGCCCGAAGATCGAGCTCGTGTTGAGCTGCAGCGCGGTCAGCAGGCGCAGGCGGTCCTCCTTTGCGGCCGGAAAAGTTCGTTCATGCGGCACGACGCGTCCGCGATCGAATTCCTCGAGCCGCACGCGCGCGATAAACCCCGTGCGATGCAGCAGCCGCCCCTCAACGTCGAAAGTCTGCGTGTACTGAAAAATGGCGGGACGCGCCGACCGCTCGACGACTCCCGCCGCCATCCAATCCGCGAGCGTCTTTTCCGCCGCGCCGTAGCGGTCAGGCTCGCGCCCGAGTTCGAGCCGCACGACGTTGTAGGGACTGCGTTCGTACAACTGATTCTGACGCGCCTCGCCGATCAAATCGTACGGGGGCGCGACGACCCGCTCCGGCTCGCCGGTGAGCTGGCGGTTGTACATCAGGGCGCGAAACGGCTCGATCCGTTTGCTGAGCCCGCTCATTTCAACGCCGCCGCGATTTGGTCTTCTGAAATCGCTCCCACTCTCACCATTTTCCACCCGCTTCCGCTTACCGCGATGACGGTGCTCGGCGCCTGCGCCGTCAATTTTCCACCTTCAAGGTAAACTTTAACTTTTTTCCCCAGCCCCGCGCGCGCTTCCTCGAGCGTGCTCGCCGGCGCCGCTCCGCTCAGGTTCGCGCTGGTCGCGGTGATCGGTCTCACGATTCCGGCGCTGAGCGCGCGCGCGACGGGGTTTGGTGATACGCGCACGCCAACGCCGTCGGGTCCGATCAGCTCGGGCGCTATCTCGTCACGCGCCGGCAAAACGAGCGTCAGCGGTCCGGGCCAGAACGCTTCCGCGAGCCGCCGCGCGACGACCGGCACTTCGCACGCCACCGAAAAAGCCATCGCTTTGTCTGCCGCGATCAACCCAACCGGTCGTCCCGGCGCGCGCGCTTTCACGCGAAACAGCCGCCGCAGCGCGATCGATGAAAACGCGTCGGCGCCGAGCGCATAGAACGTCTCGGTCGGATAAACGACCAGCTCACCGGCTTGCAACGCGGCGATTCCATCCTCGAGCCGAAACATCGCAACTATCCGAGCGCGCGCCGTGCGATGTCGCGCCGGAAGTGACGTCCCTCGAATTCGATCACTTCCGCCGCCTCGTACACCGCGTCGACCGCCGTGGCGAGTTCGGGCGCCATCGCGGTCACCGTCAGCACGCGCCCGCCGTCGGTCACCAAATTCCCGTTGCGCATCGCAGTGCCCGCGTGAAAGACCTTTACGCGAATCTTCTTCATCGCCCATTTGATCTTGATGTCGGACGGGACGTTGCCTTCGAGCCGATCGAGGCCGCGAATCGGAATTCCTTTTTTGTAGTCACCGGGATAGCCGCCCGAGACGAGCACGACCGCGACCGCGCTGCGCGGCGAGAGCCTGATCGCGGCGTTCGCGACTTTTCCGTCAGCAGCAGCCAGCAGGTTCTCGGCAAGGTCACTATCCAGCCGCATCATGAGCGCTTCGCATTCCGGATCGCCGAAGCGCACGTTGAACTCGAGCACGTTGATTCGTTCGCCTTCGATCATCAAACCGACGAACAGCAGCCCGCGGAACGGAATTCCGCGCGCATTCATCGCGGCCAGCGTCGGCGCGACCACCTCGCGCATCAAGCGCGCTTCCTTCGCAGGGCCGAATTGCGGCACCGGCGAATACGCGCCCATCCCGCCGGTGTTGGGGCCGCGATCGCCGTCGAAAATCGCCTTGTGATCCTGGAACGTGCCGAGCGGGATCGCGTTCTCGCCATCGCACAGTGCAAAGAATGAAACTTCCTCGCCGCGCAGAAATTCCTCGACGATCACGCGATTACCTGCCACACCGAAGCGCCGCCGTTCCATTGCATCGTTGATAGCTTCCAGAGCGGCCGTGGTGTCGTGACAGATCACGACGCCCTTTCCAAGCGCGAGGCCGTCCGCCTTTACCACCATCGGGCCTGTGCGCGCCTTAACGTAGCGCCGCGCGGATTCGGCGTCATCGAATGCGGCGAAGTCGGCGGTCGGCACGCGCGCCTCGCGCATGATGGTTTTCGCAAACGATTTGCTCGTCTCGAGCTGCGACGCGGCCGCGGTGGGTCCGAATATTTTAAGCCCCTCGCGGGTGAACTCGTCGACGATTCCGGCGGCGAGCGGATCTTCGGGGCCAACGATCGTCAGGTCGACCGACTTTGATTTGGCGAAGTCCGCCAGCGCCGCGATATCGGTCGGCGCGATCGGCACCGCTTCGGCGATCTGATCGATTCCCGGATTACCGCTCGCGCAGAAAATCTTCCACACGGTCTCGCTCTGATGGAGCCGCCAGACCAGCGCGTGTTCGCGCCCGCCTTTGCCTATGACCAGTACTTTCATCTCGCGAAGTGACTAGTGCCTGAAATGGCGGACCCCCGTGAAGACCATCGCGAGCCCGAACTTGTCGGCCGCTTCGATCACTTTGTCGTCGCGTAGCGAGCCGCCCGGCTGCGCTATCGTGGTCGCGCCCGCCTCGGCCGCGAGCGTCGGGCCGTCGGGGAACGGAAACAGCGCTTCGGAGACGAGCACGGAACCCTCGAGCGGAACCTTGAGCCGCGCCGCTTTTTCGCGCGCCGCGTAGACCGGATCGATCCGCGACGTCGCGCCGCCGCCTACAGCGAGCGTGCGATCTTCCGCAACGAAGGCAATGGCATTGGACTTGATGTGCTTGCAGACCTTGATTCCGAACGTGAGCGCGCGCATTTCGGCGTCGGTGGGCGCGCGACGCGTCACGACTTTGCCCTTGCGCGGATCTTCGATCGCGAGGTCCGGCGTCTGCACCAGCAATCCGCCAAGCACCTTCTTGATGTCGAGCTCGTTGCGATCCACGGCCTTCGAATTGAACGTCATCACGCGGCGATTCTTATTTTTGCGCAAGAAGGCGAGCACATCGTCCGGATACGCGGGACCGATCAGCACCTCGGTGAACAGTTCATTGACGGCGTGCGCGAATTCCATGTCCCAGGGCCGATTCGAGATGATGATGCCGCCGAAGGGCGAGTCCGGGTCGGTTGCGAACGCCTTGTCCCACGCGCCCTTGAGCGTATCGGCGATGCCCACTCCGCACGGTGTGTTGTGCTTGAGAATCGCAACTACCGCACGCTGCTCGTCCTCGAACTCGAGCATCAGGTTCATCGCCGAGCTGATATCGACGACGTTGTTGAACGACAGTTCCTTGCCGTGAAGCTGATGTGCGATCTCGAGGAAGCGGCCGTAGAGCGCGCCGGCCTGATGCGGATTCTCGCCGTAGCGCAGCGCCTGCTCGCGCTCGAGCGCAAGGTTGAAAGTCTCGCCGAGGGCGGACGCCTCGCCGTCTCCGACGTGCGTGCCGAGATAATTTGAGATTGCCGCGTCGTAGGCAGTCACCCGCGCGAATGCCTTGCGCGCGAGGCGCCATCGCGTGTCCGCGGAAATCGCACCCTGGTTGGCGTCGAGTTCCGCGGCGATCGCAACGTAGTCCGCCGCATTGACGACGATCGCGACGTCGTCATGATTTTTTGCTGCCGCGCGAACCAGCGTGGGTCCGCCGATGTCGATATTTTCGATTGCGTCGTCAAGGCTGACGCCAGGCTTGGCGACTGTTTTCTCGAACGGATAGAAATTCACGACCACCAGGTCGATCGGCTCGATGCCATGCTGCTTCATCTGGCGCCGATGGCTCTCGTCGGCGCGCCGCGCCAGGATTCCGCCGTGAATTTTCGGATGCAGCGTCTTCACGCGCCCGTCGAGCATCTCGGGCGAGCCGGTGAAGCTCTCAACCGACCTGACTTTCACGCCGGCCGCTTCCAGAACCGCCATCGTGCCTCCGGTCGATACGATCTCCACGCCGTGCCGTGCGAGCACCTTGGCAAAATCCGCCACGCCCGCCTTGTCGGCGACACCTATCAACGCGCGCCTGATCGTGACTCTCTCGCTGCTCATTGCCATTTAACTCCGAATCACGCGCGGCACTCGTTTGCCGACCGTACAAAGCATCTCGTATGAAATTGTCTGCGCCAGCCGCGCGACGTCGTTCACGCTGATCACCTCACCGCTCGATTCGCCCCACAAGATTACCTCATCGCCGACCGACGCGCCCGCGATGTCGGTGAGGTCGATCGTCGTCAGGTCCATCGACACCGCGCCGACCACCGGCGCGCGCGCGCCGCGCACGATCACTTCGCCGCCGTGCTGCAAGCCTCTGCGGTAGCCGTCGGCGTAACCCACCGGCAGCACACCGATCAGGCTTTCGCGCGGCGTGACGAACGTGTGGCCGTAGCCGACGCCGCTGCCTGCCGGCGCGCGCTTGATCTGCATAAGTCGCGTCTTGAACGTCATGACCGGCCGCAACTCGACGCGCTCGCGAACCGCCGCGACCGGCGGCAGGCCGTAGATCGCCAGTCCCGGCCGCGCGAGGTTGAAGTGTGAATCGTAACGCAGCACTAGCGCCGCGGAATTCGCGACGTGAACCGTCGACGGCCGCATCCCTGCCTCCTTCAACGTTTCGACGGCACCATTAAACACGCGAAGCTGCGCGTCGGTGATCGGACTCTTGGGATCTCCGGCATTGGCGAGCAGCGTGCAGACACCTTCCAGCCGGACCGTCGAGGCGCTCCTCACCGCCTCAACGACGTCGGGAATATCGGCCGGCATCACTCCAAGCCGCGTCGCGCCGCTGTCGATCTTGAGATGAATCGGAAAATCGGTGCGGCCCGCCGACGCGGCCGCGCGATCGAGCGGTCCGATCATCGCGGCGTCGAAGACGAACGGCGTCAAGTCGAGCGCGATAATCTCACCCGCCTGTTCAGCGAAAAAGCCCGCCTGCAGATACACCCGCGTGCGAACCCCCGCCTCGCGCAGCTCGCGCGCCTCGTCGAGCGTGGCCACGCCGAAATGACGGCAGCCTTCGCCGATTAGCGTGCGCGCCACCGTCACCGCGCCATGCCCATAGGCGTCGGCCTTGACCACGACCATCAATTCGCCGTGCGCAGCCACGCCTCGCAGCGCGCGGAAGTTCGAGCGCAGCGCGCCGAGATCGATCTCGGCGACGGTCGGGCGTTGCGTTTCAATTCTCATCGAAGGCTGAATTTCCAACTTCGCGCGCGCGGACGCAAGCCGCCGGTTCTTGTCCTGTGGATGGGCGGGCCGGTGGCACTCCCCACAACTTTGCGAGAATGCAATCATCGCCGCTCATGAACACCGCCATCGTGACGGGTGCCAACACCGGCTTGGGCTTCGAATGCGCCCGAGCGCTCGCCGAGACCCGCGACTGGCACGTGATCGTCGCTTGTCGCAGCGCCGAAAAAGGCCGCGAGGCTGTGAAGCGGCTGTTTGCGCAGACCTGGCACAAAGGCATCGAGGCGATGACGCTCGACCTCGCCTCGCTCGAGTCCGCGCGAAACTTCGCGCGCGACTACGCGGCGGAGCCGCGCCCGCCGCTGCGCGCGATCGTGTGCAACGCGGCTACTCAAATCGTGACCGGCAGAACTTATACAGAGGATGGCTTCGAAACCACGTTCGCAGTCAACCATCTCGGGCATTTCCTGCTGGTGAACCTGATGCTCGCGCAGATGGCGCCGCCGGCGCGCATCGTCGTCGTCAGCAGCGGTACGCACGATCCCGCGCAGGCGACCGGGATGCCGTCGCCGGTTTACAAATCCGCGCGACTCCTTGCGCGGCCGGATGAAGACTCCAAACCTCTCAATGACCCGAATGGAACGGCGGGCAGACGCGCGTACACCACGTCGAAGCTGTGCAACTTACTGTTCACCTACGAACTCGAGCGCAGACTGCGCGCCGAAAAAGCAGGCGGCACCAATGGCAGCTCGATCACCGTCAACGCATTCGATCCCGGCCTGATGCCGGGGACTGGGCTGGCGCGCGACTACGGCAGGATGGCGAGATTTGCGTGGCGCTTCGTGCTGCCAGCCCTGCGCCCGTTTGTGCCGAATGTGAACAGCGTCGCGCGCTCAGGCAGGTCGCTCGCGAATATGCTGACTGAGCCGAGATTCGAGCGCATCTCGGGGAAATACTTCCAGGGCACGCGCGACGTACCCTCGTCGAAGGACTCATACGATCCCGCGATGGCGATGGATTTGTGGGAGTCGAGCGTCGCGATGGTCAAGCTGATGCCTGACGAGACGATTCTGCGGCTCAGATCGGCCCCTTCGGCAGCATAAAGGTGCCGCGGAATACATATCTACTAGTATTCTTAGTTGATTATATTTTACTCGGCTTGACGCTAGTAAATTACTAGT
>NZ_DATEQZ010000086.1:0-2239 GCF_035272065.1 Binatus sp. (SeqCode)
CGTCGGCGCCTGTCTCGCTCGACGAAAAACATCTGAAGCAGCAAAGGGGAACGATCGCTGATTTCGTGAGGATAGGGACCGCCGCCATGGTAGAGCGAATTCGGTCACTGCTTGCACAGTTCCCAGAAGACGAAGAGAACGTGCGCGAGATTGTCGCGAGAGACGCGGGGTTCGATGCGCTTTGCCAAGAATACCGCGAGGTCACCGACATGCTTCGTAGTTTCGAGTCTCATGTCAAACGACTCAAAGAGCGTCGGGCCTGGCTGGAAGAGAACCTTCTAACGCGAATCGAAGGGCCGCCGCAGTAGCAGCAGATCTGCAACGGGGTGCCGTCGCCAAGTGTGTCGAAATTGCCTGGATGGCGTCTCCGGCACGGTGAGAGTGATCGGATCAGGCGGCGATCGTTGTTTGTTCAATCGGCTTTTGGGCGAGACTCTGCCATCCATCGACCTTGCGCATGGTGATCTGCCCGGAGGTTCTGTCCGCATTCGCGCCAAACTCCATTTTGATGCAATCTTGTTATGTACTGCTCCTTCGGGCGCGCCGGAAACTGCCAAGCGAAGGCACACGATATCGAGGAAGTTGCTCGTTGCGGCGTCTGTGGCGCGAATGCTGACAGGACCATTTGTTTGACGGTCGTGAAATTTGCGGGTGCGTGGTCTGTCCGGATGCGGCACGCGTCGTCGCGGAAGATCATCTCCATGGTCCAATGCAAGCTGTTCTCGACGGACCAATGGCCGCGCACGATCGGTCCCATAAGGTGAGCCAGTCGACGAACGCCGCCAGCCGCGAGTAGCAGCCGGTGAAGCCTTGTTCGCGCATCTCCTGCAGCAAGAGTCGCACATTCCTCTCTCCCTCCGCCCAGCGATCCCGTAGGTAGGTGGCAAACCGCGCCGGCGTGCTTGACTTGGGCGCCATGCGCGCGCGTTCGGGAAGGCTTTCGAGGCGGACCCATTTGTCGACGATCTTTCGCGTCAGACGCAGCTCGCGGGTGATCGCTGCAACCGTCGCACCTGCATCATACATGGCCCGAACCTTGGCGAATGCTGCCAGCAGGAACGGACGCCCCGATACGTGGGTCAGCTCTCTCGGCTCGCCTTGCGCGCCGACTCCATCACCCGGCTGCGCACCGTCGGTACCAAGAAGGTGACCAGGATTGGCGCGGTAGCCGCGGATCGGACGCTCCAATCCGCTCAGCTGGCGCTCAATGGCGGCCCGCAGGTTCTGCACCAGGTGGAAAGCGGTCGGCGATCTGTCTCGCCTGCGGAGCGCCCTGACGCGATGCGTCGGCGTAGAGCCCATCACGATCACGGGCGATCAGCTCGATACTGGGTCGCTCGGCCAGCCACGCCGCGGTGCTGACAGCCGAGCGATCGGGCAGGACGTCGATCACTTCTCGACGCTCGAGGTCGACCGCGATCGTGCCGAAGCGAAGGCCTTTTCTTGACGCCCATTCGTCGATCCCGATCACCCGAGGAGCGGAACGGCCGGGCAGACGCTGGTGCCGTATGAGATGCCGCAGGATGGTGCCTCGTTTGGCTGCAAAGCCCAACCGCGCGGCCAGATTTTCGCCCGGCAGGCCTCCGACGCCGTGCCGCAGCAGGCGCAAGATGCCGGCCGCACGCCGTGTCTGTCGCGCACGAGGGTCCACCATCCCAGGCAGTCGCTCGGTGAAGATGGACTGCCGGCAGTCGGCGTTGCGACATTGCCAGCGACCAACGGTGAGCGTGATCCGTACTGGTCGGCCCTGGATGGGCAGATCTCAAAATCGCCGCTGATACGAGCTGTGCCGGGCCGACGAGGCGACCTGACATCGCGGGCATGCCGCCGCTGTGCCGATGCTTTCCGCCCAGACAACCCAGACGCCATCACTCCGCGTCACCGAGGTAAGTCGGACATTCGGAAACGGTAGGGTATGCGAGTTCTGTTTCATGCCCACAGAGTGGTGAGCCTATCCCGCCCAACACGCTGGCCGAGCTGCAGCGAGACATGGCGCGGTTGCGTTTCGTCAGCGATCAGATCAAGGAAATCGAGAAAACCCGCTTGGAGGAATTGCAGTCGACGCCTGAACGACGACCGCACGCCATGGTGCAGTTGGCGGCTCGCATCAGAGGTGTCGGCATCGAGACGGCGGATATGCTCGTGAACGAAGTGCTCCTACGAAACCTACGCGATCGAAAAGCAGTCGCGCGTTACGCCGGTCTCACCGGCTGTCATGTCCGTTTTCAAGGGTTACGAA
>NZ_DATEQZ010000087.1:0-31213 GCF_035272065.1 Binatus sp. (SeqCode)
GTTGCCGAACACCGCGCCGGTGCGCGAGCGCCGCACGCTGATGTCCTGCAGATGGGCGGATAACAGATTGATTCCTTCGGGTACGTAGCAGCGGATGAGCGTCACCTGCTTGTCGACGGTGGCGTAGGAGAGGTCCAGGCCTCCCGCAATCCGCGCGCCCGCCAGTGCGAGTCCGCTGGGATGCACGAATCGCGACGCATTGGGGTCGCTGAGAAGCCATACGACCAATTCGGCGCGCACGGTGCGGTCGGCGCCCCAATTCTCGCCGTTCGCGGGGTTGTTGGCGGCGTTGTCGGGATCGTCGTTGGGGCCGAACCACGGCACGTCGCGCAACGGTGCGGCGTGCAGGAGTTTTCGTTCGGCAGCGTTGAGCGAGGCGCCGAACTTCTGTTGCGCCATCGCGTCAAGCGCGGAGTCTGGAGCCGCGGAGGCGTCAAACGCGCGGGCACTTGAGCTACGCGCTCCGCCAGCTAACGACGGCCATGCGATGAAGGTCAGCCATGCCGTCGCGATGGCGGCGGCGATTGCTTTTCGAGCTATGTACATTGCCGGAACCAACGCCGCGCTAGATCGAGTCCGCCCAGTGGCGATCGAGCGCGGTCTCCGGCCGGCCTGCGATATGTTCGCTGAGGGCGGCTCGCGCCTCGACCTTGCGTCCACCTCTAATCAGCGAAAGGAGATGTGACTCGGCAAAGACGCCGCGCTGTTCGTCGCTTCCGCCGACGCATGGCACATCGGCCAGGATTGGCTGCAGGAGCCCGGCGGCGCGATCATAGTCGCCCGCCGCGTAGGCGACGCATCCGCGCGCAAGCGGCACCCCGACCTCGTTCCAGACATGCGCCAATCCGCCGGTTTGTTTTTCAGCGTGGCGCTCCATGCCGGCGAGCGCGCTTGCCGCCTCTGTGGTCTCGCCCGCTCGGGTGAGCGCGTACAGGTAGATGCAGTTGAGGAACGGGAACAGAGTATCGTGCGCGTTGGCACGGATATGCGGCGCGATCGCGCACCACTCGGCGTCAACTTTTCCGCCGGCTAGCTCGAGGTACCATAGCAACAGTATGGAATCGGTATGTTCAACGACGGCGTCGGGTGAGTATCCCCAGATATACTTTCGATATGCATTGCGAGCGTCGTCAAATCTCAGTTCGCTCAAATACAGAGTAGCCAGATGGAACCAGTTGTGCGCGACTGTGTAATGGCTGAATTTCTGCCATGACGGCGCGTATTGCTCCATCGCGGCAATACCCTCGCCGATACGCGACTGTCCGGCGAAAACGTGCGCGCGGCAATGCTGCGCCCACATCGTGTTTGGATCGAGCGCGAGCGCGGCCCTGGCCACTTCGTCGGCGCGCTCGCGCTCCGCGTTGAGTTCAAGTGCGAAGGCGTGCATCGCCAGCACGTGGCCTACGTCCGGATTTGCCGCCGCCGCCTTGCGCATCACTTCGAGCTGGCGCGCGGCGAGGCCGGTCTCGAAAAAGTGGAACTCGGCAAGCTTCGCCGCGACCATGTCGCGCGGCCAGCGGTCGGCGATCTGTTCGTAGAGAGCGAGCGCGCTTTCGAAATCGCCGGCGCATCCGGCTTTCACCGCATTGATGAACACCTGCTCGCGCTCTGTCAGATCGGCGAGCCGAGTCTCCGCGCGCGCGAGGAATGGCGCCGCCTGTTTGGCGCCGGCTGTCGTTTGCGAATAGAGAAAAGTCGATGCACAGCAGGCCTGCAGCATCGCGCAGTCCGGATATGCGTCAGCGGCGACCTGAACCGCGGCGGCGTGCGTACCGAGCGCAAGCAGTTCGTGAGCGTAGTGGTCGATGGCGTGAATGGCGCCGTCGGACTCGGTGGCGACTGCGAGGCCGCGGTTGTCGAATTTCATCGCGACGGGTTCCTGCCGATCAGCGACGGTGCCACGACAATTGGCGGAGTGTCAATCGGCCGTTTGCTTCGATCGCGGTGACGATGCTTAGAGTTTTCTGTCGCGCTAGAACTTTGCCAAGGAGTCACCTGTGGAAGCTGCACAGAAAGAGAGACTTGCCGCGCTGCTGGCTGAGGTCCGGGTCGCGATCCTCGTCACCCAGGGCGAGCAGTGGCCGACGGCGACGATGCAGGCGTTTGCGGAGACGCCGGAGTTCGATCTGTTGTTCATCATGAATGACGCCACCGAGAAGTTTCAAAATCTGCTCAGACATCCGTACGTCACCGTGTACCTGGACGCGCGCGAAAAGGGCAAGGTCGAGACGTTCGAGATCTCGCGCGTGTTGATCCAGGGAATTGCCAGCGAAATCGCGCGCGACGGCGCCGAATGGGAACCGCTAAAGGAAATATTCCTGAAGAAGAGCCCCTTCGAGGCGCCGTTCTTCAGGTACCCGACGCTGCGCATGATGCGCGTGCGGCCCAAGCGGCTATCGTACGCGGGCGCCGACCGCGTCGCGTTCAAGGCTGAGTTCTGAGAATTGCCGGCGCACATCGCGTGTTGTAAGAAGGAACCGTGACGACTCTTGCCGACAAAATCGCACCGTATGCCGCTCAGTTCCGGCGTGACGGCTTCGTCATGGTGCCCGACTTGCTCGCCGCGGACGACCTCGAGCGCTACGGCGCCGCGGTCGATGAAGCGGTGGCGCGGCGCAAGCGCTTCGACAATCGCAAGCTGGGCGAGAAGACGCCCTACGAATAGTCGTTCATTCAATGCATCAATCTGTGGGAAGACACGCCTGCCGTTCGGCCGCTCACGTTTCATCCGATTGTGTGCGAGACGGCGGCGCGCCTGCTTGGCGTCGACACGCTGCGGCTGTGGCACGATCAGGCGCTTTACAAGGAGGCGGGCGGGCGGCTGACCGATCCGCATCAGGATCAGCCTTACTGGCCGATGGTCGAGACCGACACCATCACCGCATGGATCCCGTTCGACGGCTCGACGCACGCGACCGGATGCATGGGCTACGTGCCGGGCTCGCACGCGGTCGGACTGCAGGAGTTCGTGAACATCTTCAAGCCTGAAGACGCGCTCGAAATTCTGAAGATGCCGCAGATCAAAGACACGCCGCCGGTGTGGGTCGAGGTGCCGCGCGGCGGAGTCGCGTTCCATCACGGGCTGACGGTGCACATGGCAAAGCCGAACCTCGGGTCGCGGACGCGGCGTGTGCACACGATGATTTTTTTCCGCGACGGCTCCACGCGCAAGAATAATTTCCCGCACGACTCCGTCGAGCGCTATCACATTGAGATCGGAGCACCGATCGACAGCCCCGTGACGCCGATCGCATGGCCGCGAGCGGCGGGCGATTTGCCCGAAGTGCCCGACGCGCCGATCTCGGCGATATTCGCCAAGGCAGTCGAGCTCGGCGCATTTCCCGACAAGGCCGGGCGCGCCGACCGCTAGCTGTTAACCAGAAGTCGGGGCGCGGCCGGCGCGTAGCTACATCATTCCGGGCATGAGGTTGTAAGGCCCTGTTCCTCCTCCCATACCAGACTTCTTCGTCGTGACGTCGAACTTGCCGAAGATTCCCTCGCTCTCCATATTCGGGCCGGCAGTGAAGTACAGCGACGTGGTGCTCGCATTGTTGGAGCCGTTGCCGAAAACCAGCGCCCACAGTCCGTCGACGTTCAGCGGCTTGCCATGTTTGTCAGTCGGCTGGCCAACTGGAGTGCCCATGGAGTTGAACGCATTGATATTTCCATCGCCGAAGTTTCCAATCCAATAGTCGCCGCCCAGCGGACCGAAGGTCGACGGCGTCAACACCATCCCCCACGGCGCGTTGAGGTTGCCGCCGGTCGCTAAACGCTCCATGAATACTCCGTCGGTCGAGAAGATATCGATGTAGCCGGCGCCCACCTGATGCACCGGATCATGCTTGGCCGCATCCTGCATCGCATATGAGACCCACAGATTGCCGCCGAGGAGCGTGATTCCAAACGGCGCAAAGCCGGCGATCGGGCTGGGATCGGTAAAGGTCCCGGTCAGCGACGCTGGATTGTAGGCGCCATCGAAGACGTCCACTTTGCCCGATCGGAAATTCGTCGCGTAGATGAACTGATGCCCGTTGAGCGTGGCGATGGCGAGGCCTTTATACACCGCGCCGGTATCCGCAGTGGGCACCGCGGAGTTATCCACGTGGAGTACGGCGCCGGTGCCATCGGTCTCTTGCCATCCCGAGATCGTCCCGTCCTCGGCGGAAAATATAAAAAGGTCGCCGCCGAAATCGGCGGTCGTCCCGTTGAAAACGATCCCGGACGGCGTTGCGGAAGCAGTGGCGCTGCCAGGCGGCGGGATCGTTACGACGAAGGGCACCTTCCTTTTGCCAACATCGACCGTAAACATTTTTCCCTTGCCGTCGTACAGTGTCGATACGCCGGCGTTGTTGTCGGAAATCCAGAACGGCGTCGGTCCCTGTACCAGCCCCCAGGGATTGAGCAGGTTTGCGTCGTGGACTTTCGCCTTCAGACTCTTCATCGAGGTGACGAGGTTGGTCTGAGTGTAAGAGGGCGTCTTGCTCATGTTTATCGGCGACATCTGCGCCAATGCGCTCGCCGTCGTGGCGAGCGCAATAACGGATGCGCCCAGCAATCTTCGTATTTTGCGGTTCATTTCCTTTCCTCCGTATTGAAAACCAGCGACAAAAATTTAGGCTAGCTCCTGGGGCTAACAGATGGTGGATGCGGATGGTTCCCGCAGACGCCGGAATTCGATGCGGCCGCACAACATTCCGTCTTGACTCTCACGAGCCACGAACGGACTATCACTCTTTGACTGAAAGATTAGGCAGTAGTCGGAAGGAAGCTATATTGGAAACTACTCAGTAGTACATGAGCGAGAGTAGCGCATGCAACGTAATATGCTATTGAATTGATAGTCAGATCGTCGGGCACATCGATGACTGACTATTTGCAGTTCACACTCTTGACTACATTACCGCCGCCGCCGAAGCGCAGGTTGTGATCGTAGATGACGTCGCATCGCGTGACCTCCGCCGGCAAGCGGCGGGAGATCTGCGCGGTGGTGTTCGCGTAGTTGCACTGCAGCCAGTAGCCGCGAGCGCTCTTCGCCAGCTGCCAGGTCTGGATGATGTTGTCGCCGCTCGTCTTTTCGTTGTCGGGCACGAGCGAGGCCTGCTCTGCCGGAGGACCGTCGAAGATCGTGACACCCACAATTGCAGTCTGGTAACCGGAGTAGGTAACTGTCCAATCCGGCGCCGGTGCCGATGCCTTCTGTTCGACCGCTATAGTCGCCGGACAAGCTGACTCGGCCTGCGCGAAATGCATCGGCGCAATCGAGCACGCGAACGCAATCAGAATAAATGTGAGTCGCTTCATCTCGTTTACCTCTCGGGCAGCCGCGCAAGTCTAGAATGCGGCGAGAGGAAAAACGAGTGCGGGGCGGAGTCGCGCTACGTTTCGCGCTCCCGCCCCGCAAATGGGGAACTCACTCGCGGCGGTTCCGCCGCGGGCATCGCAGACCGGTTACCGTTCGACGCCTGGTCTTTTGAAATATGGTTTGGCCGGGCGCGCGATTATCACAATCGCTATAGCCAGTCCTGCCAGCAATGATAAAATTTCCATCATACTAAACTCACTTGCGCGTGTGCGGGCCTTACGGTCGATTTCTAACAGCGCGCGATTTCAGGTCGATTGTCCTTTGGCTCGCCGAGCCGCACTTGCGAATCGCTCATGCGTTGGTGGCGCGACGCGCGCATCTGTTGAGGAAGTAACTCAGGAACGCTCCCGGAGGCCGATCGAAGTCGAATTCGATTCGCTGGATCGGGTCCTTCCCGTGCGTGGTATGCGATGCGTCGATTACAGGCTCACGAACGAGAGAACGATGTACGCCAAGGTGAGGAACGCGAACGCGACACCGGGCAATTCGCTGAGCAGACTGTTTTGCGCGATGCGATCGGCGGCGACAGTCTCGGTCTGCTCCTTCACCTGCTGAAAGCCTGCGAGCCTCTGATTGATTGTGGTAGCAGCCATTTTCTTTGCCTCCCGTTAGAGTTCGTCGTCAGCAGGAGGTAGAGCAAGGCTGGTGCCAATGACCGAAGTCCCTATTTTATTCAACTATTTTCGATTGGCGCAGTCTTTCCCATTTGCGATTCGCAAAACGTTTGCCGCGATGCGCGAAAACCCCGCTGTTTGCGCAGAGTCCATCGAAGCAGCCGCGCGACTGCATGCAGGCGATTCACGTCGTCGAAACTGCGGCTACTGTTACGAACGCGTTACGGACGCAGCGGCATCTCGATGGCTCCCACGGCGTACGCGGCGGCGGCTGACGACGTTAGCAAGTCCGCGCGGCTTTGGACGATCGTGTAGCGCGCGTTGGCGAGATCGCGATCGGCGGTGAGCAGCTCGACGATCGTGCTGAGCCCCTGCCGGTACGTGTCGAGGTTGGCGTCGTAGGACTCCTGCGACGCGGCCAGCAGAGCCTTGGCATAGTCGTAGCGGCTGAGCGCGGTTTGGAATTCGTAGTACGCGCGCCACACGGAGCTTATCGCATCGACCTCGAGCGACTTGAGCTGTGCGCCGGCGGCGTCGCGATCAGCCTCGGCCTGGCGCATGTCGTTGAGGCGCTTGAAACCGGTGAAAAGGTCCCAGTTGATCGTCAGCAGCGCAGCGTATTGCGGCTGGTTGTCGGTGACCGTCGGCGTGCCGTCGTACCGGTAATTCCAGGACTGCTCGCCGTAGTTGCCCATTACTCCGACCGTTGGATAGAAGGCAGCCTTGGTGCGTGCGACGTCGGCGCGGCGCGCGTCGAGCGTGGCGACCTGGGCCGCGAGATCGGGACGGCTACGCACTGCGGTTTCGATGAGTTGATCCACTTCGCTGCCAAGGCTGGCGGGAATCGGCAGAGTGTCGAGATTCGGCACGTCGAGTGGAGTGTTGGCGGCAACGCCCAGCGCGACGGCCATGCTCGCCTGCGCTTCGCGCACCAGCAGATGCGCGCTGGCGAGATCGTACTGCGACTGCGCGACGCGTTGGCGCGACAGCAGCAGCTCGGGTTGAGTGGCCAACCCGAGATCGACGCGTCGGCTGACGGCCTCATCGTCGGTCTTCGCAAGCTCCACGTTTTGCTCTGCGGCCTGCACGGCGGCCTTCGCGGCACCGATTGCATAGAACGAGCGCTGCGTCGCGAACACTACGTCTTGCAGCTTGCGGTTGAACGAGAAGTTCGCGGCCGCCAGTTGCGCGCGCGCGGAGGCTGCGCCGGCGTCGCGGCGGCCGAAGTCGAGAAGTGTGTAGGTGAACGCGAGCATTGGCGTTACCTGCCACTGCTTGAGCACGGCGTTTTGACCGGGAAGCTGAAAAATTTCGCGCTCGTAGCCACCTGGGACCTGCGCGCCGACGACCGGATAGAACGGCGCGCGCGAGACTCCGTAAGCGGCCGCCGCGGCGCGAGCTTGATCCCACGTCTGCCGGGTGTCGGGATTGTTGCTGAGCGCGATGTCGATCAGCGCCGGCAGATCGTATTTGTTGCCGGCCGCTGTTACGCGCGGCTCTGGAATCGTACTTGCTGGCCGCTCCTGCATCGGTATCACGAATTCGTTCGCCGCGCCGGACCTTGGTGTCCACGCACGATCCGAATCCGCCGGCGCGAATTTATCCGGATACACTTCGGGCTGCTCGGCAAAATAAGTGCATCCTCCCGCGCATAGTGCGAGGCCGATTGCGGCGAGGACTAACTTCCGCGCCGCGCACCGCATTTCGAAATCAAATTTCATAGAACGTCCCCCAACGTTGGCTACGCTTTCGGACATTGAATCCCGCAACGTGCGTTTGCACAATCCGGCGCGTACAATCTTCCCCGAATGCGATTCTCGCCTACTGCCGCAAGTAGACTCGCGCTGCCGATCGCCGCGGCACTCCTGCTCGCCGGATGCGATCCCGTCGTCAACATCGCGGGCGCAAATTTCCCGAGCTGGCTGTTCTGCGCAATTTGCGGCGCGACCCTAACCGCCCTGATTCGGCCAATCTTCGTCGTGACGCGCGTCGAGAGCTACCTGTGGCCGCTGCCAATTGTGTATTCGAGCCTCACGATCCTCATGGGATGCATCGTCTGGCTCATCTTCTTCAATCGAATCTGATGAACACCGCGACCAGGATCGAGACCGAATCATCGATGACCTTGCGCTTCGCCGGCCACGTCCTAAGCGCCGCGATCGTAATCGCGACGATCATCGTCGGTCTCTACGTCGCGCGCCTCTACTATCTCTATCCGCGCACCGACGACGCTTACGTTCGCGCCAACTCGGTCGGAATCGCGCCGCACGTGACCGGGCCTATCACCGAACTGCCGATCGTCGATAATCAGTACGTCAAGCAGGGCGACTTGCTGTTCATAGTTGATCCGCGGCCGTATCAGGCAGCGCTCGATGCCGCGGTCGCCAAGCTTCAATTGACGGAGCTGAATATCAAGGCGCTAGAGGATGCGATCCGCACCGCGAAGTCGGATCAAGTACGGCTCGAAGCCGACGCCGCGTACGCCAAGCAGTATCTCAATCGCATCGAGCCGCTGCTTTCCAAGCACTTCGTCACCGCCAACGACGTCTTCAACGCGCGCTCGCGCGTAAGCGCCGCGGAGGCCGCCGTCCAGGCCGCACATTCCGACGTCAGCAAGGCGCAGAACCAGCTCGGCCAGTACGGCGATATCAACGCGCTGCGCAAAGCCGCGGAGGCCGCGGTGTACGACGCGAAACTCAACGTCGGTTACTGCTACGTGCGCGCGCCGTACAACGGCTGGGTCACCAATCTCAATATTGCGGAGGGCCAGTACGCCAACGAAGGCCGGCAAGTCGTCAGCCTGATCGACGATCGGAAGTGGTATGTGATAGCGAACTTCCGCGAGACCTTTCTCTCGCACATCCAGCCCGGCATGACCGCCGAGGTTTTCATCCTCGCCTATCCCAACAAGCGCTTTCGCGGCCGCGTGCAAGGCGTGGGATGGGCGCTGTATCAGCAGAACGGCGCTACCGTCGATGGGCTGCCGCAAACTGAGGCTACGCTCAACTGGGTGCGGCTCTCGCAGCGCTTCCCGGTGCGCATCGTGCTCGAGGACCGCGACCCGAGGTTCCCGTTCAGGATGGGCAACACCGCGGTCGTGACGATCCAGGGTTATCGCGATCAGGATTCTGGCGCGCAGAGCATTCACTGAACATGTCCGCTGCGACGCCACCGCGCCTTGGGTTCGAGCGCCGGCTCGCGACACTCGGAGCAGCCATCCGCCGCAGATCCGCCGGCCGTCGGAATCGACTGATCCGCCTGCTGGGTGAGGAATTCTCGCCAACCCCGCGTCGTGTCCGGATAGCCGTCAGAATCGGGCTCGAATGCGCCGTGGGTATGGGCCTGATGGCCGCGATGCAAATCGACAGCATCCTGGGCGCGTACGTTCTCTACAACCTCACGTCGGCCGGCGCGCCGATGATCCGGCCGCTGATGTGCGCGCTCCTTATCCTCGTCGAAGGTGTGGCGCTCGCGCTGTCGCACCCGCTCGCCGGCATCCTGGCGGAAGCGCCGTGGCTGATGCTCTCCTTTTTTGCGCTCGAGACCGCGGCGTACGCGTACCTGGTCAGCCGCCTCCAGCTCGGAGCGGTGTGGCTGATGGTGCAAATCACTTTTCTCGGCACATTTTACGTCGTGGTGTTCGCGCCCAACGATTTCGGCTGGGGGCTTGCCTACACCTTCGGCGGCGTCACTGTCGCCTTCCTTTTAATGACGCTGTTCGACACCGTGTTATGGCCCGAGCCTGCCGAGGCCGCGCTGCTGGAATCGTTGCGAGAGTGTCTCGAACGCACGCGCACGAGGTTGAGGAACGTTGTTCATGTTTTCCTCGATTCCGACGACGCATCTGCCGTCCCCGCTGCACCTCTGATTTCGCACCTGCCTGCTCATCTGAATCTGCTCAGCCGCGCCGAGTCGGAACGTTCCGACCCGCATCGCGATGCAGTCCTGCTCGCCTTCGTTACAACTATAGAGCGCATCTATGTCGAGCTCGCACGACTGACGTTCGTCGTTGGCGAACGTACGCCGCGAGTCTTCCGCGACCTGTTCAAGCCGCAGCTCGAAGCCGTCGCCGATGCGCTCGATCGTTCATTGGCGCGTCTCGACGATTACATCGCCGGCGGTATCGTCCACGGTCCGTCGTCGCCGATGGCCGAATCTGCCACCGAAGTCGCAGCCGCGTTCAAAGCCCTGGACGCGCGGCGCGACGAACTCGCAATTCTGAGTCGTCCGGAAGCGCAAGCGGCCGAGATAAACGTGATGGGCAGCTTTATGCTTGGGCTTCGGGGGATTGCGCGCCTGCTCGAGCTGAGCCCCGACGACACGCCGACGCCTGTCACAAAAGCGCCGCCGCAAACGATCGCATCGAAACTGTTCCCACTCGATCCCGATGCGACAAAGTATGCGACCAAGCTGGGAGTCGCGATCGCGCTCGCGTACGTGGTCGGACTGACGACCCAGCGCGGCGATCTCACCGTCATTTTGTGGACCGTCGTCATCGCGGGGCTGCCGACCTACGGCGCGACCTATCGCAAGATGTGGCTGCGCCTGATCGGCGGAGTCATCGGCGGCGCGATTGGTCTCGCGATGATCATCATCGTCACGCCCAACTTCGAAACAGTGCTGACTTACATGATCGCGTGTTTCGTCGCGCTGAGCGTGGCGGGACACGCGGCGCAGAGCAGCGATCGCATCAACTACGCCGCGCGCCAGGCAGGAACCTCGTTCGTCCTGGTTTTCGCGGGGCTCAGCCCGAGCGAAGACATCTACGCCCCACTTTGGCGCGTCTGGGGGATGCTGCTCGGAATCGCAATCGTCGCTCTCGTTTTCCTGATTCTATGGCCCGAGTACGCGGCCAACTCGCAGTTGCCGCGGATTAAGAAATTGCTGCGCGCGTGCCTCGACCTGATGCCCGGTGGCGCGGCAGCTTCATCGGATGAGCGAATCCAGGCGGCTGAACGCGAGGTCATGAAAACGGCGAACGAATTGTTGAACATCGCCGACGACGCTCGGCTGGAGGGACGCGCTTGCGCGATCGATCCGGACCGGGTCGTCGATGCGACCGGGACGCTGCGGCGGATTGCATATCGCGTCGGCAGTGTCTCCGAGGTCCGCCTGCAGACGCCGATACCGCCGCTGGCGCCCGAAACGCAGGCAGCACGCGACGCCTTCGAGGCGGAATTGCGCGCGCGCCTGCAGTCGTGGCTCGACTACATCGAGCAGTATCGCCCGCCGACCAGCCGCAGCGCTCTCGCCTGGGCCGAGGAACGCGATTCGGCGCGGCTCGGCGAATTGCTGACGCGATATACCGACCGAATCTCCGCCTCAGGCTACGCCGAAGTCGCGTCATGGCCCGCAGACACCCGTGTGGTGCTGTTCGGCGAAATCGAGTCTTTCCACCGCTTCATCATCCTCGCGAACGAACTCGACGACAACCTCTCGCGCGTCCCGCTGCAACGCAGATACTAGTGCTGACCACAAATAGTTCTAACAGGGACGAAGTCCCGCATCTCTTCTTAGTATTGGGTGCAGGGGTCACCCCTGCCCAAGGAAGCGCGAAACCCACGGCGGGTTTCGCATTCAATTGAGTGGATTGCCATTCCGGTTGACCGCATCGCACGACTCGGCCTTTAATGCCGATTATGGCTGGAATTGTTTCCTATGGTTCATACGTTCCCTATCGGCGCCTCAAGCGCTCGGCGATAGCGGCTGTTCTCGGTACGCCCGCCGGCAAGGGCGAGCGCGCAATCGCGAGCTTCGACGAGGACAGCGTCTCGATGGCGGTTGAGGCGGCGCGCGACGCGCTGAAAGCCGCGCCGCCCGGGGACGTGCAGGCTCTAGTCTTCGCGACCACGACGCCGCCTTACGCAGAGAAACTCAGTGCCGCCGTGATCGGTGCGGCCGCTCGGCTTCCGGCGGAGATTCGCGCGTCGGATATGACAGGCTCGGTCCGTGCCGGCATGTCGGCGCTGCTGCAAGGCGCCGATGCCGTCAGCGGCGGCGCGAAACGCGCTCTCGTCGCGATCGGCGATTGCCGGCTTGCCGCGCCCGAGGGCAAGGCCGAGCAGACGACCGGCGACGGCGCGGTCGCGTTCGTGCTCGGTGCGGAGAACGTTATTGCCGAAATCGAGGCGAGCGCCTCGCTCACGCGCGAGCTGCTCGACACTTGGCGCGCGCAGGGCGAGCGTTTTGCGCATTCGTGGGAAGAACGCTTCACGCTCACGCAGGCGCATTCGCCAATGCTGGGCACCGTCATCAAGAACGTGCTCGAGAAGGCGAAAATCGCGCCGGGCGATCTGTCGAAGGTGATTCTCGACGCGCCCAACGCCCGTGCTGCCGATGAAATCGCGCGCGCGCTCAAGATCGATCCCGCGAAATTCTCCGATTCCTTTGCGTTGACCGTCGGACAGACCGGCGCCGCGCATGCGGGCCTGATGCTCACAGCGGCGCTGGCGGCCGCGAAGCCGGGCGACAGGATACTGGTCGCGACGGTCGCCGACGGCGCCGACGCGATTGTGCTGCGCGTCACGCCCGCGATCGCCGGCTTCAAGCCGGTGCATTCTGTCGGCCGCATGATCGAATCCAAGGGCGACGTGTCGTACGCCAACTACCTCAAGTGGCGCGAGATTCTGCCGACCGAGCCGCCGCGCCGTCCCGATCCCGAGCGGCCCGCGGGACCGCCGATGATGCGCTCGGAGAAGTGGAAGTTCGGGTTCATCGGCTCGCGATGCACCAATTGCGGGACGCCGCAGCTTCCGCCGCAACTGGTTTGCGTGAAATGCCACAAGCGCGGTTTCATGGAGCCGTACCAGTTCGCCGACCGCACCGCGAAAATCGCGACCTATGCAATCGATCGCCTCGCCTATTCTCTCAATCCGCCGACTGTTAACGTCGTACTGGACTTCGACGGTGGCGGCCGGTTCCTGTGCGAGATGACCGACTGCGAGCCCGACAAGGTCGCGATTGGCGACGAAGTCGAAATGACGTTTCGCCGGCTCTTTACCGCCGACGGCGTCAACAACTATTTTTGGAAAGCACGCCCGAGGCGTTAAGGGGCCAGGAGAAAAATATGGCAAGCAGAGGAATCAAGGACCGCGTCGCGATCATCGGGATGGGATGCACCAAGTTCGGCGAGCATTGGGACAAAGGGACCGAAGACCTGCTGGTCGATGCGGCGTACCAGGCTTACGAATCGGCCGGCATGGAGCCCAAAGATGTCGACGCGTACTGGCTCGGCACGATGGGCTCGGGAGTCTCGGGCCTGACGCTCAGCGAGCCGCTCAAGATTCAGTACAAGCCGGTCACGCGCGTCGAGAACATGTGCGCGACGGGCTCCGAGGCGCTGCGACAGGCATGCTACGCAGTCGCGTCGGGCGCGTTCGACATGGCGATGGCAATAGGGGTCGAGAAGCTCAAGGACTCGGGCTACTCCGGGCTGGTCGGCAATGCGCCGCCTAACGACGGAACCGAGGGCAGCATGACGGCGCCCGCGTCGTTCTCGCTGCTGGCGCCCGCGTACTTCAAGAAGTACGGACTCGACCCCGACAAGGGCAAAGACGTGCTCACGCGCATCGCGTGGAAGAATCACAAAAACGGTGCGAAAAATCCCAAGGCGCAGTTCCAGAAGGAAGTGTCGCTCGAAACGATCAAGAACTCGCCCAAGATTGCCGACCCGCTCGGAATCATGGATTGCTCAGGCGTGTCGGACGGCTCGGCGGCGGCGATCGTCGTCCGCGCCGAGGACGCGCACAAGTACTGCAAGAATCCCATCTACATTAAGGCGCTGTCGTTCATCGCGGGGCCGGCCGAAGGGCCGCTGTCGCAGGACTATGACTTCACGACCTTCCGCGAAGTCGTCGCCACCGCCAAGGACGCGTATGCGCAGGCGGGCATCACGAATCCTCGCGAGCAGATCAGCATGGCCGAGGTTCACGATTGCTTCACGCCGACCGAGCTCGTGCTCTACGAGGATCTCGGCTTCAGTCCGCGCGGGACCGCATGGCAGGACGTGATGGACGGGTTCTTCGACCTCGAAGGCAAGCTGCCGGTGAATCCGGATGGCGGTCTCAAGTCGTTCGGGCATCCCATCGGCGCGTCGGGGCTGCGCATGATGTACGAGATGTGGCTGCAGATGCGCGGCGAGGCGGGCCCGCGTCAGCTCAAAAATCCGAAAGTAGGACTGACCCACAACCTGGGCGGCGCCCCCGGCCGATGCGTCAGCTTCGTCTCAGTAGTAGGCAGCCAAGTCGGCTAGCCGCTTTTCTCAACCGACTGATCACACGGCCGGCATTGTACAATGCCGGCCGTTTTGATTGCGCGACTACGATGCAGAAAGTCGCACCACACCTCGAACGAATAGCTACAATCTTAGTAGTGTTGACAGTTATCTACTACGTCGGCGAATTTATCTCAGTAAAGTATAGAATCCCCGCGAGCCGCTCTAGGAACCGTACAAGTCACTAAACTGTACGCGGTACTTCAAAAGGACGGTAAGACCGAGTACGAAGCGGGCGAACCGGAAACGCAGACCTGCGTCAACTCAATTTTCCCGCACCTCGGCTACAGTCCATGCTGGTATGTAAAGCGTCACAAAACCCAGCAATAAATCTCTGACCTCGCGCGCCTCGAGACGCCGGCGTGTTCGGTGCGCCGCGTACGTGACGGCCTGACTGTTCGCGCCGTTCAAGCAGTTATGGATAGCTGCCTATCTGGTGACTCCTTGCAGACTGGTGGAACCGCTGTCCGCATGATGGTGGATCAGTTTCCATTTGCCGTCTTCGAGCCGGAAGATGTTGGTCGAGCGCTGATTGAACTTGACCATCGGACCTTCGGCCAAGCGTAATTGGCCGGTCTCCCTGCAGACCGAAAAACCTATGGCCCCGTCCGCAACGACCAGGATGATCTGCGGAGCGATCCGGCCATCAGGGTAGAGCCGGGCCATGTTTCGAAAGCCTTCGTGAACTTCGTTCCATCCTGCTGCCCAACCGCCCGCCGCGCTCAGGTTCGAGACGTCCGGGCGATGGGACCATACCGTGCTCAGCGGGTCGAGGTCGCCGTGCAGGGCGCTGTTGAACGCGACGTAAAAGAGCTTCGTCGCGTCGCGGATCTCATCTTCAGCCGTAGAAGCTTTGGGAGTCTGCGGCTGTGCGCGCGCGGTCTGCGCGAGCGGCGGTGCGAGGCCAAGCAAGGCGACTACGGCAACTACCGATCCTGAATTTCGCCAACACCGTGACAGGTCCACTGATACCTCCGGAAGCATTCACGCCGCGTTCGAATTCGCCGCTGGTTATTCCTTTGCCACTCGAACCGTAGTATCCGGCGAGTCATCGGCGGGCGTGATCAGATTTCTACTTGCGGGTTTCGAGGCCCATCCGACGCGCGATTATCACTTTCATGATTTCGTTGGTGCCTGCGTAGATCGATTGTACCGCTGCGTCTGCGTAGTCCGTCGACACTGGATACTCCGTCATGAAGCCGTAGCCGCCGTGCAGTTGGAGGCATTGGCTGGTTAGACGCTTTTGTAAGTCGGTGGTCCACCATTTTGCCATGCTTACTTCGGCTACTATCTCGTCGCCGCGGACGTGAGCTTGCAACAGCTTATCGACGAAAGCCTGCCCTACTTCCACTTCGGTCATCATTTCGGCGAGCTTGAACTGGGTGTTTTGAAATTCCGCGATCGGCTGGCCGAACGCGCGGCGATTCTTGCAGTAGGCGATCGTGTCCTCTAGCGTGCGCCGGCAACTCGCCATCGAGGCGACTCCGATGCACAGCCGCTCCTGCTGGAGCTTCTCCATCAGCATCTTGAAGCCCGCGCCTTCCATCCCGAGCAGGTTTCCGGCCGGGACGCGGCAGTCCTCGAAGAACAACTCGCTGGTGTCCTGGCCGCGAAGCCCGAGCTTGTCGAGCTTGCGGCCGCGGACGAAGCCCGGGGCGGTCGCATCGACGAGCATCAGGCTGACGCCCTTGTGCGGAGGGTTGGCCTTGGGGTCGGTCTTGCACACGACGATTACGAGATCGGCGATTTGCCCGTTGGAAATAAAAATCTTCGAGCCGTTGATCACGTAATGATCGCCGTCGCGGCGGGCCGTCGTCTGCACTGCGGCGAGATCGGAGCCGGTGCCCGGCTCGGTCATCGCGATCGCGAGGATGGTCTCGCCTTTGATCGCACCCGGCAGGTAGCGGCGCTTCTGCTCCTCGTTGCCGAAGCTCGTGATGTAGGGCATGCAGATGTCCGAATGCAGCGACATCATGAGGCCGTGCGCGCGCACGCGCGACAGCTCTTCCATCACGATGGCGTCGTAGATGAAGTCGACGCCGCCGCCGCCGTATTCGGCGGGCGCGTTGGCGCCGAGGAACCCGGCCGCGCCCATTTTGCGCCAGCTCGCGCGATCGCTCATCCCGGCACGGTTCCATTCGGGCACCTTCGGCTCGATCTCGGAATCGACGAAGCGGCGCACCTGCGCGCGGAACATCTCGTGCTCTTCGGTGAAAATATCTCGTCGCATCATTGTGGCATCTTCGTTTTGGCGCGCAGCGTAATCAAGCCCGGCAGATCGAGCTGCGGAAGATCGTCGGTGATTTCGAACCACGGCGATTTGACCTCGATAAGGATGTGCTTGTCGGGCTTCATCGCGGGGTCGTCGTCGAGGAGGCCGGCGGGAATTTCGAGCAATCCCGAACTGCCGGCAGGATTCGGTACCGGCGAGCCGCATCGGCTGCAGAAGGAGGCGATAGGCGGGAGGCTCGCGCAGGATCGGCGCTTCGTAAGAGGTGATCAATTCTCTGCCCTGTACAAAGCGGAAATCCTCGATGCGCACGTAGAGGCCCGAGAAGAATGCGGAGCCGGTGACTTTGCGGCATCGCGTGCAATGGCAGAGCTCAAAGGGGCCGGCCGGTTTGGTGAATTCGAAGCGGATAGCACCGCATAGACAGCTTCCGTGGATCATCTCGGTCTCATTTTGTGGTAGTTCTGAGTCTCCGGTCGACGCGAAAGTGAATGAAACATACTACGCGTTGTGGTTCTTAGAGCGTCGAACCACCATCGGTAGTTTCGTTCCGTCAAATTTTGTTTTTTTGCATCGGTCCGGGGAGAGCGCAAGGATTTGCTCTAAGGCGAGCACGAGGTGTGGTGATTGAGGGTTATCACGACAGCATTTTAACACGCCGGCGCAGTTGCCATCAGGCTGAAAAGTTCAGGAGGTGTTGAAGCTGGTCGTTCAGCGAGGTGAGCGACAGCGAATCGCCTGAGAGAGGAGCGCTGCGCGATTTTCAGAACCGGTGCCGGCTTCGCTCACGCGAAGCTGTCCGAGATCCTTCCTGCCGCTCGCGATGCTCGCTTCGTCAGGATGACAACAGTCGGGAAAACATTGCGCGCTGCACTCCTCCCGCGGTGCTCCTACGGCGCGCGGCGCCCTCCCCTCGGACAAGGGGAAGTTGGGAAGCGCGCGCGGAGATGCCAGCTTTGCAATCTTACTAAACGATTGGTATGTGATTGAGAACTACGGAGGATCTGCCCATGAAAGTTGGTGGCGCTGTTATTTTTCAGAATCCGCACAATGTGCGATCGGACCGCGACGTTTACATCGAAGATTTGCGGATCGGCGACCTCTACGAACCGCTCGACTTCGATTCCATCTGGAGCGTCGAGCATCATTTCGATGACTACACGATGTGCCCCGACGTGCCGCAGTTCCTGACCTACTACGCGGGTCGCACGAAGACGATACAGCTCGGATCGATGGTGGTCGTGATGCCGTGGCATGACCCGATGCGCGTCGCGGAGCAGGTGTCGGTGGTCGATCACATGTCGAACGGGCGCATGATTCTCGGCCTCGGACGCGGGCTTGCGCGGATCGAGTTCGAGGGCTTCCGCGTACCGCTCGGCGAATCGCGCGAGCGCTTTATCGAATCGGCGGAGATGCTGCTCGAAGGACTCGAGAAGGGTTACTGCGAGTACGACGGCAAGTACATCAAGCAGCCCCGGCGCGACATCCGGCCCAAGCCGTTCAAGTCGTTCAAGGGCCGCACTTACGCGGCCGCGGTCTCGCCCGAGTCGTCGCGCATCATGGCGAAGCTGGGCATCGGCATCCTGATCATTCCGCAGAAGCCGTGGGAGGCCGTCGCGCAGGAACTCGGCGAGTATCGCACTATCTACAGGCAGGTGAACGGCGGAGAGCCGCTGCCGACGATCGCGGCGGGCTGGACGTTCTGCGACAAGAGCGCCGACCGCGCGCGCGAGATGGCGGTCAAGTATATCGGCGGCTACTGGGACACCGCGCTGCGGCATTACGAGATGGCGAGCGAGCATTTCGGCAAGGCCAAGGGCTACGAGTACTACGAGCAGATGGCGAAAGCGCTGAAGGGCAACACCAGCGCGTCGATCGAGTACTTCCTGAGCCTGCAGGTGTGGGGCACGCCCGAGATGTGCTTCAACAAAATCGACGAGATTCGCCAGAAGGTCGGTGCAGACCATTTCACCGGCGTGTTCAGCTATGCGGGGATGCCGATCGAAGACGCGGAGAAGAGTTTGCGGTTGTTCGCCGCCGAGGTGATGCCCGAGGTGAAGAAGCTCAACGGCGTCAAGGCCGAGGCGGCCTGATCGAGAGCAGCAGAAATTCGAACATCAGGGGCAGTCCGGGAAACCGGGCTGCCCCTTTTTTTTGTGCGGTGGCACAGAACCTAACCCCTAACCCCTTCCCGCGCGGGAAGGGGAACAAGAGTTGATGACTATTTGCCGATGAATTTGCCGGGACGCCTTTCGCTGACTGCCTTTACGCCTTCGCGATGGTCCTCCGTTTTGAATAGCCGGGATTGTTCCTTGAATTCGTGATCGGTCTGCGCCTTGACGGCGTCGGCGAGGCCCTGGCGCATCGTCGCGCGTGTCGATAACAGCGCGAGCGGCGCGCCTTCCGCGATCTCCGCAGCCAGCGCGAGCGCAGAAGCGCGAAGCTTGTCCGGCTCCGCAAGTTGATCGCACAGCCCCATCGCCAGCGCTTCTTCTCCGCTGATGCGGCGGCCGGTGTAGAACATCAGGCTCGCTTTCTGCACGCCGATCAGGCGCGGCAGCGTGTAGGTCAGTCCGAAGCCGGGATGGATGCCGAGCTTGACGAAGTTCGCGGCGAAGCGGGCTTCAGCGGTCGCCACGCGGAAGTCGGCGACCAGCGCGAGCCCGAAGCCTCCGCCGATTGCGGCTCCTTGAATAGCGGCGACGACCGGCTTTTTACATCGGAACAGCCGCACGCCCTCGACATAGAGCGGATTCTCACCGGCGCGAGCGGCAGTCTCACCGCTGCTCGCATCGCGATTGGCAAAATTCGCGCCGGCGCAAAATGACTTGCCCTCCGAACAGAGCATCAGCGCGCGGCATTCCGGGGTCTCATCGAGAGCCTCGAACGCATTGGCGAGAGCGCGAATGAGATTGAAGTCGAAGAAATTGTGCGGCGGCCGGTGAATCTCGAGCGTCGCGACGTTGCCGTCCAGCGTCACGGATACGTCGCCATATTTTGGTTCCAACGTTTGATGCTCCTTTGCGCGTATAGCCTGAACACGTGCAAGCTGCTACAAGGTTATAGTTCGAACGTCAGGAGAAGGCACGCTCAGTATGAATCCAAACGCCGAAAGGACCCGGGAGAACTCCCGTGGTGGTGTGTCTGCGACGTTCGGTCATCATTGACTCAATAGCTCAATAAGAACGCGTCAGGCGGCCACGGGTGCAAGCACTCCGTGGCCGTTTTGTTTTTCGGGGATGAAAACCCGCACGCGTTAAAGGCAGGTAATTCGATGCTGGTAGAAGTGGAAAATTTGAGCAAGACGTTCGGCGAGTTTCGCGCCGTGGACAACGTGAGCTTCGGGATCGAGCGCGGCGAGATCATCGGAATGCTGGGGCCGAACGGGGCCGGCAAGACGACCACGATTCACATGATCCTCGGGCTGATCACGCCGACCTCGGGGCGCATCAGTATTTTCGGCAAGTCGATGGCTACGCATCGCGGGGAAATCCTCGAGCAGATGAATTTCACGTCGCCGTATGTCGCGTTTCCCTGGCGGCTGACGGTGCTCGAGAACCTGAAGGTCTTCGCGCGCATCTACAATCTGAAAAAGCCGCGCGAGCGAATCGACGAGCTGCTCGAGCAGTTCGGGATCACCAAGCTGCGCGACAAGGCAGTCGCCCGGCTGTCGTCGGGCGAGAATACGCGGGTCGGGCTGTGCAAGGCGTTCATGAACGATCCGCAACTGCTGCTGCTCGACGAGCCGACGGCGTACCTCGATCCCGAGGTCGCGTGGCAAGTGAAAAATGCGCTGCTAGAGGCGCAGCGCGAAAAAGGCACGACGATTCTCTACACCTCGCACAACATGGCCGAAGTCGAGCGGATGTGTAAGCGGATTGTATTTCTGCATCACGGGAAAGTGATCGCGGTGGGCAGTCCGATAGAAATCACGCAGGCGCTCCTGGAAGAGGAACGCGAAGAACCGGCGCTGGAGGAAGTGTTCCTGCGCGTGGTGAAGGGCAAAGCGGCATGAAGGTACATCGCATCAACGCCGTCATCGTACGGCACATATATGAGTCGCGGCGCAATTTCGATCGCGTCGTCGACATGATCTGGTGGCCGGTGCTCGACATAGTCATGTGGGGCTTCTTCACGGTTTACCTGGCGCACAGCAACCGGCTGCAGCCGACAGTAGTGAGCTGTCTGCTGGGCGGGATAATTCTGTGGGGAACGTTCTACAGCTTTCAGCGCGACATGGCGGTCGGATTCATCGACGAACTGTGGTGCCGCAACCTCATCAACCTGTTCTCGACGCCGTTGACGCTGGCGGAGTACATGGCCGGACTTCTGACGGTGTGCCTGCTTAAGGTGATGGTCGGACTAATCGCGGCGTCGGCGATCGCGTGGGCGGCGTACTCGTTCGACATCGTACCGTGGTTGCCGAAGTTAATCCCTTACATGGCGAACCTGTTGTTGTTTGCGCTCGCGATCGGAATAGCGATCACGGGAATGATTTTTCGCTACACGACGAAAGTCCAGGCGCTGGCGTGGGGCTTTGCAGGGCTGCTGATGCCGGTGTCGTGCGTGATGTACCCGATGTCGTCGCTGCCGCGCTGGCTGCAGAACATCGCGTGGGTAATGCCGACGGCGCATTCGTTCGAGGGCATGCGCGGCATTCTGAACGGCGAAGGATTTTCTCGGCTGCACTTCTGGTGGGGCGTCGGGTTGAACGTCGTGTACTTCGCGATGGCGATCGTGTTCTTCGGCTGGATCTACGAGAAGGCGCGGAACCGGGGATTGCTGGTCAAGCAGGAGTAGGTCATCCGCCGCTGAGCGCGCAGAGAATCTGCACTTCGTCCTCGTCGTGCAGATCCTGCGCGAGGTCGGCGACCTGCTCGCGATTGACGAAGAAACGGATATGCCGGCGAATGCGCCCCTGCTCGTCGATCATGCGAAAGCAAATTCTCGGGACACGCGCGGTCGAGATCGTCGAGCAGCTCGGCGAAGGTCGGACTTCAACTGTTGGACACTGGAATGGGGTGATTTGTCATTGCATTTCGATGAAGTCTGCATTGAACCGCACGATGCATATTGAAATGCTGCACCACCAAAAGATGCAAAAGGCCTTGTGGAGAGGGCGTTCCCGCGTTGGCACGCGCGGTGCTGATAACCCTGTCGGAAGAGAGCCGACAAGGGCCAGCAATTGCAATGAGACAGCTGAAAGAAACGAAGATGCCGCACTTGTTTGCGGTGAAAGTTCTCGACAAACTCCCCGGCCTCTTCAAGCCGCGTCGGTACCTGTATCACTGCGCGCGCTGCAAGTGGTCGTTCGTCGTCAACGACGGGCGGCGTGGTGCGCTAAGGCCGATCTCCGACGACGGCACGCCCCTCACGCGCGACGAAGTAGTCGCACGCGCCGCTACATTTGCGGCTGGCCCATGTCCTGCGATGCGCATCGTGGCGGAGGCGCACCTGCACATGAACGGCTCGAACGGGCACGCTCCCTTGCTACCTGCGGAATACTCCGGTCGCTCCAAGGTCTGTACGCTCTAACAAACGAAATCTAAATTTACTAAGTTGGGAAGTCCGTATGTGGGATTTGCTTTCAATTCTCAGCAGCATTGCCTTCTTTGCGATCGCAATTGCCTATGTTCGGGGGTGCGACGACCTATGAGTCCGGTTGAAACAATTCTTGGCGGAGTCTGTGCGGTCTTGTTGGGCGTGTACCTGATCTATGCGTTGCTGCGCCCCGAACGCTTCTAAGTCGCACTAGCCGGAACATAGCTACATGCTATCCAATTCGATTATTCAGCTCGCGGCGTACTTCCTGCTCGTCACGGCGATCAGCGTGCCGATCGGCCTGTATATGGCGCGGGTGTTCTCCAACGAGCGCACCTTTTTGGATCCGGTGCTCTCGCCAATCGAGAGACTGATCTACAAGATCTGCGGAATAAACCCCGGCGTCGAGACGGGCTGGGCGGGATACGCGATCTCGATGCTCGCGTTCAGCCTTATCTCGATGGTCTTCCTGTATGCTCTGCAGCGCCTCCAATACTACTTGCCACTGAATCCGCAAGGACTCGCTGGAGTGCCTCCGGGACTCGCCTTCAACACTGCCGCCAGCTTCACGACCAACACCAACTGGCAGGCGTACTCGGGCGAGCAGACGCTGAGCTACCTGACCCAGATGGTCGGGCTGACTTCGCACAATTTTCTTTCGGCGGCGGCGGGAATCGCGATGGCAGCGGCGGTGATTCGCGGGTTCGCGCGGCGCAGCGCAAAGACGATCGGCAACTTCTGGGTCGATCTAACCCGCACGACGTTGTGGGTGCTGCTGCCGCTCTCTCTTATCTTTGCGCTCGTCCTCGTTTGGCAGGGCGTGCCGGACAACTTCAGTCCGTACGTAAATGCGACGACGCTTGAGGGCGCTTCGCAATCGATTGCCGAAGGGCCGGTGGCATCACAGGAGATAATCAAGGAACTCGGCACCAACGGCGGCGGCTTTATGAACGCCAACTCGGCGCATCCGTACGAGAATCCCACGCCGCTGACAAACCTGCTCGAGATGCTCGCGATTTTCGCGATCGGTGCGGGCCTGACCCACACCTTCGGCAAGATGGTCGGCGACCGCCGCCAGGGATGGGCGCTGTTCGCGGTGATGGCGATTCTATTCCTGGCCGGAGCCGCGCCTGCGATCTGGGCGGAACAACACGGCAACCCGCAATTAAGCAAGATTGGAATCGATCAACATGCCTCCGCCACGCAAAGCGGCGGCAACATGGAGGGCAAGGAAACCCGTTTCGGAATCGTCGAGTCCGCGATGTGGGCGACCGTCACCACCGACACTTCATGTGGCGCCGTCAATTCGATGCACGACAGCTACACGCCGCTCGGCGGTCTGGTGCCGCTGGTCAATATGCAACTCGGCGAGGTGATCTTCGGCGGCGTCGGCTCAGGTCTGTACGGGATCATCGTGATGGCGGTGCTGGCAGTGTTCATCGCGGGCCTGATGGTGGGGCGGACGCCCGAGTACCTCGGCAAAAAAATCGAGGCGAGGGAGATGAAGCTCGCGATGCTGTACGTGCTCATCTTCCCCGCCGTCATTCTGATACCGGCTGCCATCGGAGGCGTCGTACCCGCCGGCCTGTCGAGCATTTCGAATCCCGGCCCTCACGGCTTCTCGCAAATCCTGTACGCCTTCACGGAAGCTGGTGCGAACAATGGCTCCGCCTTCGCCGGCCTCAACGCAAACGTATCCTTCTACAACGTGACCATGGCGTTCGTGATGCTGCTCGGTCGCTTCATGATGGCGATCCCCGCGCTTGCGATCGCGGGCTCGGTCGCGGCCAAGAAAACCGCTGCCGCCAGCGCCGGGACCTTCCCGACCGACGGCATCCCGTTCGTGTTCCTGCTGATTGGCGTAATCGTGATCGTCGGCGCGCTGACATTCTTCTGCGCCGACGCGCTCGGACCGATCGTTGAGCAACTGCTCATGATGTCCGGGAAACTTTTCTAGGTTTGGTGTTTCAACCATGAGTGACCGCAAGGCTCCCGCACTTTGGAATCGCGAAATCGTCTCGCGCGCGTCGATCGACTCGTTCGTCAAGCTCGACCCGCGCCTGATGATCAAAAACCCCGTGATGTTCGTCGTCGAGGTCACCAGCGTGCTCGTGATGTTCACGCTGTTTCGCGACTTGCTGGATCACAAGATGGCGCTGGCCGGATTCGAATTCCAAATAGCGCTATGGCTGTGGTTCACGGTCCTGTTCGCAAACTTCGCCGAAGCGATGGCGGAAGGACGCGGCAAGGCGCAGGCCGATAACCTGCGAAAGACCCGCACCGAAACCCAAGCCAAATTGATCCTCCCGGGTGGTGAGACGAAACTCGTGCCGGCCGCGCAGCTCCGGCGCGACGATGTCGTGATGGTCGCCGCCGGCGACGTAATTCCGGGCGACGGCGAAGTAATCGAGGGCATCGCGGCTGTCAACGAGGCCGCGATCACCGGGGAATCCGCGCCGGTCATTCGCGAAAGCGGCGGCGACCGCAGCGGCGTCACGGGCGGGACCACCGTAATCTCCGACTGGATCAAGGTGAAGATCACCGCCAACCCGGGCGAGACGTTTCTCGACCGTATGATCGCCCTGGTCGAAGGCGCGCAGCGTCAAAAGACACCCAACGAGATCGCGCTCAGCATCTTGCTCTCGGGCCTGACGATCGTCTTTCTGCTCGTCGTCGTTACGCTCTACCCGTTCGGCCTGTATGGCGGCACGAAACTCGCGCTGCCGGTGCTGGTGGCGCTGCTGGTATGCCTGATTCCGACGACTATCGGTGGATTGCTTTCGGCGATCGGAATCGCCGGGATGGATCGCCTGGTGCAGCACAACGTGCTCGCGATGTCAGGCCGCTCGGTTGAAGCCGCCGGCGACGTCGATACCCTGCTGCTCGACAAGACCGGCACTATCACGCTCGGCAACCGAATGGCCGCGGAGTTCATTCCGGTTCAAGGCGTGGAGCCGTTCGCGCTCGCCGAGGCCGCTCAGCTCGCTTCCCTGGCCGACGAGACTCCCGAGGGACGCTCGATCGTGGTGCTGGCCAAGCGCGAATACAACCTGCGCGGCCGCGAGCTCGGCGATGACGGCGCCAACTTTATACCGTTTTCCGCGCAGACCAGGATGAGCGGCGTGGACATCGGCGGGCGTCGAATCCGCAAGGGCGCCGCCGACCAGGTCGCGCGTTTCGTCCAAGAAAATCACGGCACGCCGCCGACTGACTTGAAGGCAATCGTCGAGCGCATCGCGCGCAGCGGTGGAACTCCGCTGGTGGTCGCCGACGAGTCGAAGGCGCTCGGCGTGATTTACCTGAAGGACGTAGTCAAGGAAGGAATCCGCGAACGCTTCGAGCGTCTGCGCGCCATGGGCTTGCGCACCGTCATGATTACCGGCGACAACCCGCTGACCGCGGCCGCGATCGCCAAGGAATCGGGGGTGGACGACTTCCTGGCCGAGGCGACTCCCGAAACCAAGCTGCGCCTGATTCGCGAGGAGCAGAACCAGGGCAAGCTGGTCGCGATGATCGGCGATGGCACCAACGATGCGCCCGCGCTTGCGCAGGCCGACGTCGGGATCGCGATGAACGCCGGCACCCAGGCCGCGCGCGAGGCCGGCAACATGATCGACCTCGACTCGAATCCAACCAAAGTAATGGAGGTCGTCGAGATCGGCAAACAACTTCTTATGACCCGCGGCGCGTTGACGACGTTCTCGATCGCCAACGACGTCGCGAAGTACTTCGCCATCATCCCGGCGCTGTTCATCGTCGAGTACCCGGAACTGCAGCGGCTCAACGTGATGCATCTGGCGACGCCGCAGAGCGCGATTCTGTCGGCGGTAATTTTCAACGCGCTGATCATTATCGCCCTGATTCCGCTGGCGCTGCGCGGCGTGCAATACCGTCCGGTCGGCGCGGTCGCGATTCTAACCCGCAACCTTATAATCTACGGCTTCGGCGGCGTGATTATTCCTTTCATCGGCATCAAGGCCATCGACATAGCGATCGCCGCGCTGCATCTCGCCTGAGGTCTTTTCAGTGAAGACGTTCAAAACTGCTCTCATAGCAACGGCGGTGCTAACCGTGCTGACCGGCGTGGTTTACCCGATTGCGGTATGGGGCATCGCCCAGGTGATTTTCCCGAACCAGGCCGGCGGCAGCCTGGTCGTGGCCGGCAACAAGGTGGTCGGCTCGAGCCTCATCGGCCAGAATTTTTCGGCGCCGCGCTATTTTCAGGGCCGGCCTTCCGCCGCCGGTGACAAGGGCTACGCCGCCGACAACTCGGGCGGCTCGAATCTCGGCCCGACCAACAAGGCGCTGATCGACGCGGTCAAGCTGCGGCTGAAGAACGTGGTCGAGAGCAATCCCGGCACCGACGCGCACCAGGTTCCGATTGACCTGGTAACGGCTTCGGGCAGCGGGCTGGATCCCGAGATAAGTCCGGCCGCGGCCGACCTGCAGGTGGCACGTGTTGCTCACGCCCGCAGTCTGAGCGAAGATCAGGTACGGCAGTTGATCGCCGAAAGCACGCGGCCGCGCTCGGCGGGAATCTTCGGCGAGCCAGGCGTAAACGTTCTGCTGCTGAACCTGGCCCTCGATCGCGCCACGGCGAGTCACAGTGCTCGCGCCGCTGGAAGTCATGGCGGAACGCCCGGGACTTGAATGAGCGATGACAAACGACTCGAGCCCGAAGCTTTTCTCGACCTTGTGCCCCAACCTCAGCGGGGACGTCTCAAAGTCTATATCGGCGCCGCCGCGGGCGTAGGCAAGACATACAGGATGCTCGAGGAGGCGCATCAACTCCGCGATAGGGGAGTCGATGTCGTGCTCGGCTTCATCGAGACGCATAACCGCCGCGAGACGGAGGAACGGATCGGCGACCTAGAGGTGGTTCCGCGCCGCAAGATTTCGTACCGCGAAGTTACGCTGGAAGAGATGGACGTCGATGCGATCGTCGCGCGCAAGCCCGACGTGGTAGTCGTCGACGAGCTCGCGCATACCAACGCTCCCGGCTCGCATCACCCCAAGCGCTACCAGGACGTCGAGGAAATCGTCAGCACCGGCATCAACGTGATCACCGCCATCAACATCCAACACGTCGAAAGTCTGAACACACTGATGAAGCGCGTCACCGGCATCGACGTGCGTGAGACCGTGCCCGATTCGTTCCTCGCGCGCGCCGATCAAATCGTCAATATCGACGTGCCGGTCGAGGCGCTGCGCGAACGGCTGCGCGAGGGCAAGATTTACCCGCGCGAGCAGATCGAAAACGCGCTCAAGAATTTTTTCAAGCCGAGCAATCTCGCCTCACTCCGTGAACTGGCGCTGCGCGAGGTCGCGCGCAGCCTGGACCGCCAGCGCCTCGACCGCGAGTCGATCAAACGCGAGGGCGGCCATCGCGCGCACGTCGTCGATCGCATCATGGTCGGGCTTTCGTCCAACGCCGCCGACACCGGACAGCTCTTGCGCAAAGCCTCGCGCATCGCCGGACAGCTCAACGCCGAATGGTTCGCCGTCCATATCGAGACGCCCTCCGAATCGGTGAAAAATATCGGCACCAGCGATTTCGTTGCGCTCCTCGACAACATCAATGTGGCCAGCGACCTTGGCGCCGAGACCGTATGGCTCAAGTCGGACGACGTGGTCAAGGCGTTGATCGATTTCGCGCACGACAAAGGCGTGACCAAGGTAATCGTCGGCCGGACTCATCAGCCGCGATGGCGCCGGTGGCTCAAGGGCGACGTGCCGGCGCGGCTGGTTGCGGACGCAACCGACCTCGACGTGGAAATTGTCGCGACCGACGAACGGGAGGATTCGCGATGAACGCACCCTCGATGCAACGCCAAATCCGCAACGGCACTCTGCTGATGCTGGCGTTGGTCGTTCTGCTCGGGCTTTACACGCTGCCGCGGGTTTACGCGCTTGGCGGCGCAATCCGCGCGACCCTCTACCGCAACTACATCAGCATCGAGGCCGCGCAGAACATGCACGCCGCACTCAACACGCTGCAGGTGGCGGAGCATGACGGCCGCGCCAGGGACGTTCTACCCGGGGCGCGGCAAAATTTCATGCAGTGGAACGACGTCGAGGATCACAACTTCACTGAAGCTGGTGAGCCCGAACTCGCCGGCGATATCACCAAGCGCGCCAACAAACTATTTGCTGATGTCGCCGCGGCGCCGCCCGGCACGTATCATGATCGCGAATTCGCCGAATTGCATGGCCGCCTCGACGACCTGATCGCGATGAACAAGGCCGCCATGTTCCGCGCGGACAGCCGCTCGGTAAAGCTGGGCAAAGACCTTGCCTATGAATTCGCCGGCGGCCTCGCGCTGGTGCTGTTGGTGGGCGCCGCTGTGTCGTGGGGTCTCGGATGGCGGCTCTCGAAGCCGCTAACAGAGCTCACCGAGCGCCTGCGCGGCATCAGTCAGCGCAAGTCGCAGGTGCGGCTCGGCCCCCAGCCGCTCGCCGAGCTCGAAGCGGTCGCGCGCGAATTCAACCAAATGGCCGAGCGCCTCGAGCAGTACGACAAGCTCAATGTCGAGCGCCTGGTTTACGAAAAGAGCAAGACTGAGGCGATCATCGAAAGCCTCGAAGACGGCGTCGTGCTGATCGACACCGAAGGAATCGTTGCGCACATAAATGAGATTGCCTCGCTAATCCTCGGCGTCGATCCCCAGGACGCGCTCGGCAGTCCCTTCGACGATCTCAGCAGCAACCATCCTCACTACCTGCGCGTTCGCGACGCGCTGCGCACGCTGCAGAAGGCCGGCCCCGACGGCCATCGCACCGAGATCAATCTTCACGTTCGCGGCCGCGATCATTCTTACGTGCTCAAGCCGGTCCCGCTTCATCACACCGTCGGCAAGTCGCTCGGCACGCTGCTGATCTTGCAGGACGTGACCTATATCCGCGATCAGGATCGCGCGCGCACCAACCTGGTGGCCACCTTGTCGCACGAACTCAGGACTCCCCTAACTTCGCTCGCGCTGTCGGCCGAGCTGCTCAGCCGCGAGGGTGCGCCGGCGGCGAATCCCAAGAGCAACGAGCTGATGCAAGTGATCCTCGAGGAATGCTCGCGGATGCGTCAGCTCACCGACAATTTGCTCAACCTGGCGCGTGGCGAAATTCCCGCAATCGCCGTCCAGCAGAAGCGTCTCGATCTCGCCCGGCTCGCTTCCGACGTGACTCGGCGCTTCGCGATCCAGGCGCGCGAAAAGCACGTCGAAATCGAGGAGCACATCGGCCCGGTGCCCGAGATCATCGGTGACCCGGTCAAGCTCTCGTGGGTGATTTCAAACCTGCTCGGCAACGCGCTGCGCTACACGCCCGCCGGCGGGACCATCAAAGTTTCCGCGCTCGGCACCGAGCAGGCCACGCGGCTGGAAGTCACCGACTCGGGGCCCGGCATTCCCGCCGACATGAAGGACTACATCTTCGAGCGCTTCGTGCAGTATGGTTCCGACGGCTTCGAGAAAGGCTCGGCCGGGCTGGGCCTGTCGATCGTCAAGGAAATCGTCGAGGCGCACGGCGGCAGGATTTTCGTCGAAAGCGCCAACTCTCACGGCGCCCGCTTCATCGTCGAAATCCCCGCCGCAATGGAGATTTGATGGCCAAACTGCTCATTGTCGATGACGAGCGCAACATCCGCCGGAGCCTCACCACGTTTTTCGAGTCGCTCGGCCACGAGGTTCGCGCCGCAGAGAATGGCACCCAGGCCGTGGCGCTCCTCGCCGAGACCCGCTTCGATCTTGTGCTGACCGACTACCGCATGGCCGAGATGAGCGGCCTCGAACTGCTCCACGAGATCAAGCGCCGGTCGCCCGAATCCCTCGTAATTCTGATGACCGCTTACGCGACCGTCGAAAATGCCGTCGAGGCGATGAAGTCCGGCGCCTACGACTACGTCACCAAGCCGTTCTCGCTCGAGCAGATTCAGCACACCGTCGATCGCGCGCTGCACGTCGGACTGCTGACCGCCGAAAATCGCGCACTGCGCAGCGCCATCGACGAGGAACCGCTGCTCGACTCGAAGAGTCCCGCGATGCAACGCCTGCTCGAAACCGCGCGCCAGGCCGCCGCAAGCGACGCCACTATCCTGCTCACCGGCGAAAGCGGTACCGGCAAAAACGTCATCGCGCGGCAGATTCATCGATGGAGCCCGCGCCAGAGCAAGCCGTTCGTTGTCGTCAATTGCACTACGCTCTCGGAGGAACTTCTCGAAAGCGAACTTTTCGGCCACGTCCGCGGCGCGTTCACCGGCGCGGTCAAGGACAAGCCGGGCCGTCTCGAGGCGGCCAACGGCGGCACCGTTTTTCTCGACGAGATTGCCGACCTGACGCCCACCCTCCAGACCAAGTTTCTGCGCTTTCTGCAGGATCAGAACTTCGAGCGCGTCGGCGGCGAACGCACGATCCACGTCGATGCGCGAATAATCGCCGCGTCCAATCGCGATCTCGAGTCCGAAGTCGCCGCGCATCACTTTCGCGAGGATCTCTATTACCGCCTCAACGTCATCACGCTGCGTGTCCCGCCGCTGCGCGAACGCCGCGAGGACATTCTGCCGCTCGCAAATTGGCTGCTGAACATCGCGGCCATCCGCAACTCGCATCCGGGTCTGGCATTTTCATCCGGCGCAATCGCGGCGCTCACGCGCTATCGATGGCCCGGGAATGTGCGCGAATTGCGCAACGCGATCGAGCGCGGCACCGTCCTGATGCGAGGCGAGACCATCGCCCCCGACGACCTGCCCGATTCTCTCTTCCACGACTCCACCGAAGCCTTGACCGGCATCCCCAACGCCGCCAGCCTCGACGAAGTGGAGCGCGAGCATATCGCCCGCATCCTCGGCGCCAGCGCCACTCTCGAAGAAGCCGCCGAAACCCTCGGCATCAACGTAACAACCCTATGGCGTAAACGCCGCCGCTACGGAATCGAATAGCCGCTAGCCGAGGAAGGTCGCTCATTTTTTTTGTGTCATTCTGAGCGCAGCGAAGAATCCCGGATCGTGCCTCTCCCTGTCACTGTCAGGGTGTTTGTGCGTGGGACATCGGTGGAAACCGACGACGGCGACGCGGAAGCTTACTTTGGACCGGTGCCCCTTGCCTCATTGATGGGGGTCACGCTTAAGCTCATGCGCTAGGGCTCCAAGCTGGGGCGAAGGGGGGCAGCCCCCTCGCTCTCCTCCCCCTCGAAGTCTGAAAAAG